>NZ_JBLUQA010000003.1:0-627502 GCF_048068295.1 Pseudomonas sp. NY15435
GTAGCCGGTCAGCGCAGCCAGCATCTGGCCGGTCTGGTTGTTGTCGCTGTCGATGGCCTGCTTGCCGAGGATGACCAGCTGCGGCTGCTCTTTGTCGACCAGGGCTTTCAGCGACTTGGCGATAGCCAGGGAGCTCAGTTCTTCGTTGGTTTCAACGAGGATGGCGCGATCAGCACCCAGAGCCAGCGCGGTACGCAGTTGCTCCTGGGCGGCAGTCGGGCCGACGGAGACCGCAACGATCTCGGTGACGACGCCTTTCTCTTTCAGGCGCACGGCCTCTTCCACGGCGATTTCGCAGAAGGGGTTCATGGACATTTTGACGTTGGCGAGATCGACGCCGGAGTTGTCCGCCTTGACGCGGACCTTGACGTTATAGTCAACCACTCGTTTGACAGCTACAAGAACCTTCATGGATTCCTCGTTTTTCTCCGGTGAATAGGAATGTCGCCAGACAGGCCTGGCCGGTAGTGCACGCCATCTGCGACTACATCCAGCGCAACGCGACCGCAAAACCGCAGGTATCTTGACCGCATCGACCGGGCGGGTCAATACACGAAAATACCCCTTCATAAGCCGCGGACCCCGATTCTATCAGGGTTACGGGCGATTCAAACAAACGTTTGTATTGTGTTGGATAAAGGGTTTAGATATAGCAACAGGTCTAGCTATAATGCGCCCCGCTCTTACTGGGTGGGGGCACGCCCATCCCAATACCTACAAAATGCCCAGAGCCTTGATTCAGGAGAGATCGATAGTGGAACGCGAATTTATGGAATTCGACGTCGTCATCGTCGGCGCCGGCCCTGCCGGTCTGTCCGCCGCATGCCGACTGAAACAGAAGGCCGCCGACGCCGGTCAGGAAATCAGCGTCTGTGTGGTCGAGAAGGGTTCCGAAGTGGGCGCCCACATCCTCTCGGGCGCCGTGTTCGAGCCCCGCGCGCTGAACGAGCTGTTCCCCAACTGGAAGGAACTCGAAGCGCCGCTCAACACCCCCGTCAAGCGCGACGACATCTATGTGCTCAAGAGCCCGGAAGCGGCAGCCAAGGTGCCGAACTTCTTCGTGCCCAAGACCATGCACAACGAAGGCAACTACATCATCTCCCTGGGCAACCTGTGCCGCTGGCTGGCCCAGCAGGCCGAAGGCCTGGGCGTCGAGATCTACCCGGGCTTCGCCGCCCAGGAAGCGCTGATCGACGAGAATGGCGTGGTACGCGGCATTGTCACCGGTGACCTGGGCGTCGACCGCGAAGGCAATCCGAAAGAGGGTTACTACACCCCGGGCATGGAACTGCGCGCCAAGTACACCCTGTTCGCCGAAGGCTGCCGTGGCCACATCGGTAAACAACTGATCAAGAAGTACAAACTCGACAGCGAAGCCGACGCCCAGCACTACGGCATCGGCATCAAGGAAATCTGGGACATCGATCCGTCCAAGCACGAGCAAGGCCTGGTGGTGCACACCGCCGGCTGGCCGCTGAACGATGACAACCCGGGCGGTTCCTTCCTCTATCACCTGGAGAACAACCAGGTCGTAGTGGGCCTGATCATCGACCTGTCCTACACCAACCCGCACCTGTCGCCGTTCGACGAATTCCAGCGCTACAAGCACCACCCGGTGATCAAGCAGTACCTGGAAGGCGGCAAGCGCGTGGCCTACGGCGCTCGCGCCATCTGCAAGGGCGGCCTGAACTCGCTGCCGAAGATGGTCTTCGCTGGCGGAGCACTGATTGGCTGCGACCTGGGCACCCTGAACTTCGCCAAGATCAAGGGCAGCCACACCGCCATGAAGTCCGGCATGCTGGCCGCCGACTCGGTTGCCGAAGCACTGTTCGCTGGCCGTGAAGGCGGTGACGAACTGACCGGTTATGTCGAGGCATTCAAGTCCAGCTGGTTGTACGACGAACTGTTCAGCAGCCGTAACTTCGGCCCGGCCATGCACAAGTTCGGCGCCATCGGTGGCGGTGCGTTCAACTTCATCGACCAGAACATCTTCGGCGGCAAGCTTCCGTTCACCCTGCACGATACGACTCCGGACTACGCGACCCTGAAGAAGGCCAGCGAAGCGCCGAAGATCGACTATCCGAAGCCGGACGGCAAAATCAGCTTCGACAAGCTCTCCTCGGTGTTCCTGTCCAACACCAACCACGAGGAAGACCAGCCGATCCACCTGAAGCTGACCGACCCGAACACCCCGATCGCGAAGAACCTGCCGCTCTACGACGAGCCTGCGCAGCGTTACTGCCCGGCCGGCGTGTACGAAGTGGTGAGCAACGACGACGGCAGCAAGCGCTTCCAGATCAACGCGCAGAACTGCGTGCACTGCAAGACCTGCGACATCAAGGACCCTGCCCAGAACATCACCTGGGTTGCCCCCGAGGGCACCGGCGGTCCGAACTACCCCAACATGTAATCCGTTGGCGGTAACGAAAAAGGCTCCCTCGGGAGCCTTTTTTGCAGGTTCGAAAAAGTTGTAGCGAGGCCGGAGTCGAACTACCGGCCACATCAAGACCAGCAGGTCACGGCTGCGGAGCGATGGGAAAGAACTCCCCCGAACTCCAGACACCCAGCCAGTCAACGCCGTCGATCTCGCGGGGAACCGCCAGTTCCACCAGTTGGTAGAACACATTGCGGTGGATCAGCGCTTCCAGGTTCACCCGCACCAGCACGTAGGGCGACGGCTCCTGGGTCTGCGGGTCCAGGTCGACGCGGATCGGATGTGCGGCGTCGGCCACCACCTCGTCCTCGACGTTGGTGGTGAAGCGCAGCACCTGCTGCTCGCCCTCCCCCTCGACCGTCAGGGTGACAGCGACGAATGGCGCGTCATCGACGGTGATTCCGCACTTCTCCACGGGAGTGACCAGGAAATAGTCGTCGCCATCGCGGCGGATGATGGTGGAGAACAGTCGCACCATCGGCTTGCGGCCAATCGGCGTGCCCAGGTAATACCAGGTGCCGTCGCGGGCGATGCGCATGTCGATATCGCCACAGCAATCAGGGTTCCACAGATGCACCGGCGGCAGCCCCTTGTCCTTGCTGGCGGGAATCTGCGCCAGCAGATTGCCGGCCCGGTCCGATTGAGTCTGTGGATCAGTCATTGGTACTCCTCTCGCGTCTTCACCCCCAGCAGGCTGCGGGCATAGTCTTCCAGTGGCCGCCCGATCAGATCCTCGGGGCTGGCGTCATAGAATGTCAGAAAACCGCCGCGACTGCGGATGGTCGCACTGTCCACCAGATAGCGGTTGTCGGTTTCGATCAGCATCACCTGGATCACGCTGCGGTCACGGCCCACGGCGTTATCGGTGTCTTCGTACTGCTCGTAAGTGCCGACATTGTCCTCCCCACGGGCAAAGCGCGTATACAGCAGATAATTGGCGCCCGCTGCGCGCGCTTCCTGCATCGCACCTTCCAGGCCCAGCGGACTCTTGGCTCGGCGCACCAGCGGGAAGTACTGGACGAAGCCTTTGAATGCCTCCTCCGCCACCACGTTGGGCCGCGCGTAAGGATGGCCTGGCGGGACGAATGGGCCCTGGGCGATATAGATGAAAGAGTCCTGCTGCAGGCGCCAGTTGGTCGTCCGGCGGGTCTGGCTGTGATCGAGGAAGCCCGCGTCGCGCAGGTAATAATCGGTGCCGTCGGCCAGGTCGTTAGGGCTCATGCAGCCGCCGAGGGCAGCGAAGGCAAGGATCAGTATCAGTTGGCGCATGCAATGTCTCCGGAGCCGGCGACGAAAAACCGGCATTCGGACAGGCAATGCAGCTTCCGCGCCATCACAGGCCGCGCTGCCATTCCTGGCGCAGATGCGCACGCTGAGGTTGCTCGATGGCCTGGCGCACCTGGGCGAGCAATTTTGCCTTGTCCGCCCCCAGTGTGCCCTTGAGCACCAGGTAATTGGATGCATGATCGCTGCGGAACACCGTGTCGCGCAGTTCCAGCGCATTCAGCAGGCGCTCGACCTCGACGAACAGCTCGGCCTGGGACAGCGGCTGGAAGTCCGGGAATCCAGCGCGATAGCGCTCCTCGCCGGTGGGGAAACTCACCACCAGGGTGGAGAGGAACTCCGGCTGCGCTTCGTTCATCAGGCGTGCCGAATTATCGGCATGCTGGGCGCTCAGCGTGCTGCCGCCCAGACCGTTGAGAATCATCACCGAGCGCGTGATCCCCGCCTCGCCCAACTTCTGCAGGGCATCCAGCGTGGAGGCATAGGTCTCGCCCTTGTTCACCCGCGCCAGCACGTCGTCATCGCCGGA
Organism: Pseudomonas sp. NY15435; assembly: GCF_048068295.1. Classification (NCBI taxonomy): domain Bacteria; kingdom Pseudomonadati; phylum Pseudomonadota; class Gammaproteobacteria; order Pseudomonadales; family Pseudomonadaceae; genus Pseudomonas; species Pseudomonas sp. NY15435. The sequence goes on from NZ_JBLUQA010000003.1 coordinate 4,248, forward strand.
CTCGGCGCCCACATACGCCATGCGCAGGCCGGCATCGGCCAGCTCCTTCAGTTCGTCGACGGACTTCTTGCGCAGGTTGCGCGGCAGGCAGTAGCTGGAAACGCGGCTCACCTCGGGCATGTGCTCACGGATCGCGCGCAGGATATTGAGCAGGCGCCGCGTCGGCAGCACCAGCGCATCGCCGTCGGCAAGGAACACCCGCTGGACGATCAGGCGCTCGCCACAACGACGAATTTCTTCCAGCACTTCGGCCTCATCACGGGCACGGAATTTCTTCTGCGGCTGGGTGTACATCTCGCAGAAGCCGCACTGGTTCCACGAACAACCGTTGGTGACCGGAAGAATGAGCGAGTTCGCCTCGCTCGGCGGCCGGAACACCGGCTCGATATAGGAAATGGGGAATTCGTTGGGCATGGGCTAATCAGGTCTGGGGGCGGTCTCAGCCGCCGATGATCTTCATGATGGTGACGCCGCCGGAGAAGGCGACTTCCTGCTTGTCGCCCAGGGCTTGCACCAGCAGCCGTTGCAGGGCTGGCAGCGCCTGGTGACGTGGCTTGTCCAACAGATCGCCGACGTAATGGCGATTGCTCGACGACAGGCAGCCGTGCAGCCAGCCGGTGGAGGACAGGCGCAGGCGCGAACAGGTCCGGCAGAACGGTACGCTCTCGTTGGCAATCACGCCGAAGAAGCCCTGGCCCGGCACTTCATAGCGAATGGCCGTGGCATCCACCGGCGCGTTGGCCTGGACATAGGAGTGGTGTGAACCGATCAGCTCCAGCAGCTCCTGCAGGCTGACGAACTGCTGGTGGAAGCCGTTCGGATCGTGAGCCAGGTGGCCCATGCGCATCAGTTCGATGAAGCGCAGTTCAAAGCCATGCTCCAGGCAGTAGTCCAGCAGCGGAACCACCTGGTCGAGGTTCTGGCCGCGCAGGGGCACCATGTTCAGCTTGATCTTCAGGCCCGCCGCACGAGCCTCGTCAAGCCCCTTGAGCACAGTCGCCAGATCGCCGCCACGGGCGATACGGCGGAAAGCGTCGGCATCCAGGGTATCGAGGGAAACGTTGAGGCGGCGGATGCCGCAGTCCAGCAGCAACGGCAGCTTTTTCGAGAGCAGCTGGCCGTTGGTGGTGATGGCAATGTCCTGCAGGCCGAGGCGGCTGACGCCGTGCAGGAAGGCATCCAGCTTTGGACTGACCAGCGGCTCACCACCGGTGACCCGCAGCCGCTCGATACCAGCGGCCTCGATCAGGTAGGCGACGCCGCGCACCAGCGAATCGGCGGAGAGTTCGTCCTGCGCGGCGACCAGACGCTTGCCGTCCGGCACGCAGTAGGTGCAGGCATAGTTGCAGGCGGCGGTCAGGCTGACGCGGAGATTGCGAAAGCGCCTGCCCTGGCGGTCGACGATCATGCTCGGCTCCGGTGGAGATCACTCACACAAGTATATCCCCACCGGTGCCACTAGCCCTGTCGCAACCGCGACGATGGGCAACGCGAATGACGACTCAGGCGGCTGGCGTATCGCCGTCGCGCTTGCGCTTGTTGCCCATGCGCACACCGATGTCCATGAGGAACTGGAAGAAACCCTCCTGGTCCTCCAGCACGTCGCGCCAGAACGGCGAGTGGTACAGCGCCACGGCGCCATGCACCAGCGCCCAGGCCGCGCAGTAGTGGAAATAGGCCGGCACGTCTTCCAGCTTGCCCGCCGCGATGCGTTCCTTGATCAGCTGGCTCAGGCGCTCGAAGTTGGATTCGCGGATCTTGTGCAACTCCTCGACCATCTCCGGAACCTGGCTGGTCTTCACCACCTTCTCTTCCAGGCGGTCGAACAGGCGGTAGCGCTGCGGGTCGCGCATGCGGAACTCGAAGTAGGCGCGCGACAGGCGCTCCTTGTCGCGGGCGACATCTTCGGAGTGGAACAGGTCGGCCAGATCGCGCTCATAGTCCAGCATCAGGCGCAGGTAGATCTCCGCCTTGGACTTGAAGTGCTTGTAGATGGTGCCTTTGCCGATACCCACGGCATCGGCGATCATTTCGACCGTGACACTGTCTTCGCCCTGTTCGAGGAACAGCTTGAGGGCGGTGTCGAGGATTTCCTGTTCGCGACGACGGAATTCGCGAACCTTGCGCGGCTCTTTCTGCATAAAAAGACTGTTCGGTCAAAAATAGTCAAAATTCGAAGCCGCGTATTATGCCTATTCAGCGCCAAATTGCACGGATCATCCGACATGATTAGCTTTTCTTCAGAATTCCCGCACCAGCCCGGCCTGCGCTACCTGAACCACGCGGCCGTGGCTCCATGGCCCAAGCGCGCCGCAGACGCGGTCGCAGCGTTTGCCCAGGAGAACATCCTGCAGGGCGCCCGCGACTACCCGCAGTGGTTGACCATCGAGAAACGCCTGCGCGAGTGTCTGATGCGCCTGGTCAATGCCCAGACCACCGGCGATATCGCCCTGGTGAAGAACACTTCCGAGGCGCTGTCCTTTGTCGCCTTCGGCCTGGACTGGCGCGCGGGCGATCAGGTCGTGATCAGCGACCAGGAATTCCCCTCCAACCGCATCGTCTGGGAAGCCCTGAAACCGCGTGGCGTGGAAGTCATCCAGGTAAGCCTGAACGGCGATGACCCGGAAGGCGACCTGCTGGCCGCCTGCACCCCGCGCACGCGCCTGCTATCGATCAGCGCCGTGCAGTACGCCAGCGGCCTGCGCATGGACCTGGAGCGCCTCGGCGCCGGCTGCCGCCAGCGTGGCGTGCTGTATTGCATCGATGCCATCCAGCAACTGGGCGCCCTGCCCTTCGATGTGCAGGCCTATGACTGCGCCTTCGCCATGGCCGACGGCCACAAGTGGATGCTCGGCCCGGAAGGCCTGGGCGTGTTCTATTGCCGTGCCGCCGAGCGCGAGCAACTGGCGCTGCAGGAATACGGCTGGCACATGCTGGAAAACGCCGGCAACTACGACCTCGCCGACTGGCAGCCGGCCCGCAGCGCCCGGCGCTTCGAGTGCGGCAGCCCGAACATGCTCGGCGCCGTGGCGCTGGAGGCGAGCCTGAGTCTGCTCGAAGAAGTCGGCATGGCAACGGTAGGCGAACTGGTGCAGACACGCGTACAGCAACTGCATGACGGCCTTGGCCGCATCGGCGCAGCCTCACTGCATAGCCCGCAGGACCCGGCCCGCCGCGCGGGCATCCTGACCTTCAGCCTCGCCGGCTGGGACAACACCCGCCTGCTGGAACGCCTGCGCGCCGAACAGGTGGTGTGCATCCAGCGTGGCGCCGGCATCCGCTTCTCGCCGCACTTCTACACCAGCGAGGCGGTGATCGAGGAAACCCTGGAACTGATCGGGGCTCTGGCGGGGAAATAACGCAGGCACGACCGAGAAAGCTGCTCAGCCCGGTGTGATGTATTCCAAATCCGTTTAAAAAACACCGGGGGTCCTGTGGCAAGCGCGGCATCTTGACCAATACTTGAAGATACCGGTGCGCGGCATCTCCCCCCAAGTGCCCCGCCGGTGAAGGTACCGAGGATCGCGTACCTTATTGTTACACTCCTAATGGTCTTGACCCGGATTCATCCCCCAGAACCCGGGTTTTTTTTGCGCGTAATAAAAGTATCAGCGCCGACGCAATCAGCTCGCCAGTGGGAACAACCGGCGGAAGTTGGCGGTGGTCTGCTCGGCCAGGGTCTCGAAACTCACCCCGCGCAGCACAGCCAGGTACTCGGCGACCTCGCGCACATACTCGGGCAGATTCGGCTTGCCACGATGGGGCACGGGCGCGAGATAGGGCGAATCGGTCTCCACCAGCAAGCGATCCACTGGCACCTGGCGCGCCACTTCGCGCAGTTGCTCGGCATTGCGGAACGTGACAATGCCCGACAGAGAAATGTAGAAGCCGATATCCAGCGCCGCCTTGGCCATCTCCCAGTCTTCGGTGAAGCAGTGCAGCACACCAGCCTGTGGCAGCGCCGCCTCACGTAGCAGAGCCAGGGTATCCGCGCGGGCTTCACGGGTATGCACGATGACCGGCTTGCCGGTGACCTTGGCAGCCTCCAGATGCAGGCGGAAGGCTTCCTGCTGCAACTCGGCGGCCTCGGGCTCGTAGTGATAGTCCAGGCCAGTCTCACCGATGGCCACCACACGCGGGTGGTTCAGTTCGCCCAGCAACCAGTCCAACGCCGGCGCGGCACCAGGCTCCAGGTCCAGCGGGTGAACGCCCACCGAGCAATGCACGTCGCCATAGCGGTCCGCCAGGTCCTTCACCGCCTTGGCATTGTCCGCGCTCACGCCGATGCACAGGAACTGGCTGACGCCACGCGCACGGGCGGCATCCAGCGCGGCATCCAGCGAACCGCCGTGGACGGCAAGATCGAGGCGATCGAGGTGGCAGTGGGAATCGACCAACATGAAAACGTTCTCCGGAAAATGACGAAGCGCCCCTGAGGGCGCTTCGTGTTTGCAGCCTGTATAGCCTGCCATTCTCGCATGGCACGAGCTACAGGGTATGGGCTACATGGTATGCGTCGGGCGGTCCGACTTCAGCGCGCCGGCAAGGTAGGTCTCGATCTTGTTGCGCGCAGTGTTGTCGCCATCGTTGAACTGCACGCCGATACCGGCCGCGCGGTTGCCCTGAGCACCTTTCGGGGTGATCCAGACCACCTTGCCGGCGACCGGGATCTTTTCCGGCTCGTCCATCAGGTTGAGCAGCATGAAGACCTCATCGCCCAGCTTGTAGGTCTTGTTGGTCGGAATGAACAGCCCACCGTTGCGGATGAACGGCATGTAGGCGGCATACAGCACGGATTTGTCCTTGATGGTCAGGGACAGGATTCCGTTACGCGGACCCAGATTTGGTGGCAAGCTCATTCAGCTGTCCTGGCAGATTTTTCCGATGGCCGGATTCTAGCCCGGCCCGGGGAGACTTGCCCACTGTACGAGCAAGGCTTCGAGAAGCAAGGCACGGTTGAGGTTGGCTTTATTGAGGACTTTCTGCCGTTGCAACAGCAACCAGTCCTGCATCGCCAGCACCTTGGGCTGTGTCGACTTCTCGGCGAGATACTGCACGACCTTGCGCATGTCGGCGAGGCCCAGTCCCTCTTCATCGCGGGCCAACTGGTAGCGCAGGATCAGCAGCGCCCAGTCGCAGAACCAGTCGAACAGTAAAGGCAAAGGTACAGCATTCCAGCTTTCGGCCAGCTGACCTGGGGCAACCTGCTGCTTGAGCAGCTTCTTCACGCCCTCCACCACCTGCGCACGCTGCTCGCGCACGCCCTGGCCCTGCAGGCGCAACGCGGTCAGCGGTGAGCCGCCGGACAGCACCAGCAACTCGTCCAACGCCTCCACCGACTCGTCCGGCAGGGAGCGCGCCAGCCAGGCACGGGCCTGCTCGGCGTTAGGCTGCGGGCAGGCCTGCTGCACGCAACGACTCTTGATGGTCGGCAGCAGCCGGCTGGGCTGGTGACTGATCAGCAGCAGCACGGTATCGCCGGAAGGCTCTTCCAGGCTCTTCAGCAGTGCGTTGGCGGCATTGAGGTTCATTGCCTCAGCCGGTTCCAGCAGCAGCACCTTACGCCCGCCCAATTGCGCGGTCTGCACCACGAAGCCCACCAGTTCACGGACCTGATCGACACGGATCGGTTTCTCCGGCTCTTCTGGTTCCAGCAGGAAATAGTCCGGGTGCGTGCCGGCGGCAAGCAGTTGGCAGGCCTTGCACTGACCACACGCCTTGCCGCCCTCGGGGCGCTGGCAGAGCAGCAGGTGCACCAGGTTCTCTGCCAGGGCGCGCTTGCCGATACCGGCCGGGCCGTGCAGCAGATAGGCATGAGCATGCTGCGAGCGGCTGCTGAGCTGCTGCCAGAGGCCCTGCTGCCAGGGGTAGATGTCAGCCATTGAGGCGCTCCAGCAAGGCCGGCAGAAGCTTGTCCAGGTCGCGCTGCACCTCGGCCAGCGACTGCGCGGCATCGAGGATGTGATAGCGCGCCGGCTCGGCGCGGGCGCGATCCAGGTAAGTATTGCGGACGGCCTCGAAGAAGCTGCGCCCTTCCTGTTCGAAACGATCCAGGCGACCACGAGCAGCCGCGCGGGAGAGGCCGATTTCCACCGGAAGGTCGAAGACCAGGGTCAAGTCCGGACGCAGGCCGCCCTGGACGAAGCTTTCCAGCTGGGCGATGCGCTCCACCGGCAGGCCGCGGCCGCCGCCCTGGTAGGCGTAGGTGGCGTCAGTGAAGCGATCGCAGAGTACGACGGCGCCGCGCTCCAGGGCCGGCCGGATCACCTGGGCGATGTGCTGGGCGCGAGCCGCGAAAACCAGCAGCAACTCGGTATCCACCGCCATCTTTTCATCGCTCGGATCCAGCAGCAGTTCACGGATGCGCTCCGCCAGCGGGGTGCCGCCGGGCTCACGGGTCAGCTGGACCTCGATGCCGCGCTCGCGCAAGCGCTCCGCCAGGTACTCGCGGTTGGTGCTCTTGCCCGCGCCTTCGGGGCCTTCCAGGGTGATGAACAGGCCGGTCACTCGGCACTCTCCTTGTCTTGCGGCGCCGCCGGTGCATCGGCGGCGGGGGCATCTGGCGCGGGCATCGGCGCCGGTAGCGGAATGGGCGCCGGGCTGGAACGGTAGTCGGCGCGGCGCTTGATCTGGAATTCCTGGACGGCCTTGTTGTGGTCGTCCAGGTTGTCGGAGAAGGTATGGCTGCCGTCGCCGCGGGCCACGAAATACAAGCTCTGCCCAGCGACCGGGTTGAGCGCAGCGTGGATTGCCTCGCGGCCGGGCAGCGCGATGGGCGTCGGCGGCAGGCCGGCAACCACGTAGGTGTTGTAGGGCGTCGGTGTACGCAGGTCGGCCCGGGTAATCTTGCCCGAGTAGCGCTCACCCATGCCGTAGATGACGGTCGGGTCCGTCTGCAGCAGCATGTTCTTCTGCAGGCGACGGACGAAAACGCCGGCGATCTGGCCGCGCTCCTGGGGCACGCCGGTTTCCTTCTCCACCAGCGACGCCATGATCAGCGCCTGGTAGGAATCCTTGTAGGGCAGGTCCTGCGCGCGCTTGTCCCACTCCTCGGCGAGGATGCTGTCCATGCGCTGGTAGGCGTGCTTGAGGATGTCGACATCCTTGGTGCCACGAACGAAGCGGTAGGTGTCGGGGAAGAAGCGTCCTTCCGGGAAGACGCCAGGCTTGCCCAGCTTCGCCATGACGTCAGCATCGCTGAGGCCGTTCAGGGTCTGGTCCAGCTTGGGCTGGCGGGCGAGCAGTTCGCGTACCTGGTGGAAGTTCCAGCCTTCCACCAACGTCAGGCCGTACTGCACCACGTCGCCTTCGCGCCACAGATCGAGCAGCTGGGCAGCGGTCATGCCGGGCGTCAGGCGATATTCACCACTGTGCAACGCCTCCCCGGACAGGTTGAAGCGCCAGTACAGGCGCAGCCAGAACCCACCATGCAGGACATCCTCGTCCTCCAGTCGGGTCAACAGGCGGCCAGGGGTGGCGCCACTCGGAGCGTCGAGCAGACGCTCTTCGGTGAGCTGGAGCGGTTGCTGCAGCGCACGGTGCTGCTCCCAGGCCGCCAGGCCCAGCACGAGCCCGACCAGCAGCAGGCCGCCTTCCAGCAGCACCAGCAATTTGCGCATCACGTATCAGAAATCCAGAAGTTCGCGGAGTTGGCCCTGCAGTTTACGGGTCAGCAGCCCGACCGGCCAAGCGAACTCGGCCACGCCACGCACCGGCCAGATACCGTAGAGACTGTTGCAGAGAAAGACCTCATCGGCCCGCGCCAGTTCGCTGTGCTCGATATCGCGAATGATGACCGGCACACCCAGGTCGCGGGCGCGCTCGATGATCTCGGCGCGCATGACGCCGGCAACACCGCAGCGGCTAAGGTCGGCGGTAATCAGCGCACCCTGCTTCACCAGGAACAGGTTGCTGAACACGCCTTCGACGATGCGCCCGGAAACATCGCGCATCAAACCTTCTGCGAAGGCCGGATCGCTCCACTCGCCACGAGCCAGGACCTGCTCCAGGCGATTGAGGTGTTTGAGACCGGCGAGCAGCGGTTGCTCGGCCAGGCGTGTGATGCAAGGGAAGAGTGTGACGCCCTCCTCGCTGTTCTTCGTCGGGTAGGCCGGTGCAGGCGAGGCCAGCAACAGGCGGCGCACCTGTGCATCAGCCGGCGGCGCATAACCGCGCGCTCCTTCGCCACGGGTCAGCATCAGCTTGACGACACCATCGCCGAGCAGGACGGAGAAGCGCAGGAGTTCATCTTCGACGAGATCAAGGGAGACCGGCAGGGAAAGGCGGCGAACGCCCTCCTCCAGCCTCGCCCGATGGCGTGCCAGCAGACGCGGACGGCCCGCGGACACGCGGATGGTCTCGAACAGCCCGTCGCCGTAGGCCAGCCCGCGATCACGCGCGGACAGGACTTCGGCGTTGTGGCCGTCGATCCAGCTCAGCATCAGCCATGGAACCGGCGGAACACCAGGGAGCCGTTGGTGCCACCGAAACCGAAGGAGTTGGACAGGGCAACGTCGATCGGACGCTCCTTGGCCTGATGCGCGACCAGGTCGAGGTCGCAGCCTTCGCTGGGGTTGTCCAGGTTGATGGTCGGCGGCGCGACCTGATCACGCAGGGCGAGTACGCAGAAGATCGCCTCGACTGCACCGGCAGCGCCCAGCAGGTGGCCAGTCATGGACTTGGTGGAGCTCATCGACAGCTTGTAGGCATGCTCGCCGAAGATCGATTTCACCGCGGAAATCTCCGCGATATCGCCGGCCGGCGTCGAAGTACCGTGGGCGTTGATGTAGTCGACCTGCTCGGGATTCAGCCCCGCGTCACGCAGCGCGGCCTTCATGCAGCGCGCGGCACCGGCGCCATCTTCCGGCGGAGCGGTCATGTGGAAGGCGTCGCCACTCATGCCGAAGCCGACGACTTCAGCATAGATACGCGCCCCACGGGCCTTGGCGTGCTCCAGCTCCTCAAGCACCAGCGCACCAGCGCCGTCGGAGAGCACGAAGCCGTCGCGATCCTGGTCCCACGGACGGCTCGCCTTGGTCGGCTCGTCGTTGCGGGTGGACAGCGCGCGCGCAGCGCCAAAGCCACCCAGGCCAAGGCCACAGGCTGCCATTTCGGAGCCGCCGGCCACCATCACGTCAGCGTCGCCGTAGGCAATGTTGCGTGCGGCCATGCCGATATTGTGGGTGCCGGTGGTGCAGGCGGTGGTGATGGCGTAATTGGGGCCCTGCAGACCGAGGTTGATCGACAGGAATCCGGAGACCATGTTGATGACCGAGCCGGGCACGAAGAACGGCGAAATGCGCCGCGGGCCCTGCTCGAACAGCGAACGACAGGTGTTTTCGATGTTGGTCAGACCGCCGATGCCCGAACCGATGGCAACGCCGATGCGCTCCCGGTTGGCGTCGGTGACTTCCAGACCAGAGTCGCGCACCGCCTGGTAGCTGGCAGCCAGGCCGTACTGGATGAACAGGTCGAGTTTGCGAGCTTCCTTGGCGGACATGTATTGCTCGACGTCGAACCCTTTCACCGAGCCGCCGAAACGGGTGGCAAAGGCGGACAGATCCATGTGTTCGATCGGGGCGATACCGCTGCGCCCGGCGAGAATGCCTTCCCAACTGCTCGGCACATCCACACCCAGGGGCGACAACATACCCATGCCAGTGATGACTACGCGTCTACGCGACACTGTGACTTCCTCTCATGTGTTTCACGGCAATAACGCCGGCTGATGCCGGCGTTAAAGAAAAGCCGCACGCCTTTGCAGGCCGTGCGGCTTCTTTCGTCGGGGAACCGACGACTACGTCTTATGCCTGGTGGGCAACGATGTAGTCGATGGCTTCCTGAACGGTGGTGATCTTTTCGGCTTGCTCGTCGGGGATTTCGGTCTCGAATTCCTCTTCCAGAGCCATCACCAGCTCAACGGTGTCAAGGGAGTCGGCGCCCAGGTCTTCAACGAAGGAAGCGCTGTTGGTGACTTCTTCTTCCTTAACGCCGAGTTGCTCAGCAACGATCTTCTTGACGCGTTCTTCGATGGTGCTCATACCTTGTTTTCACTCCTATGGACAATCCGTACAGCTGGGCTGCGGGTAAGTGTATAGAAAGGGTTTTCTGCATTTCAAGCTGAACGCTGACGCCCCCTTCCCGGCAATCCAGATGCTCTGTCTATTCCAGCGTAAAAACGCCTGGAGATTTTTAGACAGCGCATATGACATCGCCAGTAAGGAACTCGTCACATCAGCTCATGTACATTCCGCCATTCACCGGTACCGTGGCACCCGTTACATAAGCTGCGCCCTCGGAAGCGAGGAATGCTACCACTTTGGCGATCTCTTCGGCTTGTCCCAGTCGACCCAGCGGAATCTGCCCGAGCAGCGCTTCACGCTGGGCTTCGGGCAGTTCGCGAGTCATGTCGGTGTCGATGAAGCCCGGAGCAACCGCGTTGACAGTGATAGCACGGGAACCGACTTCGCGCGCCAGGGCGCGGGTGAAGCCTTCCAGGCCAGCCTTGGCCGCCGCGTAGTTGGTCTGCCCGGCATTGCCCATGGCACCGACAACGGAGCCGATATTGATAATGCGACCCCAGCGTGCCTTGGTCATGCCGCGCAGCACAGCTTTCGACAGACGGTAGAGGCTGTTGAGGTTGGTGTTGACCACATCAAACCATTCATCGTCTTTCATGCGCATCAGCAGGTTATCGCGGGTGATGCCTGCGTTATTGACGACGATAGCCGGTGCGCCGGACTCTTTCTGGATGGCTTCGACAACGGCCGTCACAGACTCATCGTTGGACACGTCCAGAACCATTCCCGAACCCTGGATACCGTTATCCTTGAGGTATTCGGAAATCTTCTGAGCGCCGGATTCGCTGGTGGCGGTGCCGATCACGGTGGCCCCCATGCGCCCCAGCTCCAGTGCGATGGCCTGGCCAATACCACGGCTCGCGCCGGTAACCAGAGCAACCTTACCTTGCAGACTCATGCCTTATCTCCTGTTCAAGCCAGAGCCGCGCGAGCCGCACCGAAGGCGTCCGCGGAATCCAGGTTGTGGGTGGTCACGCCCTTGGCGCAACGCTTGTTCAAACCAGCCAGCACCTTGCCCGGACCGCATTCGACCAGGTCAGTGACGCCTTTCTCGGCCAGCAACTGCACGGTCTCGACCCAGCGGACCGGGCTATACAACTGCGCCAACAGGTCGCGCTTGAGGGCAACCAGATCGGCCGGAACCTGGGCGCTGACGTTCTGCACCAGAGCGATCTGCGGCATCTGCCACTGCACCGCTTCCACAGCTTCAGCGAAACGCTCAGCGGCCGGACGCATCAGTTCGCAGTGCGACGGCACGCTGACCGGCAGAGCCACGGCACGCTTAGCGCCACGGGCCTTGCAACCTTCGATGGCGCGCTCTACGGCCTTCGCCGCACCCGCAATTACCACCTGGCCGGGGGCGTTGAAGTTCACGGCGCTGACCACTTCGCCCTGAGCGGCTTCGGCGCAGGCGGCGAGCACGTCGGCGTCTTCCAGACCGAGAATGGCAGCCATGCCACCGGTACCGGCCGGCACAGCTTCCTGCATCAGTTGGCCACGGCGCTCGACCAGCTTCACTGCATCGGCGAAAGCCAGGCTGCCAGCGGCGACCAGTGCGGAGTACTCACCCAGGCTGTGGCCGGCGACATAAGCCGGTTGCACACCACCTTCGGGCTGCCACAGGCGCCACAGGGCGATGGAGGCAGTGAGGATGGCGGGCTGGGTTTTGTCGGTCTGATTCAGGCGCTCTTCCGGACCTTCCTGTACCAGGGCCCAGAGGTCATAACCCAGGGCGGCGGAAGCTTCGGCGAAGGTATCGCGCACGATGGCATGTTGAGCACCCAGCTCGGCGAGCATGCCGAGCGACTGCGAACCTTGGCCGGGGAATACGAAGGCGAGGGATGCGGACATTGCAACAGGTCCCTTTTGTCTGTGTCGTCAAATGGATAACGCCGGCGAGAGCCTGGCGCATTGAACTGACAGTTGGATGACGGTCTGACGACTGCGGTCACACATTAGAGCAGATGTTCCAGACGGCCATGCAGCCGCTGGGGCAGATTCTCGCGAACTTCCAGCAGCGCGCGACGCAAGGCGCTCTGGATGCCCTCCTCTTTCGCACTGCCGTGGCTCTTCACCACGATGCCCTGCAAACCGAGGAAACTCGCGCCATTGTGCTGCGACGGCGTGAGTTCGCCGCGCAGGCGACGCAGGAAAGGCATAGCCATCAGCCCGACCGCCTTGGCCGGCAGGCTGGAATTGAACAGCTCCTCCAGACGCGCCGCCACCATGGCCGCGAGACCTTCGCTGGACTTGAGCAGGATGTTGCCGACGAAACCGTCGCAGACCACCACATCGGCCAGCCCCCGATACAGGCCGTCGCCCTCGATGTAGCCGATATAGTTCACGCCGCGCGCCTGCTGCAGGAGGCTGGCCGCGAGCTTCACCTGCTGGTTGCCCTTGATGTCTTCGGTACCGACATTGAGCAGCGCGACCCTGGGATTACTCTTGCCCAACGCTTCCGCCGCCACGGCGCCCATGACGGCGAACTGGTAGAGGTGCTCGGCACTGCAGTCGACATTGGCACCCAGATCCAGCAGATGGCAGTGACCATTCTGCGTCGGCACGGCAGTGACCATGGCCGGTCGATCGATGCCAGGCAGCGTCTTGAGCAGATAGCGGGACAGCGCCATCAGCGCACCGGTATTACCGGCACTGACGCAGGCATGGGCCTTGCCGTCTCGAACCAGCTCAAGGGCAACACGCATCGAGGAGTCGGGCTTGCCACGCAACGCCTGGGACGGACGCTCGTCCATCGTGACGATTTCGCTGGCGTGATGAACATGAAGACGCTGACGCTCGGCCGGAGAAAGGCTGCGCAGGTGTTCTTCTATCAGAGGAGCCTGGCCGACGAGGACCAGCTGGAGGGAGGCATATTCGGCCAGAAAGGAAATACAGGCCGGAACAATGCAGTGGGGACCGTAGTCCCCACCCATTGCATCAATCGCGATGATTGGTGCGGACAAAGATTACTCGTCAGAGCCTTTGTCTACGACCTTGCGGCCGCGATAGAAACCGTCCGGGGAGACGTGGTGGCGCAGGTGAACTTCACCAGTGCTCTTTTCCACGGACAGAGCGTTCGCGTCCAGGGCATCGTGCGAACGACGCATGTCACGAGCGGAACGGGATTTTTTGTTCTGCTGAACAGCCATGATTGATTAACTCCTAAACGTTTGGGTCACGCTTCAACTGCGCCAGTACGCTGAACGGATTGGGCCGCTCTTCGACGTTCTCGCTCGGTTCGGGCGCTGTAGCGTATCCCACCGGCTGCTGGCAATCCTCAGGATCATGGACCGGCACGATGGGCAAGGCGAGCAGCAACTCGTCCTCAGCCAGCGAGGTCAGGTCGATGGGGTCATCCCCCACCTCCAGCGCATCGTAGCCACTGGGCAGATCATCGATCGACTTGCCTTCCGGGATGATGACGTAATCGTACTCACCACCCACATGGAATTTGGCCGGCTCGAGACAGCGCTGGCATACCATGCTCACCTCGCCATTGAGCTCGACGTGCATGACCGCCAGCTTCTGCTGATCACGGAAGAAGGAAAACTTCGCGTGAACATCGCCATCACTGCTGGTCAGTTGCTCGCTGAGACGTGCCATCTTGGCGATCGGCAACACACCCTCGAGGGTGGCGGCGCGCTCTACCAATTTGCGCGGATCAACGTGAGGTGGTATCGGTCCATTCAACATAAGCGCGCCATTATAGGGATGCACCCGAAGCTGTCAAAGGAAATTAGCCATAAACCGCTGTATGGACAGCCCTTTTCGCTAGAATCGCCGTGACGCGCCAAAGGAATTCTCCATGCTACCTCTGATCCTTGCTTCCAGCTCGCCCTACCGCCGTGAATTATTGCAACGCCTACGCCTGCCGTTCGAATGCGCCAGCCCCGACATCGACGAAACCCCGCTGCCCGACGAGAGCGCCGAAGAGCTGGTGCGCCGACTGGCGGAAAGCAAAGCTCGCGCCCTGACCCAGCGCTACCCCGCCCATTTGATCATCGGTTCGGACCAGGCCGCGGTGAATGGAGGTCGGATTCTCGGCAAACCGCACAATCTCGAGCGCGCGACCGAACAACTGAAGAGTGCCAGCGGCAAGAGCATCAGCTTCCTCACCGGGCTCTGCCTGCTGAACAGCCAGAGCGGCGAAGCCCAAGTGGATTGCGTGCCGTTTACCGTGCACTTCCGCGATCTCGACGAAGCACGCATTCGCCGCTACCTGGAGACCGAACAACCCTTCGACTGCGCCGGCAGCTTCAAGGCCGAGGGCCTGGGCGTCAGCCTCTTCCGCTCCACCGAGGGCGAAGACGCCACCAGCCTGGTCGGCCTACCGCTGATCCGCCTGGTGGACATGCTGCTCGCCGAGCAGGTGCCAGTGCCCTGAAATTAAAGCCTGAAACAGAAAGCCGCCCCGCAACGCCGGAAACGCAAAGGCCCGGCGATCGCCGGGCCTTTCCTTATATAAGGAAGGACTTCAGCGCAGAGCCGGCCCCTGAAAACCCATCCACAACGCCAAACGCTCGGCGACACTCGCACCCAGCTTTTTGGTGAAGCGGTCGAAGGCAGTTTCCTGCACGGTGTAGTCCACCACTTCCTTCTCCTTGATGATCTCGCGCGCCACATAACTGGTGCTGCCCAGGCCATCAATCAAACCCAACTGCAACGCCTGCTCGCCGGACCAGATCAAGCCAGAGAACAGCTCCGGATGATCCTTGTCCTTCAGGCGGTCGCCACGGCCTTTTTTCACCACATCGATGAACTGCTTGTGCGTGGTATCCAGCACCTGCTGCCAGAAGGCGGTTTCATCCGCTTTCGGCGGCTGGAACGGATCAAGGAAGGCCTTGTGCTCGCCCGAGGTATAGATGCGGCGATCCACACCCAGCTTTTCCATGGTGCCGACGAAGCCGAACGTCGCTGCCGTCACACCGATGGAACCCACCAGACTGGCCTTGTCCGCGTAAATCTCGTCGGCAGCGCTGGCGATGTAATAGGCGCCGGAAGCCCCCAGATCACTGATGACCGCGTAGACCTTGATATCCGGGTGCTCACCTCGCAGACGCTTGATCTCATCGTAGACATAGCCGGATTGCACCGGACTGCCGCCCGGACTATTGATGCGCAGGACGATACCCTTGGTGCCAGCATCCTCGAACGCCGAACGTAGCGCACCAACGATGTTGTCAGCGCTGGCCGGCTCATTGTCGGCAATCATGCCTTTCACTTCGATCAGCGCCGTGTGACTGGCGCTGCGCGACGCAGACTTGGACAGGCCACTGAACGGACTGAACAACGCCAGCGCACCGAACAGATACACGAAAGTCAGCAACTTGAAGAAAATACCCCAGCGACGCGACCGACGCTGCTCCTGGACACCCGCCAGAACGGCCTTCTCCAGCAACTTCCAGCTCTTGTCGTCACCTGCCGTGGTTTGCGCAGCCTTGCTATCGTCCGCCTTCCATTCATCCGACATCAGTTGCCTACCTCGAGCACTGGTTTGACCGAACGCCCGGCAAGCCAGGCGCGCAATTCATTGAAATGATTCACTTCCAGCGCCGGAGCATACTCCCGAAGGATCTCCAGCGACTGAGCACCATAGCCCACTGCCACCGAATCCATGCCAGCGCGGCGCGCCATTTCCAGATCGAATGGCGAATCACCCACCATCAGCGCATCGCGAGCATCGACCCGGCAATGCTCGAGAATCTCGTGCAGCATGCGCGGATCCGGCTTGCTCGCCGACTCGTCGGCGGCGCGGGTGATATCGAAGAAATCGGTCCAGCCCTGCCCCGCCAGCACGCGATCCAGCCCGCGGCGATTCTTGCCGGTGGCGACCGCCAACTGATAGCCCGCACCACGAAACTCCGCCATCGCCTCGGCAACACCCGGGAACAAAGGCGAAGGCTGCACTTCCAGGCTCAGGTAGTGACTGCCGTAGTCAAGACGAAAGCGTTCCAGCGGCTCGCCCTCTTCCACTTCCGGATACAGCGTCTGAATGGCTTCCGGCAGGCCCAGCCCAATGATGCCCTTGATGGCCGCTTCGCTGCGCTCAGGAAGGCCGGAGCCGACTGCCGCGACCCGCATCGCCTCGACGATACGACCGATGGAATCCACCAACGTGCCATCCCAGTCGAAGATCAGCAGGGAATACTCACGCATCCAGGCGCTCCACCGTGCGCTGCCAGACCTCGTCCACCGGCGCCTCCAGTTCCAGCACCGAGCCATCCGGCATCGGTACGCGCAGGAACGCGGAATGCAGGAACAGGCGCTTGCCACCCAACTCGCGGATCTCGCGGGAGAAATCTTCGTCGCCGTATTTGGGATCGCCCGCAATGGAATGACCGGCGTGCTTGGCATGAACACGGATCTGATGGGTACGACCGGTGATCGGGCGCGCCTCCACCAGGGTGGCGAAATCACCAAAGCGGCGCAGCACCTTGAACTCGGTCAGCGCCTCCTTGCCTTCGGGATTCACTTCCACCACGCGCTCGCCGGAACGCAGGTTGTTCTTCAGCAATGGCACGGCAATCTGCCTCTTCGCCGCCGGCCAGTTACCGCGCACCAGAGCGTGGTAACGCTTGTCGACGATGCGCTCGCCGCGCAGAGCGTCGTGCAGATGGCGCAGCATGCTGCGCTTCTTGGCGATCATCAGCAGGCCGGAGGTATCGCGATCCAGGCGGTGGACCAACTCCAGGTCCTTGCACTCCGGGCGCAGCTGACGGAAGGCCTCGATGACCCCGTAGTTCAGGCCGCTGCCGCCGTGCACGGCGATGCCGGTGGGCTTGTTCACCACGATCAGCGCCTTGTCTTCGAAGACAATGGCTGCCTCCAGGCGCTCCAGCAGGCCCTGGGCCAGCGGCACCGGCTCGTCGCGCTCAGCCAGGCGCAGAGGCGGAACGCGTATCACGTCGCCAGCCTGCAGCTTGTACTCAGGCTTGATGCGTCCCTTGTTGACCCGCACCTCACCCTTGCGAAGGATGCGGTAGATCAGGGTCTTGGGTACGCCCTTGAGCTGGGTGCGAAGGAAGTTGTCGATTCGTTGGCCGGCATACTCCGGCGCGACTTCAAGCAGCTGAACGCCGGAAGTCGGAGGGGCGGGATTCGTCATCCGGATATAATAACAATTTTTCATTCAATTGAAGCACTTAATCATTGCTGCTATATTCGGGAGGCCGCCAAAAGTGGCCAGGCCTGCGGATGATCGCGTAATCGCCATCCCCAACCGCCTGCAAACACATTAAAAGGACACCAGGCAGTCCCCTGAAGCGTTGCAACGGCTCGAGCGATTCTCCCGCCGACAGCGCCTCGAAACCCAGGCCTTGAGACATGACCACGGCCACCAAGGTAGCCGTGATAAAAGCCAACCCCGCTCCCGGATTCAGCGAGTGGCACCCGGCTCTTAAGGAAATGTGCAGGGCGGAGATGCACAACTGTCGGATTGCGTTGCGTTCATGCCTTGAACGCATGCCTTGAACGTAGACGCACTTATCGTCCGCATCTGACAGCTAATTCCTCCTCCTGATGAGTGCTTGTTCTTACTCGACAAGCAGGAAACGTAGTCGCGGCACAGCAGATTTCTCCTGCTGCCGCTGGACACGGGAATGGTCCGCCATTCCTGAGTACGTGCCTTAGCACCGACCGTGAGAGTCGTGTGTGCCGATCGCCGTTTCCGGTGGCCCCGGAAACCATTGGTACTACATGAAAAGAATGCTGATCAACGCGACTCAACCCGAAGAGTTGCGTGTAGCGCTGGTAGACGGCCAACGCCTGTTCGACCTGGACATCGAGTCCGGCGCGCGCGAACAGAAGAAGGCCAACATCTACAAAGGCCGCATCACCCGCATCGAGCCGAGCCTCGAAGCCGCTTTCGTCGACTTCGGCGCCGAACGCCACGGCTTCCTCCCCCTCAAAGAAATCTCCCGCGAATACTTCAAGAAGAATCCTGAAGGCCGCATCAACATCAAGGACGTCCTGAGCGAAGGCCAGGAAGTCATCGTCCAGGTCGAGAAAGAAGAACGTGGCAACAAGGGCGCCGCCCTGACCACCTTCATCAGCCTCGCCGGCCGTTACCTGGTGCTCATGCCCAACAACCCGCGCGCCGGTGGCATCTCCCGCCGCATCGAGGGTGAAGAGCGCAACGAACTGCGTGAAGCCCTGAACGGCCTGACCGTTCCCGGCGACATGGGCCTGATCGTCCGCACCGCGGGCCTGGGCCGCAGCTCCGAAGAGCTGCAATGGGACCTGGACTACCTGCTGCAACTGTGGGGCGCCATCAAGGAAGCCTCCGGCGAGCGCAGCGGTCCGTTCCTGATCTACCAGGAAAGCAACGTCATCATCCGCGCCATCCGCGACTACCTGCGCCAGGACATCGGCGAAGTGCTGATCGACAGCCTCGACGCCCAGGAAGAAGCCCTTAACTTCATCCAGCAGGTCATGCCGCAGTACGCGAGCAAGGTGAAGCTGTACCAGGACAGCGTTCCGCTGTTCAACCGCTTCCAGATCGAGAGCCAGATCGAAACCGCCTTCCAGCGCGAAGTGAAGCTGCCGTCGGGCGGCTCCATCGTCATCGATCCGACCGAAGCCCTGGTGTCCATCGACATCAACTCGGCGCGCGCCACCAAAGGCGGCGACATCGAGGAAACCGCCCTGCAGACCAACCTGGAAGCGGCCGAGGAAATCGCCCGCCAGCTGCGTCTGCGTGACATCGGCGGCCTGATCGTCATCGACTTCATCGACATGACTCCGGCGAAGAACCAGCGCGCCGTGGAAGAACGCGTCCGCGAAGCGCTGGAAGCTGACCGCGCCCGCGTCCAGGTTGGCCGCATTTCGCGCTTCGGCCTGCTGGAAATGTCCCGTCAGCGCCTGCGTCCGTCCCTGGGCGAGACCAGCGGCATCGTCTGCCCGCGCTGCAACGGCCAAGGCATCATCCGCGACGTCGAATCCCTCTCGCTGGCCATCCTGCGCCTGATCGAGGAAGAAGCCCTGAAGGACCGCACCGCCGAGGTTCGTGCGCGCGTGCCGTTCCAGGTCGCTGCCTTCCTGCTTAACGAGAAGCGCAACGCCATTACCAAGATCGAGCTGCGCACCCGCGCGCGCATCTTCATCCTGCCGGACGACCACCTGGAAACTCCGCACTTCGAAGTGCAGCGCCTGCGTGACGACAACCCCGAGCTGCTTGCCGGCCACGCCAGCTATGAGATGGCCCCGGAAGAGCACGAGGAAATCCAGCCGGTCAGCGCCACCCGCACCCTGGTTCGCCAGGAAGCCGCGGTGAAGACCGTTTCCCCGCAGACTCCCGCCCCACAGCAGACCGCCGCTGAAGCTCCAGTCGTCGAAGCCACCAAACCCATGCCCGAGCCGAGCCTGTTCCAGGGCCTGGTGAAGTCGCTGGTAGGCCTGTTCGCCGGCAGCAAGCCCGAGCAGGCTCCAGCTGCCGCCGCTACCAAACCGGCTACCGAGCGCAGCGAAAGCCAGGGCGAGCGTCGCAATGGCCGCCAGCAGAATCGTCGCCGTGATGGTCGCGACGGTGGCCGCCGTGATGACGAGCGTAAAGAGCGCGGTCGTCGCGACGAACGCGGCGAGCGAGCCGAACGTCCGGCTCGCGAAGAGCGTCAGCCGCGTGAAGAACGCGCCGAGCGTCAGCCTCGCGAGGAGCGCCAACCGCGTGAAGAGCGTGCCGAGCGCCAACCGCGCGAGGAACGCCAGCCGCGTGAAGAGCGCGCCGATCGTCAACCGCGTGAAGAGCGCCAGCCGCGTGAAGAACGCGCCGAACGCCAACCGCGCGAGGAGCGTCAGCCCCGCGAAGAGCGTGGTGAGCGCACCGAGCGTCAACCGCGTGAAGAACGCCAGCCGCGCGAAGAGCGTCAACCCCGCGGTGAGCGTGGCGAGCGCGCCGAACGCCAGCCCCGTGAAGAGCGCCAGCCGCGCGAAGACCGTCAGGCCCGCGATGCTGCCGCCCTGGAAGCCGAAGAGCTGCCGAACGAGGAGCTGCTGGAGCAACAGGACGACGAAGGCTCGGATGACGAGCGTCCGCGTCGCCGTTCCCGTGGCCAGCGTCGCCGCAGCAACCGCCGCGAGCGTCAGCGTGAAGCCGGCGTGGATGGTGCTGAAGGTGCAGAAGGCGAAGTAAGCAGCGCCGAAGGCACTGCCGAGCAAGCTGGCTCCGACACTCCGTCGCCCGCTGCCATGGTTGCTGCTGCCGCTACCGCTGTAGTCGTTGCCGAAGCCGCCGCCGAGCAGGAGCAACCTGTTGCTCAAGCCCAGGTTGAAACTGTTGAAGTCGAATCCGGCATCGTCGAAGCGGTTCGCACCGAAAGCGCCCTGGAGCAGACCATCGAGTTCCTGGCCAAGCCCAGCGAACAGGCTGCAGAATCGGTAGAAGTTGCCAACGAAACCATTGAAGTGGCTGCGACCGAGCCGACCATTGCGGAAGAAGCATCCACTCCGGCTGCTGAAACCGTGATCGAAGCTGTCGCCCAACTGGTCGAAGAAGCCCCGGTAGTTGCCGAGGAAGCTCCGGCTACTGCCCCGACTGCAACCGAAGAAGCGGCCCCGGCCGTTCCGGCAAACGCCACCGGCCGCGCTTCCAACGACCCGCGCGAGCGTCGTCGCCAGGAACGCGCTGCCCGCGAAGCCGCCGCTGCTGCAGCTGCCGCTCCGCAGGTGGAGCAGGCTCCGGTCGTCGAAGCCGTGGTTGAAGAGGCCGCTGCCGTGGAAGCCGAAGTCGTGGTCGAGCCGACCGCTGATGTCACTGCCGAGACCGTTGTGGCCGAAGTGGTGAACGAAGCCCAAGCCCACGAAGCGACTGCCGAGCAGGTTGAAGGCGAGAAGGCCGAGGAAGAAGAAGGTTCCGTGGTGGAAAAGCACCACAACTGATAGCTTCCTGATCTGAAAAAGGGGATGCATCGGCATCCCCTTTTTTATTGCCCTCGAACTGCGGCGCCCGCCGGTTTTCGTAGGAGCGGACTCCGTCCGCGATCGGTCCGCATCGCGTCGGGAGCCAATCGCGGACAGAGTCCGCTCCTACGATCATTTTGGCTCCACAGCTCTGGGAGGTTCGCGAGCAAGCTCGCTCCTACAGGAAGAACCTGAACGGTCGGCACAAAAAAGGGATGCCGAGGCATCCCTTCTTCACGACTACAGCGACCTCAGTAGAGATTCGGCTCCATCTCCAGCTCCACGCCGAAGCGCTGCTGGATATCGTCGCGAATACGCTGCGCCAAGGCATGCAACTGCGCACCTGTGGCACCACCGTAGTTGACCAGCACCAGCGCCTGCTGCGCATGCACGCCGGCGGCGCCGTCACGGAAGCCTTTCCAGCCAGCCCTGTCGATCAGCCAGCCAGCGGCCAGCTTGCTCTGGTCGTCACCCTGCGGGTAGGCCACCAGATCGCTGTAGCGCTGACGCAGGGCCGCTGCCTGATCCGCGGACACCACTGGATTCTTGAAGAAGCTGCCGGCATTGCCCAGCACGGCCGGGTCCGGGAGCTTTTCGCGACGAATCGCGCAGATCACCCGCGAAACATCGGCTGCCGTCGGCGCGGTCACGCCCTCCTCCGCCAGACGCTGGCGCACCGGGCCGTAGTCAAGATGCAGTTTTGCCGCACGACTCAGGGCGAAGCGCACACGCAGGATCAGCCAGCGACCGGGCTCGCGCTTGAAGCGACTTTCGCGGTAGGCGAAGGCGCAGTCTTCCAGGCTGAACTCGCACAACTCGCCACTCTGGCGATCCAACGCGGTCAAACCAGCGAACACATCCTTGATCTCGACGCCATAGGCGCCAATGTTCTGCATCGGCGCGGCGCCCACGGTGCCGGGGATAAGGCTGAGGTTTTCCAGCCCGCCAAAGCCCTGATCCAAGGTCCAGCGCACGACGTCGTCCCACACTTCGCCGGCTTCCGCCTCCACTACCACGCGCTCGCCGTCATCACTGACAACACGCACACCACGGGACGCCATGCGCAGTACCAGCGCCTCGACGTCACGGGTCAGCAGCAGGTTGCTGCCACCGCCAATGACCATCAGCGGCAGGCCCTTTTCCACAGCGGCAGCGATACCCGCGCGCACCTCGGCGTCGTCGTGGGCCTGGGCAAACCAGCGCGCCGCGACCTCCACACCGAAGGTGTTGTAGGGCTTGAGGGAAATGCGTTCTTGCAGTTGCAGCGTCACAGGCGCCCCTTCACTTCCGTCAGCAGGCCGTCACAGGCCCTTTCCACCAGGTCCAGCACCTGCTCGAAGCCGTCCTCGCCGCCGTAGTACGGATCGGGGACTTCGTCGATTTCCAGCTCGTAGCGGCGCAGGAACAGGTCCAGCTCCGCCTTGCCATTGCTGCCACGCAGGCGCTTGAGATCGCGCAGGTTGGCGTCGTCCATAGCCAGGACCAGGTCGTAGCGGGAAAAATCGGCGACGCTGACCTGCCGCGCTCGCAGGCTCGACAGGTCATAGCCGCGGCGCAGCGCGGCGGCGCGGGTGCGCGCGTCCGGCGCCTTGCCGACATGCCAGTCCCCGGTGCCGGCCGAGTCGATCTCAATGCAATCCTCGAGTCCGGCTTCGCGTACCTTGTGGCGAAACACGCCTTCGGCGGTGGGCGAGCGGCAGATGTTGCCCAGGCAGACGAACAGGACCTTCATCAGACCCCCAGGATGCGCCGGACGCGCTCCAGGTCTTCCGGGGTGTCGACGCCAGCTTGCGGCGCTTCCAGGGCGTCAGCCACGTGGATGCGCACGCCATGCCAGAGCGCCCGAAGCTGCTCCAGGCACTCGGTGTCTTCCAGCCAGCACGGGCCCCAGGTCACGAAATCGCGCAGGAAGCGTGCGCGGTAGGCGTAGATGCCGATATGCCGGCGGTAGGGCACATTGGCCGGCAGGCTTTCGCGATCCACTGCGAAGGCGTCGCGCGCCCAGGGCAATGTGGCACGGCTGAAGGTCAGGGCCAGGCCGTTCTTGTCGCTGACCACCTTGACGATGTTCGGGTTGAACAACGCGGCCGGGTCGTGGATTTCCTCGCACAGGGTGGCGATGCCCGCCTCCGGGTGCGCCGCGAGGTTGGCGGCCACCTGATCGATGATCGACGGCGGCACCAGCGGTTCGTCGCCCTGCACGTTGACCACGATGGCGTCGTCGGCCAGGCCCAGCGCATCGGCCACTTCCGCCAGGCGGTCGGTACCGGAATTGTGCTCGGCGCGGGTCAGCACCACCTGGGCGCCGAAGCCCTGGCAGGCTTCGAAGATACGCTGATCGTCGGTGGCGACCACCACCTGGGCGGCCGAGCTTTTGCCAGCCTGGGCCCAGACGTGCTGGATCATCGGCTTGCCGGCGATGTCCTGCAGCGGCTTGCCGGGCAGACGGGTGGAGGCGTAGCGGGCGGGGATGACGACGGTGTAGGCCTGGCTCATGGGATTACTTGTCCAGACGCTCATCGACGTTCAGGGTACGCGCCTCGCCTTCGAGCATCACCGGGATGCCGTCGCGTACCGGGTAGGCCAGGCCGTCGGCCTTGCAGATCAGCTCGGACTTGTCGTCGGTGAGCTTGAGCGGGCCCTTGCACAGCGGACAGGCGAGGATATCGAGGAGTTTCGGGTCCATGGTGCGTTCCTTGAACATGAATTAAGCAGGCGGCGCAGGGTTGCGGCGCCGGGTCAGCGGGCGAGCAGGCGCTCGAGCTGGGCGTCGAACCAGGCGACGAAGGCCGGCGACGGCTGCGCTTCGACGGCGAGATACCACCAGTCGGGCGCGGCGAAGGACCGGCATTTCACCGCATCCTTCTCGGTCATGACCAACGGCAGTTCCGGCGTGAAGCGCAGCTGCTCAGCGGTGTAGGCCGCATGGTCGGGGAAGGGATGCGGAATCGGCCGCCAGTTTAGCGCCTCAAGCGTCTTGAAGAAACGCTGGGGGTTGCCGATGCCGGCCAAGGCGTGAACCTCTTGTCCGGCAGGGAAATGCTCGACGCCGCGGCATTCGCCGCAGGCCAGGTTGACCAGGGCAGAAGGTCGCAGGACGAAGGAGAAGGCGCCCGGCGGATCGGATGGCGCGCCGTTGTGCAGTACGGCGTCCACGTCCTGCAGGCGCTCGACGGGCTCGCGCAGCGGCCCGGCGGGCAGACAACGGCCATTGCCCAGGCCGCGCGCAGCATCGATCAGCACCAGTTCCAGATCGCGGTCCAGACGGTAATGCTGCAGACCGTCATCGCAGAGAATCAGGTCCAGCGGCTCTTCAGCCAGCAGCGCGCGCACGGCGCTGGAACGGTCCGGGTCGATTACCAGCGGAACGCCGCTGCGGCGCACGATCATCAGCGGTTCGTCGCCCGCCTCCGCTGCGGATTGATCCGCACGCACGCGCCAGGGCGTCTGCGGTGGTTTTGCACCGTAGCCACGGCTGACCACACCGACCTTCAGTCCACGGGTGCGGCAGTGTTCGATCAGCCAGAGGATCATCGGCGTCTTGCCGGTACCGCCCACGGTGATGTTACCGACCACGATGATCGGTACGGGAGCGCGGTAGGCCGGCTTGGCGCCGGAGAGGAAGTCCTGCCGGCGGCCTTGGGCGACGCGCCGGTAGAGCAGTTCGAGCGGCCTGAGCAGGGCAAGGGCCGGGTGACCCTTGTACCAGGCGTCGAGCAGGCGGTCGGAGAGCGCCATCAGGGGGTCTTCTTGTCCGCCCGGGACTCGATGGTGGTGATGCGCAGGTGGGTGAAGCCCAACTTGCCGGCAGCATCCATCGCGGTGACCACGGACTGGTAGTCCACCTTGCCGTCGGCGGTGATTACCACCGGCAGGCTGTTGTCGCCAGCGGACTCGCGCTGCATGGCGCTCATCAGGTTTTCCAGGTCGTCACGGGCCAGGCTCTGGCCGTTGAGGGCGTAGTGACCTTCGAGGCTGATGGAGATTTCCAGCTGCTTGATCTCGGTGGCCTCAGGCGGCGTGCCGCTGACCGCCTCAGGCAGTTCCACCTTGAGCTGCGAGGGCTTGGTGAACGAGGTGGCGACCACGAAGAACAGCAGCAATACGAAGATCACGTCGATCAGCGACGCCAGGTTGATGAAGACGTCCTCGCGGGCCGCTCCGCCTGCTCTGCGGCGGAACTTCACGCTTTGCCTTCCTCGACGAAGTCGACTTCGCGATCGCCCTGGGTCACTTCCACCAGCTTGATGGCTTCCTGCTCCATGGCGATGACCAGTTCATCGACGCGGCGCAGCAGATAACGGTGGAAGAACACCGCCGGGATTGCCACGATCAGGCCGGCCGCGGTGGTGATCAGGGCCTTGGAGATACCGCCGGCGAGCATCGGCGCGTTGGCCATGCCGTCGCCCATGAAGGCGCTGAAGATCTGGATCATGCCGAACACGGTACCCAGCAGGCCGAGCAGCGGCGCCATGGCGGCGATGGTGCCCAGGGCATTGAGGTAGCGCTCCAGCTCATGAATGACGCGGGAGGCAGCTTCCTCGATGCACTCCTTCATGATCTCGCGACCGTGCTTGGAGTTGGCCAGGCCGGCGGCGAGGATTTCACCCAGCGGGGAAGACGCGCGCAGGTCCTTGAGGGCCTGGCTGTTCATCTTCTTGTCCTTGATCTGCTTCCACACCTGGCCAAGCAGCTGCGGCGGGGCCACACGGCTCAAGCGCAGGGTCCAGAGACGTTCGGCGACGATCGCCATGGCAGCGACGGAGCTCAGCAAGATCGGCAGCATCATCCAGCCGCCAGCTTTGACCAGTTCCCACACAGTGGTGAATCCCCTGAAAAAAAGTGGCGCCACTCTAGCACAGGGGCCGTGGCGAGCCGACCGCCCCAGGCTCAATTTTCCTGCCAGAAATGTGCGCCTTCCCGCACTCCCCGGACCTCGCCATGGGTACCGAGCGTCAGGGTCAGTGCGCCCTGCTCCGCCGTATCCTGAATCCGGATGCCCAGCGCGCGGAAGCGCTCGACGACCGACGGATGCGGATGTCCATAAGGGTTGTTGGCGCCGCGGGAAATGATCGCCGTCGTCGGCCGGATGGCCTGCAGGAATATCGGCCCGGAGGAACTGCGGCTGCCGTGGTGGCCGGCCAGCAGCCAGTCGATATGCTCCCCCGGATGCGCGGCCAGCCATGCCAGTTCAGCGGCTTGCGGCAGATCGCCAGTGAGCAGGATGCGCTCACCGTTGGCTTCTATTTCCAGCGCGCAGGAGCGGTCATTGCTTTCCCTCGCCCCCTGCCACGCCCAGCTGGAGAGCCGGACACCATCGACATGCCATTCCGCCACCTGGCAGGGCTTGGCCTGCAGTTCAGCCGCCAGGCGCTCCGGCTCTCCGCTGATAACCTGCGCCGGCCGCAACGAGCGCTTCACCGCTACGGCGCCGCCGGCATGGTCGTTGTCCGCATGGCTGAGCATCAACATGTCCAGGCGACCGATGCCCAGGCTGCGCAGCTTCGGTACCACTACTCGCTCGCCGATATCGAAATCACCGTTGCGCGCCCCGGTGTCGTAGAGCCAGGCCTGGCTGCGTGTGCGGATCAGCACCGACAATCCCTGCCCTACGTCCAGCACGCGAATCTCGGCCACGCCCGGCACGGGCAACGGGACTGTCGGCCGGAACACCGGCAGGAACATCGCCAGTCCCAACACGCGCATCGGAACGCCCGCAGGTGCCAGCAACAGGAGCGCGCCAAGCAACGCCAGCACCAGCGCCCAGCTCGGCGCTGCCACCGGCTGCCAGGCGGGCGCCAGCCCGGCCATCCAGCCCAGCAGGCAGAACAGCAACTCCAGCAGCCCCCCGGACACCCACAGCAACGCCTCGCCCAACCTTGGAATTCCCAGCGCCAGGCTGCCCAGCAAGGCCAGCGGCACGACGACCAACTCCACCCAGGGCACCGCTACCAGGTTGGCCACAACCCCGGAAATACTCAGCGGCAGGCCCAGGGCGATGGATGCGGGCAGTAGCCCGACCGCCATCAGCCACTGCGCGCGTAGCCAGGTACGCCAAGCGGTCCAGTGCCCGAGACGCCCGGAGAAACCAAAGATCAACAGCGCCACTGCCGCATAGGACAGCCAGAAGCCCGGTAACAGCACCACCAGCGGCTCGACCAGCAGCACCGCCAGCAAGGCACCCAGCAGCGGCGTCCACAAGCCGCGATGGCGATAACGCAGACGCCAGAGCAGTGCGATGGAGACCATGACGCAGGCGCGCTGCAACGGCACCTCGAACCCGGCCATCAGGCTGTAGGCCCAGGCTCCGCCGCCGGCCAGCAGACAGGCACAAGGCAGCCACGGAACGATCGGCGGCCAGTAGCCCATGCGTGCCAAACCTGCGACGACGGCATAGAGCAAGCCGGCCAGCAGGGAAATATGCGAGCCGGAGATGACCATCAGGTGCAGAGTCCCGGTGTCCTGCAGAACCTGCCAGTCCGCCGTGGTCAGCCCGGAAGCGTCGCCCAGCACCAGAGCTGCGAGTGCACCGGAGCGGCCATGGGCATCCACCGCCAACAGCCGCTGCCTCCAGGCCTCGCGCCAGGCGCGCGGGCCGCTGGAAGCCTCCAGGCGCTGGCCATCCTTCACGCTGCCGGTGGCGCCGATGCGCTGTGCGGTGAGCCAGGCCTCGTAATCGAACCCCGCGCCATTGGCCATGCCATGGGGACGCTTGAGTTTCACGGCCAGCCGCCAGCGCTCACCGCCTTCCACCGGCGGACCGCCGAACCAGGACAGGCGCAGCGTTGCAGGCACCTTCGCGCGGGGACTGGAAACGTCGGACAACAGAAAACGTACCGAAGGCCCGGAGCGGTCCGGCAAGCCCTCTACCCTGCCCTCCAGCCACAGCGTGCGACCATCCAACGCCGGCGCCAGGCGGTCATCCAGCGCCCATTGCGCGGATTGGCAAGCCCAGGCAAAACCCAGCAGGAACAGACCGACGAAATAGCAGCGAGTGAACAACAGAGGCAGCGCGACCAAGGGCAGAAGCAGGAGCACCCAGCCCGGCGGGAGCGCCGGCATCCAGCGCAGGAGCAGTAGCCCGCAGGCCAGCGCGAACATCCCGGTACGAGGCAAAGGACTCCTCCCTGGAGCCCCGTGCAACCGCTGATCCGATGAATCGGCGGCGGTTACACACGGACATAGTTGGCAACGAATGACTGTCACCTAGCTAGGCATAATGGTGCGTCGTCCGTCTGCCAGAGATTTCCTCCATGCCGCGCCGAATCTTCAAGCGCTACATGCCGGATCCGGAGAGCATCAGGAACCACAAGGGCCTGCGCTTTCTCGGACCGCTGATCCAGTCGCCCAACCTCTGGCACCTGAATCGCCGTTCCGTGTCCCGCGCCATGGGCATGGGGCTCTTTGCCGCCTTCATCCCGATCCCGCTGCAGATGCTGCTGGCCGCCTCGCTGGCGGTCTGGGTGCGGGCCAACCTGCCGATTTCGGTGGGCCTGGTCTGGCTGACCAATCCGATCACCATGCCGCCGGTGTTCTACTGCACCTACAAGATGGGCGCCTGGGTGATGGGTATCCCGGCGCGCGCCCTGCCCGACCATCTGACCTGGGAATGGATCAGCGGCGAACTGGCGCTGCTCTGGCAGCCATTCCTGCTGGGCTCGGTGATCTGCGGCATTCTGGTAGGCATCCTTGGCTACCTGGTCACCGAAGGTTACTGGCGCTGGTGGATCGGCCGCAGCTGGCGCCGTCGCCGAGCGCTGCGCAATCTGCAAAACGGCCTATGAGCTTTTTGTAGGAGCGAGCTTGCTCGCGAACATTCTGACCGGCTGGGCCGGCGTTGGGGCGATTCGCGAGCAAGCTCGCTCCTACAGGTATGAAAAAGCCGCCCTTCGGGGCGGCTTTTTCATGGGCTGGTGAATTACTCGTAACGCAGTGACTCTGCCGGCTGGGTCGAGGCCGCGCGCCAGGCCGGGTACAGCGTGGCGAGGAAGCTCATCGACAGCGCCGCGACACAGATCAGCACGATGTCGCTGATCTGCGGGTCGGACGGCAGGTAGTTGATGAAGTAGATGTCCGAATTGAACACATGGGTGCCAGCGACGCGCTCCAGGGTCGAGACGATGGCGGTGACGTTGTACGCCGCCAGCACACCCAGCACGCAACCGATGACGGTGCCGATCAGGCCGATCACCGTGCCCTGCACCATGAAGATCGCCATGATCTGCTTCGGCGTGGCGCCCAGGGTGCGCAGGATGGCGATGTCCGCACGCTTGTCGGCGACGACCATGATCAGCGTGGCGATGATATTGAAGGCGGCGACCGCGACGATCAGCAGAAGCAGCAGGCCGATCATGGTCTTTTCCATCTTCATCGCACTGAACAGGCTGCCCTGGGTGTGGGTCCAGTCGACCGAGCGGTAGCCGTCTCCCAGCTGTTTGGCGATGGCCGCGCCGACTTCCGGCGCCTGGAACAGGTCCTTCAGGGCGATACGCACACTCTGCACCTGGCCGGGCTGCCAACGCATCAGGCTGGCTGCGTCGTCCACGTGGATCAGCGCCAGGGTGCTGTCCAACTCGGCGCCGACCTTGAAGATGCCGACCACGTTCAGGCGCTGCATACGCGGAGTGATGCCGCCGGGCGCGGTGCTCGGCTCAGGAACGATCAACAGCAGGCTGTCGCCGACGTTGACATGGAAGCGTCGCGCCGTGATCTCACCGACAACCACACCGAACTCGGTGGCCTTGAGGTCATCGAGGCTGCCGCGGACCATGTGCTGGCCGATGATCGATACCTGGGTTTCCAGCGCCGGATCGACGCCATCCACCTCGATGGGCTGCATCATGCCCTTGTAGGAGAGCATGCCGTCGACTTCGGTGTAGGGCACCGCGCCGACGATCTTCGGGTTCTGCTTCGCTACCTCGGCCACGCGCTGCCAGTCGTCCAGCGGGCCGCTGGTCTGCTGCAGCACGGCATGCGGCACCATACCGAGGATGCGCGAGCGCATTTCCTTCTGGAAGCCGTTCATCACCGACAGCACCACGATCATGGCCAGCACGCCCAGGGCGAGGCCGATCATCGAGGTCAGGGAGATGAACGAGATGTAGTGGTTGCGTCGCTTGGCACGGGTGTAGCGGGTGCCGATGAAGACGGACAGGGGTCTGAACATTCCGTTATCCCTCAGGCGGCGACCAGCCGGCCCTCCTCCAGGCGCAGCACACGGTCCATCTGCTGGGCGAGGTGAGTGTCGTGGGTCACTACCAGGAAGGCGGTGCGCAGGGATTGCGACAGCTCCAGCATCAGCTCCTGGATACCGTGGGCGGTGTGCTGGTCGAGGTTGCCGGTGGGTTCGTCGAGCAGCACCAGTTTCGGCGTATTCACCAGGGCGCGGGCAATGGCCACGCGCTGGCGCTCACCACCAGACAGCTCGGACGGCTTGTGGCTCAGGCGATGGCCCAGGCCCACACGCTCCAGCAGCGCGGTGGCACGCTGGCGCGCCTCAGGGATCGGCGTCTTGCCGATCAGCAACGGCATGCAGACGTTCTCCAGGGCGGTGAACTCCGGCAGAAGGTGGTGGAACTGGTAAACGAAGCCCAGCGCGCGGTTGCGCAGCAGGCCGCGCTGCTTCTCGTTCAGCGCCGACAGCTGCTCGCCGGCCAGCCAGACGCTGCCGGTGCTGGGTGTGTCGAGGCCGCCAAGCATGTTCAGCAGGGTACTCTTGCCCGAGCCGGAGCTGCCGACGATGGCGACGCGCTCACCGGGCAGCAGCTCCAACTGCACACCAGAGAGCACCTCGACCGACTGCGGGCCTTCCTCGTAGCGCTTGCCCAGATCGCGGCAGCTCAGGACGGCCTGGTCGTTGGGGGTCGGCTTACTCATAACGCAGGGCCTCCGCGGGCTGGGTGCGGGCCGCACGCCAGGCCGGATACAGGGTGGCGAAGAAACTCAGGATCAGCGCGGCGCTGCACACCAGGATCACGTCCTCGCTCATCAGTTGCGAGGGCAGGTAATCGATGAAGTAGACGTCCGCGTTGAGGAACTTGTGGCCTAGCAGGCGCTCCAGCAGGGCGATGGCGGAGCTGACGTTGAGCGCCGCGAGGACGCCCAGCACGCCGCCGATGAAGGTGCCGATCACACCGATCACCGTGCCCTGGACCATGAAGGTCGCCATGATCTGCCCCGGCGTGGCGCCCAGGGTACGCAGGATGGCGATGTCGGCCTTCTTGTCGGTGACGACCATGACCAGGGTGGAAATGATGTTGAACGCGGCGACCGCGACGATCAGCAATAACAAGAGGCCGATCATCGACTTCTCCATGCGGATGGCCTGGTACAGGTTGCCGTGGCTGCGGGTCCAGTCGCGGGCGAAGTAGTCATTGCCCTTCAGGGTGCGAGCGATTTCCCAGGCGGTGCGAGGCGCCTGGAACAGGTCGTCGAGCTTCAGGCGCAGGCCTTCGACCTGACCTTCCTTGAGGCGGCGCATGCGCGCGGCGTCGTCGATGTGGACCATGGCGACGTAACCGTCCAATTCGCCGGCGCCGACGTGGAACGTGCCGACCACGGTGAAGCGCTTCATGCGCGGGAACATGCCGGCCGGGGTTACCGAGACTTCCGGGGCGATGAAGGTGACCTTGTCGCCCAGCTTCACGCCGAGGTTCTTCGCCGCCTTGTCACCGATGATGATGCCAAACTCGCCGGGCTTGAGGCTCGAGAGCGAACCTTCCTGGAAGAACTGGTCGATGATCGAGACCTTGCTCTCCTCGTTCGGGTCCACGGCGTTGATCAGCACCTTCTGCACCGTGCCACCGGCGCTGAGCAGGCCCTGCATCTGGATGAAGGGCGCAACCTCCAGCACGTTCGGATGCTGGGTCTTGATCTGCCCGGCGATGCCCTGCCAGTCGGAGATGGGCTGGTACGACTCGACCGTAGCGTGGGGCACCATGCCCAGCACGCGGGTCCTCATCTCGTGGTCGAAGCCGTTCATGACCGAGAGCACCACGATCATCACCACCACGCCCAGCGCGAGGCCGATCATGGAAGTGAGCGAAATGAAGGAAACGAAATGGCTGCGACGTTTGGCGCGTGTGTAGCGCGTTCCGATGTAGACGGAAAGAGGTCTGAACATGTGGGGCCGATTGAGAAGATGAAGAGTGCGTCGAGCGTCAGTTCCATCTGGCGTGCGACTTCCGTGTGGCGAGGCTCGGCAGGCGGCTTTACACTCAGACCATCACTGCCGCCGTGGGTTCGCCATGTCCACTCCAGACGCGGATGACCGCCGCGAATACTATCGTATTGAAGACACGCTCGCATTGGAATTTCGCCCGCTGCGCGAGGACGAAATCCAGTCGCAAGAAGTGCTTCAGGATGATTCGGCGCTGTTCAATCTGCTCAGCGACCTGCACCTGACCGACTTCGAGTCGCAGCACCTGCTGCGCCATATCCACGAGCGCGACCGCCCACTGGCCAGCTACCTGAAGGTGATGAACAAGCGCATCGACCTGATCGCCCAGGCCCTGACCCAGAGCCTGCTCAGCGAGATCGGCCCGGCGCGCAAGGTCACCCTGTCCGAGGGCGGCATCAACTTCCGCGATGCTCGCGCGCTTCCCTTAGGCCAACCACTGGCGCTGAAGATCGTCCTGCTGCCCCACGGCCTGGGCCTGCTGCTGCGCGCCAAGGTCACCCATTGCCAGCAACAGAGCGAAGGCGACTACGAGATCGGTACCGAATTCGACATCCTGGGCGATACCCAGCGGCAACTGCTGGCCCGCCACATCCTCCAGCGCCAGGCATTGGAACGCCGGCAGGCCAAGGCCCGCGAAGAATGAACCCAGGAAAATCCATGCGCCATCTGCTGCTCCTGTTGAGCCTTGTCACCCCGCTGCCACTGCTGGCGGATACCATCGAGATACCCGTGGGCAGCCAGGGCGACCCACACATCGTGCTGCCGGCCCGTGGCGAGAGCCAGAAGGCCGTGCTGGAGCGCTTCGGCCTGCCGGACGAGGAACACCCGGCGGTGGGCAAGCCGCCCATCTCGCGCTGGGACTACCGCGAATTCAGCGTCTATTTCGAGAGCGGGGTGGTGGTCGATGCCGTCCGCCAGCACCGCTCGCAATATCTCAAGGACCTTTCACCCCAGACTCCCAAGGAGCCTCAGTGACTCTGATCTATGGCCATCGCGGCGCCAAAGGCGAAGCACCGGAAAACACCCTGAACAGCTTCCTGCGCTGCCTGGAACATGGCGTGAAGCGTTGCGAACTGGACCTGCACCTGTCCCGCGACGGCGAGCTGATGGTCATCCACGACCCGACGCTCAAGCGCACTACCGGGCGGCGCGGCAAGGTCTCCGAGCAACTGGCGGACGACCTGGTCACCATGGACGCCCGTGACGGCGGCCCGGGCTGGGTGCGCCCCTGCCCTATCCCGCGCCTGGCGGAGTTGTTCGAGCGCTGCGAGTTCGAGCACTGGCAGCTGGAAGTGAAAAGCGCATCGAAGGATCGTGCCAGCCGCACGGTGCAGGCGATCCACCAGTTGGTAGGCCGTTTCGGCCTGCGCGACCGGATCACCGTGACCTCGAGCTCACGCACTGTGCTGCGCGCACTGGAAGAACTGGCGCCGGACCTGTCTCGCGGGCTGGTGGCCGAATACGCCTGGCTCGACCCGCTGAAGGTCGCCGCGCACTACGGCTGTGATCTGCTGGCGCTGAACTGGATGCTGTGCACCCCGGAGCGCCTGCTGAAAGCGCAGAAACAGGGGCTGCATGTGTCGGTGTGGACGGTCAACGAGCCGGCGCTGATGCGCCGGCTCGCCGATTTTGGCGTGGATAGCCTGATCACAGACTTTCCCGGTTTGGCCACTGCCACGATCGGGAATCGCTGAGCAGGTTCCCCCCGACCGGCTCAGGCCGCCGGTCGGGGTATTTCAAAAAATCCGGTTCAGGCCGTCGAACGCCGCTACGCGGTAGGCTTCGGCCATGGTCGGATAGTTGAAGGTGGTGTTGACGAAGTACTTCAGGGTGTTCAACTCGCCCGGCTGGTTCATGATCGCCTGGCCGATGTGGACGATCTCCGAGGCCTGGTCGCCGAAGCAGTGCACACCGAGGATTTCCAGGGTGTCGCGGTGGAACAGGATCTTCAGCATGCCCACCGGCTCGTTGGAGATCTGCGCACGAGCCATGCCCTTGAAGAAGGCCTTGCCCACTTCGTAGGGGATCTTCGCTACGGTCAGCTCCTGCTCGTTCTTGCCGATCGAGCTGATCTCCGGGATGGTGTAGATGCCGGTCGGCACGTCATTCACGAAGCGCCAGCCATCGTGCTCGACGATGTTGCCGGCGGCCGAACGGCCCTGGTCGTAGGCAGCGCTGGCCAGGCTTGGCCAGCCGATCACGTCGCCCGCGGCGTAGATGTTCGAGACCGAGGTGCGGTAGTTCTCATCCGTCTCGATCTGACCACGGCTGTTGACCTTGATGCCGATGTTCTCCAGGCCCAGGCGGTCGGTGTTGCCGGTACGGCCGTTGCACCACAGCAGGGCGTCTGCCTTGATCTTCTTGCCCGACTTCAGGTGCAGGATCACCCCGTTGTCCAGGCCCTCGACGCGCTCGTAATCCTCGTTGTGACGGATCAGCACGTTGTTGTTGCGCAGGTGGTAGCTCAGCGCGTCGGAGATTTCGTCGTCGAGGAAGCTCAGCAATTGGTCGCGGGTGTCGATCAGGTCTACCAGCACGCCCAGGCCACTGAAGATCGAGGCGTACTCGCAGCCGATCACGCCGGCTCCGTAGATGATCAGGCGGCGCGGGGTGTGGCTCAGGGACAGGATGGTGTCGCTGTCGTAGACGCGCGGGTGGTTGAAGTTGATGTCCGAGGGGCGATACGGACGCGAGCCGGTGGCGATGACGAACTGGTCGGCCACCAGGCGCTCTACCGCGCCGCTGGGGGTGACGACTTCGACGGTGCGCTCATCGACGAAGCTGGCGGTGCCGTTGAACATGTCGATGCGATTGCGCGCGTAGTAGCCGGTGCGCGAGGAGACCTGCTTGGAGATCACCCGCTCGGCGCTTTTCAGCACGTCCGGGAAGGAGAACCAGCGCGGCTCGCCGATCTGGCGGAACATCGGGTTGGTGTTGAACTCGATGATCTGCTTCACCGAGTGACGCAGTGCCTTGGACGGGATGGTGCCCAGGTGCGTGCAGTTGCCGCCGACCACGCGACGGCTGTCCACCACCGCCAGCTTGCGCCCGTACTTGGAGGCGTTCATCGCCGCCCCCTCGCCTGCCGGGCCCGTGCCGAGAATCACCACGTCGTAGTTGTAGACAGCCATGCGTACTCCTTCAGAACAGGCCGGGGCGCCCGCGTGGCGCTCCCGGCGAAGCCCCGGCACCACATGCGCCGAGGCGGATCGAAATCATTGGCGCAGCTTAGCCCTGCGGCAAAAGGCTGCACATTAGCGGTTGGTCGGCAGGTAGGCGAATTTTGCCGCCACTACATGCATTGACCAACCTGCGGGCCGCCATAATGCCCGCCGAAGCTTTCATTCAGGCGACGGGAACAGCGCCTCGAAGCGCGTCGTCGCGCGGGTCACGAAGCCACCGCCCTGGCGCACGATGAAGAATGCCGCCAGCCCATTGCGCTCGG
The DNA here is from genome assembly GCF_048068295.1 of Pseudomonas sp. NY15435. Taxonomy (NCBI): domain Bacteria; kingdom Pseudomonadati; phylum Pseudomonadota; class Gammaproteobacteria; order Pseudomonadales; family Pseudomonadaceae; genus Pseudomonas; species Pseudomonas sp. NY15435. The sequence goes on from NZ_JBLUQA010000003.1 coordinate 39,844, forward strand.
CAAAGGTATAGCCCTCCTCCGGTCCCAGCACCATCAGCACGGTCGACAGGCCGTCAGCACGCAAGGCCTGCGCCTCCGCCACGGTGACAGCCGCCAGCTCATGCCGCACTGGCGCGCCCGTGCGCGGATCGAAGGTGTGCGAATAGCGCTGCCCACCCTCCTCGAAATAGTTGCGGTAGTCGCCGGAGGTGGACAAGCCGATTCCGTCCAGCGCCACCGAGCGCTCTATCTGCCGCTCGCGCTCGCCGCTGGGCACCTCCAGAGCGATGCGCCAGGGTGTGCCATCGGGCTTGCGGCCCACTGCCTTAAGCTCCCCGGTGATCTCCACCAGGTAGTCCGTCAGGCCCAATTCGGCCAGGCGCGTGCTGACCTGATCCACCGCGTAACCGGCGACGATGCTGTCGAAGTCCAGCTGCGCGTCGACGTCCTTGCACAGCTGATCGCCGTCCAGATGCAGATGCTGATGGCCGACTCGGGCGCGTTCGCGCACCAGCGCGGCAGCGTCCGGGACCTTTTCAGTGCGCGACTGCGGACCGAAGCCCCAGAGGTTCATCAGCGGCTCGACGGTGAGGTCGAAGGCACCGTCGCTCTGCTGCGACAACTGCTCGCCATAGCGCCAGAGCTCGAGCATGTCCGCCGGCAACGCCATGCAGCCGTCAGCCGGCAGGGCGTTGAAGCGGGAAACCACGGAATCATCGCGGTAAGTGGAGAACTGCTCGTCCAGGCTCGCCAGGATCGTGTCGACTTCGGCCTTGAGCTTCGCTGCGTCCGGCGACTTGCCGGACGGCACGAACTGCACCGTGTAGCTGCTGCCCATGGTCGGCCCGCCGAAGCGCTCGACGGATTGCCCGCAGCCGCTCAGGGCTGCCAGAACCAGCACGATCAACAGGCCTGCACGGGACACGAATCTCTCCATCAGCCGCCGGGTGCGCGGCGCCGGGCATTCTACCGCAAGCACCCGGTGCCACTGTTTCCGCTCTGGCAAAGGTGCATTACCAAAAGAAAACGGGAGCCGAAGCTCCCGTTTCTCAATCGGCTCAGGCGTTGGCCTTGGCCGGGGTCTTGCGCTTGAACAGGTAGCACACACCCATCAGCACAACCCACACCGGGATCGCGTATACCGACACGTCGATGCCCGGGATCTGCAGCATGATACCGAGGATGAACACCACGAAGGCCAGGCACAGCCAGTTGCCGTAGGGGTACCACAGCGCGCGGAAGAACGGTTGCACGCCCTTGGCCACCATGGCCTTGCGGAACTTCATGTGGGCCAGGCTGATCATCGCCCAGTTGATCACCAGCGCGGCGACCACCAGGGACATCAGCAGCTCCAGCGCCTGGTGCGGGATCACGTAGTTGACCACCACGCAGGCCAGGGTAATGAAGGCCGACACACCGATGGCCAGCAGCGGTACACCACGGTCATCCACCTTGGCAAAGGCGCGCGGGGCGTCGCCCTGCTCGGCGAGGCCATAGAGCATGCGGCTGTTGCAGTACACGCAGCTGTTGTAGACCGACAGCGCGGCGGTGAGCACCACGAAGTTCAGGATATTGGCTGCGTACTCGCTACCCAGCAGCGAGAAGACCTTCACGAACGGGCTGCCGCTGTAGGGGTCGCCAGCGCTGTTGATGCTCTGCAGCAGGGCATCCCAGGGGTACAGCGAGAGCAGTACGGCCAGGGCACCGATATAGAAGATCAGGATCCGGTAGATGACCTGGTTGATCGCCTTGGGGATCACCTTCTTCGGCTCGGAAGCTTCGGCGGCAGTGATACCGACCAGTTCCAGGCCACCGAAAGAGAACATGATGATCGCCAGGACCATGATCAGCCCCTTCCACCCATTGGGGAAGAAGCCGCCGTGGGCCCACAGGTTGCTCACCGATGCCTGCGGGCCGCCGGTGCCGCTGACCAGCAGCCAGACACCGAGCAGGATCATGCCGATGATGGCGACGACCTTGATGATCGCGAACCAGAATTCGGTCTCGCCAAAGGCCTTCACGTTGAACAGGTTGATGGCGTTGATCAGGACGAAGAACACCGCTGCCGTCGCCCAGGTCGGGAAGTCCGGCCACCAGAACTGGATGTACTTGCCGACTGCGGTCAGCTCCGACATGCCCACCAGGATGTACAGCACCCAGTAGTTCCAGCCGGACATGAAGCCGGCAAAACCACCCCAGTACTTGTGCGCGAAGTGGCTGAAGGAACCGGCAACAGGCTCCTCGACGATCATCTCGCCCAGCTGGCGCATGATCAGGAAGGCGATGAAGCCGCCGATGGCGTAGCCGAGGATCATCGACGGGCCGGCGGATTGCAGGACGCCGGCAGAGCCCAGGAACAGGCCGGTACCGATGGCGCCGCCGAGGGCGATCAGCTGGATGTGGCGGTTCTTCAGACCACGCTTCAGCTCACCTTCATGCAGATGTTGTCCATCCATTTGAAGTCTTTCCAGGTTCAGGAATTGGCAGATTTTATTGATGATTATGGTGGAGCCAGTAACGAAAAACGGGAGCCCGAGAGCTCCCGTTTATCTAGACCGCCTGGATCAGCGCGGGAAAGCCGGCGGATTCACGCCAGCCATGTCTTCCATCACGCGGACGACCTGGCAGCTGTAGCCGAACTCGTTGTCGTACCACACGTAGAGGACGACGCGGTTGTCGTTGGCGATGGTCGCTTCCGCATCGACGACGCCCGCATGGCGGGAACCGACGAAGTCGGTGGAAACCACTTCCTGGGACGACACGAAGTCGATCTGCTTCTGCAGGTCCGAGTGCATGGCCATCTGGCGCAGGTACTCGTTGATCTCTTCGCGGTTGGTGGCCTTTTCCAGGTTCAGGTTCAGGATGGCCATGGAAACGTTCGGCGTCGGAACGCGGATCGCGTTGCCGGTCAGCTTGCCCTTGAGAACCGGCAGAGCCTTGGCGGCAGCAGTAGCGGCGCCAGTCTCGGTGATCACCATGTTCAGCGGCGCGGCGCGGCCACGACGGCTGCCCTTGTGGAAGTTGTCGATCAGGTTCTGGTCGTTGGTGAACGAGTGAACGGTTTCGACGTGGCCGTTGACGATGCCGTACTGGTCGTTGACAGCCTTCAGCACCGGCACGATGGCGTTGGTGGTGCAGGAAGCGGCCGAGACGATCTTGTCGTCAGCGGTGATGTCGCCATGGTTGATGCCATGTACGACGTTCTTCAGCGCGCCCTTGCCCGGAGCGGTCAGGATCACGCGGTCGATACCCGGGCACTTCAGGTGCTGGCCCAGGCCTTCGGCATCACGCCACTTGCCGGTGTTGTCGACCAGCAGGGCCTTCTTGATGCCGTACTGGGTGTAGTCGATCGACGCCGGGTCGTTGGAGTAGATCACCTGGATTAGGTTGCCGTTGGCGGTGATGGTGTTGTGTTCTTCGTCGATGGTGATGGTGCCATCGAACGGACCATGCACGGAGTCACGACGCAGCAGGCTGGCGCGCTTGACCAGGTCGTTCTCGGCGCCCTTGCGGACGACGATGGCGCGCAGGCGCAGGCCGTCGCCACCACCGGTCTTCTCGATGAGGATGCGGGCCAGCAGGCGGCCGATACGACCGAAACCGTACAGGACCACGTCGGTGCCTTCGCGGGCGCCGCCGTTCTGCTTGCCGACTACGTCGGCCAGCTCGTCCTTGGTGAACTGCTCGATGCTGCGACCGTTACCTTCGGTCTTGAACTTGGCAACCATCTTGCCCAGGTCCACCGAGGCGGCGCCCAGCTTGAGCTCGCTCATCGCCTTGAGGATCGGGAAAGTGTCGTGAACCGACAGCCCGCCTTCTTCGGCCAGGCGGTGACGGGCGAAACGGTGCGCTTTGAGGATCGCGATCACCGAACGGTTGATCAGGCCACGGCCGTAGATCGAGGTCACCACGTTGTTGTTACGGTACAGCTGACCGATCAGCGGAATCATGGCTTCCGCGAGGGCTTCACGATCGATCCACTCACCGAGACACTGGTCGGGCTTCTGGGTCACGGGCAATACCTTCCACATGTAGGAGAAGAAAAAAGGGGCTACATTATGACGGCGCGAACAATCGCCGGCAATCCGCAGCGGTCGTATGACTGACATCCGTCAATCGGGATAGTTACAATCCGACCGGTCAAATTCCTCGACCGGAGCCACGAACGCCCGTGTCCGTATTGCGCATACCTTCATTGCCGACCGCAGCCGGCAAACAATCCTGGGGCAACCTCCCCGGGGCCGCCCTCAGCCTGGCCATCGCCGAGGCCGCTGGGCCGGCAAAGCGTTTCACCCTGTTGCTGACCGCCGACAGCCAGAGCGCCGAGCGCCTGGAGCAGGAGCTGCGCTTCTTCGCGCCGGACCTGCCCGTGCTGCAGCTGCCGGACTGGGAAACCCTGCCCTACGACGTCTTCTCGCCGCACCAGGACATCATCTCCCAGCGCGTCGCTACCCTTTATCAATTGCCCGAACTGCGCCGTGGCGTGCTGGTAGTGCCCATCACCACAGCCCTGCACCGCCTGGCGCCGGCCAAGTTCCTGCTCGGCAGCAGCCTGGTGCTGGATGTCGGCCAGAAGCTCGACGTCGAGCAGATGCGCAGCCGCTTCGAGGCTGCCGGCTACCGCTGCGTGGACACCGTCTACGAACACGGCGAATTTGCCGTGCGCGGTGCACTGATCGACCTGTTTCCGATGGGCAGCGAATTACCCTACCGGATCGACCTGTTCGACGACGAAATCGAGACACTTCGCACCTTCGATCCGGAAACCCAGCGCTCCATCGACAAGGTCGACAGCATTCGCCTGCTGCCGGCGCGTGAGTTCCCGTTGCGCAAGGAAGCGGTGACCGGCTTCCGCGGCCGCTTCCGCGAGCGCTTCGACGTCGACTACCGCCGTTGCCCGATCTACCAGGACCTGGCCAGCGGCCTGACACCCGCCGGCATCGAGTACTACATCCCGCTGTTCTTCGAAGATGGCGAGACTTCGACGCTGTTCGACTACCTGCCGCAGGACACCCAGGTGTTCTCCCTGCCAGGTATCGAGAGCGCCGCCGAGCAGTTCTGGACCGACGTGCGCAACCGTTACGAAGACCGTCGCTACGATCCGGAACGCCCGCTATTGCCGCCAGGTGAAGTGTTCCTGCCGGTGGAGGACTGCTTCGCCCGCCTGAAGAACTGGCCGCGCGTGGTGGTCAGCCCCGAGCCGATCGAGACCGGCGTCGGCCGCGAGCGCTTCCCCGCCGAAGCGCTGCCCGAGCTGGCCATCGAGGCCAAGGCCAGCGAGCCGCTGGCGCGCCTGCGCCAGTTCATCGAGCAGTTCGACGGGCGCATTCTCTTCACCGCCGAATCCGCCGGTCGCCGCGAGGTGCTGCTGGAGCTGCTGGCGCGGCTTAAGCTGCGCCCGGTCGAGGTCGAGGGCTGGCCGGGCTTCCTGGCGCACAAGGACCGCCTGGCGATCACCATCGCACCGATGGACGAAGGCCTGCTGCTGGACGCCGACAAGGGCCAGCCGGGCATCGCCCTGGTAGCGGAAAGCCCGCTGTTCGGCCAGCGCGTCATGCAGCGCCGGCGCCGCGAGAAGACCCGCGACGGTGGCGAAAACGTCATCAAGAACCTCACCGAGTTGCGCGAAGGCGCACCGGTGGTGCACATCGACCACGGTGTCGGCCGCTACATGGGCCTGATCACCCTGGAAATCGACGGCCAGAATGCAGAATTCCTCGCCCTGGAATACGCCGACGAAGCCAAACTCTACGTGCCGGTGGCCAACCTTCACCTGATCGCGCGCTACACCGGCAGCGACGATGCCCTGGCACCGCTGCACAAGCTGGGCTCGGAAACCTGGCAGAAGGCCAAGCGCAAGGCCGCCGAACAGGTCCGCGACGTCGCTGCCGAGCTGCTCGACATCTACGCCCGCCGCGCCGCGCGCAAGGGTTACGCGTTCAAGGACCCGCAGGTCGACTACGCCACCTTCTCCGCCGGCTTCCCCTTCGAGGAAACCCCCGACCAGCAGACCGCCATCGAAGCGGTGGTCGCCGACATGCTCTCGGAAAAGCCGATGGACCGCCTGGTCTGCGGCGACGTGGGCTTCGGCAAGACCGAAGTGGCCATGCGCGCGGCCTTCGTCGCGGTGCACAGCGGCAAGCAGGTCGCCGTACTGGTACCGACCACCCTACTCGCCCAGCAGCACTACAACAGCTTCCGCGACCGCTTCGCCGATTGGCCGGTGACGGTCGAGGTGATGAGCCGCTTCAAGTCCGCCAAGGAAGTCGAAGGCGCCGTGGGGCAGCTCGCCGAGGGCAAGGTGGACATCGTCATCGGCACCCACAAGCTGCTGCAGGACGACGTCAAGTTCAAGAACCTTGGCCTGGTAATCATCGACGAAGAGCACCGCTTCGGCGTGCGCCAGAAGGAGCAGCTCAAGGCCCTGCGCAGTGAGGTGGACATCCTCACCCTCACCGCCACGCCGATTCCACGCACGCTCAACATGGCAGTGGCCGGTATGCGCGACCTGTCGATCATCGCCACGCCGCCAGCGCGACGTCTCTCCGTGCGCACCTTCGTCATGGAAGAGCAGAAATCGGTGATCAAGGAAGCCCTGCTGCGCGAACTGCTGCGCGGCGGCCAGGTTTACTTCCTGCATAACGAAGTGAAGACCATCGAGAAGTGCGCCCGCGACCTGGCCGAACTGGTCCCGGAAGCGCGCATCGGCATCGGCCACGGGCAGATGAACGAGCGCGATCTGGAACGGGTGATGAGCGACTTCTACCACAAGCGCTTCAACGTGCTGGTAGCCTCGACCATCATCGAGACCGGCATCGACGTGCCCAGCGCCAACACCATCCTCATCGAGCGCGCCGACAAGTTCGGCCTGGCCCAGCTGCACCAGCTGCGCGGACGCGTCGGCCGCAGCCACCACCAGGCCTACGCCTACCTGCTCACGCCGCCGCGCAAGCAGATGACGCCGGACGCCGAGAAGCGCCTGGAAGCCATCGCCAACGCCCAGGACCTCGGTGCCGGCTTCGTGCTGGCCACCCACGACCTGGAAATCCGCGGCGCCGGCGAGCTGCTCGGTGACGGCCAGAGCGGGCAGATCCAGGCGGTGGGCTTTACCCTCTACATGGAAATGCTCGAACGCGCGGTGAAGGCCATCCGCAAGGGCGAGCAACCGAACCTGGAGCAACCGCTGGGCGGCGGCCCGGACATCAACCTGCGCGTGCCGGCGCTGATCCCCGAGGATTACCTGCCGGACGTGCACGCCCGCCTGATCCTCTACAAGCGCATCGCCAACGCCGCCGACGAAGACGGCCTGCGCGAACTGCAGGTGGAAATGATCGACCGCTTCGGCCTGCTGCCGGACCCGGCGAAAAATCTGATCCGCCTGACGCTTCTCAAACTGCAGGCGGAAAAACTCGGGATCGTGAAGGTAGATGCCGGCCCGCAGGGAGGCCGGGTAGAATTCGCCGCCGATACCTGCGTCGACCCACTGGTACTGATCAAGATGATCCAGAGCCAGCCCAATCGGTACAAATTCGAAGGGGCCACCCTCTTCAAGTTCCAGGTGCCCATGGAGCGCCCGGAAGAACGGTTCAACACGCTGGAGGCGCTGCTTGAGCGCCTCACGCCACAGACTCACTAAGGACCCTGTGCATGCGCCTGTTCCAACCCTTGCTGCTGTCGCTGGCACTGCTGTCGCCAGCCGCCTTCGCCGAGCCTTACCAGGTGGAGCTGATCCTCTTCCAGCAGTCCGGCGACGCCGTGTTCGCCAGCCGCCCGGCGCCCGACGACTGGGCCAAGGGAGCACAACCGCCGGGCCCGGACAGCTCGCGCCCCACCGCGATGGACGCCCAGGTGGCCAAACTCAAGCAGAACGAAGGCTTCCAGGTCCTGATGCACAAGGCCTGGCGCCAGGAGATCGATGCCAACCCGGTGAAGATTTCCCTGAGCGAAGGCGAGAAGCATGACGGCCACTTCCCGGTGGAAGGCACCGTCACCCTCAGCCAGCAGCGCTTCGTGAACACCCAGACCGACTTCTGGATCAACCAGTTCGGCCAGGACGGTCTGCTCGCCGCCAGCCAGCACATGGTCCAGGAAGCCAGCCTGAAGAACAGCGTGCTGACCTACCTCGACCATCCGAGCCTGGGCATGCTGATCAAGGTGACCCCGCTCAACGCCAAGCCCGCCTCCGCCCCACCACCCGGCGTGGAAGACGAGGCGCCGACCGGCCCGGACGCGCCACAGCAGCCGGCGCCGGCCGCTCCGGCAGACGGCGGCTTCGACGCCCCGCCGCCGGCACAGCCCGCGCAATAATGAAAAAAGCCCGGCACTCGCCGGGCTTTTGTTTTTTGTAGGAGCGAGCTTGCTCGCGAACCTGCAAGGCACGGTGCCAGGCGGTTCGCGAGCAAGCTCGCTCCTACAAGTCCTCCATCAGCTCACCAGCACGCGCCCCAATACCTCGCGCACCTTGCCGATGCCTTCGTGCAGCGCCTGCTCGATCTCGGCCATGGTGATGATGCCGCTGGACTTGCCAGCTGCCGGGTTCACCACCAGCGACAGACAGGCATAAGGCAGGTCCAGCTCACGAGCCAGTGCGGCTTCGGGCATGCCGGTCATGCCGATGATGTCGCAACCATCGCGCTCCAGCTTGGCGACTTCCGCCACGGTTTCCAGACGTGGGCCCTGAGTCGCGGCATACACGCCATGGCTGCTGTACGCAAAGCCCAGCGCCTGCAGGGCGGCGATCAACTTGAGCCGAAGCGCCTCGTCATAGGGATGGCTGAAGTCAATGTGGGTGACATGCTCGATGTCACCGGCAAAATAGGTGTGCTCGCGGCCCCAGGTGTAATCGACGATCTGGTGCGGCACGCAGAGATGGCCGCTCCCCATGGCCGCGTGGATACCACCCACAGCGTTCACCGCCAGAATGGCTTCGGCGCCGGCCTGCTTCAGTGCCCAGAGGTTGGCGCGGTAGTTCACCTGGTGCGGCGGGAAGCGATGCGGATGGCCGTGACGGGCGAGGAACAGCACCTCGCGGCCGGCAAACTCGCCACGCTGGATGGCCGCCGAAGGCGCGCCGTAAGGCGTGTCCAGTTCGATGGCGTCCTTCAGGGTCAACCCTTCCAGCTGGGTCAGGCCAGTGCCGCCGATGATGGCGTAGACAGTCATGCTTCTATCCTCAATTTATTCCTGCAATCTCGCGAGCTAGCGCAGAACAAGGCGGAAGGCTGGATCGGACCACACATCAATGTGCAGCCCGAGCCAGCCTTCCAACGCCGTCATGCCGACGCGCGGCAGATTGCAATTAATCGATCAGTTGTGCGGCGCGCAACTCGCCGACGGCTTGTTGCCAGCGCGGCAGCTGCTTGTATTCGATGCCCGGCCAGGCTTTGGCGCGCATACGTTGCAGGCGCTGTGGCGCAGTGACCTTGAGGCGCTGCAGGGCGCTCAGGGCCAGTTCGGCGGAGGCGCGGTTGTTGCACACCAGGCCCATGTCGCAGCCAGCGCTCAGCGCGGCCTCGATGCGATTGGCGGCATCGCCGACCACGTGGGCGCCGGCCATGGACAGATCGTCACTGAAGATCACCCCGCCGAAGCCCAATTCTCCGCGCAGGATGTCCTGCAGCCAGCGGCGCGAGAAGCCTGCTGGGTTCGGGTCGACCCGCGGGTAGATCACATGGGCCGGCATCAACGCATCCAGTTCGCCGGACAGGCGCTGGAATGGGACCAGATCCACAGCCCGAATCTGCTCCAGCGTGCGCTCGTCCTCGGGAATCCCCACGTGGGAATCCACCTCCGCCCAACCGTGGCCGGGGAAGTGCTTGCCGGTGGAAGCCATGCCGGCAGCGCGCATGCCACGAATGAACGCACCCGCCAACGTAACGGCGCGCTCCGGGTTGCCTTCGAAAGCGCGGCTGCCGACCACGGCGCTGCGCTGGTGATCCAGGTCCAGTACCGGGGCGAAGCTCAGGTCGAGCCCAACCGCCAGCACTTCGGTTGCCATCAGCCAGCCGCACTGCTCGGCCAGTCGTTCGGCGTTGGCATTATCGGCAATGGCACGCATCGCCGGCAGGCGCAGGAAGCCCTGGCGCAGACGCTGCACGCGCCCCCCCTCCTGGTCTACGGCCAGAAGCAGGTCGGGGCGTACTGCGCGAATAGCCTCCATCAGCTCGCGCACCTGGCGCGGCGACTCGATGTTGCGGGCAAAGATGATCAGGCCACCGACTTCCGGGTGGCGCAGGATCTGACGGTCCTCGGCGGTCAGCCAGGTGCCGCCGATGTCGAGCATCAGGGAGCCTTGCATGTGCATTCCTTTCAATTCAGTTGCGCCGCCTGCCAGTCGGGACAGTCGGCCTCTTCGATTCTGACCCGGCAATGGAGCGGCACCCGCGGGAAGAGTTCCAGCAGGTCGTCATTGCGCAGGCGGATACAGCCGTGGGACAGCGGCATGCCCATGGGCTCGCAGTCGGGCGTGCCGTGCAGGTAGATGTAGCGACGGAAAGTATCGACCTCCCCCATCCGATTGCGCCCCGGTTCGCAGCCACTGAGCCACAAGATGCGCGTAAGTATCCAGTCGCGACCGGGAAAGGCCTCGTTAAGCTCGGCCGACCAGGTCTCGCCGGTCCAGCGTCGCCCCTTCAGGACCGCATCTTTGGGCAAGCCCTCGCCAATACGTGCACGGACCTGGTGCAAGCCGCGCGGCGTGCGGCCGGAGCCGTTGCGCTCTCCCGCGCCGTTGGCGGCGCTGGATACCGGAACACGCACGACAAGACGCCCCGCGGCAAAGCCGTAGAGCATCTGGTCAGCAAGGGAGATATGGAGAAGATCAAGATCAGCCATGGCCGGCTACTGTAGCCGATCGGGCCGGCGCAGCCCAGCGCGAAGCCGGGCCCGGATCAGACCTTGGCGGGAGCCTGTGCGGCGCTCGACTTGGTGCGCGGCTTGAGCTGGGCACCGGCCAGCGACGGATCGCTCACACCGCTATCGGCACGCATGCCGGCAGCAAGGAACGGCACCATCAGGCGCATCACCTGCTCGATGGAAGTGTTCACGCCGAAATCGTTCTCGGCCATGGCGCGCAGTGCCTTGATGCCGGACATGCTGAACACGGCGGTACCCAGCATGAAGTGCACGCGCCAGAACAGCTCCAGCGGCGGAAGGCGCGGCGCGGATTCATGCACCAGCAGCATGTAGCGGCGGAACACCTTGCCGTAGACCTCTTCGAGGTACTTGCGCAGATGGCCCTGGCTCTGGCTGAAGGCCAGACCCAGCAGGCGCATGAAGATCGACAGGTCGTTGCCGCTACGAGGCTTCACCGCCATGGCCTGGACCACGAGCAGTTCCAGCAGCTCTTCCAGGGTAGCGCGCGGCGCATCGGACTTGGCCTGGCGGCGATCCAGTTCCTTTTCAAGGCTGGCGCAGAACGGGCCGAGGAAGCGCGAGAAGACTGCCTGGATCAACGCCTTCTTCGAGCCGAAGTGATAGTTCACCGCCGCGAGGTTCACCCCCGCCTTGCTGGTGATCAGACGCAAAGAAGTTTCGGCGAAGCCTTTCTCCGCGAACAACTGTTCCGCAGCATCCAGGATGCGTTCGACGGTTTCCGACTGGGCCATGGCTACTCCGCCTGACAAACACTTGTTTGAAACATACGTTTCAGCGTCTTGTATTGTCAAGCAAAGTGCGATGGATTGTTACCAATATCATGGCAATGCGACGAGACACCGTACTTATCCTAAATAAGAAGACAGCAAGACGCTTGCCAAAGACCAAAGGTTACATGCACGAACGTTCCACTGACAGCCGCGGCCAATAAAAGCATTGCCAGCCCGCCATCACTGTATATAATCCCAGGCACTGTATAAAAAGCCAGAGTATGGACATGCTGAAGCTCACGCCGCGCCAAGCCGAGATCCTCGCCTTCATCAAACGCTGCCTGGAAGCCAACGGCTACCCGCCCACCCGCGCGGAAATCGCCCAGGAGCTCGGCTTCAAGTCGCCCAATGCTGCCGAGGAGCACCTGAAGGCCCTCGCCCGCAAAGGCGCCATCGAAATGACCCCGGGCGCCTCCCGTGGCATTCGCATCCCCGGCTTCGAGCCCAAGACTGCCGCCAACGACGACGAATTGCCGATCATCGGCCGCGTCGCCGCTGGCGCGCCGATCCTCGCCGAGCAGAACGTCGACGACACCTGTCGGATCAACCCCACCTTCTTCAACCCGCCGGCCGACTATCTGCTGCGTGTGCGCGGCCAGAGCATGAAGGACGTCGGCATCATGGATGGCGACCTGCTCGCCGTGCATGTCACCCGCGAGGCGCGTAACGGCCAGATCGTGGTTGCCCGCCTGGGTGAAGAGGTAACGGTGAAGCGCTTCAAGCGCGAAGGCAGCAAGGTCTGGCTGCTTGCCGAGAACCCGGAGTTCGCCCCCATCGAGGTCGATCTCAAGGAACAGGAACTGGTCATCGAAGGCTTGAGCGTCGGCGTGATCCGTCGCTAACAGGAGACATCCATGCAGTACCCGCAGCCGCAGAACCTGCCGCAACTCCCGCTGTTCCAGGAAGCACTCTGGGCAAGCGGTACTGCTCCCCTGCTCCCAGAGCTGATGGAAGAAGAGCCCATCGCCGATGAAAGCGCCTTCAGCGAAATTGCCCTGCGCGGCCTCCCCGGCCAATGCCTGATGTTACTGGCGCCGATGCTCCGCGAACTGAGCGAGGAAAGTGACTCGCGCTGGCTGACCCTGATCGCCCCGCCGTCCAGCCTGACGCCGGACTGGCTGCGCAAGGCCGGCCTGAACCGCCAGGGCATCCTGCTGCTACCGGCCCGCGACCAGGCCGCAGCGCATGCGCTGGCCTGCGAAGCGCTGCGCCTGGGCAACAGCCACACCGTGGTGAGCTGGCTGAACCTCAGCGCGAAAGCGCGCACGCAACTGTCCCGCGCTGCCGTCGCCGGCCAGGCGCAGAGCCTGAATATTCGTCTGGGTTGATTGGAGCGAGAAGCTTCGCCGCGAACGCGGCGAAGCGGAAGAACTCAGTGCAGGACGCGAGGGCCTTCGTCGTCCATGCTCATGTCGCCACCTTCGGCGAGACGACCAGCCATCTGTACACCGACATTGAACATCGCCTTGGCGATCTCGATGTGTTGGCCCTGCAGGAAGCCCTTGGCATCGGCAGAGAACTCCAGGGTCACCAGCGCCTCCTCCTCGTCCGCACGACGCAGCACAATGCGCCCGTCAGGCAGCTCGACAATTTCCAGAAATGAGGTTGGCATAGCGACGTTCTCCACAGCAGAACGCGTAGTGTAACAGCCACATTCGCTACACCCTAGCCAAAGCTTGCGCGGACCGACCGGAAGGCCGGCACGCCGTGAGGCAGGGATCAGAGCTCGGTGAGCGATGCGCGGAAGCGCAGCACCAGATCCTTCAAGGATTTTCGCCAGGCTTCCAGCTCGTCATTGCCCAGCTCGACCGGAGGCTGGTCGTCGACATTCACCGCCTGGATCAGCGGCTGAGTGGGATCGACCTTGGCTTTCTTCGGCTCGCTCGGCGGCTGGAACAGCTCGGCATAGGCAGCCAACAGGCGGCCCAGCCAGGCTTCCGGCGCTTGCGCCAGTTCGACCATTTCCGCCAGCTCCGGGCTCGGAGCGGCAGCCAGCACCTGGGCGTTCAGCAGCATATCGACGCGCGGCGCACCGGCCTGGGGCAGGCGGTAGTAGCCGGCGATTTCATGGGCCACGCCCAGCACCGCTCCGTAGAGATGGAACAGCGCCGCTTCGCGCTCGGCCTGGATACGCGCCTGGGCGTTCATCGCGCGCGCGGCTTCAGCGCTGCGCCAGGCTTCCAGGGCCAGGCCGGCGAAGAACAGTTTCTGGTTGGTGCGGGTATAGAGTTCGTTCGCCATGACCGGGCCCTCTGCAGTCGACTTCGGCAGTATAAGCACGCCCCGCCTCAGCGGGGCGCGCCTTCCATCAGCGCTTGTCTTCGACCTTCCACTTGCCGCCGTCGAAGAACGCACGCCAGCCGGTGGGCTTGCCGTCGACCTCGGACTGCACGTACTGCTCCTTGGTCTTGCGGCTGAAGCGGATCACCGCCGGGCGGCCATCCGGGTCTTTCGCCGGAGCGGAGAGCAGGAAGTGGTACTTCGGATCCAGTTCTTCCTTGTGCGGCACCAGCTCGGCAACCAGCGGAGCACGGGTCTCGCGGTTCTTCGGGAACTGGCTGGCGGCCAGGAACAGGCCGGAAGCACCGTCACGCAGTACGTAGATATCGTCCACCTTCTCGCACTTGAGTTCCGGCATGCGGATGGCGTCCATCTTCGGCGGCGCGGGCTCGCCGCTCTTCAGCAGCTTGCGGGTGTTCTTGCAGGTCGGGTTGGTGCAACCGAAGAACTTGCCGAAGCGGCCGGTCTTGAGCTGCATCTCACTGCCGCACTTATCGCATTCCAGGCTCGGGCCTTCGTAGCCCTTGATGCGGTACTGGCCTTCCTCGATCTCGTAGCCGGCGCAATCGGGGTTGTTGCCGCAGATGTGCAGTTTACGTTTTTCGTCGACCAGATACGCATCCATGGCGGTGCTGCAGATCGGGCAACGATGCTTGCCGCGCAATACGCGGGATTCGGACTCGCCCTCGTCATCCGCGGCGATTTCGTCGCCCGGAATCAGGTTCACGGTCGCCTTGCAGCGCTCTTTGGGTGGCAGGCTGTAGCCCGAGCAGCCGAGGAACACGCCGGTGGACGCGGTACGGATCATCATCGGCCGGCCGCACTCGCGGCAGGGGATGTCGGTCAGGGTCGGCTGGTTGGCGCGCATGCCATCGTTGGAGGCTTCGGCCAGGTCGAGCTTCTTGCGGAAGTCGCCGTAGAACTCGTCCAGCACGTTTTTCCAGTCGCGCTCACCCTGAGCCACGTCATCGAGGTTCTCTTCCATGCCGGCGGTGAAGCCGTAGTCCATGAGGTTGGAGAAGCTCTCGTTGAGGCGGTCGGTGACGATGTCGCCCATTTTCTCCGCGTAGAAGCGGCGGTTGTGGGTGGTGACGTAGCCGCGCTCCTGGATGGTGGAGATGATCGCCGCGTAGGTGGACGGACGGCCGATGCCGCGCTTTTCCAGTTCCTTGACCAGGCTGGCTTCGGAGAAGCGCGCCGGCGGCTTGGTGAAGTGCTGGCTCGGATCGAGCTTGAGCAGCTTCATGGCATCGCCCTGGTTCATTTCCGGCAGGACATCGTCCTCGCCCGGCTTGCTCTGCTGCGGCAGCACCTTGGTGTAGCCGTCGAACTTGAGGATACGGCCCTTGGCGCGCAGCTCGAAGTCACCGGCAGCGGCGCTGACGGTGGTGGACAGGTACTCGGCCGGCGGCATCTGGCAGGCCACGAACTGGCGCCAGATCAGGTCGTACAGGCGCTCGGCGTCGCGCTCCATGCCCGACAGCTGGGTCGGACGCAGGTTGACGTCGGAAGGACGAATCGCTTCGTGCGCTTCCTGGGCGCCTTCCTTGCTGGAGTAGAAGTTAGGCTTGGCCGGCAGGTATTTCTTGCCGAACTCGCTGTCGATGAAGCCGCGCACCATGTCGATGGCATCGGCCGACAGGTTGGTCGAGTCGGTACGCATATAGGTGATGTAGCCGGCTTCGTAGAGACGCTGGGCCATCATCATGGTCTTCTTCACCCCGAAGCCCAGGCGGTTGCTCGCAGCCTGCTGCAGGGTGGAGGTGATGAACGGCGCCGAGGGCTTGCTGGAAGTCGGCTTGTCTTCGCGCTTGGCAATGCTGTAGCTGGAGGCCTTGAGCTTCTCCAGGGCAGCAGTGGCCTGGGCTTCGTTCAGCGGCTTGAAGGCTTCGCCCTTCTCGCGCACGACTTCGAAGCGGACCTTGTCGTTTTTCGGCGTGCCGAGGTCGGCGTGCACTTCCCAGTACTCTTCCGGGACGAAGGCGCGGATCTCGCGCTCACGCTCGACCACCAGTTTCACGGCAACGGATTGCACGCGGCCAGCGGACAGGCCGCGGGCGATCTTGGCCCACAGCAGCGGCGAGACCATGTAGCCCACCACGCGATCGAGGAAGCGGCGCGCCTGTTGGGCATTCACGCGGTTGATATCCAGCTCGCCGGGCTGGGAGAAGGCCTCCTGGATGGCCTTCTTGGTAATTTCGTTGAAGACCACGCGCTTGTAGCGCGAGTCGTCGCCGCCGATGGCCTCGCGCAGGTGCCAGGCAATGGCCTCCCCTTCGCGGTCCAAGTCGGTTGCGAGATAGATGGTGTCGGCATCCTTGGCCAGACGGCGCAGTTCCTCGATCACCTTTTCCTTGCCGGGCAGGATCTCGTACTTGGCCTTCCAGCCGTGCTCCGGGTCGACACCCATGCGGGTGACGAGCTGGCGCTTGGCCTTTTCCTTGGGCGACAGGGCCGGCGCTTCCGAAGCGGTCTTGCGCGCTTTCGCCGCAGGCTCCTTCGACGCAGACGAGCCACTGGTGGGCAGGTCGCGGATGTGGCCGATGCTCGACTTCACCACGTACTGGTTGCCCAGGTACTTGTTGATGGTCTTGGCCTTGGCCGGTGATTCCACGATGACCAGCGATTTACCCATGGATCGGAAGATTCCTGCGTCGAAAAGATGAATTTATAAGGAGGGAGGAGCTAGGAGCGGCACCGCTATATATAGTGGCGGTCGCGCCAAGGTCAAGCTTGGGTTTCGCCGGACGGACCAGTCGAAAGACCCAACGGATCGTTCTCGGCGCTCACCAGAGCAAAGCGCGGAAGCCGTTCTCCGTTCACTTCCACCGCTTCGGTAAACATGCTCAGCGGGCGCACCCAGAGACCGAATTCGCCGTACAGCGCCTGGTAGATCACCAGCTCTTCCTCGGTCTCCGAATGCCGGGCGACACCGAGCACGCGGTACTGCTGTCCCTTGTAATGTCGATACAGTCCGGGCTGCAAGTGCATGTCGGTTCCCCCTCGGCCGGCCAAAAGGCGGCGATTGTGCTGATTGCGCGGCCGCCGGGCAATCCCCACCTGACAAAAACGAAAGCCGGGGCACAAGGCCCCGGCTCTCCCATCGACGAAAGCTTAGACGCGTTCGAAGACGGTGGTGATGCCCTGACCGAGGCCCACGCACATGGTGGACACGCCCAGGGTGCCACTGTTCTGCTTCATCACGTTCAGCAGGGTGCCGGAGATACGAGCACCGGAGCAGCCGAACGGGTGACCCAGGGCGATGGCGCCGCCGTGCAGGTTGACCTTCTCTTCCATCTTGTCGAGGATCTTGAGGTCCTTCAGCACCGGCAGGGCCTGTGCGGCGAAGGCTTCGTTGAGCTCGAAGAAGTCGATGTCGTTGATGGTCAGGCCGGCGCGCTTGAGCGCCTTGTTGGTCGACGGAACCGGGCCGTAGCCCATGATCGCCGGATCAACGCCTGCCACGGCCATGGCACGAACCACGGCCATCGGCTGCACGCCGAGGTCCTGGGCGCGCTGGGCGCTCATGACGATCATGCAGGAAGCGCCGTCGGTGATCTGCGAGGAAGTACCCGCGGTCACGGTGCCACCTTTCGGGTTGAACGCCGGCTTCAGGGCCGCCAGGCTTTCCAGGGTGGTTTCCGGACGGATGGTTTCGTCGAAGTCGAAGACCTTCAGGAAGCCGTTCTCGTCGTAGCCTTCCATCGGGATGATTTCGTCTTTGAACTTGCCTTCCTGGGTCGCTTTCCAGGCCAGCTGGTGCGAACGCACGCCGAACTTGTCCTGCGCCTCGCGGGTGATGCCGTGCATCTTGCCCAGCATCTCTGCGGTCAGGCCCATCATGCCCGACGCCTTGGCAGCGTACAGGGACATGTGCGGGTTCGGGTCGACGCCGTGCATCATGCCGACGTGGCCCATGTGCTCCACACCGCCGATGACGAAGACGTCACCGTTGCCGGTCTGGATCGCCTGCACGGCAGTGTGCAGGGCGCTCATGGACGAACCGCAGAGGCGGCTGACGGTCTGGCCGGCGCTGGTGTGCGGGATCTGGGTCATCAGCGACGCCATGCGCGCGATGTTCCAGCCCTGCTCCAGGGTCTGGTTCACGCAGCCCCAGATCACGTCCTCGACTTCCGCCGGGTCGATCTTCGGGTTGCGCTCCAGGAGCTTGCTGATCAGGTGCGCGGACATGTTCTCCGCGCGGGTGTTGCGGTGCATGCCACCCTTCGAACGGCCCATCGGGGTGCGGCCGAAGTCGACAATGACGGCGTCTCTCGGATTCAGGCTCATAAATTCACTCTCGCTCTATTCGTTGCGCACTCAACCGAAGAACTTCTGGCCGTTCTTGGCCATTTCACGCAGCTTCGCGGTCGGGTGGTACAGCGCACCCAGGTCGGCGTACTTGTCGGCCAGTGCGACGAATTCGGCCACACCGATGGAGTCGATGTAACGCAGGGCACCGCCACGGAAGGGAGGGAAGCCGATGCCGTAGATCAGGCCCATGTCGGCCTCGGCAGCGGTCTCGACGATGCCGTCTTCCAGGCAGCGCACGGTTTCCAGGCACAGCGGGATCATCATGAAGTTGATGATGTCCTCGTCGCTCAGCTCGCGCTGCTCGGTGACGATGGACTTCAGCAGCTCATAAGCCTGCGGATCGGTGACTTTCTTCGGCTTGCCGCGCTTGTCGGTCTCGTAGGCGTAGAAGCCCTTGCCGTTCTTCTGGCCCAGGCGATTGGCGTCGTACATTACGTCAACGGCAGTCTTGCCTTCCACGGCCATGCGGTCCGGGAAGCCTTCAGCCATCACGTCGCGGCCGTGGTGGCCGGTGTCGATGCCGACCACGTCGGACAGATAGGCCGGGCCCATGGGCCAGCCGAACTTCTCCATGATCTTGTCGATGCGCACGAAGTCCACGCCGAAGCCCAGCAGCTTGGAGAAGCCGCCGAAGTACGGGAACAGCACGCGGTTGACCAGGAAGCCGGGGCAGTCATTCACCACGATGGGGTTCTTGCCCATCTTCTTGGCATAGGCCACGGTGGTGGCGACGGCGACGTCGCTGGACTTCTCGCCACGGATGACTTCGACCAGGGGCATCATGTGCACCGGGTTGAAGAAGTGCATGCCGACGAAGTTTTCCGGACGCTTGAGCGCCTTGGCCAGCAGGTTGATGGAGATGGTGGAGGTGTTGGACGCGAGAACCGCATCTTCCTTCACGACGCCTTCAACTTCGGCCAGAACGATCTGCTTGACCTTCGGGTTCTCGACCACGGCTTCGACGACAATGTCGACGTTGCCGAAGTCGCCGTAGGACATGGTCGGGCGAATGGCGTTCAGGGCCTCGGCCATCTTGGCCGGGGTCATGCGGCCTTTTTCGACGCGCTTGCCCAGCAGCTTCGAGGCCTCGTTCAGGCCCATCTGGATACCCTCTTCGCGGATATCCTTCATCAGGATCGGAGTGCCCTTGGAGGCAGACTGATAGGCGATGCCGCCACCCATGATGCCGGCGCCCAGTACGGCAGCCAGTTTCACGTCCTTGGCGATCTCGTCGTACTGCTTGGCCTTCTTCTTCAGGTCCTGGTCGTTCAGGAACAGGCCGATCAGGCTCTGCGCAACCGAGGTCTTGGCCAGTTTCACGAAGCCCTGGGCTTCGATTTCCAGCGCTTTGTCACGACCGAAGTTGGCGGCTTTCTGGATCGACTTGATCGCCTCGACCGGAGCCGGGTAGTTCGGGCCGGCCTGGCCAGCAACGAAGCCCTTGGCGGTTTCGAAGGCCATCATCTGCTCGATGGCATTCAGCTTGAGCTTTTCCAGCTTCGGCTGACGGCGGGCCTTGTGATCCAGCTCGCCGGCAATGGCGCGCTTGACCAGGTCCAGGGCAGCAGCTTGCAACTGCTCCGGGGCCACGACGGCGTCGACGGCGCCGACTTTCAGCGCGTCTTCGGCACGGTTTTCCTTGCCCGAGGCGATCCACTCGACTGCGTTGTCGCAACCGATGATGCGCGGCAGGCGCACGGTGCCGCCGAAGCCCGGGTAGATGCCCAGCTTCACTTCCGGCAGGCCGACCTTGGCGGTGGCGCTCATGACACGGAAGTCGGCAGCCAGGCACATTTCCAGACCGCCGCCCAGGGCGATGCCGTTGATCGCGGCTACGGTCGGGACGTTGAGGTCTTCGAAGTCGCTGAAGATCTTGTTGGCTTCGAGGTTGCCGGCCAGCAGCTCTTCGTCAGGCAGCTTGAAGTTGTCGACGAACTCGGTGATGTCGGCGCCGACGATGAACACGCCCTTGCCGCTGGTCACGATCACGCCCTTGACGGACGCATCGGCCTTGATGGTATCGACTGCTTGGCGCAGTTCATTCAGGGTGAGTCGATTGAACTTGTTGACGGACTCGCCCTTGAGGTCGAAATTCAGTTCGACGATGCCGCTCTCAAGAGCCTTAACCGTGATGGCTTTACCTTGGTAAATCATCAACTGATCTCCACGCTAGGGAAGCTTGAAATCACGCGTCGGACACCGTGTATCGGGACCGTTCGGCAGTGCCGAGGTTAGTCCCAAAGCTTGCGGCACACCCGCCGACGCGATAGCCGGGGCGTTCTGTCCGAGTCGTTGCACGTGGCAAACGCTCGATTCATACGCCCGTTTGATTTGGGTGCGCCCACCTTCTAGCAAAAGCCAATGCTTGTCAATCGGCGAGACGTAACAGTCGCAAAGCGGCCAGGGCGTCTGGGCCGGAGCATTCAGCGCAACCCTGACAAGCTATTCACCACGCCTATCGTGACAATTGCTACCTGGCACCGACGTCCCGACAGCCACTGTTCAAACCCCATGGCCCGCGCTAGAGTCGGGCGCAATGGCGATCTGCCTTCTGCCAATGCCGGCGGACGCCTGGAACCTGTGCAATACAAAACAACAAGAAGCCCATGGCTCCAAGGAGTTGGAACGATGCCCAGCCGTCCGCTCGTGCGTCTGCTGTCTGCGCTCGCGCTCACCGCCCTGCCCCTCATCGCTGTCGCCGACGCCGCCAGCGACCTGCTCAACGTCCACCAGACGCGCCTCGCCGCCCAGCGCAGCCTCGGCGACTTCTTCATGTTCAACGCGATGGAGGGCGACCAGAAGTACGCCAAGATGGTCGAGGCCTCGTCGCAGAGCGCCACAGACGCCCTGGGCAAGCTCGGGGAAATGCCCGGCAACGAATCGAAGAAGCTCAAGACCGAGCTGCAGGATGAGTGGAAGGCCTATGCGGCCCAACTGCATACCCTCACCGGTGCACTGGACAAGAGTGGCTACACCGACCTGCAACCGGTGGCCGACCTCGCCGCGCAGAACCGCAAGCTACTGGATACCGCCGAGCAGCTCTACGCGAAGATCCAGGACGAAAGCGGCAGCAAGGTCCCACCGCTGACCCAGCAAACCCGCGAGCAGAGCCTGCTGATGCAGGATATCGCGGTGGACTACGCCTCGCGCAACGCCTCGGTGGGTGCCAGCTTCTTCGGTGGCGGCGAGGAGCGCCCGCTGGATGACCTGGCCAACCGCTTCGCGATCAACCTGGTGAAGCTGCAACAGGCGCCGCAGACCACCCCGGAGATCGGCCAGGAACTGCGCGGCGTGGCGATCAAGTGGCGCTACATCGAGAAATCGCTGCAGAACTACAACCAGAACAGCGTGCCCTTCCTGATCAACAAGTACTCCGACCGCATCATCGAAGACCTGGAGAAAGTCTCCGGTCTCTATGCCGCGCAGCAGAGCTGATCGCCTCAGGCATGCTGTTTGAGAAAAGTGGCGACCCGCTCGAGGTCGCTGCTGTCGCCCCGCTCGCCCCAGTACAGCGCGAGGAACTGGGGTGTCGCCTCGACCATGTAGACGTCTTTCGGCAGGCTGGCCAGCGCCTGGGCCAGCTCGGCAGGGGCGCTCGCCTCACGCCAGCGATCCAGCCAGACGCCCGGCTCGCTCTGCCAGTAGCACCACGCATCGCGGTTCTTTCCACGGGCGCGGTGGTATTGCGCGCACTGGCGCGGCGGCTGCCGTTCCAGCCAGTGCGGCCACTCCTGCTGCGCCATCTGCATGGCCAGCCCCAGGCGCCGCGCCTGCAGGCGCAGGTCCATCTGCCCACGCTGACCGCGCGAAGGGATCAGCCAGGTCAGCGGGCTGAGCACCAATGCGATGAGAAGAATTACCATCCACGTGGTCATATCGGTTATACCGGTCAAACAGGTCAAGCACGGCCATTGGGGCCATACTGATTAATAACGAGTCCCCCGGAGGAGACGCTCATGCCCTACCAACACATTCTGGTCGCCGTCGACCTTACCGAAGAATGCGATCCGGTGATGAAGCGAGCGGTCGCACTGGCCAAGGCCAACGACGCCCGGCTCTCGGCGGTGCATGTGGTCGAGCCCATGGCCATGGCCTTCGGAGGCGATGTGCCGATGGACCTGTCGATGCTGCAACAACAGCAGTTCGACCAGGCCAAGGAGCGCCTGCACCAGTTCACCCTCACCTACGCCGAGATCACCAGCTCCCAGTGCCATCTGGTCTATGGCCAGCCGCGCCAGGAGATCCACCGCCTCGCCGATGAACAGGATTGCGACCTGATCGTCGTCGGCAGCCACGGCCGCCACGGCCTCGCCCTGTTGCTGGGCTCCACCGCCAACGACGTCCTGCACGGTGCGCCCTGCGATGTCCTCGCCGTGCGTCTGCAGAAAACCAGCTGAGCCAACCTGAGTAGACAGCGGGCCCTGCGGGGCCCGCTTCGTTTCAGGCCCCGAGCATGTCCCCGCTCATCAGCAGCGGCCGCACCTTCTGCAACTGCGCCTCCAGCGAATAGCTCATGCTCGACGCCATGGAGAAGAAGCTGAGGAAAGCCTTCAGGTTCGAGTCGCCATCACAGGTTTCGTGAATACGCTGCCAGAACGCCTGGTTGACCAGTTGCAGTTGCTGGAACTGCTTCACCAGCCCCTTCAGCTCCCAATCCGCATGCCGTCCTTCACGGAAGTTGAAGTACTGACGCATCAGGTACAGCGACACCGCGCGCAGGATGAACTCCTGGTTGCTGGCGAACGGCAAGTGCTGCTGCGCCATCGGCTTGAGCTTGCCCAGCAGCGGACAGGCGCTGGTGGCCATGATCACGCCGAGCAGCGCGCGCAGGCCCTCCTCCAGCCCCGCGTGCTTGATGTACTCACGCTCCGGCGTGCGTACCTGCACCGAGACCTTCTTGAAGGCCGGCAAACCACGAAAGTCCTCGATCACCCGGTGCAGGTCCACCGCCGCCGGGCAGTGGCTGTACTGCGCCGGACTCAGTGGGCAGTTGCTGCAACGGTTGTTCTCCAGGCGCGTCCAGCGTGGCGTCTGGGCGGCTATATGTGGGTCGTACTGGCGCTCCAGCTCGATGCGGTAACTGAACTCGTGCTCATCATCCAGGGTGATGCGGTACTCGATTGCCATTCGGCCATCCCTAACAGTCTTTGATCAGCGATACGCACGGGCACATCACCGGACCGAACGGATCACTCTTCCAGTTCGGCCCAGCGCTCGATCAACCGGTCCAGATCCTCCTGCAGGGTACCGAGGCGCGCGAGCGCGGCCTGGGCTTCGTCCTGCGGACGCTGGTAGAAGTCCGGTGACGCGGTTTCTTCCTGCAGCGCGGCCATTTCCGCTTCCAGGGCCTCGATCTGCCCGGGAATGGCTTCCAGTTCACGCTGCAGCTTGTAGCTCAGTTTCTTCTTCGGCGCGGCTTCCACCGGCGCACTCACAACCGCCGGCTGCTCGGCAGCAGGAGCAGCAGCAGGCTTGTCACCCTTCTCCTCGCCCACGCCGAGCAGCTTGGGCGAGCCGCCCTGACGCAGCCAGTCCTGGTAGCCACCGACGAATTCGCGCACGCGCCCTTCGCCCTCGAACACCAGGGTGCTGGTCACCACGTTGTCGAGGAAGGCCCGGTCGTGGCTGACCATCAGTACGGTGCCGTCGAAGGTCAGCAGCACTTCTTCCAGCAGCTCCAGGGTTTCCACGTCCAGGTCGTTGGTCGGTTCGTCCAGCACCAGCAGGTTGGCCGGCTTGCTGAACAACTTCGCCAGCAACAGGCGTGCCCGCTCGCCACCGGAGAGCGCCTTCACCGGGGTACGGGCGCGCTGGGGGGAGAACAGGAAGTCGCCCAGGTAGCTGAGGACGTGGCGATTCTGCCCGTTGATGGTGATGAATTCGCGACCTTCGGAAATGTTATCGATGACGGTCTTTTCCGGCTCCAGCTGGTGACGCAGCTGGTCGAAATAAGCCACTTCCAGTCGGGTGCCTTCCTTGACGCTGCCGGAAGTCGGCTGCAGATCGCCCAGCAGCAACTTGAGCAGCGTGGTCTTGCCGGTGCCGTTGGCGCCGAGCAGGCCGATACGGTCACCGCGCTGCAACACCAGCGAGAAATCACGGATCAGCGCCGGGCCACCCGGATGGGCGAAGCCGGCTTTCTCGACGACGATCACCTGCTTGCCGGACTTCTCGGCTGTCTCCATCTGGAAACTGGCCTTGCCCTGGCGCTCACGGCGTTCGGCGCGCTCGTTGCGCATCGCCTTGAGCGCGCGCACACGGCCTTCGTTACGGGTACGACGGGCCTTGATGCCCTGGCGAATCCACACTTCTTCCTGGGCCAGGCGCTTGTCGAACAGCGCGTTGGCTGCCTCTTCCGCCGCCAGCTCCTGCTCTTTATGCACCAGGAAGCTGGCGTAGTCGCCGTTCCAGTCGATCAGGTGGCCGCGGTCCAGCTCGAGGATGCGGGTGGCCACGGCCTGCAGGAAGGAGCGGTCGTGGGTGATGAACAGAACCGCGCCGGGGAAGTCCGCCAGGGCGTTTTCCAGCCAGGCAATGGCGCCGATGTCCAGGTGGTTGGTCGGCTCGTCGAGCAGCAGCAGGTCAGGCTCGGCCACCAGCGCCTGGGCCAGCAGCACACGGCGACGCCAACCGCCGGAGAGTTCGGCGAGGGTCTTGTCAGCCGGCAGTTGCAGGCGGCTCAGGGTGGTATCCACCAGTTGCCCCAGACGCCAGCCATCGCGGGCTTCGAGGTCCTGCTGGACGCGTGCCAGCTTGTTCAGATCCTCTTCGCTTTCGATGTGCATGCTCAGGTGGTGGTACTGCGCCAGCAGCTCACCGACTTCGGCCAGGCCTTCGGCGACCACGTCGTAGACGGTACGGTCATCGGCGCGCGGCAATTCCTGCGGCAGCTCACCGATCTTCAGCGACGGAGCGCGCCAGATATCACCGTCATCGGGCTTCTGCTCGCCCTTGACCAGCTTGAGCATGCTCGACTTGCCGGTGCCGTTGCGGCCGATGATGCAGACCCGCTCACCGCGAGCGATCTGCCAGGACACCTTATCCAGCAGCGGAGTGGTGCCGAAGGCGAGGGACACGTCGGTTAACTTGAGCAGGGTCATGAGGGCATCTTCCGTAAAACAGGGCGCGCAGTTTAAGGGAAAGCGCAGAAAAGTCAGAGGGGTGCGGACAAAGTGCAGGAGCGAGATATTCGTCCGCCTTTGAGTCAGGCAAGCCCTGGCGGCGCTTTCACCCCCCGCGCGCAACAGGCTAAGCTACCCGGCAGCGGGCGCGCGCCATCCAGCGCCCACCGATCATCTTCCCGGAAGAGCCATGCGCGGTCGCCTTTTCTCACTGTTTTCCTGCCTGATCCTCAGCCTGTCTGCTTCGACAGCCAACGCAGCGTCCCTGCCCCAACAGCGCCAGATGTACGACGAGGCGCAGAAGGCACTGGCGCGCGGCGACAGCGGTCCGTATTTCAGCTACCAGTCGGCACTGGCCGATTATCCGCTGCAGCCGTACCTGGCCTACGACGAGCTGACCAACCGCCTGAAAAGCGCCAGCAACGCTGAGATCGAGCGCTTCATCGAGCAGCACGGCGACCTGCCGCAGATCAACTGGCTGAAACTGCGCTGGATGCGCCAGCTGGCCGACCGCGGCGACTGGAACACCTTTGTCCGTTATTACGACCCGAAGATGAATTTCACCGAGCTGGACTGCCTCTACGGCCAGTACCAGCTGGGCCACGGCAACAAGGCCGAGGGCTATGCCACCGCCGAGAAACTCTGGCTGGTGGGCAAGCCGCAGCCGGACGCCTGCGATACTACCTTTGCCATGTGGCAGGCCGATGGCCAGCTCACCGAAGAGAAGGTCTGGAAGCGCCTGAAGCTGGCCGCCGAGAAGGGCAACTACAGCCTCGCCAGCGTGCTCTCCAAGCGCCTGCCAACCCTCGGCAGCCAGGGCGCGCTGATGGTCAACGTGGCACAGAATCCATCGCAGCTGAGCCAGACCACCCGCTTCGGCGCCCGCGACCACGCTACCGCCGACGTGGTCGGCCTCGGCCTGCGCCGCCTGGCCAAGCAGGATCCGGAAAAGGCCATCAGCCTGCTCGACTACTACAGCTCGGTGCTGCCCTTCTCCAGCGACGAGAAAGTCTCCATCGCCCGCGAGATCGGCCTGAGCCTGGCGCGTCGCTATGACCCGCGCGCGCTGCCGATGATGGTCAAGTACGACCCGCAACTGCGCGACGACACCGTCACCGAGTGGCGCCTGCGCCTGCTGCTGCGCCTGGGCCGCTGGGAAGAAGCCTACGAGCTGACCCGCGCCCTGCCGCCGTCGCTGGCCGAGACCAATCGCTGGAAATACTGGCAGGCGCGCTCGCTGCAACTGGCGCAGCCGCAGAACAAGCAGGCCGTCAGCCTGTACCAGCCGGTGGCCGGCGAGCGTGACTTCTACGGCTTCCTGGCCGCGGACCGGATCAACGCTCCCTACCAGTTGAACAACCGCCCGGTATCGCTGGACGCGGCGACGATGCAGCGCGTGCGCAACGCGCCGAGCACCCGCCGCGCCCTGGAGTTCTACGCCCGTGGCGAGATCATCAATGCCCGCCGCGAGTGGTACCACGCTGCCCGCCACTTGAGCCACGACGAGCTGCTGGCCCAGGCGAAGATCGCCTACGACATGCAGTGGTACTTCCCGGCCATCCGCGCGATCAGCCAGGCCAAGTACTGGGACGACCTCGATATCCGCTTCCCCATGGCCTACCGCAACACCCTGGTGCGCGAGGCGCGCAACCGCGGCCTGCACTCCAGCTGGGTATTCGCCATCACCCGCCAGGAAAGCGCCTTCATGTCCGATGCGCGTTCCGGCGTCGGCGCCACCGGCCTGATGCAACTGATGCCGGCCACCGCCAAGGAGACTTCACGCAAGTTCGGCATCCCGTTGGCCTCGCCGCAGCAGCTGATCGTGCCGGATGTGAACATCCAGCTCGGCGCCGCCTACCTGAGCCAGGTGCACGGTCAGTTCAACGGCAACCGCGTGCTCGCCACCGCCGCCTACAACGCCGGCCCCGGCCGCGTGCGCCAGTGGCTGAAGGATGCACGTCACCTGGCCTTCGACGTCTGGGTCGAGACCATTCCGTTCGATGAGACCCGCGCCTACGTGCAGAACGTGCTGTCCTACGCGGTGATCTACGGGCAGAAGCTCAACGCGCCGCAACCCATTGTCGACTGGCACGAACGCTTCTTTGACGAACTCTGATCCCTCCCCCGCCCGGCATCCGCCGGGCGGTTTTCATTTCCTAAGGAAAAAGGAAATTTCCATGCGCAAGACCGTTCTCTCCCTGACCATGCTCGCCGCCGGCCTGCTCAGTGCCAACCTCGCCCTGGCCGCCTGCGAGAAGCCGCGCAACGCCTTCGACAGCGTGTACTGCCTGAGTACCGAATACGCCCAGGTCGACCGCGAGCTGAACAATGAATTCGGCACCCTGCGCAAGATGCTCAACGACGGGCAGAAGGCTGCGCTGAAGAAGAGCCAGATCGCCTGGATCAAGGACCGCGACGCCCAGTGCAGCTACGAGCGCGACGGCGGCTACTTCGTCAATCTGCAGTGCGCGGTGGACAAGACCAACGAGCGCCTGGCCGTGCTGCGTGAGCGTGAGCGCGAGTGCCAGAGCACCGGTTGCGTCGAGGCCAAGCTGTAAGACCAGCCCCAGGGCCCGACTGAGCAAGGCATTGGCGATGGGCTCGGTGTAACGGCGTACAACCGCCGACGGTTGTACGCCCTGCGGCTATCTGTAGGAGCGAGCTTGCTCGCGAACCGCCCCAACGCCAGAGCTGCCGGCGAGTCTGTTCGCGAGCAAGCTCGCTCCTACAAAAGATGTTCATCCAAGCGTTGGAAGCAAGGGCGCACAACGCTCCACGTTATGCGCCGCCGGGCCTTGGCCATGCCCTACTCCAGGACTTCCACGTCCATGCCCACGCGCAGCTCGCCGCTGTTCAGGGCAATCAGGTTCTGGCCGAACAGCGCATCGCCGTTGACGTTACGGTACTGGAGCAGCGTCGCCAGCGGCTGGCGCTCCGGGTCGCGCTCGCCAGTATGCGGGTCGATGGTGGTGAGGATGCAGCGCGAGCAGGGCTTGGCCACCTTGAAGGTAACCTCGCCGATGCGGATGCGCTTCCAGCCGTCTTCGGCAAAGGGTTCAGCGCCAGTGACCACCAGGTTCGGGCGGAAGCGCAGCATTTCCAGCGGGCGGCCAACTTTGGCAGACAGGTCGTCCAGCGACCCCTGGCCGATCAGCAGCAGCGGGAAACCATCCGCGAAGTGCACATGCTCGCCGGGCTCGGCGTAGGCCGCATCCACCTGACGCGCACGCTGCTCAGGCATCTGCACCAGGCGCACATCCCGACCGAGGAAAGCGCTCAGCCACTGGGCGGCGGCATCGCCCGCATCGGGCACCTGCAGCATGTCGCGCCAGATCAGCACGCCGCGCAGGTTATCGTCGCTGCCCGGCACGTCCACCAGCAGGTCATCCATGCCGGGCGCGCGCAAGCGCAAGGCGGCGAAGCCGTCCTGCCAGCGTGCCTCGATGCGACCCATCTGCGGCAGCAGCCGCTGAGTGAGGAAGCGTCCATTGGCGGCATCTACCACCATCCAGCGTCGATCCCCTTCCAGACCGAGGGCGTCCAGTCGGACGGCTTCCAGGGGCTCATAGGCGGTGGATTTGACCGGGTAACGGTAGAGCTCGCTCAGACTGAACATCGGAAGCTTCCTTTCATGCGGGCGAAAGCGACCTTATACGGTGTGGGACGGGCGTCTAGCAATGGGGCATTGCGATCGCGGGCATGGCTCCAGATGCATTCCCGAGCGCGCCGAGCTCCTTATCCGGCGCAATAAAAAACCGCGGCCCTGGGGCCGCGGTTTTTTGTTTACCGCTGAAGCATCGATCAGTGGACCAGGATCGATGCCTTCTTCTGACGCACCTTCTCCGGGTTGATCAGGAAGCGCGCCAGCGCCGGCAGCAGCCACAGGGCACCGAACATGTTCCAGAGAAGCATGAAGGTCAGCATCAGGCCCATGTCGGCCTGGAACTTGATCGCCGAGAAGATCCAGGTGGCGACGCCGATGGCCAGGCACAGACCGGTGAAGAGCACCGCTTTACCGGTGGACTTCAGGGTCTCGTAGTAGGCCTCCTGCAGAGACAGCCCCTGGCGCAGGAAGGACTCCAGGCGGGTGTAGATGTAGATGCCGTAGTCCACGCCGATACCTACGCCCAGCGCGATCACCGGCAGGGTCGCCACCTTCACGCCGATGCCCAGAGTGGCCATCAGCGCGTTGCCCAGCACCGAGGTGAGGATCAGCGGCAGCACGATGCACAGGGTCGCGGCGAAGGAGCGGAAGGTGATCAGGCACATCACCGCCACGCAGATGTACACCAGGATCAGGATGGTCAGTTCCGAGTGCTTGATCACGTCGTTGGTGGCGGCCTCGATACCGGCGTTACCGGCGGCGAGCTTGAACTTCAGGTCGTCCTTCTCGTTGGCCTTGGCGAAGTCCTGCACGACGGCCACGGCACGGTCGAGGGTCTCGGCCTTGTGGTCGTTGAGGAACACCAGCAGGGGCGCCAGCGAGCAGTTGCTGTTGAACAGGCCTTCGGCGCGGCTGATGGAGTTGTTCAGCACGTCCTGGTTGCGGGACAGCGACTCCCACTTCAGGTTGCCTTCGTTCATGCCCTTGATCATCTGCTTGGAGACGGTGACCAGGGAAATGGCCGACTGCACGCCCTGGGTGTTCTCCAGGCGCCAGGCCAACTCGTCGATGGCGGACAGGGTCTTGTGGGTGGAACAGCCCTCGGCTTCGGACGCCACCATCACCACCAGCACGTCGGAGCTGGTCGAGTAGTTGCGGATGATGAAGTCGTTGTCCAGGTTGTAGCGCGAGTCCGGACGCAGCTCCGGCGCGCCCTGGTCGAGGTCACCGATCTTCAGGTGATGCCCCTGCCACATGCCGCCGGCGAACATCGCCAGGGCGATGACCACGGAGATCGGCGCCACGGACGGGCTGGCGAAGTTGGACAGCGCGCGCCAGAAGGGATGGTCGCGCACGGCGTCTTCCTTGCTGCGCTGCACCGCCTTCTTGCTGATGCCGATGTAGGAGATGGCGACCGGCAGCAGGATCAGGTTGGTGAACACGATCACCGCCACGCCGATGGAGGCGCCGATGGCCAGCTCGCGGATCACGCCGATGTCGATCACCAGCAGGGTGATGAAGCCGACGGCGTCCGCGAGGATCGCGATCATGCCCGGCAGGAACAGCTGGCGGAAGGTACGGCGAGCAGCCAGCAGCGGGGTTTCCGCGTCACTGGACTGCAGGGCGATACCGTTGATCTTCTGCACGCCGTGGGAAATACCGATGGCGAAGATCAGGAACGGCACCAGCATCGAGTACGGGTCCAGCCCGAAGCCGATGATGTGCAGCAGGCCCAACTGCCAGATCACTGCCACCAGGGTGGTGGACAGCACGGCAATGGTGGAGCGCACGCACTTGGTGAACCACAGCAGCAGCACCAGGGTGATGACGAAGCAGATGCCGAAGAAGCCGACCACCATCAGCAGGCCGTCGATCAGGTCACCGACCTTCTTG
Organism: Pseudomonas sp. NY15435; assembly: GCF_048068295.1. Classification (NCBI taxonomy): domain Bacteria; kingdom Pseudomonadati; phylum Pseudomonadota; class Gammaproteobacteria; order Pseudomonadales; family Pseudomonadaceae; genus Pseudomonas; species Pseudomonas sp. NY15435. The sequence continues at coordinate 70,680 of NZ_JBLUQA010000003.1, forward strand.
GCGAAGCCGGTGATGTGGATCTTCACGTTGGGGTTCTGCAACTGGTACTTGTCGCGGATCTTCTCTTCCAGCTCATGGGAGAACTGGCGATAGTCCAGCTTCATCAGCTTGCCCTGGTCCTTCGGGTCTGGGTAGACCTCCAGCAGCGGCACGTCGACGATGCTCGACTTGAAGTTGTTGGCGACCAGGCGGCCGATCTGGCCGGACTTGAGCACGTTGTTGCGCAGCAGGTCCAGGGCCTTGGCGGAGCCGTCGTAGGTCTGCGGGATCACTTCGCCACCGGCGAAGCCTTCCTCGGTCACTTCGGTCCAGCGCACGCTCGGGCTCCACAGAGACTTCATGCCGGAGCGGTCGACGCCGGGGATGTAGAAGACCTCGTCATGGATCTGCCGCAGCGTCTCCATGTACTCCTTGGTGAAGATGTCGCCGTTCACCGCTTCCACCGAAATGCGCACGGTGTTGCCGAGGTTGGCCAGGTCGTTGCGATGCTCCAGCATGTTCTGGATGAACGGATGCTGCAGCGGAATCATCTTCTCGAAGCTGGTGGACGGGCGCACCTGCGTGGCCGACCAGGCGAGGAAGACGGTCACCAGCAGGCACGCGATGATCACGAACGGCCGGTGGGTGAAGATGATGCGTTCCAGGAAAGTCGCCTTGTCCTGTTGATGCTTGTTCAGAGCGTTCATTGCGGCTCCCCGGCTTATTGTTGTTCTGTCAGCTCGGCGCCGGTCGCCGTAGCCAGGTGGATACCGCCCTGGCCGACCAGGACCAGGTTGCCATTGCCGGCCGCGCTCACGCCCGCGAGGGACAGGCGGTCCGGACGGTTGACGACACTGAAGCTCACGCCGTCGTCCTTGCTCTCCAGTACGCTGCCGCCATGGCCGACGACGACGATGGTGCCGTCATCCAGCAGGCTGCCCTCGGAGAGACCGAACTCCAGCTCGCCACCATTGGCGGTGGGCAGGCTGACCTGCTGCCAGGTGCCGCCGAAATCGGTGGAGCGGAACAGGTGGCCGCGCAGGCCGTAGGCCAGGACGGTGCCAGCCTGGGTGGTACCGGTGGCGCCGAACAGCGAGCCTTCATATGGGCCCTGGAGTTTTTCCCAGGTCTCGCCCCAGTCCTTGGAGCGGAACATGCTGCCCGCTTCGCCGACCACGAACAGGCCGGAATCCTTCACCGCCGTGATGGCGTTGAGGTGGAACTGGTCTTCATTGTCCAGGCGATCGCTGACATCTTCCCAGCTCTTGCCACCGTCGGTGGTTTCCAGCAGCGCGCCGTAGGCGCCCACGGCCATGCCGTGGTTCTCGTCCTGGAACCAGATGTCCAGCAGTGGCGCTTCGCGCTTCAGGTCTTCGAACTGACGAGTCCAGGTGGTGCCGCCATCGGTGGTAGCCAGGACCTGGGCGTCATGGCCGACGGCCCAGCCCTTCTTGTCATTGATGAAGAACACCGAGGTCAGGAGTTGGCGGGTCGGCACGGTGGCCTGGGTCCAGCTCTTGCCTGCGTCGTCGGAATAGAGGATGTGCCCGTGATCACCCACCGCGACCAGACGCTTGCCGGCGTGGGCGATGCTCAGCAGCAGGCTGCTGGACGCCTTGGCGGAAATGATCGAGTTGGAATCGCTGGCGGCGTCCGTTGCGGCAACGGCATGCAGCGGCGCCAGGGACATCATCAGGAAGGAAAACGCGCCGAGCAGGGAAACCGTCTTGCGCGACATCGGGAAGGAGCTTCGCACTCCCGATACGGGCTGCTCGCTCGAAGTGCGCCACAGGGGCTCACGCATATGCCTTTACCTCTTTTTCTTATGCAGGCGGTATGTAGTTTGGAGCTATATAGCCAGCCTTTTCCGGGGCTGACAATTAACGGCACGTTATCTTTTGTTAAGCCCCGGGCGCCTCACTCGAAAGGATGAGTGCATTTTGCCATCTCGCCCGAAAGGCGCGCAGCTGGGGGCTTGCAGCGGGTGGAGCGGTAACACTTTTCCGATTCCAGCTGTTCGCCCAGCCCTCGTGCAGCCTTGCCGGGGAAACCTCTTTTTGTAGGAGCGAGCTTGCTCGCGAACGGCGTCATGACGCCGCTTCGGAGCTTGGCGGGTTCGCGAGCAAGCTCGCTCCTACAATGTCGAGAGCCCTCACCCTCGCCTCTCCCGGCGGAACAGGGTTGGGCGAGGGAAAGCACAGGCAAGGCTTATCCAGAAGACTGTTGTTCCTACCTGTCCCGGTTTTCCTGAGCACATGAAAAAGCCCGCCAAGGGGCGGGCTTTTTCAGGCATGACGCGAACTCAGCGGGTGCCGCGGCGACGCAGTGCGGACGGGCTGAAGTAGGAGTCGTCCGGTACGGCCTGACCGAAGTCGATGGTGCTCGGCTCTTCGTTGTCCAGGTTCTGTACGTGGTAGCGACGGGCCTGCAGGTCGTGGAAGGTATCCAGAGCGGTCCAGGTGGTGGGCAGCTCGTAGTAGTTCTTCAGGTAAGCCAGCGAAACACGCCACAGCTCGCCGCGACCGTCGTACTGGTCGACTTCGGCGGCGCCCCAGCTGTCTTCGTCCAGGAACAGCACGCGCTTGGAGTAGATGTGGCGCGAGCCCGGCTTCAGGGTGCCTTCGACGACCCACACGCGGTGCAGTTCGTAGCGGGTGTATTTCGGGTTCAGGTGGTTCGGGGTCAGCAGATCCTTGTACTTAACCTCAGGGCTGGAAACCTTGTAGTTGTTGTACGGGATGTACATTTCCTTCTTGCCGATCAGCTTCCAGTCGTAGCGGTCTGGCGAGCCGTTGAACATGTCGGTGTCGTCGGCGGTACGCAGGCCGTCGGCGGCAGCGATCGGGGTGTCGTAGGCCAGGTTCGGCGCACGGCGCACGCGGCGCTGGCCGGCGTTGTAGCCCCAGGCCTGGCGCGGCTCCTTCACCTGGTCCAGGGTCTCGTGTACCAGTGCGGCACCACCGGCCAGGCGCGCCGGGCTCTTGGTGAACGACAGGTAGTAGAACAGCAGGTTGTTCAGGTCCGAGAAGCTCTTGCCCTGGATGTAGTACTTGAACAGCGCTTCCTGCTGCGAGGTCACCAGCGAGTAGTCACCGTTGCGCTGCACGGCCACTTCGGACGCGCGACGCACGACGTAGGTGCCGCGGTAGCGGGCGATGTGGTTCCACACCGCTTCCACGCCGTTCTGCGGGATCGGGAACGGAATGCCGCCGAAGGCGTCGACGAAACCGTTGCCGCCCTCGGCCAGCTTGGCGCTGGTGGCGTTCTTCAGGGTGTTGTCATACACCCACTGCGGCGCCGAACCGCTGCGGCGGCTCGGGTACACCGGCATCTGGAAGGTGTCCGGGTAGGTGGCGAACAGCGCCAGGGTGCCCGGGGTCAGATTGGCCTTGTACTGATCCAGGTTCGCCTTGGTGATGGTGTACAGCGGCTTGTCGCTGGCGAACGGGTCAATGTGGTGCTGGCCTGGTTTGTAGCCGGCCGGCGCCTGGGTGATGCCACCAGTCCAGGCCGGGATGGTGCCGGCAGCGTTGCCGGCCTTTTCCGCGCCCAGCGGGGTCAGGGACGACTGCAGCTTGGCCGCATCCTGCGGGGAAACCGCCGCCAGAGCGCTGCCGGCGGACAGGGCCAGGGCCACGGCGGCGCCGACCAGGGTACGCATGTTGCGCATGTTGCTTCTCCGTGAGGGGCGCGCGACAGCTCGGAGAGCTTGCCGCGCGGCTTTGGATCTAATGGTCGTTAGAACGAGTACTTGACGTTGAAGCCCACGTTGTCGCGGTCGCGTGCGGCGTTGTTCTGCCCGGCGCCGTAGAACTCGGTGTATTGCAGCTCGGCTTCCAGGGCGTTCAGGTAGGTAGCCTTGACGCCCAGGGTGTAGGCCTTGCGGCCTTCGATGAAGTTGCCGGTCTGGTAGGAGTTGCCTTCGAAGTCGTCCTTGTAGACGGCGTAGGGCGAGATGTTCACGCCGGCGAAGACATCGTTCCAGGTACCCGACAGCAGCAGGGTGTAGCCGTAGGCGTTCTTGTTCACCTGATCGTCGCGGTCGTAGCCGGAGATGTAGGCGCCGTTGCCACGGCCGGAGTAGTAGCGGGTGCTGCCGTCATAGGCGGTGTACTGCAGGTCGCTGCCGCGCAAGTGCTCGGAGGCCAGTTCCGCCACACCCATCAGCGAGTCGAAGGACAGCGACGGGCCGAAGTTGTAGATGGTGCCCAACGAGGTGTTGAAGGCCTCGACGCGTTCGTAGTTGTGGATCTGGTCGCGAATCGAAACGTCACCACCACCGATGTTCACGGTCTTGCCACTGGCCAGCGCCGGAGCCTGGACCAGCAGGTCGCCGAGCAGGTCGTTGGTGGTGGCGATGCCGATCGGCAGATTCGGGCGGTAGGCCAGCTCGCCGAACACCGAGGCGTCGCCCACGGTGGTGTTGAAGCTGAAGCCGTACATGCGGATGTTCTCGACGTACTCACGACGAGCGTTGACCTGGTTGGCCACGTCCACGGAGGTCGCGCCGTTGACCAGGCTCAGCACCTGGCCGGCCAGGGCATTGCCGCTGCCGGCAGCGCTGACGAGCTGGTCGTAGGAGGTGAAGCCGCCGACGCCAGCCAGTTGGTCGAGGTCAACGCCGGCATAATCGCTGTTGAGGTCGGCGTAGATGGTCGGCTCTTTGGAGTGATAGTTGACGAAGTAGAAGCCGAACTCGGTGGAGTTCAGTTCTTCAGCCACATAGTGGAAGGCCACGCCGAACTGACCGTCGTTCTTGGCGTTGATGTCCTTGCCAACGTTGGCGACCTTGAACACGCCATTGGAGTCCAGGTACTGGGTACCCTGCAGGCCACCGACATGGGCAGCGGACAGCTGCGGGTAGAGGCTCTGGAACAGCGGGTTGGAGAGCGCACCCACGGTGGTGTAAGCGGTATTGCCGCCATCGGCGAACAGGTCGGTCTCGGAGAAGAAGGTGCCAACCGGGTCGATGCGGGTCTCTTTCCAGTTCCACTGGTAGAAGGCATCCATCGACAGGTTGTCGGTCAGGCCGATGTTGAAGCTGGCGGCTTCAACCGGCATCAGCACTTCCTTCAGCTCCGAGCCCGGCAGGCGGAACTTGGCGGCGTCCACCGGGTTGGTGGTGTTCACGCCACCACGGTAGAAGATGCCCTCGCCCCAGTTGAATACCTGGCGGCCCAGGCGCGCGGTCAGCGGGTGATCGGCCACGTCCCAGTTGCCGTAGACGTAGGCGTCTAGGATCTCGGCGCGGTTACCGGCGGCGTCGCGGGTCTCGCTGGTGAAGCGATCGCTGTTGGGGTATGTCTGGCTCGGCTGCGCAGGATGGTTGTTGTCGTAGTAGTCGTTGCGCTTGTCCATGATCTGGGTGTCATAGAAAGCCGAGCCACGTACGAACAGACCGTAGTTCTTGTAGGTCGCTTCCAGGTCGGAAGTGATCTTGTACACCTCGGAAACCAGGCCAGTGTCGAAGTTGCGGTTGCCGTCGTTGCCGTTGATGTCGTTGTTGGTCTTGTCCTGGCCCTGCACGCGCCACAGGGCGCCGTAGGACACGGTGCTGTCCAGCGAACCGGTGACTTCGTTATCGAGGAAGCTGAACTCGACCGCCGTTGCCTGGGCAGACATCAGCAGCGGCAGGATACCTGCCAGGGCAAAGCCCGCACGGGCAGGCGCATAACGCAAGACGGGCTTGCGAACTGGGATTTCCATTAGGACTCACTCCATGGACTGATCATTCTTTGGCGGCGCCGCCAGTGCGCGGTACGCCTTGTCAGCCGTTATTCCACGGCCTTGTTGTCGTCGATCTGAAGGAAACTCCCCCAAGGTGCTCGACACGCCTCCCGTCCCAATGGACGGGCAAAGGCTAAGCGGGGTCCGCCGGTGCAACCCCAGTGCCAAGAGCACCGATGCATACGATTCTGCTTACAAAAAATAAAGAAACAGCGCGCTACTTTTTGTGACTGGTCATTCACTGATCAAATCAGGTGGCCGATTGCGCCATTCAGCACGCCAGATGGCGCAATCGGCCCCTGAAGGCGCGACGCAGACACATCGGCGTTTTTCGCTCAATAGCGTGCAGCGATAAGCCAGACGTCGATTAATTTCGATAGGTAACAAAAAGGTGTTACCAACATAAGTTGGTAACACCTTTTCGAACATGGCATGCGCCCCTGGAACGGGGCGCGGCGGGTGTGTTACGCGAGGCTTTTGCTGACCACTTCGTATACATCGCTGGACAGCTCGCCGGACGCCAGGATGCGCTCCAGTTCAGCCTTCATCAGCGCCTGGCGCGCCGGCGCGTACTTGCGCCAGCGGGTCAGCGGCGTCAGCAGGCGCGAAGCGATCTGCGGGTTGAGCGCGTTGAGGGTGATGATCTGGTCGGCCAGGAAGCGGTAGCCAGCGCCATCCGCGCGGTGGAAGTTCACCGCGTTCTGGTTGGCGAAGGCCCCGATCAGCGCGCGGATCTTGTTCGGGTTCTTCAGGGTGAAGGCAGGATGGCTCATCAGCGCCTGCACGCGCTCCAGCCCGCCCGGCAGGGTGCAGCCGGCCTGGACACTGAACCACTGGTCCATCACCAGCGGGTCATCCTTGAAGTAGTCGGCGAACATCGCCAGCGCCTCGTCCTTCTCGCTCTCGAAGGACGAATTGACCAGCACGGCGAGCGCGGTCAAACGCTCGGTCATGTTGTCGCAATCCTTGTACTGCTCCTGGCAGGCGGCGAGCACTTCGGCCTTGCCGCTCTGAATGAGGTAGGACAGCGCGATGTTCTGCAGGCTGCGGCGGGCAATGTGCGAGGCCTCGGCAACATAGGCGGTCTCGCGGGATTGCTTGCGGTTGGCCTGGTAGCGCTCCCACAGCTGCTCGTGCAGCGCCGCGGCGATCTGCTGGCGGGCAAACTCGCGCGCGGCGTGGATCGCTTCGACATCGGCCACTTCGCTGATCTCGGTGAGGTAGGCCTCGCTGGGCAGCGAAAGCATCTCGGCGACCATGGCCTGATCCAGGCCGGTGTCCAGCAGCAGGGTACGGAAGGCGGTGATCAGGCGCTCATCGAGCACCAGCGTCTCGCCACGCTGGTGCTGGCCGATCAGTTCCTGCAGCACCTGCACGGACAGCTGCTGGCCAGCTTCCCAGCGGTTGAAACCGTCCTCGTCATGCTGCATGAGGAACATCAGCTGGTCGCGGTTGTACGGGAAGCTCAGCTTCACCGGCGCGGAGAATCCACGCAGCAGCGACGGCAGCGGCTTCTCGGCGAGACCGACGAAAGTGAAGGACTGCTCGGCCTCGGTCACCTGCAGCACACGGTCGCTGCCGTGGGCATGCTCTTCACCCTGCAGGCGCAGCGACAGGGCGTTGCCGAGCTTGTCGATCAGGCCCATCTGCACGGGAATGACGAAGGGCTGCTTCTCGCTCTGCCCCGGCGTGGCCGGGCAGCTCTGGCGGAAGGTCAGGGTGTAGCTCTGCGCGGCAGCGTCGTAGCTCTCCTCGACCGCCAGACGCGGGGTGCCGGACTGGCTGTACCAGCGCTTGAACTGGGTGAGGTCGACGCCGTTGGCGTCCTCCATGGCCTTGACGAAGTCGTCACAGGTCACTGCCTGGCCGTCATGGCGCTCAAAGTAAAGGTCGGTGCCCTTGCGGAAGCCGTCGGCACCCAACAAGGTATGGATCATCCGCACCACTTCCGAACCCTTCTCGTAGACGGTCAGGGTGTAGAAGTTGGAAATCTCGATGAAGGAATCCGGGCGCACCGGGTGCGCCATGGGGCCGGCGTCCTCGGCGAACTGGTTGGTACGCAGGAAAGCCACGTCCTCGACGCGCTTGACGGTGCGCGAGTTCATGTCGGCGGAGAACTCGCTGTCGCGGAACACGGTGAAGCCTTCCTTGAGCGACAGCTGGAACCAGTCGCGGCAGGTCACGCGGTTGCCCGACCAGTTGTGGAAGTACTCATGCGCCACTACGCCTTCGACACGCTGGTGCGCGGCGTCGGTCGCGGTCTCGGCCTTGGCCAGCACGCAGCTGGAGTTGAAGATGTTGAGGCCCTTGTTCTCCATCGCGCCCATGTTGAAGTCGTTGACCGCGACGATCATGAAGATGTCCAGGTCGTACTCGCGGCCGTAGACCTTCTCGTCCCAGCGCATCGAGTTCTTCAGGCTGTCCATGGCGTGCTGGCACTTGTCGATGTTCTCCGGCTCGACATAGATGCGCAGGGTGACTTCGCGCTCGCTCATGGTGGTGAACTGGTCTTCCACGCACCAGAGGTCGCCGGCGACCAGGGCGAACAGGTAGGCCGGCTTCTTGAACGGGTCCTGCCAGGTCGCCCAGTGACGGCCGCCCTCTTCCGAACCGCTGGCCACCGGGTTGCCGTTGGACAGGAGCACCGGGTACTTGTGCTGCTCGGCCGAGAGCGTGGTGGTGAAGCTGCTCATCACGTCCGGGCGATCGAGGTAGTAGGTGATCTTGCGGAAGCCTTCAGCCTCGCACTGGGTGCAGAACATCTTGCCGGACTTGTACAGGCCTTCGAGCGCGGTGTTGCTTTCCGGGTGGATGCGCACGGTGCTGTCGACGGTGAAAGTCTTCGCCGTCGGCTGCAGGGTCAGGTGGTTTTCGTCGAGCTGGTACTGGCCCGCCGCGAGCGGCTGGTCATCCAGCGCCACTGACAGCAGCTCCAGCTGCTGGCCGTCGAGCACCAGCGGCGGCAGGCCGTCGCCACGCTCGGGGTTGCGGCGCATCACCAGCTGGGCGTGGACCAGGGTGTGGTCCTCGTACAGCTCGAAGGTCAGGTTGGTCTCGTCGATCAGGTACTCGGGCGCCTGATAATCCTTGAGGTAGATGACTTTCGGTTGCTCGGTACGCATGGCTTTTGGCCCCTTGGAAGGCGGCAGGCGAATGGGCCGGCCGGAGGAATACTGACTCTAGCGATTGGGAACGGCGCGGGCGAGTCGGGAACGCATCTATCCCTAGATGCGTTCCTCGCGCCGAAAATTCAATGCAGGTCCGATCAGGCGCTGATGGCCAACTGGTACGCGGTGAACTTGCGCACGTTGATCACGCCGGTATCGAAGATCAGGTACTGACCCTTGATACCCTGCAGGGTACCCTCGACCACCGGCGTCTTGTCCAGATCGAAACTGGTGATCTTGGCCAGGTAGGCCTCCACCGGATAGCTGATCTCGATGGGCGCCATGTCGATCACCGGCTGGATCGCCTGCAGGCCGAAGCGCTGCTGCAGGGCGACGATGCCCTCGGCGCAGGCGTCGAAGATCTGCTCGCGGATGGCCACCAGGTCCAGCGGCTCGGCTTCGCCCTTGAGCAGGGCGCGCCAGTTGGTGCGGTCGGTGACCTGGCTGCGCAGCAGGTCCTCGACGAAGCCCGACTGCTGGCGGGTTGCCACGCGCATGATCGGCAGCGCCTGGCGCGCGCCCTGGTCGATCCAGCGGGTCGGCACCTGGGTGGCGCGGGTGATGCCCACCTTGGCTCCCGAGGAGTTGGCCAGGTAGACCACATGATCGGTCATGCAGAAGCGCTCGCCCCACTCCGGCTCGCGGCAGGAACCGTCCTCGAAGTGGCACTTCTCCGGGCTCATGATACAGCTGTCGCATTGCGCCAGCTTGGTGAAGCACGGGTAGCAGTAACCCTGGGCGAAGCTCTTCTTGGTCTTGCGCCCGCAGTGGCTGCAGAAGATTTCGCCCAGGTATTCCAGGCGCACGGTCTTGCCAATCAGCGGGTTCACCGGAATCTGCGCATCGCCCAGGCGGAAGGCATACTGCACGGGGCTTTCCAGGCGCGCCGACATCTTGTCCAGGGCGCCGCGTCCGATCTCTTGCATCAGTGCAGGGAGTTGGAGGAGAAGATCATGTTCGGGATCGGCTCGGCGTGGGAAGCGCATTCCTGCGGGCCCATGTAGCCGGTACGCTGGTCCTCGGGCAGGTTGTCCATCTCCCAGGCAATCATGGCCTGCAGCGACAGCTCCTTCTGTTCCTGGGACAGCTTGCGGCCGTCTGGCCATTTGCCGATTTCCACGGCCAGCTTGAGGCTCTCGTAGATTTCGGGGGTGATGTTCTCGATCATTTCGGCGAAGGACGACATGGGCCGGCTCCTGCAGGGGAAAAACGAAGCCGGCATTCTACCGGCCCGATGGCTTTGACGCACGAACAGAGGTCAGGCGGTCGGTGATTGCTCTTGTGGTCATTGCTCTTGTGTAGGAGCGAGCTTGCTCGCGAACAGGCCCCTGGGATGCTCCGGAGCTAGACGGTTCGCGAGCGAGCTCGCTCCTACATAGCCAGAGTCAGGCCGCGCGGCGCCGTGCCAGCAGCCCACCGATCAGGCCACTCAGGCACCCCGCCACCAGCCCACCCACATGTGCGCCGTTGGCGATAGAGCCGAAACCGAGCAGATCAATCACCCCCGACAGGCACACCAGCAGCCAGATCAGCATCATCGCCACCACGCCCTTGGGCAGGTGGTAGGCCGGCGTTGGCGCCATGCGCTGGAAGATCCAGCAGTGGCCGAGCAGACCATAGAGCACACCGGACAACCCGCCGAACAGGCTTGGCCCGCTCACAGCGTACTGCACCAGGTTCGACACCAGGCCAAAGCCCAGGCTCAACCCCAGCAGCAACCATGGGCCCTGGCGATACTCGATGCGCCGGCCCAGCTCCCAGTACCACATGGCATTCATCGCCAGGTGCAGCCAGCCGAAGTGGATCAGCATGGGCGTGAACAGACGCCACCACTGGCCCTGCGCCAGCGAGTCGGACAGCGGATAGAACAGCGCGCGGTCCTCGCCGACCATCTGGAAATTCTGGAAGGTGAACCAGCGCAGCGTCTCCGGCGAAGTCCCCAGCAGGGTGATGGCCGCCACCACAAAGGTCACCAACAGCACCACCGCAGTCATCCGGCTCATCCGCAGTTGCTGGACAAAACCCGGCCCGCGGCGCTGAGGTTCGGCCTGCACGGTGAACTCCGGGTCGCCCTGCGGATAGCGCTGGTAAAGGCTGCGAACCTGCTCGGCCAGTTGAGAGTTGGGCACCCAGAGCACCTGTTCACCGGCCTCTTCGCTGACCCGAAACGGCACATTCAGCCGTCGCAGCAGGCCAACGAACTCACCCAGATCGACTGCCGCCGGCAACCGCATTGCTTCAATGGCACTCACTCATCGCCCTCCGCACGCTTCACATCCACCCAAACGAACTTGTTGCGGTCCAGCCGCGTTTCCTCGTCCAGCCGGTAAGCCGAGAGCTTGCCGTACATCACCGCGCTGTAGTCCAGGCAGGCAAGGTTCGGGCGGATAGGTGCCGGGGTGCCACGCCGCCAGTAGTGGCCGACGAACAACAGTGGCTCGTCGGCGCCGTAGGTCAGCAGGCGAGATTTCTGGTCTTCGCTCAGGCGCTCGCTGGCCACTTCGTCGGGCAACGCGTCGGGCTGGAACACGATGTCGCCGTAGGTCTCCGGCGCGCGGTCCTCTGCCCAGAACTTGGTGCGGAAGAAGGCGCGGGTAAAGCCGTCGCTGCCGGTCAGGGTCAGGCCGTTGGGCAGGCGCATATCCGTGCCACGCAGCAGGCGGTCGCAGGCCTGCTGGGCGAAGCTGCCCGGCTCGGCGGTGGCCATGAGGAAGGTTTCGTCGATGCGTCCGTCCGGGAACTGCTGGCGCAGCGCCTCGATCACGTCGTGATCCCAGCAGGCGTGGACCATGCGGAAGCGCCCGGCATCGAGGAACAGCGGCATCTCCTGGAACCAGCCGAGAAAGTCGCGCCAGTCCGCCGGGTGGCCTTCGAACTGCTCCAGCGTCTCGCGGATCAGCCGGGCATGGCGCGGCGTGTGCTCGCGCACGTACTGGCGGCCACTGCCGGGCGCCGCGGGGGTGGACCAGCCCAGGGCGTTGAACTCGTGGTTGCCCATGATGCACAGCGCCTCGCCAGCGGCGACCATGTCGTGCACCCGATGCAGCGCCTCGCGGATCCGCGGGCCACGGTCGATGATGTCGCCGAGGAACAGCGCCTGGCGCCGTGCATGTCGCCACACGCCACCCTGCGATCGATAACCGAGGCGCTCCAGCAGGTGGTCGAGGGTGTGCGCGCAGCCGTGGATATCGCCGATCAGGTCATAGCCGCGTGCGGGGTCGAGTTCCATCACTCGCTGCTCCCGAGGCGGCTGCCCCAGCCCAGCTTGGTCCGGCAGACCTCGTAGTAGTTGTGGTCGATGGGGTGGATCAGGCGCAGCTTCTGCGGCTTCTTGCTCACCGTGACGGTGTCGCCCGGCGCACAGGTGAAGTGGTTCTGGCCGTCACAGGAAACCTGCGGGTAGATCTGCATGTTGGGCGAGACGACGATCTTCAGCTCACTGTTGCCGTCCACCACAATGGGCCGACTGGAGAGCATGTGCGGGTACATCGGCACCACCACGATGGCATCCAGCTTGGGATGCATGATCGGCCCGCCGGCGGAGAGCGCGTAGGCGGTCGAGCCGGTCGGCGTGGCGACGATCAGGCCGTCGGCCTTCTGGCTGCAGACGAACTGACCGTCGATATACAGCTCGAACTCGATCATCCGCGTGGACTTGCCGGGGTGCAGCACCACGTCGTTCAGCGCATCACCCTGGCCGATGGATTCGCCATGGCGGCGCACCAGGGCGTCGAGCAGGAAGCGGCTCTCGACGATGTACTGGCCGCCGAGCACTTCGGCGACCTTGGTCTCCAGCTCGTCGGGGCGGATATCGGTGAGGAAGCCCAGGCTGCCGCGGTTGATCCCCAGTACCGGCACCTTGTGCCGCGCCAGGGCACGCGCGGCGCCGAGCATGCTGCCGTCGCCGCCAACCACGATCACCAGGTCGCAGATCTCGCCCATGATCTTTCGCGAGCAGGTCTGCAGGCCGTGGCCCGGCAGCACCTCGGCAATGGTGTCCTCGAGGATCACGTGCAGGTGGCGCTCGGTGAGGAATTTCTTCAGCCGACGGATGGTTTCCAGAACCTGGGTGCTGCCCAGGCGGCCGATAATGCCGATATTGCGAAAGGGTTCCATGGGACTCCGGACGGCTTTGCGGTGCTCGAATATCGGAATTATGGGCGAAAGGCGGAAGCAGCGGCAAACCGCAGCGTGGCCGGAACGAGTCTGTAGCGGCTAGGCTTGGGGCATGACCGACTCCACCGCCCTGCTCGACGAGCTGCTGATCGACCTGCGCCAGCCGCAGGTCCGCGACCTCGCCTGGACGCTGCTCTCCCCGCCCCTGCTGCAGCCTGGCAGCCCCGCCCTGCGCCACCCGCTGCATGCCAGTCGCTGGTACTCACGGCCCGCACTGCTGGCCGACTGGCTGCGCGACCAGGAACGGTCGCCGGACGAACTGGTGGCGCAGCTGGAATCCGCGCCGCACCAGCGTCTGGGGCGCTACTACGAGCACCTCTGGCAATACGCTCTGGAGCGTGCCCCTGACCTGCGCCTGCTGGCGGCGAACCTGCCGGTGCGCGACAACGGCCAGACCCTCGGCGAACTGGACCTGCTGCTGGAAGACGATGACGGATTGCACCACCTGGAGCTGGCCATCAAGCTCTACCTCGGCCCCAGTGACGACGGCCCCGACTCCTGGCTCGGTCCGGGCGCCGAAGACCATCTGCTGCGCAAGATCGAGCACTTCTACCAGCACCAGTTGCCGCTCTCCTCCACCGCCGAAGGGCTGGCCGTAGTCCGCGAGCACAGCGATGCCGCGCCCTCCGCCAGCCTCTGGCTGGGCGGCTACCTGTTCTACTCCTGGCCCACGCCCTGCCCGCCGCCCGCCGGCGCCAGCGACAACCACCAACGCGGCCGCTGGCTGCACCGACACGCCTGGCCGGCCTACCAGGCACAGCATCCGCATGGCTGGCAGGCGCTGTCGCGCAAGGGCTGGCTATCCCCAGCCGCCGAGGATGAATGCTGGAGTACGGAGCGCTTCGCCACTTGGCTGGCGGAATTGCCGGAAGACGGCTTCCCGCAGATGCTGGTGCGCATGGAGTTCCGCCAGGGGCGTTGGCGGGAACAGGAGCGCCTGTTCCTGGTGGGTGACCGCTGGCCGCGGGTGCACAGCGGCTATTCCCGCTGAGCGGCCAGCGCCTTCAGTTTCTCGGCCAGAGCCCGGCGCCCCTGCAGGCCCCCGGTGTGGATCGCAACAATACGAGTGCGCCGCGCGATACGTCCGGCGGCGATCTCCTCACGTAGCGCCAGCAGCAACTTGCCGGTATACAACGGCTCCAGCGGCACGCCGCATTCAGCTTCGGCCGCGAGAATGAAGCGTGCCAGCGTCGGGTCGATCCGCGCGAAGCCGCCACGGCTGGCGTCGATCAGGCGGTATCCGCTATCGCTCACACCCGCCTCGCCCAGCAACTCGCGCACCTGTGTTTCGACGCCATGTCCCGGCGGCACCGCCATGGCACCAATCACCGGATGCGCACCGTCCTCGCCGAGCACCAGACCGGCCAGGGTCGTGCCGGTGCCGCAAGCCACCCAGAGCTGCTGATACTCCTCCCAGCCAAGGGCGTCGAGCTGTTGGCGAACCAGCTCGACCAGTAGCGAGCAGCCTTGCGCGCCAGGGAGTCCGCCGCCGCCCTCGCCGACCGCCAGCAACTGGGGATAGCGCTGGCGCCACGGCGCCCAGAAATCCGCATCGTGACGCCGACGATAGCCGCCGTAGCCGAGCCAGTGGAGCCGCATGCCGAGCTGGCGCAGATCAGCCACCGTGGGATTGTCCTGCTCGTCCCCGCGCAACAATCCGACGGTCTCGAAGCCGAACCGCGCGCCGGCCGCCGCTACCGCATGCAGATGATTGGAATGGGCGCCACCCAAGGTCATCACACCGCCCAAACCGAGGTCGGCGGCCTGCTGGAGGTAGGGCGCAAGCTTGAACCACTTGTTGCCGGAGACCAGCGAATCCACCAGGTCCAGGCGCAACAACGCCAGCTCGACGCCGGCGCGGTCGAGCCAATGCAGGTGGACGCGTTGCAGGGGAGCTTCGGGGCGCCAGTCGGGAAACCGCAAGGCGCCCCGGTCAGCCTGTGGTGACGCTGCGCAGTCGGCCGGCGGTCTTGTGTCGGGAGCAGCAGTTGCTGTCGCCTTCGACAAAGCGGCCGGGGGTTTCCACGCGATCGATGGGCATGGCGCAGCGCTCGCCGTTGGACAGTCGTCCTTCACAGGCGGGTTGCTGGTAATGGGCGAGCCAGCTGCGGTACTGGTCTTCGGCAACGAAGCACTTGGCCGCAGCATAAGCCATGGGGTTTTCCTGGTAACGGGCGACATCCTGCAGCGACAGGGTCAGATGACCGGCGCCGGGATGGTACACCACGAAGATCACCCCCAGGCCAGCCAGACGCTCCAGCACCGAGCCATCGGCCGCCTTGGTCGACAGCGCATCCAGATCCAGGCGCAGCCCCTCGGCACCCTGCTGAAGTTGCGCGGCGACTTCGCGCAACTGAGTGGTTTCCTCGCGCAGTTGCTCAGCTTCCTTGCGCAGTTGCTGATTCTCCAGCTGCAGTTGCTGATCCAGCTCGTTGCGATAACCCAGCTCGACATCGCGGACGGAAATCTGCTCCTTGTAGCGAGCCTCCAGGCTGGCCATACGGGTGCGTGACTCTTCCTCGATCTGTTGGCGCAACTGCTCCAGCTCGTCGCGGCCGCTCTGTTCGATATGGCGCAGTTGCGCGGTCAGTTCCTCGCGCCCGCGCTGGAAGCCATTGGCCTGACCATCCAGTTCACGGCGCAGGCCGGCATTGATTTCTTCCTCGCGCTTGATGCCTTCGCGCAGCGCGGCCAGTTCGGCCTGCAGCACCTTGACCTGCTCCTGCGCACCGAGCTTCAGGCGGCTGAGCTCCTGCTCGTGCTGCTGGCTGACCTGCGACAGGCGGGCCTCATGCTGACCGAGCAACTCAGCAGTCTTCTGCTGGTGCTCCTCGAGCATCGCGCGGGCCAGCTTCTCGGCCTCTTCGCGGGACTCTTCAGCGGGCGCATACCACTGGTGCTCGTCAGCCATCTGCAGGCGCGCCAGCTCCACGGCGGCCGGTTCTTCCTCCACCAGCACGCCAAGGTTGTTGCGCTTGATCGATTCCCGCAGTTGCACCAGATGGTTCTGGCTGGCGTCCAGAGTCGGGTCCCACAAATGCATCTGATGCCAGGACACCGGGCACTGGCTGCGGCAAGCGAGGCGAATGGGACCGGCGCCCATATCAGGCCCGCGGCCGGCGCGATCGGCCAGGTTGCGCAGTGGCAGGTTCCAGCCGCGGTCAGCCTCGCCCTTCTCGTCGAAGTCCAGGTAGAAGAACACCACCGCCTTGACCAGCAGGCGCGGGTTGATCAGCACATAGGCGAGCTGCATCTGCTGATCGGCGTATTCCGGCATCTGCACGACGTTGTCGAGCAGCGCCTCGAATTCGGGGTAGAGCATTTCCCTGCAGACGCCACGGTCATTGAAGAAGACCACGGCTTCCACCATTTGAGGCTTCTTCTGCATGCTCATCGATTGACCTCTGGGCTCGTGCGGGAGGAAGTCTGGAAAAAGGGTCTGTCAGAATTGCAGCACCCAGATGGCGGGAAAATCCCGACATCCGAGCAAGTCTAGGGGAATTAATGTCGCAGGCAATGTGACTCGGTTGGCACCCGCCCCGGCGGTCAGGCCGGGCGGTTAACTGGCTGGATAATTCTGTGACGCGGTTGGATTTTCGAAAGGATATCCGAGCCCGGAAGGGAACTTTTCCGGGCCCGGTTTTGAGACCTGAATCTCAGCCGGCTCAGGTCTCAAGCACTTCAGATCTCGGCAGCGAGGCGCGAGCCCTGGTTGATGGCGCGCTTGGCGTCCAGCTCGGCAGCCACGTCGGCGCCACCGATCAGGTGCACACTCTGGCCGGCAGCGACCAGGCCGTCATGCAGCTCGCGCAGCGGGTCCTGGCCGGCGCAGACGACCACGGTATCCACCGGCAGCACCTGCGGCTCGCCGCCGGCGATGCTGATGTGCAGGCCGTCGTTGTCGACCTTGAGGTATTCGACGCTGTTGAGCATCTGAACCTGCTTGTTCTTCAGGCCGGTGCGGTGGATCCAGCCGGTGGTCTTGCCCAGGCCGTCGCCGACCTTGGACTTCTTGCGCTGCAGCAGGAATACCTGGCGCGCCGCAGCGTGCGGATGAGCCTGGATGCCAGCGATGCCACCACGGGCTTCCAGGTTCTCGTCGATGCCCCACTCCTGCCAGAAGGCATGGCGGTCCAGGCTGGTGGATTCGCCGGCATGGGTGATGTATTCGGAAACGTCGAAGCCAATGCCGCCGGCGCCGATCACGGCGGCAGACTTGCCGACCGGCTTGCGCTCGAGGATGGCGTCCAGGTAGCTGATCACCTTGGCGTTCTCGATACCCGGGATCGCTGGAGTGCGCGGCACGATGCCGGTAGCCAGGATGATCTCGTCGAAGCCGCCCTTGACCAGGTCATCGACACTGACGCGGGTATTCAGGCGCAGGTCGACGCCGGTGGTTTCCACCTTGCGCTTGAAGTAGCGCAGGGTCTCGTAGAACTCTTCCTTGCCCGGCACGCGCTTGGCAACGTTGAACTGCCCACCGATCTCGCTGGCGGCGTCGAACAGCGTCACTTCATGGCCACGCTCGGCCGCCACGGTGGCAGCGGACAGCCCGGCGGGGCCGGCGCCAACCACGGCGATTTTCTTCACGTGGGTGGTCGGGATGTAATTCAGCTCAGTCTCATGGCAGGCGCGCGGGTTCACCAGGCAGCTGGTCAGCTTGCCGCCGAAGGTGTGGTCCAGGCAGGCCTGGTTGCAGCCGATGCAGGTGTTGATCTCGTCCGCGCGGCCTTCGGCAGCCTTGTTGACGAAGTCCGGGTCGGCAAGGAACGGACGGGCCATGGAGACCATATCGGCGTCGCCTTCGGCCAGCACCTGCTCGGCCACTTCCGGAGTATTGATGCGGTTGGTGGTGACCAGCGGTATGCCGATCTCGCCACGCAGCTTCGCGGTGACCTTGGTGAAGGCCGCGCGCGGCACCTTGGTGGCGATGGTCGGGATACGCGCCTCGTGCCAGCCGATGCCGGTATTGATGATGGTGGCGCCGGCCTTTTCGATGGCCTTGGCCAGCAGGACGATCTCGTCCCAGGTGCTGCCGCCTTCCACCAGGTCGAGCATCGACAGGCGATAGATGATGATGAAGTTCGGGCCCACGGCCTCGCGTACGCGGCGGACAATTTCCACCGGCAGGCGCATGCGGTTCTCGTAGCTGCCACCCCAGCGATCGGTGCGGTGGTTGGTGTGGGCGGCGAGGAACTGGTTGATGAAGTAGCCTTCCGAACCCATGATCTCGACGCCGTCGTAGCCGGCCACCTGGGCCAGGCTCGAGCAATTGACGAAATCGGCGATCTGCTTCTCGATACCCTCTTCATCCAGTTCGCGTGGCTTGAACGGGTTGATCGGCGCCTGGATGGCGCTGGGCGCGACGGACTTGGGGCTGTAGGCGTAACGGCCGGCGTGGAGAATCTGCATGCAGATCTTGCCGCCCGCCTCGTGCACCGCCTGGGTGACGATCTTGTGCTTCTCGGCTTCTTCGGCGGTGCTCAGCTTGGCCGCGCCGGAATAAACGCCACCCTCCTCGTTCGGGCCGATGCCGCCGGTGACCATCAGGCCGACGCCGCCACGGGCGCGCTCGGCAAAGTACGCCGCCATGCGCTCGAAGCCCTGGGGCTTCTCTTCCAGGCCGGTGTGCATGGAGCCCATCAGGGTGCGGTTGCGCAGGGTGGTGAAACCCAGGTCCAGCGGCGCAAGCAGGTGGGGATAAGTGGCGGTCATGATTCCTCCGGCATTCACGGTGATGCCGCGCCCTCAGCCTGCGGAACGGCAAGGCATGGAGCACGGTCGGTATGGGGCAGACTCTAAGGAGCGCACACCGGTCGCTCAATGATCGAAAATGACAAGTTACTGACCAAAGATGACACCCCGTCTTGGCAACGCCCGGCCCAACCCCTACCCTGTGGTGCATCCCATGAGTACCCGTCTTTTATGCGCAAGCTGATCTTTCTCGTCCTGGTGATTCTCTTCGCCGGTTATGCCGGCTGGGCGGAGCGTCGCCCGGTGGGCCATTACCTGTCCGACCTGCGTAGCCAGGTGGCGCTCAACCAGGGCCAGCCGTCCGAGCGCGGCAACCTGCTGGGTGTACAGCCGGAGCTGTTCACCCAGGACTACCAGAGCGTCGAGCGCCTGCACCTGAAGTTCCATGCTTACCTGGCCAAAGCTCGCGACGAAGGGCTGATCAACCCGCGCACCGTGGTGGTCTTTCCCGAGCACGTCGGCACCTGGCTGGTGGCCGCCGGCGAGAAGCCCGAGGTCTACCAGACCGAGCACATGGCCGAGGCCATGGAGTGGATGGCCGCCAGCAACCCGCTGAAACTGGCGCGCGGCTGGCTCGGCGCCAAGGGCGAGGACCGCATGGCCGACGCCCTGTTCCGCATGAAGGCGGTGGACATGGCCCACGACTACCAGACGCTGTTCGGCGGACTGGCAAAGGAATTTGGCGTGACCATCGTCGCCGGCTCCATCGTGCTGCCCAATCCGCGCATCGTCGAAGGCCAGATTCGCACCGGCAACGGCCGCCTCTACAACGTCAGCCAGGTCTTCGGCAGCGACGGCCTGCCGCTGGGCAAGCCGCAGCGCAAGCTGTTCCCCATCGACGACGAGAAAGGCTTCACCCGCGGCGGCGATGCCGACGACCTGCAGGTGCTGCAGACCCCGGCCGGACGTCTGGGCGTGCTGGTCTGCGCCGACAGTTGGTACCCAGCGAGCTACAGCGCGCTGGCCGCGAACAAGCCCGACATCATTGCCGTGCCGGCTTTCCTCACCGGCAACGGCAACTGGAGCAAGCCGTGGAAGGGCTACAACGGCAGCGCGACGCCCAACGACGTGACCCTCAAACCCGGTGAACTCACGGAAGGCGAAGCCTGGGAGCGCCTGGCCCTGGCCGGCCGCCTCGGCGAAAGCGGCGCCCATGCTGGCATCACTGTGTTCCTCCGTGGCCATCTCTGGGATCTGGGCAGCGATGGCCGCAGCCTGGTCGTCAGCGGTAGCAACCATACCCTGGCGCCCGAAGGACCCGGCGCACACCTGATCAACCTCTGGCTATGACCCGCCCGAGCATGCGCCTCGGCGACCTTTCGGTGGGCTTCGTCCACAGTCTCGCCGACGCCCTGGCAGAAAGCGGCGTCGCTCCCCAACCCCTGCTCCAGCAATACGGTCTGGACGCGGCGCGCCTGGGCGAGCCCGGCGCACGGTTGTCGATTCCCCGCTACATGCGTTTGGGCCACGCGGCCATCCAGCAGAGCGGCGACCCAGCCCTGGGCCTGCGCATGGGTCAGTTGAGCCGACCGAGCCAGAGTGGCCTGGCCGGCGTCACGGCAGCCCAGGCACCCAACCTGCGCGCCGCCGCCCGCGCGCTGATTCGCTTCGAACCGCTCTATGCGCAGAACTATCGCGGCCAGAGCAGCTTCATCGAGGACGCCAGCGGCGCCTGGCTGCGCTTCTACTCCATCAGCCCGTACAACACCTACAACCGCTTCGTGGTGGATTCGGTGCTGGCTGGCTGGGTGAGCATGCTCGGCAGCATCGGCGCGCAGCCGCTGCGCCCGGAGAAGATCGAGATCGAGTATCCGGCGCCGGCCTGGGCATCGCGCTTCGAAGAAATGCTGGGTTGCCCGGTGGAGTTCGGTGCTGCGCACAACCAGTTGCGCCTGGACCAGTCGACCCTGGCACGCGGCAACCCGGACCACTGCCCGAGCACCTGGCGGCAACTGCTTGATATCTGCGAGAAGGAACTGGAGCAGTTGACCCGCACCCGCAGCCTGCGCGAGCGCGTCGCCCAGCTGCTGGGCCCGATGCTCAACGGTCGCGAACCGGACCTGGAGGAAGTGGCCGCACGGCTCAAGCTGCCAACCTGGACGTTACGTCGCAAGTTGGCCGAGGAAGGCACGCAGTTCCGCAGCATCCTCAACGACACCCGCCGCGACCTGGCGATGATCTACATCCGCGACACCGACCTGGCCTTCGGCGAAATCGCCTACCTGCTTGGTTTCGCCTCGGCGGAAGCCTTCCAGCGCGCCTTCAAGCGCTGGAGCGGGCAGACACCGGGGGAATTCCGCCGCGCCCAGCGCCACAGCGCCTGATCACATCTCCGTGGCGTCGTCGGCCGGCTCCGGCAGATCCTGTTCCACGGCATGCAGCTCCAGCAGTTCTTCCTGATAGTCATCCATTGGCTTTTCTCCTGACCGTTCGATCCGGTTTTAGCAAAGACCACGGGAAAAAAGCTAGACGGCAAAGGTGAACGACCTGTGACAGCGTCTTTCAGAGCGACGACAGGATTTTTCGGACGGAAACGAAAAAGCCCTCAGGTATTGCTACCTGAGGGCTTTCGAATATGGCGCAGCGGACGGGACTCGAACCCGCGACCCCCGGCGTGACAGGCCGGTATTCTAACCGACTGAACTACCGCTGCGCGTAACTTGCGAGAGTGGTGGGTGATGACGGGATCGAACCGCCGACCCTCTGCTTGTAAGGCAGATGCTCTCCCAGCTGAGCTAATCACCCTTCGTCTCGAAGTGGGGCGCATTCTACAGCCGGCAGAACCTAAGTCAATGCCCTGATTGAACTTTTTTTCATTTTCCGCAAAAAAAGTTCGGTGTGCGGTTAGCGACCTCGGCGCGGCTCAAGGTTCGCGAGCAAGCTCGCTCCTACAGGGTCAGCCTATGCCCGCTCTTGTAGGAGCGAGCTTGCTCGCGAACAGCCCAAGTGCAGAACCCCAAAAAGAAAAGGGCGACCCTCGGGCCGCCCTCCTCTGCCACACCCGACTCTCAGTCGAGGTAGATCATCTTGCGCGTCATGCCGCCATCGATCACCAGCTCCTGCCCGGTGACGAAGCCGGTACTCTCACCAACCAGCCAGGCCACCGCTGAAGCGACGTCCTCCACCGTGCCGACGCGGCCGACCAGATGCTGGTCATGGTCCAGTTCGGTCAGCGGTTCGGCCTCGCGCTCGCGCAGGTCGCGGGCGTCGATCCAGCCAGGGGAAATCGCATTGACGCGAATATCCGGACCCAGGCTGCTGGCCAGGGCGTGGGTCAGCGACAGCAGCCCGCCCTTGCTCGCCGCGTAGGCTTCGGAGTTCGGCTCGGACTGATGCGCCCGGGTGGAGGCGATGTTGACGATGGCACCGCCGTGCGCGCGCAGGTACGGCGCACAGTGCTTGGCCAGCAGCATCGGACCGGTGAGGTTCACCGCCAGGGTGCGGTTCCACTCGTTCAGGCCAAGGCCTTCCAGCGCGGTGTTGTGCGGCCGGGCGATGGCGGCATTGCTCACCAACGCATCCAGGCGGCCGAACTGACCGATCAGCTCGGCCACAGCCGCAGCGACCTGCCCTTCGCTAGCCACGTCCACCGCGATGAAGCTGGCACGCTCGCCCAACGCCGCCGCCACCTTCGGGCCGCGCTCACGATCGATGTCCGCCAGCACCACCTGCCAGCCCTCGGCCACCAGCCAGGCAGCGACACCCAGGCCGATGCCATGTGCTGCACCGGTGACCAGCACTACCCGGCCGTTGCCCAGGGCGTCCATCACGCTCACAGTGCCGCCAGGCCCCGCGCCAGGTCGGCCTTGATGTCGTCGACATCTTCCAGGCCCACGGCGACACGGATCAGGTTGTCACGGATACCGGCGTTCTCGCGCTCGGCCGGCGACAGTCGACCGTGGGAGGTAGTGGCCGGATGGGCGATGGTGGTCTTGGTGTCACCCAGGTTGGTGGTGATGGAGATCATCCGGGTGGCGTCGATGCAGCGCCACGCCGCGTCCTTTCCGCCCTTCACCTCGAAGCTCACCACCGCGCCGAAGCCCTTCTGCTGACGCTTGGCCAGCTCGTGCTGCGGGTGGCTGGCAAGGCCCGCGTAGTACACGCGCTCCACACCCGGCTGCTGCTCCAGCCACTGCGCGACCTGCTGGGCCGAGGCGCTGTGGGCCTGCATGCGCACGCGCAGGGTTTCCAGGCCTTTGATGAAGATCCAGGCGTTGAACGGGCTGAGCGTCGGGCCGGCGGTACGCAGGAAGCCGACAACGGGCTCCATCTGCGCGCGGCGACCGGCAACCACGCCCCCCATGGTACGGCCCTGGCCGTCGATGTACTTGGTCGCGGAGTGGATCACCACGTCAGCGCCGAGCTTCAGCGGCTGCTGCAGCGCGGGGGTGCAGAAGCAGTTATCCACCGCCAGCAGCGCACCCTTGGCATGGGCGATCTCCGCCAGTGCGGCGATATCGACCAGCTCGGCCAGCGGATTGGACGGCGATTCGACGAAGAACAGCTTGGTGTTCGGCTTGCAGGCCGCTTCCCAGGCTTTCAGGTCACTCAGCGGTGGGTAGTCCACCTCGATGCCGAAGCGCTTGAAGTACTTCTCGAACAGGCTGATGGTCGAGCCGAATACGCTGCGCGAGACCAGTACGTGGTCACCGGCGCTGCACAGGCTCATTACCAGGGAGAGGATCGCCGACATGCCAGTGGACGTGGCCACTGCCTGCTCGGCGCCTTCCAGCGCGGCGATGCGCTCCTCGAAAGTGCGCACCGTGGGGTTGGTGTAGCGCGAGTAGACGTTGCCCGGCACTTCACCGGCGAAGCGCGCGGCTGCGTCGGCGGCACTGCGGAACACATAGCTGGAGGTGGTGAACAGGCCCTCGCCGTGTTCGCCCTCCGGGGTGCGGCGTTGCCCGGCGCGTACCGCGAGGGTGTCGAAACCGACGCCCTCCAGGTCGCTGTCCAGCCGGCCGGCTTCCCAATCCTGAGCCATGCCCTGCTCTCCCTATTCGTTTCTAAATCAGTCGTTGTAGAGATCGATGATGGCGCTGACGGCGGCGCCCTTGGTCTTGGTCGCGTCGTTGCGCGCCTGCTCGATCTTGTTCAGATAGGCTTCATCGACGTCGCCGGTGACGTATTCACCGTTGAACACGGCGCAGTCGAAGTGTTCGATCTTGATCTTGCCGCCCTCGGTGGATTCGATCAGGTCCTGCAGGTCCTGATACACCAGCCAGTCGGCACCGATCAGCTCGCCGACTTCCTCGGTGCTGCGGTTGTGCGCGATAAGCTCATGGGCGCTCGGCATGTCGATGCCGTAGACGTTGGGGTAGCGCACCGCCGGGGCGGCGGAGCAGAAGTAGACGTTCTTCGCGCCGGCCTCGCGGGCCATCTGGATGATCTGCTTGCAGGTGGTGCCGCGAACGATGGAGTCGTCCACCAGCATCACGTTCTTGCCGCGGAATTCCAGCTCGATGGCGTTGAGCTTCTGGCGTACCGATTTCTTGCGCGCGGCCTGGCCGGGCATGATGAAGGTACGACCAATGTAGCGGTTCTTCACGAAACCTTCGCGGAATTTAACGCCCAGGCGGTTGGCCAGTTCCAGGGCCGCGGTACGGCTGGTGTCCGGGATCGGGATAACCACGTCGATGTCGTGGTCCGGACGCTCGCGCAGGATCTTGTCAGCCAGCTTCTCGCCCATGCGCAGACGCGCCTTGTAGACCGAGATGCCGTCGATGATGGAGTCCGGACGGGCGAGGTAGACGTGCTCGAAGATGCACGGAGAGTACTGCGGATTGGCCGCGCACTGACGGGTGTAGAGCTTGCCGTCTTCGGTGATGTACACCGCTTCGCCCGGAGCCAGGTCGCGGATCAGGGTGAAGCCGAGGACGTCCAGGGCAACGCTTTCCGAAGCGATCATGTACTCCACGCCGTTCTCGGTGTGACGCTGACCGAAGACGATCGGGCGGATCGCATGGGGATCGCGGAAGCCGACGATACCGTAGCCGGTGATCATCGCCACCACCGCGTAGCCGCCCACGCAACGGGCATGCACGCCGGCCACGGCGGCGAACACGTCTTCCTCGGTGGGCTGCAGCTTGTTGCGCACTGCCAGCTCATGGGCGAACACGTTGAGCAGCACTTCCGAGTCGGAATTGGTGTTCACGTGGCGCAGGTCGGATTCGTAGATTTCCTTGGCCAGTTGCTCGACGTTGGTCAGGTTGCCGTTGTGCGCCAGGGTGATGCCGTACGGCGAGTTGACGTAGAACGGCTGCGCCTCGGCGGAGCTGGAGCTGCCCGCAGTCGGGTAGCGCACGTGACCGATGCCGATCTTGCCGACCAGGCGCTGCATGTGGCGCTGCTGGAAGACGTCACGGACCAGGCCGTTGTCCTTGCGCAGGTACAGACGGTCGTCCTGACAGGTGACAATCCCCGCAGCGTCCTGGCCACGATGCTGGAGAACGGTGAGCGCGTCATAGAGCGCCTGATTGACGTTCGACTTGCCCACGATACCGACGATGCCACACATGCGACGCAACCCCTAGTTGGTGTTCAGGCTAAAACAATTCCATATTCGGCAGTATCCACCGGACCTGCCGTTGCGGCGACGGCTTCCCGTCGCCTGTGCCTGCCCGTCACTGGGCCGGCAGCAAAGACCCCACTCCGGATGGCGGAGTGATGGTCACGCCGGACATCCAATGCCCGGCAAAAGTCAGGATGAAATTCTTCGACCAGTCAGCAACCATCAGGAAATGCGGCATCAGCACCGATTGCTGCCACCACGGGTCCTGTTGCACCGGAGCCAGGCTCAGCAGGCCGACCAGCAAAACCACCAGCAGCACGCCACGGGCGCCGCCGAACACCATACCCAGCACACGGTCGGTGCCGGACATGCCGGTCACTCGGACCAACTCGCTGATGAGGAAATTGACGAGTGCGCCCAGCAGCAGCGTGACGACGAAAAGAAGAGCGCAAGCGGCGATGACACGCCCCGAGGGCAGCTGAATGTAGGGTGCGAGATGCTCGGCCAGGGCGCCGCCGAACATCCAGGCGACCGCACCGGCTACGATCCAGGTGACCAGCGACAGGGCTTCCTTGACGAAACCACGGCTCAAGCTGATCAGGCTGGAAATGACGATGATGCCGATCATCGTCCAATCGACCCAGGTAAATGCCACGTTGCGGCCCAGAAACGGAAAGGCCCCGCATTTTAGCAGAGGCCTTCGATTTAGAAGAGCCCCAGTTTGACATGGGGCCGATTGAGAGAAGCTAACGAACGAACTCAGCCGCGCTCAGGCTGGAATCGCACCACGAAACCATTGAGCTTTTGTTGCTTGCCGAGCTGGTCACGCAGGCGATCCGCTTCCGCGCGCTCGACCACCGGGCCGACGAACACCCGATTCATGCCGTCGAAACTGCGCACATAAGCGTTGTAGCCCTGGCTGCGCAGGGACTTCTGCAGTTCATCAGCGCGGGCACGGTTGGACAGGCTGGCCAACTGCACCGACCAGCTCACCGGCAGGTTGTTGCTGTCCAGGCGCTGGGCCGGCTGTTGCGCCGGCGCGGCCGGAGCGGCACTGGCCTGGGCAGGCTGCTGAGCGGGCGCAGCAGGCTTGGGCGCAGCTGGCTGCGGGGCCGGAGCCTTGGGCTGAGCGGGCTGGGACTGCTGGGCTGGCAAGCTGGCGATCGGCGCGGAAGGCGCCTGCGCAGCCGCCGTCTCGGCAGGCGGCGCACCATTGTCGACATCCTCGGCCTGCGGCTCGGGGACTTCGGTGGGTTGCACTTCGACGGTGGGCATGGCCGGCGGCTTGGGCATCACCGGCGCCTCGACCACCACCTGGCGTACATCATCCTCGCGGGAGAACAGCATCGGCAGGAAGATCACCGCCAGCGCCAGCAGCACCAGCGCTCCGACTACCCGCTGCTTGAGCCCCTTATCGAGCAACGCCATGCAACAACTCCCCTTAGGTCTACCTTATTGAGCAGCCTTGGCGAGCCACTCCAGGGCATCCGCCACGCTGTAGAACGATCCGAACACCAGAATCTCGTCCTCGGTGCTCGCTGCATCGCATTGCGCTACCAACGCCGCGGCGATATCGCCATGGCAACTGACCTGCGCCCCGCGAGCCTGCAATGCCGCCTCCAGCTCTCCAGCGGGACGGCTGCGGCCGGTGGGCAGTGGCGCGACGGCCCAATCCTGCACCAAGCCGAGCACGGGTTCCAGTACGCCGTCGAGATCCTTGTCCGCCAGCAAACCGAACACTGCATGGCGCACACCCTTGGGTGGCGCCGCACGCAGGCGACTGGCCAGGTATTGCGATGCGTGTGGATTATGCCCGACGTCGAGCAGCAAGTGGCGCTCTTCGCCGTGCCATTGCACGGTGCGGCGATCCAGGCGCCCGGTAACACGGGTGCGCAGCAGCGCAGCGATCAACTGCTCAGGCTGCCACGGCAGGTCCAACAAGGCGTAGACCTGCAAAGCCAGCGCAGCGTTCTCCATCGGCAGATCGAGCAGCGGCAGGCTGTGCAGGCTCAGCGCCTCGCCCGTGGCGGAACGGCCGCGCCAGTGCCAATCGCCCTCGCCCATCGCCAGATCGAAATCGCGACCGCGCAGCACCAGCGGTGAACCGAGCTTGCGCGCCTGCTCCATGATCGGCGCCGGCGGCTCCAGATCACCACACACGGCAGGCTTTGTGGCGCGGAAGATACCGGCCTTCTCGAAGGCCACGCTTTCGCGGGTATCCCCCAGCCAGTCGGCGTGATCGATGCCGATGCTGGTGACCACAGCGACGTCGGAGTCGATCAGGTTGACCGCATCCAGGCGGCCGCCCAGTCCAACCTCCAGCACCACGGCATCAAGGTTGGCGCGCTCGAACAGCCAGAAGGCCGCGAGAGTGCCCATCTCGAAGTACGTCAGGGAGATTTCGCCACGGGCCGCCTCGACGGCGGCGAAGGCTTCGCAGAGCGCCTCATCGCTGGCCTCGACGCCATCGATGAGCACGCGCTCGTTGTAGCGCAGCAGGTGCGGCGAGCTGTAGACACCGACGCGCTGCCCCTGCTCACCGAGCATGGCAGCGAGGAAGGCGCAGGTGGAACCCTTGCCGTTGGTGCCGGTGACGGTCACCACGCGGGGCGCGGGGCGCCCCAGGCCAAGCCGGCCAGCTACTTCACGGGAGCGATCCAGCCCCATGTCGATTGCCGTGGGGTGGAGTTGTTCGAGATAGCTGAGCCAGTCGGCAAGGGTACGTTGGGTCATCCTGCGAGCGCGGTACTTGGAGTGTGGGTGAATTTGGCCAGCAGGCTGGCGAGCCGCTGACGCATTTCTGCACGGTGGACGATCATGTCGATGGCGCCGTGCTCGAGCAGGAACTCGCTGCGCTGGAAGCCTTCCGGCAGCTTCTCGCGCACGGTCTGCTCGATCACCCGTGGGCCGGCGAAGCCGATCAGGGCGCGTGGCTCACCGACGATCACATCGCCAAGCATCGCCAGGCTCGCGGACACACCGCCGTAGACCGGGTCGGTCAACACGGAGATGAACGGGATACCTTCTTCACGCAGGCGAGCCAGCGCGGCGGAGGTCTTGGCCATCTGCATCAGGGAGATCAGCGCTTCCTGCATGCGTGCGCCACCCGAGGCGGAGAAGCAGATCATCGGGCAACGGTTTTCAAGGGCGTAGTTGGCCGCGCGCACGAAGCGCTCGCCAACGATGGAACCCATGGAGCCGCCCATGAAGGAGAACTCGAAGGCACTGACCACGACCGGCATGCCCATCAGCTTGCCGCTCATAGCGATCAGCGCGTCCTTCTCGCCGGTGTCTTTCTGCGCGGCGGTCAGGCGATCCTTGTACTTCTTGCTGTCACGGAACTTCAGGCGGTCCACCGGCTCCAGCTCGGCACCCAGCTCCTCGCGGCCTTCTTCATCAAGGAAGATATCGATACGCGCGCGGGCGCCGATACGCATGTGGTGATCGCACTTGGGGCAGACGTCGAGGGTCTTTTCCAGCTCCGGGCGGTACAGCACCGCCTCGCAGGACGGGCACTTGTGCCACAGGCCTTCCGGTACCGAGCTCTTCTTCGCCTCGGAACGCATGATGGAAGGGATCAGCTTGTCTACCAGCCAGTTGCTCATGCTCTCGTCTCCAGTGCAGGGGCTCAGCGCGGTGGGCTGCGCAGGCTCCTGAGCAAATTCATCGTCGCGGTTCCGACCTCAAGGATGGAACCCCTCGCAAACAAAGGCGCCGCCTGGGGCGTCACCACGGATACAGCACTCGATGCGGGGCGTCGGTGGGCAGGTCTTCCTGCTGCGACTCCCAGCGCTACCCGCAGGCAGCGACTGGGTAGTGGACGGCGGCAGGCCGCTCGTCGTCACATGAAGATTCCGCGTCACGCCACCGAACGACATTGCGCGATGAAATCGCGGATCTTCTGCGCATCCTTGATGCCCTTGCTCGCCTCCACTCCGCCGCTCACATCCACGGCGTACGGACGCACCTGGGCGATTGCATCGGCCACGTTGCCGACCGTGAGCCCGCCAGCCAGGATCAGCGGACGCTGCACATCCTTCGGCACCAGGGACCAGTCGAAGGCCAGCCCGGTTCCACCGGGAACGCCTTCAACGTAGGTATCCAGGAGGAACCCACTGGCCTGCGGATACTTCGCGATCTGCGCCGCCACATCATCACCAGGCTTCACCCGCAGGGCCTTCATATAGCGCTTGTGCCAGCCGGAGCAGGCCTCGGGCGTCTCGTCGCCATGGAACTGCAGGATGTCCAGCGGCACCGCATCGAGAATTTCGCCCAGCTCGCAGCGACTGGCATCAACGAACAGCCCAACAGTGCTGACGAACGGCGGCAGCGCGGCAACGATGGCCCGCGCCTGCTGGATACTCACCGCGCGCGGGCTCTTGGCGTAGAACACCAGACCAATGGCGTCGGCACCCGCCTCGGCGGCGGCCAGGGCATCCTCGACTCGGGTAATACCGCAGATTTTGATGCGAACGGCTGACAAGATGCAGCAACCTTCAGGCAAGTGATCGATCGATGGTAGCAAATGACCCCGGCATCGTCAGCCGACGATATCCGGCAAACTTGAAAGGAAATGTGGCCCCAGGTAGCGCTCGGGCAAGACGAATTCCTCGGGGTATTCCACGCTCACCAGGTACAGCCCGTACGGATGCGCGGTAATGCCGCTGGCACGCCGATCGCGCGCAGCCAGCGCTTCGGCCGCCCATTCCACCGGGCGTTCACCGGCGCCGATGGTCATCAGCATCCCGGCAAAGTTGCGCACCATGTGGTGCAGGAACGCGTTGGCACGGACATCCAGCACAATAAAGCGCCCGTGCTCGATCACCTCCAGGTGATGCACCGTTTTCACCGCCGACTTGGCCTGGCACTGCACCGCGCGAAACGAAGTGAAGTCGTGGGTACCGACCAGCGCGCGGGCCGCTTCACGCATGCGCGAGACATCCAGCGGGCGGTGGTTCCAGGTGACCTCTTCGGCCATATGCGCCGGGCGTATCTGGTCGTTGTAGATCACGTAGCGATAGCGTCGCGCCATGGCGGTGAAGCGCGCATGGAAATGCGCCGGCATCACCTTGGCCCAGGTCACGCTGATGTCACCGGGCAGGTTGGCATTGGTGCCCATGACCCAGGCGATGAGCGAACGCTCGGCGGTGGTGTCGAAATGCACCACCTGCCCGCTTGCGTGCACCAGCGCATCAGTGCGACCCGCACACATCAGCGAAACCGGGTGATCAGCCACCCGGGACAGAGCTTTTTCCAGCGCGCCCTGCACGGTCGGCACACCATCTTCCTGGCGCTGCCAACCGCGATAACGCGAACCTTTGAATTCGACGCCCAGGGCAATCCTGGAAACGCCAACGGCGGCCGATTCGGCCGCCGCTGAGGGTACTGCTTCAATCATCTATCTGGAGCCTTCCGGCTCAGGCGATACGCCCGAGCAATTCGCGCGCTTCCTGCTGCTGGTTGTCGTTACCCTCGGTGAGTACTTCATCGAGGATGTCGCGGGCGCCTTCAGTGTCACCCATGTCAATGTAGGCACGCGCCAGGTCGAGTTTGGTGGCCGCTTCGTCAGCGCCGGAGAGGAAGTCGAAATCGTCTTCGTCGTCGGCACTCTCGCCCGGCAGGTCCAGATCGCTTGCAGCGAAGCTTTCTTCTGCCAGCGACTCGACCGGAGCCTGCGGCTCGTCGTTCTGCGCGGAGAGACGGTCCAGCTCGGCGCTGACCTCATCCAACTGGGCAGCGAAGCTGTCGTCGGCCTTGGCCGGTGCCGGCTCGTCATCCGCCAGGGACAGGTCGAAGTCGTCCGGCAGGTCGTCGGCCTGCGGCGCCTTGCTCTCGATATCCAGGCTGAACTCCTCGGGGCTCACGCCGGACAGCGATGCGGTGTCGTCGTCCAGGCCCAGCAGGAAATCATCTTCCGCCGATGCCAGGGTGGAGGGGCCGTCCTTCTCCAGGTCCTTGTCCAGATCCAGGGAGAAGTCGCTCAGGTCGTCGACCAGCGACGGAGCCTCAGCCTTGGCGGCAGGCGCTTCCGGCAGGTCCAGGTCGAAGGCGAAATCGTCCTCGACCTTGGTGCTCGGCGCTGCAGCCGGCGAGCCACCCAGGGTCAGGTCATCATCCAGGTCGACGCTGCCGAAGGACAGCTCATCGTCCTGCGCGGCGGCCGGAGCGGCAGGCTTGTCGTCGCCCAGCTCCAGATCGTCCAGCGCCAGGTCGAAAGCATCGTCCAGGTCGCCATGGGGCTGCACGGCAGGTTCGACTGCGGCGGCCGGGCTATTGGCAGACGGGCTATCGATGGCGAAATCGTCCAGGCTGAACCCGTCGAGATCGTCGTCGGAAGTCGCTGCGGCCGCGGCCAGACCGCCACCCACAGCCGCCAGGACGACCATGCCCGGGTAGCGGGATTTCAGTTGTTCTACCTGCGGCTCGGCGCCGCCGATCTCACGCAGCTCGTTTTCCTGACGGGCAAAGCCTTCACGGTCACCGATCTCGGCGTAGACCTCCATCAGTTTCAGACGCAGATCGGTGCGCTGCGGCTCGTCGTAGATGGCGCCCTGCAACAGCTCGGCAGCCTGATTGAAGCGACCATAGGCGATGTAGATGTCTGCCTCGCCCAGCGCATCACTGGTTTGAGCAGCAACGCGCTCCGGAGCAGCCTGTGCCGGGGCGGCAACTTCGGCCGCCTGCGGTACGTCCAGGGTGTCCAGCTCGCTGCCGGCAAGGGTCAGGTCGTCATCGAGATGCGGCTCGTCATCAACGGCATAGGCAGCGAGGCTTTCCTGCTCCTTGGCGGCGCGACGGCGGGAAATGATCATCAGCAGGACCAGCAGCGCCAGCAGTGCACTGCCGGCGATGGCGCCCAGCCAGATCGGGTTGGCCAGGACCTCATCGAGGAAGCTGGCCTCGGACTGCACGGCCGGCGCTGCCACCGGCGCCGGAGCGGGCTCGGGTTTCTTCGCCTCAGCCACAGGGGCCGGCGCGACAGGAGCAGGAGCGGGTTGCGGTTGCGCCTCGGCGGCAGGAGCCGGCGGAGTGCCTGCATCGCCAGCGGGAGCCGGCGCGACCGGCTGCTCTGCGGCAGGCGCAGGCGGCGTCACGGGCTGGGCGGCCGAATCGGTGCCAGGCACCGACACGGCGGCACCATTGGCCGCGGCGCCCTTGTCGCTGCCCAGTTCGCTCTGCAGCTTCGCCAGTTGCGCATCCTTGAGTGCGATGAGCTTCTGCAGCTTGTCCATCTGGCTCTGCAGGTCGGTCATGCGGCCGGTCAGCTCGTCGTTCTCGCGACGGGTGCTGTCGAGGCTTTCCTTGGTGACGGCCAGCTTGTCAGCGACGGCCTGGCCGTCCTTGCTGCCCTTGTCACCGCCCTTGGCCTTGCCGTTCTCGCCGGAGAGCAGACGCAGGCTGTCCTTGGTTTCAGCCTGGGCCGGAGCATTACCGGCGTTGGCGCGCGGCGTGGCATCCAGTTGACGTGCGCCACCGGCAGGCAGGCTGCGGCCTTCGCGCCAGGCAGTGTATTGCTGTTTGACTTCGGCTTCAGCAGTCGGCTGGGTGCGCGCCTTGATCTGCTCGGCATCGGGCAGACGCAGCACCTGGCCACTCTTCAGACGGTTGATGTTGCCGCCGAGGAAAGCATCCGGATTGAGGTCCTGGATCGCCAGCATGGTCTGCTGGACGGAAACGCTGCCATCCGGGCGCGCACGGGCGGCGATTTCCCAGAGGGTGTCATTCTTGCCGGTGCGGTACTCGTTGCCGTCGATGCGGCGCGAACTCGGAGCGGCTGCAGCCGGGGCGGGGCTGCGGGCAGGCGCCGGAGCAGCAACCGGGCGCGGCGCGGCAGTGGCGGATGGACGCACCACCGGCGCGGGGACGGCCATCGGCGCGCGCGGCACGGCGGCGGCGGTCTGCGGGGAATACAGTGGCGGGTCGAGCAGCACGGTGTACTCGCGCAGCAGCCGGCCGTTGGGCCACATCACTTCCACAAGGAAGTTCAGGTAGGGTTCCTGCACCGGCCGGTCGGAGGTGACGCGAATGACGCTCTTGCCGTTGGGCTTGACGATAGGCGTGAACTTGAGCCCGGTCAGGAAGTACTGACGGTCGACGCCCGCCTTGTTGAAGTCTTCCGGCGATGCCAGCTTCGGGATTACCTCGGCCGCGGACAGATCGCGAACTTCGACCAGGTCGATCTCGGCATCCAGCGGCTGGTTCAGCGCCGAACGCAGGTGGATATCCCCCAACCCCAGCGCATGTGCCATGCCCGAGGTCAGTGCCGAAGCAGCTGCGATTGCCTGCACCAGTTTGCGAAGCCGGACCATATAGTAATCCCTTGTTTTAATAGCTTTTTTCTGGATTAGAACAACGTCTATCGGGCGCCGCTGCCCACTACACCCTCCGTTTTCACGGCGGTGCTCTCCCCTGTCAGCGACGTTCCCGGCCAGTATTGCCAAGCTAGAATACTTCTTCAAATATTCGGTAAGTATCTTTTACAGATAGTGTTTTATCAACAATTCGCCCAAGTTCACAGCATTTAGGGCTGCGCCTTTTCTCACATTATCTGACGCAATCCACAAATTCAGTTCGCACGAATCTGTCAGACCGTTCCGAAGGCGGCCGACATAAACACTATCCTGCCCCTGCGCATCGCCGATGACAGTCGGGTAATCGTCTTCCACCAGCTCGATGCCCTCCGCCGCCTCCAGCGCCGCAGTGACAGCGGACAGGGAAACCGGCGCCGCCGCCTTGATAGATAGCATCAGCGTATCGCCGAAGAACACCGGCGCCAGACTACAGGTCACGCTCAGGCCGTCCTTCAGCTCAGGGAACAGGACAGTGAGCTCGGCCGCGATGCGGCGCTCAACCACCGAATAGCCCTGCTCGTCGACGCCACCCACCTGCGCCAGCATGTTGAAGGCGAACTGGCGGTCCACCAGGCGTGGCTCCAGCGGGCGGGCATTGAGCAGCTCGGCAGTCTGTCGCGCCAACTCCTGCACACCTTCGCGCCCCAGCGCGGAGGCGGACAGGCAGGCACTCACCGTGACCTGGCGAAGCTCCAGCACACCGCGCAATGCCGCAAGCACCTCGGCAACCTCGGCGGCAGGCGCTGCCGGAGCGGCAATCAGAGCAGGAAGCTGCAAGGATTCGACGGCATCGCCATTCACGCAGGCTTGAGCCAACAGCGCAGCAGTATTGGTCAACGACGCACCGCTCAGATCGATCACGCTGCAGCCAGCCTGGCCGGCGCGAGCGGCGCAATCGGCAGCGGCGTCGGCGCCTACCGAGAGGAAGGCCAGACGCACCTTGGCGAAATCGAAATCATCGAGCTTGCCAACCCGGATGTTGCGTCCGCGGAAGGCCACCGACTTGCCGGCGGATTCGCCACTGGCCAGCAGGTACAGGTTGGCGACAGGGAAGTCGCGCTCTTCCAGCAGTTCGACCAAAGCCTCGCCAACGAGTCCAGTGGCGCCAACTACGGCGATGTCGAGTGTTTCAGGCATCGAAGTGTCTCAAATCGGTGGGAAAAGTAGCGCAGCACTTTACTGCCCCCACCGGCGACGAAGCAATCGAGGGCTCCGCCGCCTATCGCCGCAGGTCAGGGCCGCGGCTCACCCCCGGTAGCCTGGGCGGTCAGCGGCGCGGACACCTGGGCGACCTCCCCTGCCGCGGCCTGGGGATTGCCCGCCGCCGGGGCAGCCTGAGCCTTGACGCGATCCTGCTCGGCCAGGCGCGCGATCAGGCCGGCAATCTGCGAGTCCTTCAGTTCGATCAGCTTGTTCAGCTTTTGCGTCTGGCTTTCCAGGTCGGAAATCCGGCTACGCAGTTCGTCGCCTTCGCGACGCGCGCTGTCCAGGCCCTCCTGGGCGACGGCCAACTGTTCCGTCTCGACCTTGCCCTTGTCTTTGCCCGGCTGACCGGAGACCAGGCGCAGGTTGTCGCGCTCCTCGGCCTTGGCCGGCGCGCTACCCGCTTCGGCCTTGTGGGTAGCGTCCAACTGGCGTCCCTGCTGGGCCAGCTGCGGATTGCGCTTGGCCTTCCACTCGGAATTCTGGGTTTCCACGTGCGCCACTGCCTGGGCATGGCTCTGCTCGCGAACCTGCTGCTTGTCGGGCAGGCGCAGCACCTGACCGACCTTCAGGCGATTGATGTTGCCGTCGACGAAGGCGTCGGGGTTCATCCGCTGGATCGCCGCCATGGTCTGCATGACCGAGACGCCGCTGGACGGGCGATTGCGCGAAGCGATGTCCCACAGCGCATCATTGCGCTGGATGCGATAGCTGTCTGCCGGCACATTGGCCACAGCCGGCGCCAGAGCTTGCATCTGCGGCGCACGAACCGCAGCAACCACCGGTGCGACCGACGGCGGCGTCACCGGGCTGGCCACATAGGTTGGCGGGTCCAGCAGCAAGGTGAATTCACGCACCAGGCGACCCTGCGGCCAGACGACCTGGAGGACGAAGTTCACGTAGGGCTCGCGAATTGGCTTGGACGAGCTGACGTGGATGACACCACGGCCGTTCTTGCCAAGATCGGGGGTGAACTTCAAACCGCTGGTGACGACGTTGCGATCCACGCCCAGGCGCTCGAAGTCCTCTGCCGAGGCGAGGGTCACCAAGACCTCCTCGGAGCTCAGGTCAGCCGCGCCGCGCAGGTCGATATTGGCCGAGAGGTTCTGCCCCAACGCCGCCCGCGAGGAAATGTCGCCCAGTTCCAGGGCGCCGGCCATGCCCGGCATGAACGCCGCGGCGACTGCCGTCGCCAACCACAATCTGTGTAACCGAGCCATTTTCTCCCCCGCTGCTTGCCATCGGCCGGCGCGAAAAGGCGCGCCGAAACCTGTCCCCATGGACGGGCTGCGAGGATAGCGACTGGTTCCCGGTGGCTTTTCCGGGTGCGTCACAGAAACTGGCGCCAAAGAGCCGCCAATCCAACGGACTGGCATTTTTGTGCGGCGGTTCACCTACACGCCGGGAACTTCTCGTGCTCCACAAAGCACGACGCCGGCTCAAGGCCGGCGTCGTGGGGTCAGCACTCAGGAGCGAATCAACGCTCGAGCAGGATGCGCAGCATGCGGCGCAGCGGCTCGGCAGCACCCCACAGCAGTTGGTCGCCAACGGTGAAGGCGCCCAGGTACTGAGTGCCCATGTTGAGCTTGCGCAGACGCCCCACCGGAACGCTCAGCGTGCCGGTGACGGCTGCCGGAGTCAGTTCGCGCATGCTGATCTCGCGCTGGTTCGGGATCAGCTTGACCCAGGGATTGTGCTGGCTGATCAGGCCTTCGATGTCCGCGATGGGCACATCCTTGTTCAGCTTGATGGTCAGCGCCTGGCTGTGGCAACGCATGGCGCCGATGCGCACGCAGATGCCGTCCACCGGGATCGGGTTCTTGAAGCGGCCGAGGATCTTGTTGGTCTCCGCCTGGCCTTTCCATTCTTCGCGGCTCTGGCCGTTGGGCAGTTCCTTGTCGATCCACGGGATCAGGCTGCCGGCCAGCGGCGCGCCGAAGTTCTCGGTGGGCATGGCGTCGCTGCGGATGGCTTCGGCGACCTTGCGATCGATGTCGAGGATGGCGCTGGACGGGTTGGCCAGGTCATCGGCGACGGAAGCATTGATGGCGCCCATCTGCTTGATCAGCTCGCGCATGTTCTGCGCGCCGGCGCCCGAGGCCGCCTGATAGGTCATGGCGCTCATCCACTCGACCAGGCCGGCTTCGAACAGGCCGCCCAGAGCCATCAGCATCAGGCTGACGGTGCAGTTGCCGCCGATGTAGTTCTTGGTGCCGGCGTCCAGCGAGTTGTCGATGACCTTGCGGTTCACCGGGTCGAGGACGATGACCGCGTCATCCTGCATGCGCAGGCTGGAGGCGGCGTCGATCCAGTAGCCCTGCCAACCGGCTTCACGCAGTTTGGGGAAGACTTCGCTGGTGTAGTCGCCGCCCTGGCAGGTCAGGATGACGTCGAGGGTTTTCAGTTCCTCGATGCTGTAGGCGTCTTTGAGGGGGGCAATGTCCTTGCCAATGGACGGACCTTCGCCACCCACGTTGGAGGTGGTGAAGAACACCGGCTCGATCAGGTCGAAGTCCCGCTCTTCCAGCATCCGCTGCATGAGCACCGAACCCACCATGCCACGCCAACCGATCAGACCTACACGCTTCATCGCTACTACACCTTCAAATATTTAGAGGGCCGTCGTTCCCGCTTTCCTACAAGAGCGCGGGAACGAGCGAGCCGGACAGATTACAGATTCCGCAGAGCCGCGACTACCGCATCACCCATTTCGCGAGTACCGACCTTGGTGCAGCCTTCGGACCAGATGTCACCGGTACGCAGGCCCTGGTCAAGCACCAGGCTCACGGCCTTCTCGATGGCGTCGGCAGCGGCGCCTTCGTTGAAGGTGTAACGCAGCATCATCGAGACCGAGAGGATGGTCGCCAGCGGGTTGGCGATACCCTTGCCGGCGATGTCCGGTGCGGAACCGTGGCAAGGCTCGTACATGCCCTTGTTATTCGAATCCAGGGAGGCGGACGGCAGCATGCCGATGGAGCCGGTGAGCATGGAAGCCTCATCCGACAGGATGTCGCCGAACATGTTGTCGGTCACCATCACGTCGAATTGCTTGGGTGCGCGGACCAACTGCATGGCGGCGTTGTCGACGTACATGTGCGACAGCTCGATGTCCGGGTAGTCCTTGGCGACTTCCTCGACCACTTCGCGCCACAGCTGGCTGGAGGCCAGGACGTTGGCCTTGTCCACCGAGCACAGCTTCTTGCCGCGCACGCGGGCCATGTCGAAGCCGACGCGGGCGATGCGGCGGATTTCGCTCTCGCTGTACGGCAGGGTGTCGTACGCCTGGCGCTCGCCGTTCTCCAGCAAACGCTGTTCGCGCGGTTGGCCGAAGTAGATGCCGCCGGTCAGCTCGCGAACGATGAGGATGTCCAGGCCGGCGACCACTTCGGGCTTCAGGCTGGAGGCATCGGCCAACTGCGGGTAGAGGATGGCCGGACGCAGGTTGCCGAACAGGCCCAGTTGCGAGCGGATCTTCAGCAGACCGCGCTCGGGGCGGATGTCACGCTCGATCTTGTCCCACTTCGGGCCGCCCACGGCGCCCAGCAGAACCGCGTCGGAGTTGCGCGCGCGTTCCAGGGTCTCGTCGGCCAGCGGTACGCCGTGCTTGTCGATGGCCGCGCCGCCGATCACGTCTTCGGTCAGTTCGAAGCCCAGGCCGAACTTGTCGTTGGCCAGTTCCAGCACCTTGACCGCTTCGGCCATGATTTCCGGGCCGATACCGTCGCCGGGGAGAACCAGAATCTGTTTGCTCATCTCTCTGCTCACTTTAAAAAGTCGCTTGGCAAAAAACGTAACGCTCCGGGCGGCGCAAGCCACCCGGAGCGGTCAAAAACTGAACTCAGCGCTCCGCCCAGAGCACCAGCACGTCAGTGCTGAAGGAGCCCTCGGCGTCGATCTCGAAATACTCGCGCACCTCGTCGCCCATCGAAAGCTGCAGGGCACGAATGGCCTGGCGCATCACCTCGGGAGTGCGCATGCGCTCGACCCAGGAAGTGAACTCCAGACGCAGCCGCTGGCGCTTGGCGGCGGTCACCGCAAGGCCGGCCTCGCCGACCAGGCGCGCCCACTCCGAAGGCGAGTAATCACGCACGTGGCTGGTGTCGCGCAGGACCTCGACAGTCTGCAGATAGGTGTCCAGCAGGGGCAAGCCCGGCGCCGCGACATCGATGAAGCAGACCGCGCCGCTCGGCTTGAGCACCCGGCGCACTTCGCGCAGCGCCCGGCCGACATCCCGCCAGTGGTGCGCAGAATAACGGCTGAAGACGAAATCGAACTCGCCGTCCTCGAAAGGCAGCTGCTCGGCAGCACCACAGCGCGTGGCGATGTTGCCCAGGCCGCGCTCGGCGGCGGCCGAGGCCACCACATCGAGCATCTGCTGGGACAGGTCGTAAGCCACCACTTCGCCGGCCAGCGGCGCGACGTTGAAGCTCACGTGCCCTGCCCCGCACCCCAGGTCGAGCACGCGCGCACCGGTAGTCGTCGACAGTCGCTCGCGCAACTGGGCGAATTCTTCACCCTGGGCGTGTACGGCGCTGGTCAGGTAAGCGTTGGCCTGGGCGCCGAACTGGCGCTGGACCACTTGCTCGTGACGACTCTCGGTCATGCTGCTCTCCTTACTGAGTGGTGCAACGGCCATCAGGCGTCGCGGAACAACCAGGGTTGTTGCTGTTTATAGCCACCTTCGAAACTGCGGATGGCCTCGGCGTCCTGCAAGGTCAGGCCGATGTCGTCCAGGCCGTTGAGCAGGCAGTGCTTGCGGAACGCGTCCACTTCGAAGCTGTACTGCTTGCCGTCCGGGCGGGTCACTGTCTGCGCGGCGAGGTCGACGGTCAGCTGGTAACCCTCGGTGGCTTCGCACTGGGCGAACAGCTCGTCCACTTCTTCGTCCTTCAGGATGATCGGCAGCAGGCCGTTCTTGAAGCTGTTGTTGAAGAAGATGTCGGCGAAGCTCGGCGCGATCACCGTGCGGAAACCGTACTCGTCCAGCGCCCACGGCGCGTGCTCGCGGGAGGAGCCGCAGCCGAAGTTCTCACGGGCCAGCAACACGCTGGCACCCTGGAAGCGCGGGAAGTTGAGGACGAAGTCCTTGTTCACCGGGCGCTTGGAGTTGTCCTGGTTCGGCTGACCCACGTCGAGGTAGCGCCACTCGTCGAACAGGTTCGGGCCGAAGCCGGTGCGCTTGATCGACTTGAGGAATTGCTTGGGGATGATCTGGTCCGTGTCGACGTTGGCGCGGTCGAGCGGCGCGACGAGACCGGTGTGCTGGGTGAAGGCTTTCATCTATTGGGTCTCCTCAGGCCTGCATCAATTCACGTACGTCGATGAAACGACCGGTCACGGCAGCCGCGGCGGCCATTGCCGGGCTCACCAGGTGGGTACGACCACCGGCGCCCTGGCGACCTTCGAAGTTGCGGTTGGAGGTGGAAGCGCAATGCTCGCCACTTTCCAGGCGGTCCGGATTCATCGCCAGGCACATGGAACAGCCCGGTTCGCGCCATTCGAAACCGGCTTCGATGAATATCTTGTCCAGGCCTTCCTGTTCGGCCTGGGCTTTCACCAGGCCCGAGCCCGGCACAACCAGCGCCTGCTTGACGGTGGCAGCGACCTTGCGGCCCTTGGCCACCGCGGCTGCGGCGCGCAGGTCTTCGATGCGCGAGTTAGTGCAGGAGCCGATGAACACGCGGTCCAGCTGGATATCGGTGATCGCCTGGTTGGCGTTCAGGCCCATGTACTTCAGCGCGCGGACGATGGAATCGCGCTTGACCGCATCGGCTTCGGCCGCCGGGTCCGGCACGTTCTGGTCCACCGCGAGGACCATCTCGGGCGAAGTGCCCCAGCTGACCTGCGGCTTGATGTCCTCGGCACGCAGCTCGACGATGGTGTCGAAGTGCGCATCGGCGTCGGAAACCAGATCGCTCCAGGCTTCCACGGCCTTGGCCCAGTCGCTGCCTTGCGGCGAGAACGGACGACCCTTCACGTATTCGACGGTCTTCTCGTCGCACGCCACCATGCCGACGCGGGCGCCCGCCTCGATGGACATGTTGCAGATGGTCATGCGGCCTTCCATGGACAGGTCACGAATGGCGCTGCCGGCGAACTCCAGGGCATGGCCGTTGCCGCCCGCGGTGCCGATCTTGCCGATCACCGCGAGGACGATGTCCTTGGCAGTCACGCCGAAGGGCAATTTGCCTTCCACGCGGACCTGCATGTTCTTCATCTTCTTGGCAACCAGGCACTGGGTGGCGAGCACGTGCTCCACCTCGGAGGTGCCGATACCGTGGGCCAGCGCACCGAAGGCGCCGTGGGTCGAGGTGTGCGAGTCGCCGCAGACCACGGTCATGCCCGGCAGGGTCGCGCCCTGCTCCGGGCCGACCACGTGGACGATGCCCTGGCGGACGTCGTTCATCTTGAATTCGAGGATGCCGAAGTCGTCGCAGTTCTCGTCCAGGGTCTGGACCTGGATGCGCGACACTTCGTCAGCAATGGCCTGCAGGCCGCCCTTGCGCTCGGCCTGGGTGGTCGGCACGTTGTGGTCCGGGGTCGCGATGTTCGCATCGATGCGCCAGGGTTTGCGGCCAGCCAGGCGCAGACCTTCGAAGGCCTGCGGCGAGGTCACTTCGTGGAGGATGTGGCGGTCGATGTAGATGAGCGACGAACCATCGTCACGGCGCTTCACCTCGTGCATTTCCCAGAGTTTGTCGTAGAGCGTCTTGCCGGCCATCAGAGAGTCCTCATCAGCGTCTTTCTATGCCCCTTGGGCTTGTGGGGATGATCCTATGGAAAGGCACTGAATAACTCAAATTCATATTTTTTATCCAAAGGATTCCCACGAGGAATACGGTGCGTTATAAAAGTCGGGCGCCGCTTCCAGAGCGCAGGGAG
This sequence comes from Pseudomonas sp. NY15435, assembly GCF_048068295.1. Classification (NCBI taxonomy): domain Bacteria; kingdom Pseudomonadati; phylum Pseudomonadota; class Gammaproteobacteria; order Pseudomonadales; family Pseudomonadaceae; genus Pseudomonas; species Pseudomonas sp. NY15435. Next base: position 112,430 of record NZ_JBLUQA010000003.1, read on the forward strand.
TCGACATGGATCTGACCAGCCTCAACACCTTCCTCGCCATTGCCGAATCCGGCAGCTTCTCCGAGGCCGGCGAGCGCCTGCACCTGACCCAGCCGGCGGTGAGCAAGCGCATTGCCGCCCTGGAGAACCAGCTGGGCGTACGTCTGTTCGACCGCGTCGGCCGCGAAGTGACCCTGACCGAGTCCGGTCGCGCCTTGCTGCCGCGCGCCTATCAGATCCTCAGCGTACTGGATGACACCCGTCGCGCCCTGACCAACCTTAACGGCGAAGTGAGCGGCCGGCTGGTCCTGGCCACCAGTCACCACATCGGCCTGCACCGCCTGCCGCCGCTGCTGCGCGCCTTCACCAAGGCCCACCCACAGGTGGCGCTGGATATCCAGTTCTGCGACTCGGAGGTGGCCTACGAAGAAATTCTCCACGGCCGCGCCGAGCTGGCCGTCATCACTCTTGCCCCTGAGACTGCCGAACCCGTGCGCGCCGTGCCGGTGTGGGACGACCCGCTGGACTTCGTTGCCGCCCCCGAGCACCCGCTGTCGGTGCAGGGCCCGGTATTCCTCGCCGACGTGGCGCGGCACCCGGCGGTATTCCCCGGCGGCAATACCTTCACCCACCACATCGTGCGGCGCATGTTCGAGGCTGAAGGCCTGACACCGAACATCGGCATGAGTACCAACTACATGGAGACCATCAAGATGATGGTTTCCATCGGCCTGGCCTGGAGCGTACTGCCTCGTACGATGCTGGATGACAGCGTCGTACGCCTGCCGCTGCAGGACATCCAGCTCAGCCGCCAGCTGGGCTACATCCTGCATACCGAGCGCACACTGTCCAACGCCGCCCGGGCCTTCATGCGCCTGCTCGACGCCCAGGCAGCCGGGCTTGCGCCTGTCGCGGCCTAACCTCTATTGTTCTGACAGAACTAGAAGAAGGGGCCCGAATGCCCGTCCGCACGCCACTTCGCGTTAGCCGGCCTCACTTGGTCGGCGCCGCCAGCCATCGGGGAAGCGCCGCATGAGCCGCGCCCCGCGCACGCCTCCGTTCGCTACCGACGGCCAGGACCAGTTCGCCAAGGCCTTTCATACCGCACCTGATGCCATGGTCATCACCGACCGGGACAGCGGAAAATTCCTCGAATTGAATGCCAGTTTCGTCGACCGCTTCGGTTGGAGCCGCGAGGAAGCGCTCGGCCGTACATCGGTGCAACTCGGCCTCTGGCGCAGCCTCGACGAGCGCCAGCGAATGCTCGACAGGATCGCCGCCGAGCAGCAACTCGACGGCTTCGAAGTCACCTTGCTGACCCGCACCGGTGAAATCCGCAGCGCTCGCGTCTATGGCTGCCAGATTGAACTGGACGAACAGCCCTGCCTGGTGCTGACGGTACGCGACATCACCCACGTCCGAGCCCAGGAGCAGGCCCTGCGCGACAGCCAGGAGCGTCTGGACCTGGCGCTGGATTCGGCACAACTGGGCATCTGGGACTGGCACATTCCCAGCGGCCTGCTCTACGGTTCGGCCCGCGCCGCCGTTCTGCACGAATTGCCTGACCGAGATTTCCACGGGCCTTTCGGTGAATTCTTCGCCTGCGTCGACAAGACCGATCGCCAGCGCATGCGCCAGGCCTACGCCCGACTGGCCCGAGGGCCGGAGAACGACTACCAGTTCACCTACCGCGCGCAGCTGGACTCCGGTGAAGTGCGCTACCTGGAAAGCCGGGCGCGTCTCTACCGCGATGCTCGCAGCAAGCCCCTGCGCATGGCGGGCACCCTGCTCGATATCACCGAACGCGTGCTCCGCGAGCGCAGCCTGCAGGCCTCGGAGGAAAAGTTCGCCAGCCTGTTCCAGGGCAGCCCGGACCCAATCTGCGTGTCACGAGTACGCGACGGCGAGTTCGTCGAGGTTAACCCGAGCTTCTGCAGCACCTTTGGCTGGCTCGCCGAGGACATAATCGGCCGTTCGTCCCACCAGGTGACCTTCTGGGCCGACCATCACCAACGCTCGCGGCTGTTCGAGCAACTGATGCGTGACCACTCGCTGCAGAACGTCGAAGTGCAGTTCCTCACCCGCGATGGGCGGACCATCACCTGCATGGTGGCCAGCCGACTGATCTGGGTCGACCGCCAGTTGTGCATCCTCTCCAGCTTCCGCGATGTCACCCGGCGCCTGCAGGCCGAGGAAGCGCTCAAGGCCAGCCAGGAGAAGTTCGCCAAGGCGTTCCACTCCAGCCCCGATGCCATCACCATCACCGAGCGCGAGTCGGGCCGCTACATCGAGGTCAACGAAGGCTTCCACCGCCTCACGGGTTTCCGCCCCGAGGAGGTTCTGGGACAAACCTCACTGGAGATGAACATCTGGGCCGACCCGGACGAGCGGCTGAACATGATCGCCGCGCTGAACCGCGACGGCTTCGTCCACCACCTGGAAATGCGCGGCCGCCACCGCGACGGCACGATCAAGACGGTGGACGTGTCGGTGGAGCCGATCGAACTGGGTGGCGTGGACTGTCTGCTGCTCACCGCCCGCGACACCAGCGAGCTGCGTGAGGCCGAGGCGCGCATCCAGCACCTCGCATACCACGATGCCCTGACCGACCTGCCCAACCGCGCGCTGCTGATGGACCGCCTCAAGCAGCAGATCGCCCTGCTGCAGCGCCACAGCCTGCGCGGCGCCCTGCTGTTCCTCGACCTCGACCACTTCAAGCACATCAACGATTCGCTCGGTCACTCGGTCGGCGATTCCATCCTGCAGATGGTCACCGCGCGCCTGGAGGCCAGCGTGCGCCAGGAAGATACCGTGGCGCGCCTGGGCGGCGACGAGTTCGTGGTGCTGATCACCGGCATCGAGGGTAGCCGCCTGGAAACCGCCCAGCAGGTGCGCCAACTGGCGGAAAAACTGCGCGACCTGCTGGCCGAACCGATGTTGCTGGACGGCCACCGCCTGCAGATCACCCCGAGCATCGGCATCGCGCTGATCCCCGATGACGGCGCGACCCCGGACGACCTGCTCAAGCGCGCCGACATCGCCATGTACCGCGCCAAGGACGCCGGGCGGAACACCGTGCAGTTGTTCCACGAATCCATGCAGCAGGCCGCCAGCGAGCGCCTGCGCCTGGAGAACGGCCTGCGCATGGCCCTCGCCCGCCGCGAATTCAACCTGCACTACCAGCCGCAGGTGGACGCCCGCGATTCGCGCATCGTCGGCGCCGAGGCGTTGCTGCGATGGCGCCATCCGACCCGCGGCCCGCAATCACCGGCCAGTTTCATCCGCGTGCTGGAGGACAGCGGTCTGATCGTCGAAGTCGGCCAATGGGTCATCGAGGAAGCCTGCCGCACCGGCGCGCAGCTCCTCGCCGAGGGTCGCATCGACATCGAGAACTTCAGCCTGAGCGTGAACATCAGCCCTCGGCAGTTCCGCCAGAGTGACTTCGTCGAGCGCCTGCTGGCGCTGCTGCACAAGACCAGATTGCCGCCCAGCCTGCTGAAACTGGAGATCACCGAGGGCATTGTGATCCAGCAACTGGACGACACCATCGCGCGCATGGAGCGCCTGCGTGAAGCCGGTGTGCAGTTCGCCATGGACGACTTCGGCACCGGCTACTCATCGCTGACCTACCTCAAGCGCCTGCCGGTGGACAGCCTGAAGATCGACCAAAGCTTCGTGCGCGATGCGCCCAACGACAGCAACGATGCGGAAATCGTCCGCGCCATCGTCGCCATGGGGCACAGCCTGGGGCTGGAACTGGTGGCCGAAGGGGTGGAAACCCCAGAACAGTTGGCGCTGCTGGCCGAGCAGGGTTGCCACCTGTACCAGGGCTACCTGTTCAGCCGCCCAGTGCCGCTGGACGACTTCATCGCACTGCTGCCGCGCCGCGATACCCAGCAGGCAACCTGAGGCCCGCTATTCGGCGGGCCGCAGCTCTGACATCACCACCATCACCTGCGCCTCGTCGTCCTCGCCGTCATTGAGGTACAGATGGCCGACGCTGCTGTCGAAATAGGCCGTCTCACGCGTGCCGATGCTCACTGACTCGCCCGTCTCGAACTGGATACGCACCCGGCCGGCCACCACCATGGCGAACTCCTGGCCGGGATGACGGACGAAATCATCGAACTCACCGACCTCGCGGGCGAAAATGCGCGCGTACAGCGGCGTCATGCTGCGTTGTGGGAAATCACCGGCAATGGGGTAGTACTCATAGCCGCCGGTGTCGTAACCCGCGGTGTCATCCACCTGGGTTTTCACGAAAGTCTTCAGCCCCGCGAGCGCCCCGACGGGCGGCAGCGGACGGAACAACTGGGCGATGTCCACCTGCAGGGCGCGGGCGGCAGCGGCCAGCTTGTCGTAGCTCACCGCAACCTGCGCCAGCTCCATCTTCGACAGGGTGGAAACCGCCACGCCAGACAGGTCCGAGAGCTGCTTCAGGGTCAGCTTCTGCTGCTTGCGAACAGCCCGCAGGCGCGCACCGACTTCGTCTCGATCCAGTTGCTGGGGCTTGGGTAGTACTTGGGCGGTTTCGCTCATGGGACATCTCGTGAGGGGGCCGACGAAAGTTTACCGGGCCTTGCCTTTGGCGCAAAAATTCTCATATCTTAGATTTCTCACATACGAGAAAATCTGCAGAAGGCCCTTGCAGTGAGCCATTTCGATTTCGTCATCATCGGCGCCGGTATTGCCGGCGCCTCCCTCGCCTACCGTCTGAGCGAGACTCACAAGGTGCTGGTCCTGGAGCGCGAAGAGCAGCCCGGCTACCACTCCACCGGGCGCTCCGCCGCCATGTTCATGGAGGCCTACGGCACACCGCAGATCCAGGCGCTGACCCGCGCCAGCCGCGCCTTCTACGAGAATCCGCCGGCCGGCTTCAGCGAGCACCCGATCCTCACCCCGCGCGGCTGCCTGTACGTCGGCGGTCCGGAACACGTCGAACTGCTCAAGCAGGCCGAAGCCACGCCCGGCGTCGAACGAATCAGCACCGAGCAGGCGCTGGAATTCCTCCCTGTCCTGCGCGCCGACGCCATCATCGGCGCGCTCTACGAGCCGGACGCCCGTGATCTCGACGTGCACGCCCTGCACCAGGGCTACCTGCGAGCGCTGCGCCAGCGCGGCGGCGAACTGCGCTGCAACCGCGAGCTGCAGTCGGCTGAATATGCGCAGGGTGAGTGGACGCTCGAACTCAGCCAGAGCGAAACCGTTCAAGCCGCACAACTGATCAACGCCGCCGGCGCCTGGGCCGATCACGTGGCCGAGCGCTGCGGCATCCGCCCGGTCGGCCTGCAACCCTGTCGCCGAACCGCCTTCACCTTCCCGGTGCCCGACGGCCTGGACATCAGCCGCTGGCCAACAGTGATCGGCATCGACGAGAGCTTCTACTTCAAGCCGGACGCCGGCCAACTGCTCGGCTCGCCCGCTAACGCCGATCCGGTGGAAGCCCAGGATGTGCAGCCCGAGGAACTCGACATCGCCCTGGGCGTGTACCACATCGAGGAGCACACCACCCTGGCGATCCGCCGACCGAACCACAGCTGGGCCGGCCTGCGCTCCTTCGTCGCCGACGGCGACCTGGTGATCGGCGCGGATGCGCAGAACCCGGCGTTTTTCTGGCTGGCCGCCCAGGGCGGCTACGGCATTCAGTCCGCCGACGGCGTGTCGCGCCTGGCCCAGTCGCTGCTGCTCGGCCAGCCGCTCCCCGAATCCCTGCGCCAGGAAGGCGTCGATCCCCAGCGCCTGAGCCCGGCGCGCCTGCGTTGAATTTCCCCGGAGACTTTAGAATGAGCGATATCCAGCGTTATCCCAGCACCCTGCCCTTCCCCTTCTCCCGCGCGGTGAAAGCCGGCGGCTTCCTGTTCCTCTCCGGACAGATCCCGATGACCGCAGACGGCCAGGTGGTCAAGGGCGACATCCAGACCCAGACCGAGGCGGTGATGACCCGCATTGCCGAGAGCCTGGAAGCCTGCGGCGCCGACTACTCCCAGGTGGTGAAAGCCACTGTGTGGCTGTCGGACATGTCCCACTTCGCCGGTTTCAACGAGGTGTACAAGCGCTACTTCGAGCAAGGGCTGCCGGTGCGCTCCTGCGTGGCGTCGGCACTGGCGCTGGGCGTGGACGTCGAGGTGGAAGTCCAGGCCTACGTCGGCCAGGCGTGACCTTTCCGGCCCCGCCACGAGCGGGGCCGCTCTCATAACAACAACAGAGTCTCGATCATGAAAACCAGTCTCAAGCTCGGCGGTGCGTACATCGGCCTGGTGGTGGGCGTCGGCTTCGCCTCGGGCCAGGAGATCCTCCAGTTCTTCGGCGGTTTCGGCATCATGGGCCTGGCCGGCGCGGTGGTGGCGCTGGCACTGTTTGCCTTCCTGCTGATGAACCTCTACCAGATCGGCAGCCGCCTGCAGACCCAGTCGCACAAGGAGGCCATGGAGTACATCTGTGGCAAACCGCTGGGCCGCGTCGTCGACCTGATGCTGACTTTCTTCCTGTTCGGCACCATGGTGGTGATGTTCGCCGGCGCCAACTCCTCCTTTGAGCAGCAACTGGGCATCGGCCATTCCATCGGCGGCATCGTTCTCGGCGTGATGACCATCATCACCGTGTGCCTGGGCCTGAAGCGAGTGATCACCCTGATGAGCCTGATCACTCCGGTACTCATGGTCATCGTGGCGATCATCGCCATCTACGCGCTGACGCATATTCACAAGCCGCTGGCGGAGCTGGAGCAGATCGCCCTGGCCGTGCCGCACCCGGCGCCCAACTGGCTGCTCGGCGCATTGCTCTACGTCTCCTACAACGTCGCCGCCACCGCAGCGGCCGTGGTGGTGATGGGCGGCAGCGTGTCCAATCTGCGCACCGCCGCATTGGGCGGCGTGTTCGGCGGCATCGGTGTTGGCGTGCTGATCCTCGCCATGGCCCTGGTGATGCTGGTACAGGTCGACGTGATCGGCGACAGCGCCATTCCCACCCTGCTGCTGAGCAACAACATCGCGCCCTGGTTCGGCGATGTGATGCTCGCCCTGCTGCTGGTGAAGCTGTACTGCACCACCAGCGGCTTCGCCTACACCCTGGCCGCACGCTGCGCTGCCTACGGCGTGCCCTTCCGCGTGGCAACCGTCGTTGCAGTAGTACTCGCCTTCATCGCCAGCCAGGTCGGCTTCGTCAAGCTGGTGGGCCTGGTCTACCCGGCCATGGGCTACCTGGGCTTCGTGCTGATGGCGGCGATCGTCATCGCCTGGTGGCGCAACCGCTCGGCACCGCTGGGCCAGAACGCCTGATCCAGGCCCTCTGAAAAAGAAAACGCCCGCCTCTTTCGAGGCGGGCGTTCTTGTTTGCGGCTACGCCCCGGCTAGCGCCGGGACACTGCTCAGCCTTCGATGGCCGGGCGCTGGCCGTTGATGGCGATCCGCTTGGGCTTGGCTTCTTCCGGAACGATACGCACCAGTTCGACACTCAGCAGGCCGTTCTTCAGCGACGCGCCCTGGACCTCGATGTGGTCGGCGAGGCGGAACGACAGCTTGAAGGCGCGCTGGGCGATGCCCTGGTGCAGGTAGGTGACACTCTCGGAAGCCTTTTCGCGCTTGCCGCCATTGACGGTCAGCACGCCGCGCTCCACTTGCAGTTCCAGGTCTTCCTCCTGCAGGCCGGCAGCGGCGATGACGATGCGGTACTGGTCGTCACCATGCTTCTCGACGTTGTAGGGCGGGTAGGAACTGCCGCTTTCACTGCGCAGGGCGGATTCGAACAGATCGTTGAAACGATCGAAGCCGACGGACTGGCGGAACAGCGGGGCGAGGGAAAGGACGTTGCTCATTGCGAATCTCCTGAAATTTTCAGCAAGGTATGATCGGGAGCCTGTCTTCAGAACTCCGGTGCGGGACCCGTCTTCGGCCTCCCGCAGGGACATAGATAGGGATGGCAAAACCCGTTTCAAGCCCCGTCTCGCAAAAAGGATTCGCCCATGCAACCCGTCATGCTCATCACCGGCGCCAGCCGCGGGATCGGCGCCGCCACTGCGCTGCTCGCCGCCGAACGCGGCTATGCCGTAGCGCTCAACTATCGTCGCGAACGTGAAGCGGCCGCGGCACTGGTAGCGAAGATCACCGCCGCCGGCGGCACTGCGCGCGCCTTTGCCGCCGATGTGGCGAATGAAGACGACGTGCTGCGCCTGTTCGGCGAAGTCGACGATGCCTTCGGCCGTCTCGACGTACTGGTGAACAACGCCGGCATCCTCGAGCGCCAGATGCGCCTGGAAGACATGGACGTCGCGCGCCTGCAACGGGTGTTCGCGGTAAACGTCACCGGCACCTTCCTCTGCTGCCGCGAGGCGGTGAAGCGCATGGCCCACAAACACGGCGGCGACGGCGGGAGCATCGTCAACGTCTCGTCCATGGCGTCACGACTGGGCTCGCCCAACGAGTACATCGACTACGCCGCCGCCAAGGGCGCGGTGGACAGCCTGACCATCGGCCTGGCCAAGGAAGTGGCGAGCGAAGGCATCCGCGTGAATGCCGTGCGACCTGGGCTGATCAGGACCGAGATTCACGCCAGCGGCGGCGAACCCGGGCGTGTGGAGCGCCTGCAATCGGCGATCCCCCTGGGCCGGGGCGGCGAGGCGGAAGAAGTGGCGCGGGCGATCCTGTTCCTCGCCTCGGACGAGTCCAGTTATTCCACCGGCAGCTTCGTCGACGTCAGCGGCGGGCGCTGATCCGGCGTTGCCGTGCTGCACGCTGTTGTAGGAGCGAGCTTGCTCGCGAACCACCCAACGCCAGCGCATCGGGACGAGCCGCGTTCGCGAGCAAGCTCGCTCCTACGAAGGGCAGCTCGCAGTCAGGCTGCGACGTTGATCTCGACCTGCAGCATCCGATCCAGCACCTCGCAATCGTTCTCGCGCCGCACCTGGGCGAACAGCTCCACGGCTTCCGGATAACTGCGGGTGAGCATCCCCAGCCACTGCTTCAACCGCCCCGGTGCATAGCGCGGCGCCAGCTTGCGACGCGCCTGGCGCCAGAAGTCATCGAGCAGCACGCGCACTTCCGACCAGGGCATCGGCACTACTTCGCGACCGTCACGCCACGCAGCGATCTGCCGAGCAAGATCCGGGCGGGAAACCAGCCCGCGCCCGAGCATGATGTCCGCCACGCCGCTGATAGAGCGGCAGCGGTGGTAATCCTCGAGCGTCCAGACTTCGCCATTGGCGAATACCGGCACCTTCACTGCGTCCGCTACTTTCGCCACCCACTCCCAATGTGCCGGCGGCTTGTAGCCATCGGCCTTGGTCCGCGCATGCACCACCACATGGGCGGAGCCGGCGTCAGCCAACGCACGGGCGCAATCGATAGCCCCATCCGGACTGTCGTAGCCCAGGCGCATCTTCGAGGTCACCGGAATGTGCGCGGGTACGGCGCGGCGCACCGCCTCGATGATGCTGAACATCAGCTCGGGCTCTTTCAGCAGCACGGCGCCGCCACGGGAACGGTTCACGGTCTTTGCCGGGCAGCCGAAGTTCAGATCGATCACCGGCGCACCCAGCTCGCAGGCCTGCACGGCGTTCTCCGCCAACAGTTGCGGGTCGGAACCGAGCAGTTGCACGCGCATCGGCACGCCTGCGCGAGTGCGGCTGCCATGCGCCAGTTCCGGGGCGAGCGCGAGGAAGGACGACGGCGGCAACAGCCGGTCGTTGATGCGGATGAATTCGGTGACGCACCAGTCGATGCCGCCGACGCGAGTCAGCACATCGCGAAGGATGTCATCTACCAGCCCCTCCATCGGGGCCAGGGCGATCTGCACGGGAGAATCTCGGGCAATAACGAAGGCCGCGGATTGTAGGGAATGCGCCGCGCCGGGAAAAGCGCGGCACGACGGATCACGCGCCGGCGGCCACGGTTTCCGCAGAGAGCAATGCCCGGCCATATCCCTCGATGAACTCCACCGGCATGCGCTTGGGTTTACCAGTGGACAATTCGATACAGACGAAGGTGGTCTGCGCGCGCAGCAAGGTCACGGCATCTGCCGGCCGCACCAGCTGAAAGTGACGGGTCATCTTCAAACGCTGGTCGGATTCGACGATCCAGGTCGCCAGCTGCAACTGCTCGCCCTCGTAGGCAGCAGCCAGGTAATCCACTTCATGGCGCACCACGGCCATGGCGCGATCCAGCCGCCGATACTCGGCCAGGTCCAGCCCCAGATTTTGCGAATGACGCCAGGCGCAGCGCTCCAGCCAACTGACATAGACGGCGTTGTTGGCATGGCCGAGTCCATCGATGTCCTCGGACTTGACCTCGATGTCGATGACGAAGGGGTCGGGCAACTGCCAACTCATGCGGAATGCTCCAGGCTTGCGGCCAACGCGCGGGCTTCGGCGGCCAATTGGGTGATCTGATCCCAGGCGCGGGCGCGCACCAGGCTGGGCGGCGCAATCCAGGTGCCGCCTACGCAGGCGACATTGGGCAGGCGCAGCACGTTGAGCAGGTTTTCCTGGGTGATACCGCCGGTCGGGCAGAAACGGATACCGGCAAAAGGTGCTTTCAGGCTCTTAAGCATCTTGATCGCGGCATTGCCGTCGGCCGGGAAGAGCTTCAGCGAGCGGTAACCGTATTCCAGCGCCACCAGCACTTCCGAAGGCGTCATCACACCCGGCAAAAATGGCAGCTTGGCATCGTCGGCAGCTGCCACCAGTCGCGGCGTACAGCCAGGGCTGACAGCGAACTGCGCGCCGGCATCGCGCGCTTCCTGGAACTGCTCGGTGTGGATCAGCGTACCCGCGCCGACAATCATCTCCGGCAGCTCGCGGCGGATCTGCGCGACGGCATCCAGCGCCTGCGGAGTGCGCAGCGTCACCTCGAGTACCCGCACGCCACCCTCATATAGCGCGCGGGCCAGATCACCGGCCAGCGCCACATCGTCGATCACCAACACCGGCATGACCGGGCGCGCCTGCTGCAGCACCCAATCCAGCGACAGATTCATGCATTCCCCCAGTCGGCCACCCGCGTGCGCAAGACCTCGCTCCCAGGCCGGGGCAGCCGGAAATACCCGAAAGTCTACGCCAGCGCGCCAGATGTGGCGACCTGCAACGGGCCATCATGGAACGAAAACGGCGGCCCGTAGCCGCCGTTATCAAGCGGGTGAATGACTCAGGAAACCAATGCCAGGGGCAGCGGCTCCTCGGCCTCTTCCAGGAGTTCCAGAATCGCATCGATGACGACCGGGTCCGCCAGCACCCGGTGATGCCCGCCATTGGCAAGGCGCAGCAACCGGCTCTGCGGCCAGGCCTCGTGAATGGCCGCCGCCTCGCTGACCTTCACGTACCGATCATCTTCGGCGTGTACCACCAGTCCGGGGAAGTCCAGCTCATAACGCGCCACATCCAGCTGTTTGGCCGCGATCCCCGAACGGCTTTCGATCATCCGGATGAAGCGCGACCGCGCCACCGGCGGCAAGCCGACTACCTTGGAGAAGCCCCGCAGGACACCGAGCACGTTGCTGGGCGCACCGATGGACACCAGTGTTTCGGTGCGCAACCCCATCTGGGTGGCCAGCAATGCGCTGGCGCCGCCCATGGAATGGCCAATCACGGCGCGCAGCGGCGGTAATTCCCCGGCCGCTTCCAGCAGGGCGCGGGCGAACAGCACGATGTCCGCCTCCTGGCCGGGCGAGCGGCCGTGCCCAGGGCCATCGAGTGCGATGACGCCATAACCGGCGCCTACCAGATGCTCAATCAGCGTGGCGAACTGGGTGGGCCGCCCTTCCCAGCCATGCATCAACAGTACGGCCGGACCTTCCCCCCAACGCAGCGCCGACAGACCGAAACGCAGGGTGACACGTTCGGAACTGGCCAGCAGCGGCAGCTCCCACTCCCGCGGCGCATGCGCGTTGGGCGTCACGAACAGTTGCTGCATACGTCCAGCCGCCCATTGCGGCGCGACGCGGCCCAGGGTGGCGTTGATTCCTCGAACCCAGCTCAGACTGCTCATTTTCCGCACCTCCTCAGTTCACCGCCTTCTTCGCGGCACGCAGGACACGATCGGACAGGTCACCCGTCCCCAGGGCACGGGCCAGCGCCAATCCGCCAATCATCAGGGCCATGTCGCTGAGCACGGTGTCGATTTCCTCGGGGCGGCCGGCCAGCGCCGCCACCATCAGCTCCACGTGCTCTTCCAGGGTCTGGCGAAACGCTTCCGGCAGATTGGCCACCTCGTTCAGCGAACTGGGGATCGGGCAGCCTTCTTCCTCGGTATCGCGATGTTTGCGCGACAAATAGAACTGCGCCGTCAGCGCCCGGCGCTCAGCGAAACTCAATTGCGGATCGAAGCGCTTGAGCCCTTCGCGGCGCTTGGCGAGCAACTGGCGGAAGGCTTCCAGCATCAGCGCGTCCTTGCTCTCGAAGTGTGCGTAGAAGCCGCCCACCGTCAGTCCCGCCGCCGACATGACCTCGCCCACGCTGGGCCCGACCGGCCCGCGCTGCAGCAACGCACTGGTGGCGGCGGAAAGGATGCGTTCGCGGGTCTGGGCTTTCTTGTCGCTCATGGCGGACCTCGGCTCGAGAAATATTATGGAGAGAATATTATTCTCATAATAAAAATCGGCAAGCGCAAAGCGCGACCACTGGTCGGAGGGAAATTTTTTGAGCGTAAAAAAACAAAAGGGCCACTGAAAGTCTCAGTGGCCCTATAGGCATCGCAGAGCGATAAAAATGGCGTCCCCTAGGGGACTCGAACCCCTGTTACCGCCGTGAAAGGGCGGTGTCCTAGGCCACTAGACGAAGGGGACATATCCTTCGAAGAAACCCACCAGGTGGTGGATTCTGGCTTCATCCCGTATGGGAATTTGGTGGAGCTAGACGGGATCGAACCGTCGACCTCTTGCATGCCATGCAAGCGCTCTCCCAGCTGAGCTATAGCCCCAGATGACTCTGGCTGACGATGCGAACGCATCGTCGCTGGATAAGTGGCGTCCCCTAGGGGACTCGAACCCCTGTTACCGCCGTGAAAGGGCGGTGTCCTAGGCCACTAGACGAAGGGGACGCAAAACCTTCGATTTCAGCCTTGTCCGGACCAGACAAGACCTACTGGTAATTTGGTGGAGCTAGACGGGATCGAACCGTCGACCTCTTGCATGCCATGCAAGCGCTCTCCCAGCTGAGCTATAGCCCCAAAGTACCGCTGGATCTACCGTTCCGCTTCGCCCTATCAGTTCAGTTCGTCGCTGGAACGGGGCGCATCTTAGGGGTGAGGCGAACCCCTGTCAACAACATTTTTTCAGAAATCTTATTTTTTTCTCCCATAGAACAATCACTTATGTGACCGCCCCGGTTTCCGGCCGGCGAAATCCGCGGCCCGCCTGTCCTCCCCCGGCTCGTCCGCAACCCACGCCGCCAGCATGAAAAAGGCCGGACGCTTCGCAGCGCCCGGCCTTTTTCAGTGTAGGAAAGAACTCACGAGCCGATTGCGTCGCGAATCTTTTCCCACTCCTTGGCTTCTTTCTTCGACGCACCGCCCAGCAACTCCAGGGCCTGGCGCAGGCGATAGCGCGACAGGTCGGCGCCGAGGATTTCCATGGCGTCGAGCACCGATACCGAGCTGGCCTGGCCGGTGATGGCCGGGAACATCAGCGGCATCACGTCACGCAGCTTGAGACCCAGGTGCTCGGCGACGGCCTGGATGGTCGCGGTGATGCGATCCTTTTCCCACTGGCGCAACGCTTCGAGCTTCCACAGCACCAGTTGCAGCACCTGGCGAACCTGGGTGGCATCGAGCTTCTTGTGCTCGAACAGCTTGGCGTCCAGTTGCACGCCGCCGCTGAAGAAGAAACCGGCCAGCGGGGCGATCTGGCTGAAGTTCTCCACTCGGCCTTGCACGTGCGGGGCGATCTTCATCAGGTACTCGGGGTTGAGCGCCCACTTCTGCACTTCCTTGGCGAAGTCCTCCACCGATAGCTCGCGAATCCACTGACCGTTCAGCCAGGAGAGCTTCTCGATGTCGAAGATCGGGCCGCCCAGCGAGACGCGGGACAGGTCGAAGTGCTCGATCATCTCCGCCAGGCTGAACTTCTCGCGCTCGTCAGGCATGGACCAGCCCATGCGCCCGAGGTAATTCAGCAGCGCTTGGGGCAGCAGGCCCATGCGCTCGTAGAAGGTAATGGATGTGGGGTTCTTGCGCTTGGACAGCTTGCTCTTGTCCGGATTACGCAGCAGCGGCATGTAGCAGAGCACCGGCTGCTCCCAGCCGAAGTACTCGTACAGCTTGATCAGCTTGGGCGCCGAGGGCAGCCACTCTTCGCCGCGCAGAACGTGGGTGATGCCCATCAGGTGATCGTCGACCACGTTGGCGAGGAAGTAGGTGGGCAGGCCGTCGGCCTTCATCAGCACCTGCATGTCCATGCGGTCCCACGGGATTTCCACATCGCCACGGAGCATGTCCGGCACCACGCAGACGCCCTCGGTCGGCACCTTCATGCGCACGACGTGGGATTCGCCGGCGGCGATGCGCTGGGCCGACTCCTCTTTCGGGATGTGCATGCAGTGGCCGTCATAGCGCGGGGTTTCCTTGCGCGCCTGCTGCTCGGCACGCAGCGCGTCGAGGCGCTCGGAGGAGCAGAAGCAGGGGAAGGCGTGGCCCTTGTCGACCAGCTCATCGCTGTACTGCTTATAGATGGCGCCGCGCTCGCTCTGGCGATACGGGCCGTGCGGGCCGCCGACGTCCGGGCCCTCGTCCCACTCGATACCCAACCAGCGCAGTGCGTCGAAGATCTGCTGTTCCGACTCGCGGGTCGAGCGCACCTGGTCGGTGTCCTCGATACGCAGGATGAACTGACCGCCGTGCTGGCGGGCGAAGCAGAGGTTGAACAGCGCGATATACGCGGTGCCGACGTGCGGGTCACCGGTGGGAGACGGCGCGATACGGGTGCGGACTGTGGTCATGAAGGCTCTCGTGTGAAGCAATTCTTCGTGTGAAGCGGCGACAGCGCGCGACGGCGCGCGCGCTCATGGGTGCGATGGTATCAGGCGGGCCGCCTTCGGCTCCAGCCAACGACCGGGATCGATGGGCAGGTTGTTGATCAGGAAGTCGAGGAACGCCTTCACCTTCATCGCCTGGAAGCGCCGCGATGGGTAGACGGCATACAGTTCGCCCACCGGCAGCTGAACCTGCGGCAACACGCGTACCAGGCGGCCGCTGGCCAGTTCCTCGTCGACGATCAACTCCGGCAGCGAGGCGATACCCGCGCCCGCCAGCACGGTTTCGCGGGCGAAGGTGATGTTGTTGCACGACAGCACGCGGTGACACGGCACGGTCTCCCCGCGCAACGGCCAATAGCGCTGGGAATCGGCCTGCAGCAGCACGGCGCGGTGCCCGGCCAGTTCCTCGACGGTTTCCGGCCAGCCGTGCAATTTCAGGTATTCGGGGCTGGCGCACAGGCAGCGATTGGTGGTGAGCATGCGCCGGGCGATCAGGGTCGAGTCTTCCGGCTGACCGACCATGATGACGATATCCACGCCCTCCTCCAGCGGATCGACATTACGCGAGGTCAACTCGACCTCGGCTGTAATCTGTGGATAAAGATTCATGAAATCGCCGAGCACCTTGGCCAGGTACATCTGGCCGAACTCGATGGGCGCAGTGATCCGCAACAATCCCGAAGGCGCCTGCTGCAGTTGCATCACCGCCTGCTCGGCCTCGGCGAAGTCATGCATGATCTGCCGACAGCGGTCGTAGTAGGCCTGCCCCACTTCGGTCAGGCGCAGCTTGCGCGTGGTGCGATTGATCAGGCGCACGCCCAGGCGTTCCTCCAGCAGCGCGATACGCCGGCTCACGGTCGATTTCTGCATGCCAAGGCTCTGCGCCGCCTGGGTGAAACTGTGCAGCTCCACGACGCGGGTGAAGATCAGCGCATCATCCAGCCCCATGATTGTTCCCTATAAGCAACAAAGTTTCCGAAGTGTAGCGGCTACGTGCCGCCACGGAACACTGTTACATTGGCAAACATTTTTTGGCCAACCAAACGCTCGTTTACCTATGCCCGCACAATTACAACGCCGCCTGACCGTGTTCTTCGTCATCCTCGCCGTGGTTGCCCTCGCCTTCCTCGCGCGCTGGTACTTCATCGGCCGCTTCGTCGAGACCACCGACAACGCTTACGTGCAGGGCGAGATCACCCGCATTGCCAGCCAGCTCGGCGCCCGCGTCGACGAGGTGCTGGTGCAGGACAACCAGCACGTCGAGAAAGGCCAGTTGCTGGTGAAGCTCGAAGCCGCAGACTTCCAGCTCGCGCTGGACCGCGCCAAGGCCACCCTGGCCACCCGTGAGGCAGAACTGGAGCAGGCGCGCAGCAAGCTCAAGGGCCAGACCAGCATGATTGCTGCCAGTGCGGCGGACGTGAATGCCAGCCAGGCCACCCTCGGCCGCACCGAAGTCGACCTCGGCCGCGCCCAGGCGCTGCGCAAGCCCGGCTACGTGTCGGAAGAGCGCGTGACCACCCTGGCGGCCGACTCCAACGTCGCCCGCTCGCAAGTGGCCAAGGCCCAGGCCGATCTGCAGGCCCAGCGCGTACAGCGCGAAACCCTGGGCACCGACGTCCAGCGTCTGCAGGCGCAGATCGAAAGCGCTCGCGCCGACATCACCCAGGCCGAGATCAACCTCGCCCGCACTGAAATCCACGCACCGGTCAGCGGCCTGGTCGGCCAGCGCGGCGCCCGCGTCGGCCAGTACGTGCAGGTCGGCAGCCAGCTGCTGTCGCTGGTGCCGGATGATGGCATCTGGATCCAGGCCAACTTCAAGGAAACCCAGATCGGCAAGATGCGCCCAGGCCAGACCGCCAGACTGGTGTTCGATTCCTTCCCTGACCAGCCCATCGACGGCCAGGTACAGAGCCTGTTCGCCGCCTCCGGCGCGCAGTTCAGCCTGCTGCCGCCGGACAACGCCACCGGCAACTTCACCAAGGTGGTGCAGCGTATTCCGGTCAAGATCACCTTCGCCGACGAGAACCCGCTCAAGGGGCTGATCCGCCCCGGCATGTCCGTCGAGGCCGAGGTCGAGCTGCGTGTCCGCTGATGCCCTGGTGCGGCCGGTCGGGGAACCGACCCGCCGCGACTGGATCGCCGTGTTCAGCGCCATGCTCGGCGCGTTCATGGCGGTCCTCGACATCCAGATCACCAACTCCTCGCTGAAGGACATCCAGGGCGCGCTGGCCGCCACCCTGGAGGAAGGTTCGTGGATCTCCACCTCCTACCTGGTGGCGGAAATCATCATGATCCCGCTCACCGCCTGGCTGGTGCAGTTGCTCTCGGCGCGCCGGTTGGCCTGGATGATCTCGGTCGGCTTCCTGTTCTCCTCACTGCTCTGCTCGTTTGCCTGGAACCTGGAGAGCATGATCGTGTTCCGCGCCATGCAGGGCTTCACCGGCGGCGCGCTGATTCCGCTGGCGTTCACCCTGGCGCTGATCAAGTTGCCGGAGCACCACCGCCCCAAGGGCATGGCGCTGTTCGCCATCACCGCCACCTTCGCGCCCTCCATCGGCCCGACCCTGGGCGGCTGGCTGACGGAAAACTTCGGCTGGGAATACATCTTCTATATCAACATCCCGCCGGGCCTGCTGATGATTGCCGGGCTGCTCTACGGCCTGGAAAAGAAGCCGCCGCACTGGGAGCTGCTGAAGAGCACTGACTACGCCGGTATCGTCACCATGGCTATTGGCCTGGGCTGCCTGCAGGTGTTCCTCGAGGAAGGCCACCGCAAGGACTGGCTGGAATCGAACCTGATCGTCAGCCTGGGCAGCATTGCCCTGGTCAGCCTGATCCTCTTCGTGATCCTGCAGACCTCACGGCCCAACCCGCTGATCAACCTGGGCATCCTGCGCAACCGCAACTTCGGCCTGTCGAGCATCTCCAGCATCGGCCTGGGCATGGGGCTGTACGGCTCGATCTACGTGCTGCCGCTGTATCTCGCGCAGATCCAGGGCTACAACGCCATGCAGATCGGCGAGGTGATCATGTGGATGGGCGTGCCGCAGCTGTTCCTCATCCCGCTGATTCCCAAGTTGATGAAGATCATCGAGCCGCGCCTGCTGTGCGCCGTCGGCTTCGGCCTGTTCGGCATGGCGAGC
Source organism: Pseudomonas sp. NY15435 (assembly GCF_048068295.1). Lineage (NCBI taxonomy): Bacteria > Pseudomonadati > Pseudomonadota > Gammaproteobacteria > Pseudomonadales > Pseudomonadaceae > Pseudomonas > Pseudomonas sp. NY15435. The sequence continues at coordinate 130,508 of NZ_JBLUQA010000003.1, forward strand.
TTCTTCTCCGGCGTGCTCAACCCGGACTTCGCCGGCCCGCAGTTCAATCAGATCCAGCTGCTGCGCGCCCTCGGCCAGCCGATGGTGATGGTCACCATCTCGCTGATCGCCACCGTCTACCTGCAACCGCAGGACGCCGGTTCGGCCTCCAGCCTGTTCAACATCCTGCGCAACCTCGGCGGTGCGATCGGCATCGCGTTGCTGGCAACCCTGCTGGATAGCCGCGCCAAGGTCTATTACGACTACCTGCGTGAAGCAGTGGTGCCGGTGAACGGTGCAGTGGACGAGCGCCTGGCGCAGCTGACCTCGCAGCTGGGAACGCAGCAGGCAGCGCTGGGCAAGATCAGCGAGATCGTCCACCAGCAGGCAGCGATCATGGCCTACAACGACGCCTTCCATGCCATCGGCATCGTGCTGGCAATCAGCATGGTGGCGGTGCTGCTGACGCGCCCGCTACCGGCAGGAGTAGGCTCGGGCGCAGCAGCCGGCGCGCATTGAGCCCTGCCCGCCAGGGCACTGTAGGAGCGAGCTTGCTCGCGAACGCTTTGTCAGCCGGCCACACCGGCATCGGGCGGTTCGCGAGCAAGCTCGCCCCTACAAGAATCGCCAAGTTGATCAGCCCATGGACACAATGCGGTCGCGCAACTTGCCGATCTCGTCGCGCACGCCGGCCGCGGCCTCGAACTCCAGGTCGCGGGCCAACTGGTACATGCGCTCTTCCAGCTGCTTGATGCGCTTGCCGATCTCGTCGGGTGTGCGCAGCTCGTTCTCGTAGCGCCCGCTCTCCTCCGCCACTTTCGCCAGGCTGCGGCGCTTACCCTTGGCCCCCGGCACCACGGCTCCTTCGAGGATGTCCTTGATGTCCTTCTTCACGCCCTTGGGCACGATGCCGTGCTTGGCGTTGAACTCCAGCTGCTTGGTGCGGCGACGCTCGGTCTCGTTGATCGCGCGCTGCATCGAGCCGGTCATGTTATCGGCGTAGAGGATCGCCTTGCCGTGCAGGTTCCGCGCGGCGCGGCCGATGGTCTGGATCAACGAGCGCTCGGAGCGCAGGAAGCCCTCCTTGTCCGCATCGAGGATCGCAACCAGCGCCACTTCCGGCATGTCCAGGCCCTCGCGCAGCAGGTTGATGCCGACCAGCACGTCGAACTTGCCCAGGCGCAGGTCGCGGATGATTTCCACCCGCTCCACGGTATCGATATCCGAGTGCAGGTAGCGCACGCGCACGTCGTGGTCGCCCAGGTAGTCAGTAAGGTCCTCGGCCATGCGCTTGGTCAGGGTGGTGACCAGCACTCGCTGGTCCAGCGCCACGCGTTTACCGATTTCCGAGAGCAGGTCATCCACCTGAGTGGTCGCCGGGCGGATTTCCACTTCCGGGTCGACCAGGCCGGTGGGACGCACCACCTGCTCAACCACCCTTCCAGCATGCTGATCCTCATAGGGGCCAGGCGTCGCCGAAACGAAGATGGTCTGCGGGCTGATCGCCTCCCACTCCTCGAAGCGCAGCGGGCGGTTGTCCAATGCCGAGGGCAGGCGGAAGCCGTACTCCACCAGGGTTTCCTTGCGCGACCGGTCGCCCTTGTACATGGCGCCGACCTGGGGAACGCTGACGTGGGATTCGTCGATCACCAGCAGCGAATCGGCCGGCAGGTAGTCGTAGAGGGTTGGCGGCGGCTCGCCGGGACCGCGCCCCGAGAGGTAGCGCGAGTAGTTCTCGATGCCATTGCAGTAACCCAGCTCGAGGATCATCTCCAGGTCGAAGCGGGTGCGCTGCTCCAGGCGCTGGGCCTCCACCAGCTTGTTGTTGGTACGCAGGTAGTCCAGGCGCTGCTTGAGTTCGGCCTTGATGTGCTCCACCGCCTCCAGCAGCGTCTCCCGCGGGGTGACGTAGTGACTCTTGGGGTAGAAGGTGAAGCGCGGCAGCTTGGTCAGCACCTCGCCGGTGAGCGGATCGAAAGCGGCGATATTCTCCACTTCGTCGTCGAACAGCTCGACGCGGATGGCCTCCAGGTCCGATTCCGCCGGGAAGATATCGATCACATCGCCTCGCACCCGGAAGGTCGCGCGGGCGAAATCCATGTCATTGCGGGTGTACTGCAGGCTGGTGAGGCGGCGCAGCAGTTCGCGCTGGTCCATCTTGTCGCCGCGATCCAGGTGCAGAACCATCTTCAGGTAAGACGCCGGATCACCCAGGCCGTAGATCGACGACACGGTGCAGACGATGATGGCGTCCTTGCGCTCCAGCAGCGCCTTGGTCGCCGACAGCCGCATCTGCTCGATGTGGTCGTTGATCGAGGAGTCTTTCTCGATGTAGGTGTCCGAGGACGGCACATAGGCCTCGGGCTGGTAGTAGTCGTAGTAGGAGACGAAGTACTCGACGGCGTTGTTCGGGAAGAAGGTCTTGAACTCGCCGTAGAGCTGTGCGGCCAGCGTCTTGTTAGGCGCCAGCACCATTGTCGGGCGCTGCACCTGGGAGATGACGTTGGCGATGCTGAAGGTCTTGCCGGAGCCAGTCACCCCCAACAGCGTCTGGTGCGACAGCCCGGCTTCCAGCCCTTCCACCATCTGTCGGATGGCTTCGGGCTGATCGCCGGCCGGCTCGAACCGCGAATCCAGCTGGAATAACGACATGGGAACCTCGCTTTGACGTGTGACGCTTCGGTCGCCAAAGCGTCATACCAGTCGAAAAGCATGCGCGACAACTCGCCGCCTGCCATAGAGGCCTATATAATACCGGCCCGTCGACGCAACCCCCAGCGCCGTGAGCGGGCGGGTTGCAATTGCACTTCACTCCCGCCTTAGAGCTGCTGCCAAAATGAGTCTGTTCTCCGCTGTCGAAATGGCCCCCCGCGACCCGATCCTGGGCCTGAACGAAGCTTTCAACGCCGATACCCGTCCGGGCAAGATCAACCTGGGCGTAGGCGTTTACTACAACGAGGAAGGCCGTCTCCCGCTGCTGCGCGCCGTGCAGGCCGCGGAGAAAGCCCGTATCGAGGCCCACGCTCCGCGCGGCTACCTGCCGATCGAAGGCATCGCTGCCTACGATTCGGGCGTGCAGAAGCTGCTCTTCGGCGCTGATTCCGAGCTGCTGGCCGAAGGCCGCGTGGTCACCACCCAGGCTGTGGGCGGCACCGGAGCACTGAAAACCGGCGCCGACTTCCTCAAGCGCCTGCTGCCCAACGCCACCGTCGCCATCAGCGACCCGAGCTGGGAAAACCACCGCGCACTGTTCGAAGCGGCCGGCTTCCCGGTTCAGAACTACCGCTATTACGACGCTGCCACCAACGGCGTGAACCGCGTAGGCCTGCTGGAAGACCTGAACGCGCTGCCTTCTCAGTCGATCGTCGTCCTGCACGCCTGTTGCCATAATCCGACCGGCGTCGACCTGACCATGGACGACTGGAAGCAGGTCCTGGACGTGCTCAAGGCCAAGGGCCACGTGCCGTTCCTCGACATCGCCTACCAGGGCTTCGGCGACGGCATCGACGAAGACGCTTCCGCTGTGCGCCTGTTTGCCAAGTCGGGCCTGAACTTCTTCGTTTCCAGTTCCTTCTCCAAGTCGTTCTCGCTGTACGGCGAGCGCGTTGGCGCCCTGTCGGTCGTGACTGACAGCCGCGAGGAAGCCACCCGCGTCCTGTCCCAGGTCAAGCGCGTGATCCGCACCAACTACTCCAACCCGCCGACCCATGGCGCCAGCGTCGTCGCCGCCGTGCTGAACAGCCCGGAGCTGCGTGCGGTCTGGGAAGAAGAGCTGGGCGAAATGCGCACCCGCATCCGCGCCATGCGCGTGGCCATGGTCGAGCAACTGGCCGCCCTGGGCGCCAAGCGCGACTTCAGCTTCGTTGCTCAGCAGCGCGGCATGTTCTCCTACTCCGGCCTGACCGCCGAGCAGGTCGAGCGCCTGAAGAACGACTTCGGTATCTACGCCGTCGGCACCGGCCGCATCTGCGTTGCCGCGCTGAACAACGGCAACCTGGATACTGTCACCCGCGCCATCGTCCAGGTGCTGTAAAAAATTAAGGGGAAGTCATCGGAACATTGTTGACTTCCCCTTTTTAATCAGTAAGATACGCACCGTTGTTCCGCGATAGCTCAGTCGGTAGAGCAAATGACTGTTAATCATTGGGTCCCTGGTTCGAGTCCAGGTCGCGGAGCCAAATTCAAAGCCCTCGGCATATGCCGGGGGCTTTTTCTTTGTGCCGCTGGACTCTCTCCAGGGACTGCGTCCCAGGTAATTCCCCCTTCGGGGCCGCGCTGAAGCGCGTTCGGCTGACGCCGTCGAGTCCAGGTCGCGGAGCCAATATTCAAAGCCCTCGGCACATGCCGGGGGCTTTTTCTTAGTGCCGCTGGACTCTCTCCAGGGACTGCGTCCCAGGTGATTCCCCCTTCGGGGCCGCGCTGAAGCGCGTTCGGCTGACGCCGTCGAGTCCAGGTCGCGGAGCCAAATTCAAAGCCCTCGGCATATGCCGGGGGCTTTTTTATTGGGCGCATGAAGGTCCTGAACGGAAAAGCCGGCCAACGACCGGCTTTTCCATTTCATAAGGAAGGCTCAGAGCGAAATCCTGTCGCGGTTCTTATCCAGGGTGCTCTTGCCAATCCCCTTCACTTCCAACAGCTGATCGACACTGGTGAACGGACCATTACTGGTTCGGTAGTCGACGATAGCCTGGGCCTTCACCTTGCCGATGCCCTTCAGCGACTTCTGCAGTTCTTCGATGGACGCCGTGTTGATATTCACCGACTCCACCTGGGAAACAGGCGCCTTGGCGGCGGGAGCCGGCGCTTCGGCCGCCGGCTTGGCGGCGGGCTGGGCGCTTGTGGCTGCCTGAGCCAGGCCGGCAAAGGAAAGGCTGGCAATCAGGAACACGCTGGCGATGGAAAGCAGCTTCTTACTCATGGGTTGTTTCCTTATTGAATGACTTTTAGGCAGGCGCGGCCGCGCCGCCTGAAAGAACATATCGCCAGGAATACCCTTGAAAACGCCGGTTTAGAGAGTCAGCGGCAGTTTCCGGCGCCGCTGACAGATCGGAAAGAAAGGACTGACAACGCTCGCAGATACGAATACAGCGCCGTCTGCTACGAACCTGATTCAGGGCTCCATCCGTCGCTGCTGGTGGATCAGGTCGACGATCTCGCCCTCGGGGCAATAGCCGCTGACGGTTTCCCGCAACAGTTGCCGGACCCGCGCATAATTACCCTGGTCCACCGCCATGAGCAGGTCTGCCAGCACCAGCTTGAAGCCCTCCCAGTGCATCAGCTCCTCATTGGCCTTCATGATCATCGGATGCTCGGTGGCGCTGACGTTGTCGCCAATCAGCAGCTCTTCGTAGAGCTTCTCGCCGGGCCGCAGACCACTGAACTCGATGGAGATGTCACCGTGCGGGGTACGCTCGGAGCGAACACTCAGGCCGGACAGGTGGATCATCCGCTCGGCGAGCTCGAGAATCTTCACCGGTTGCCCCATGTCCAGCACGAAGACGTCGCCACCGCGCCCCATGGAACCGGCCTGAATCACCAACTGGGCCGCCTCGGGGATAGTCATGAAGTAGCGGGTGATCCCCGGATGGGTCACGGTAACCGGACCGCCGCGTTTGATCTGCTCACGGAACAGCGGGATCACCGAGCCGGATGAGCCGAGCACATTGCCGAAGCGAACCATGGTGAAACGGGTCTTGTTGACCTGGTGCACGCCGGACTTGTCGCCGAACAGCACCGGCGCCGACTCCTGGCTCAAGGCCTGCAGGATCATTTCCGCCAGACGCTTGGTGCTGCCCATGACATTGGTCGGCCGCACCGCCTTGTCGGTGGAAATCAGCACGAAGTGCTCCACCCCCGCCCGCACCGCCACCTGGGCGGTATGCAGGGTGCCCATCACATTGTTCAGCACGCCTTCGGAAATATTGTGCTCGACGATTGGCACATGCTTGTAAGCCGCAGCGTGGTAGACGGTGGCAACCTTCCAGGTGCGCATGACGTCGAGAAGGCGCTCGGCACTGCGCACCGAACCCAGGATCGGCACCAACTGCACCGCGAGGGACTCACGCTTGATGCGATTCTCCAACTCCTGGTGCACGCGATAGAGGTTGTATTCGCTGTGCTCGAACAGCACCAGCACGGTCGGCCCCGAGCCGAGGATCTGCCGGCAGAGTTCCGAACCGATAGAGCCGCCAGCGCCAGTGACCATCACCACTTCGCCACGAATGCAGTGCTCGAACAGCTCCTTGCGCGGCTCAACCGGGTCGCGTCCGAGCAGATCGGCGATATCCACTTCCTGGATGTCATCCACCCGCACCCGGCCGTTGGCCAGTTCGATGAACCCCGGAACACTTCGCACGTGGACCGGATAAGGCTCGAGGAGACCGAGAATTTCGCGGCGGCGGGCGCGCGTTGCAGAAGGGACAGCCAGCAGCACTTCCTGCACGCCGGTCTCGTCGATCATCTGCTGGATATGTTTGGGCTTGTAGACGCGCAGCCCCGCAATGACGCGGTTGGCGATCTCGTCGTCGTCGTCAATGAACGCCACCGGGCGCATCGCGCGACCGAGGCGCAAGGCGGCAACCAGTTGGTTGCCGGCAGAACCCGCACCGTAGACGGCGACTTTCGGCAGGCCATCCTGCTGCTTGAGAAAAGGAACGGCTTGTACCGTGCTGTACCAGTCACCCATGAAGTACTGCCGCATGGCCAAGCGCAGGCCACCAATCATCAGCAGGCTCAACCACCAGTAGTTCAGCACCAGCGAGCGCGGTACCGCCTCCGTCACCGAGCGGTTCCAGTAGACCACCAGCGAAAGCAGCAAAGCCGAGATCGTGACCGCTTTCCAGATGGCAATCAGCGCGTCATTGCCGAGATAACGCATGACCGCTCGGTACATGCCGAAGCGGATGAACAGCGGAATGGCCACAGCCGGTGCTGCCACGAACAGCCAGCCGTGCACGCGGAAGGGATACTCCAGATCGTCCGTGCCCAACCGCACGATGAACGCCAACCACAGCGCGAACCACACGAGGAAGATATCGGTGGTGACCTGCAGTAACCGTTTATGTCGTCTCGGAAGCCTCAGTAGGCGTTCTCGGAGCATCAGCGCTTGTCCTTAATCCCGAGCGGAGGAAATCGTCCACCCGCTACATTGACCACCAAATCCGGCGGAGTTCAGCTCACATCCTGTTCATCCGGACGACCTGCGCCCTGATGAGCTACGACAAGCACCAAAGGAGCATAGGCCACAATGAGCGCCAGCAAACCCGAAACTTGCCCCAGCGCCACCAGCAATGCCAGCGGCATGAGCCACAGCACATTGATGGCGGTCACCGCCAGCGATACCCGCAGGTGGCTGCCGTAACGCCGTGACGCGCGCTGGTAGGCATGGCTGCGATGCGCCTCGTAGACGCGCTCGCCGCGTATCAGGCGACGAATCAGGGTGAAGGTGGCGTCCACGATGAACACACCAAGCAGGATCAGCCAGCTCCAGATCAGTGGCGACGCCACCGACCCCGCCTGCAATGCCAGCCCCCCAAGGATCAGCCCGAGGAAACCGCTGCCCGCATCCCCCATGAAAATGCGCGCTGGAGGGAAATTCCAGACCAGGAATCCTGCCGCCGCCAGGCCCAGGATCAAAGGCAGCCAGGCCAATTGCGATGTTCCGACTGCCCATCCGCAAAGGGCGCCACCCAGGCAGACGCTGATGGCTTCCAGACCGGCGATCCCGTCGATACCGTCCATGAAGTTGTAGAGGTTGAGCAGCCAGACCAGGAACACCAGCCCCAGGAAATCCCCCAGCAGGCCCAGATCCAGCATCCCCCAGGGCATCGGGAGCGGAGGTACTCCACCCAGCCAGCACAGCAGCCAGAGCGCGGCGACAAAATGCCCGAGCAGACGCCAGCGTGCGGGAATATGGCGATGATCATCGAGGAAGCCAATGGCCGCGATCAGGGCACCTGCTGGCAGCAGGGCCAACAGACTGCGCCCATCCACTGCGCCGAGCAGGCCAGCCAACGGCAGGCAGCCGAGGAATCCCAGGACAATCGCGACACCGCCGCCGCGCGGCGTGGGAATCTGGTGCGAACTGCGGGCGTTCGGAATGTCCATGATGCTGCGCGCCAGTGCATAGCGGCGCACGCCGGCAGTCATGGTCCAGGACGCGACGAACACCGCAACCAGCAGCAATACCATGCTCATCGTTTCTGCTCCTGACTGAATTCCTTGGCCGCTTCCTGCAGCGCCTGCTCGACGCTGACCGGCGGAATCCAGCCCAACTGACGGCGCGTCGCGGAAATATCCACCTGCAGCGATCCCAGCAGGCGCCGGACCTGTTGGCTCCGCCCGGTCAGCAGCCCCAGCAGATGCAACAGCCCTGACGGAACCGGCAGCAGGCGCGGGCGAACCCCCAGCGCCTTGCTCAGACCGCGACACAACTGCGCCGTGGACAGATCCTCGCCATCACTCACCAGGAATACCTGCCCTGCCGCCGCCGGATGCTGGGCACAAAGCAGCAGCAAGTCGACCAGATTGTCCCGAGCCACCAGGCTGCGACGATTATCGATGGCCCCGAAGGGCAACGGCAGGCGACGCTGCAAGGCACGCATCAGGCTGGCGAAGTTGGCCTTCACGCCCGGTCCATAGACCAGCGGCGGGCGTACCACGACCACTTCCAATCCGGTCTGCGCGGCAACCGCGAACAGGGCTTGCTCAGCTTCGAGCTTGGACTGCCCGTAAGGGTCCTGCGGTTGCGGAGCCGCATCGGCAGTGAAGGGAAGGCCCGGCGCGGTTTCCTCGCCATTGACCTTGATCGAGCTGACGAAAACGAAACGTTTCACTCCAGCGGCGGCCGCTTCCTGCGCCAGATGCCGGGTCGCCTCGACATTGACGGAGCGAAACTCGGCGAGCGGATCGGCCGCCCGCTCATCCATGACGTGGACGCGCCCAGCGCAATGGATCACCACATCGACTCCGCGCAAGGCCTGCGCCCAGGATTGCGCCACGCTCAGCCCATCGATCTGCGCCACTTCGACGCCATCGGGCCATTGCGCCGCGATGCCGCGCTGGGAGACACGCACCTGCACATCGTCTTCCTGACGCAAGCGCGCCAGCACGCCTCGGCCGACAAATCCAGTCGCGCCCGTGAGTAGAACCTTCAATCCAGTACCTGCCGAACCTGACGCCTACGGCGTCTTCCATGTATGAGCGAACGTGTCAGAGCGGCGAGATGACCGGCCGCAGGGCATTCCAAGCGTGGCAACTGGGGCATTGCCAATGAAGCTCGCGGCCGGCGAATCCACACTTGCCGCATCGATAGCGCGGCATTGTCTTATACAAACCGATGATTATTGGAGCGATTTTTCCGGCAGCCGAGTCTTTTTCGCGATCGCTGCCGACCACCTCAAGGTACTCGCCGACACCCTGCCAGGAAGGATGGCGCTCCACCCGCTCCAGCAGGCTGTGCCGCCAGGTGGTCGCCCCTTCCGCCGGCTCGCTCTCGGCCAGCAGCGCGAGGATCGCCGGAGGCACCTCTTCGCCCATGGCCAACTCACGCAAGCAGGCCAGTAGCTCCGGCCGGGCGAGGCCATCATGACGTCGCAGCAGCGGCACGATCTCGCCCAGAAAAGCCTTGGCATCGCTGGCCAGCTCGCCAATGGTGGCGACCGCCGCAACCTGATCCTTGCGCCACAGCTCGCAGTCCAGCCGCATCAGCAGCGCACGCACGCAGCGCCTGTCGACACGACGGGCCTCACGCAGCAGCTCCTGCATGGCGCTGCGATCCCCGGTCTTGCCTTTTTCCTGGGCCAGCTCGCAGTAATAGTTGGCCCAGGCGGCGCTCAATTCGGGGCGGTTCGGCACCAACCGGGCCGCCAGCTCGACGGCTCGCGACCAGTTCTTCTCGCGCTCGCAGATCAGCCGCTGCTCATCCAGCGCCTCGAGGGAGATGGGCTCGTCGCGCTGCTGCGTCAACTCGTCCAGCAACTCTTCGGCGCTGCCGAGCAGGCCGCCAGCGATGTAATCGCGCGCCAGCTCCAGACGCACCTGTGCAACCAGCGAACCATCCTCGCCAGCGCGGCCCAGCAGGTCCTGGTGGATATGGATGGCTTTTTCGATATCGCCGCGTCGGCGGAATAGATTGCCGACGTGCAGGTGGCTTTCAAGAGTCTCCGGGCTGACGACTAGGCCCTGGGACAGGCTCTCCAGCGCGTCGTCAGAATGCCGCTCCAGCAAGTTGTGCATGCTGTGGACACGGGTCCGGAGGTTCGAGTCGGACGCGGGCTGGTTTCGGGAAAGGGAGCGACGCCCCATCCACCAGCCGATGGCCAGGGCGCAGAAGAAGAACAGCGTGGCGATGACGCTAGGCATGGTCCGTCAGCGACTTTTCACGCAGCGCGTCATTCTCCTTACGGAAACGAGTGACTTCGGAGCGCAGCCCGGTCATGCGGACGTGCGCCTTAGCGCGGAACGGAATGCTCAGCAGCAGGCCGATCACGCCACCCAGGATGAAGGCCAGGGAAATGAAGACCACCAGCGGCCACTGCGGCGACTGCCAGCCAAGGAAAGTCAGTTGGGTCGATTGCAGGTTTTCCAGGACGAAAACCACGACGACGGCGGCCAGAACGACCAACGCCAGAATCAGCAGGAAACGCTTTGCCCGAAGCATGGACACTCCTTCTTGAAGACGGATACCCCGGGGTCACTCGGGTTCATTGACGCGGTCGCGCAGCTCCTTGCCGGGCTTGAAGTGCGGGACGAACTTGCCGTCCAGGCGCACGGACTCGCCGGTCTTCGGATTGCGGCCGGTGCGCGGCGCACGGTAATGCAGCGAGAAGCTACCGAAACCCCGGATTTCGATGCGATCCCCAGTGGCCAGAGCCTGGGACATTTGCTCAAGCATGGTCTTGATCGCCAGCTCCACATCCTTTGCGGAAAGCTGCCCCTGATGGGTGACGATTCTCTCGATCAACTCCGACTTGGTCATGGTTTTCCCTTCTTTTTCAAGCGGCTAGATCAGCTCTAGGTTCTTTTAGCATGCTGGTCATGCTTTGAACAGCCCGAACGGGAAGGATGTGTTTTCATCCGGTCAAGTAGTTGGCAAATAAAAAATGGCCGATCTCCGGCAGAGGAGATCAGCCACGGTCGCGTCCAGGAGCGGGAGGACGCGCAAACAGGAAACGGATCAGGCGATGGCGGCAAGCTGCGCCTTGGCCTTGGCCAGGCCCTTCTCGGCGAACTCACCGCCCATGTTCAGGCCCTCGGCGTGGATGAAGGTCACGTCGTGAATGCCGACGAAGCCCAGCGCCTGGCGCAGGTAGGGTTCCTGGTGATCCAGCGCACCGCCGGCATAGATGCCACCGCGGCTGGTCAGGACGAAGGCGCGCTTGCCGGTAAGCAGGCCCTGGGGGCCGGTCTCGGTGTACTTGAAGGTGACACCGGCGCGCAGCACGTGGTCCAGCCAGGATTTCAGGGTGCTGGGGATGGCGAAGTTGTACATCGGCGCGGCCAGCACCAACACATCGGCGGCTTGCAGCTCGGCAGTCAGTTGATTGGAGCGTTCCAGTGCGGCACGTTCGACTTCGCTGTGCTCCTGCGCCGGCTTCATCCAGCCGCCCAGCAGATTGGCGTCCAGGTGTGGCACCTGCTCGAGGGCCAGATCACGGACCTGGATATCGTCAGCCGGGTGAGCGGCCTGCCACTGGGCGATGAAATCGCGGGTCAGCTGGCGGGAAACGGAACCATCCTGACGGGCACTGCTCTCGATAACCAGAACGCGGGACATGGACTGGACCTCCATCGGTCGTTGAATGTGTCGATGGAGGCCATCCTAAATATGAACAAATCGATAAAAAAGCGTAAATACTCGCTTCTAATTATCGAATAAATTGATTTCTTTCGGAGCAGCTTCTAATCTTGTCCGGCAGAAGTGTCAGGACGGGTTACAGGTCAATTTGATCCGCAGCTTGATCACCGCACGACTGAAGCTGGAAGTCAGGTTGGCTTCCTTGCCCGGCGCGATGCTGGCCTTGCGTACATGGGGCGTCTCGGGCCCGTTGACGAAGACTGCAGTGCAGGTCACCGACTGCTGCCCGACGTTGCGCAGGATGATCGCGCCCATCTGGTCGCCTATGTCCTGGGTCTCGACATCCAGCTCGGCACCATTGAGGCTCTTCTGCACTTCGATGGGATAGGCCAGGGCGGTCAGCGGCAACAGTGCCAGAACGGCACAACAGATTTTTTTCATGGCGGTCTCTTGTTGGTCTTCTGCGGACCGCCAGATTAGACAAGAGGAAGCGAGGATGAAAGCGCCCCGCGTTACCCTGGATCAGTGGAGAACCCTGCAGGCCGTGGTCGATCACGGTGGCTTCGCCCAGGCGGCGGAAGCCCTGCACCGTTCGCAGTCGTCGATCAGCTATACCGTGGCGCGCATGCAAGAGCAGCTCGGCGTGCCGCTGCTGCGCATCGACGGGCGCAAGGCCGTGCTCACAGAGGCCGGCGAAGTGCTGCTGCGGCGCTCGCGGCAACTGGTGAAATCCGCCGGCCAGCTCGAAGAACTGGCCCATCACATGGAGCAGGGCTGGGAGCCGGAAGTGCGCCTGGTGGTCGATGCCGCTTACCCGACCGTGCGCCTGGTCCGTGCCCTCTCCGCCTTCATGCCGCAGAGCCGTGGTTGCCGCGTACTGCTGCGCGAAGAGGTGCTGTCGGGCGTGGAGGAAGCCCTAGTGCAAGGTCATGCCGATCTTGCCATCAGCGGCCTGAACATCCCCGGCCACCTCGGCGCCGATCTCTCCATCGTCGACTTCGTCGCGGTCGCCCATCCCGATCATCCGCTGCATCGCTTGCAGCGTGAGGTCACCCACCAGGATCTGGAAACCCAGATGCAGGTAGTGATCCGCGACTCCGGCCGCCTGCAGCCGCGCGATGTCGGCTGGCTCGGTGCCGAGCAGCGCTGGACAGTGGGCAGCCTGGCCACCGCCGCCACCTTCGTCAGCAATGGCCTGGGCTTCGCCTGGCTGCCGCGGCACATGATCGAGCGCGAATTGCGCGACGGGCAGCTCAAGCCGCTGCCGATGAAACAGGGCGGCGTGCGCGAGAGCCGCTTCTATCTTTACCCGAACAAGGAAAAGCCCCTGGGCCCGGCCACGCAGATCCTCGTGGAGTTGCTGACCACCTTTGCCAACGTGCCCCTCGACGCCCATTTCGCCGCCCCGGAAAGCCCGGCCTGAATAAAGGCCGTACGGAAAAGGAGCCCGTCATGCCGTTCTTCGACCACGCCGGTCATCGCCTGCACTATGAGGAAAGCGGATTCGGCACACCGGTTTTGCTGGTGCACGGGCTCGGCTCCAGCACCCGCGACTGGGAGTATCAGGTGCCGGAGCTGGAGAAGCACCATCGGGTAATCGCCCTCGATGTACGCGGCCACGGCCAGTCGGACAAACCCCGCCAGCGCTACAGCATCGCTGCCTTTGCCGAGGACGTGGTCGCCCTGCTCGACCACCTGAGCCTGGGCCGCGTGCACCTGGTAGGCATCAGCATGGGCGGCATGATCGGCTTCGAACTGGCCACGCGCTGGCCGGAACGGCTGAACAGCCTGACCATCGTCAACAGCGCCCCGGAAGTGAAACCGCGCAGCCTGCGCGAGCATCTCGAAGTCGCGCGCCGGCTGTTTCTCGCCCATGTACTGGGCCTGGATACAGTGGGCAAGGCGCTGGGCAAGATGCTCTTTCCCAAGCCCGAGCAGAGCGACCTGCGCCGCAAGATCCAGCAGCGCTGGCCGCAGAACGACAAACGCGCCTATCTTTCCAGCCTGCACGCCATCATCGGCTGGGGTGTGCAGGAACGCCTCGCGCGCATAACCTGTCCAACCCTGGTGATCAGCGCCGACCGCGACTACACCCCGGTTTCGCTCAAGCAAGCCTACGTCGGGCGCATGCCCAACGCGCGCCTGGTGGTGATCGAGGATTCGCGCCACGCCACGCCGCTGGACCAGCCGGAAAGATTCAATACCACCCTGCTCGGCTTCCTCGAGCAGGTCGACCATCCCTAGAACCTTCAGGAAACATCCGCCAAATGACCCTGTTCAAACGCTTCCTGCTCGCTGCCTGCTCCCTGGTCCTGGCCGGTTCGGCGCTCGCCGCCGACAGCAAGAACCCGCATGTACTGCTGTCCACCACCTCGGGCGAAATCGAAATCGAGCTGTACGCCGACAAGGCGCCGATTTCCGTGAAGAACTACCTGTCCTACGTCGATAGCGGCTTCTACAACGGAACCATCTTCCACCGCGTCATTCCCAACTTCATGATCCAGGGCGGCGGCTTCACCGAAGCCATGAAAGAGAAGGACACCCAGGCGCCGATCAAGAACGAGGCCGACAACGGCCTGCTCAACGAGCGCGGCACCCTGGCCATGGCACGCACCAGTGACGTGAACTCCGCCACCAGCCAGTTCTTCATCAACCTGACCGGCAACGACTTCCTCAACCACGGCGCCCGTGACTTCGGCTACGCGGTGTTCGGCAAGGTCGTGCGCGGCATGGGCGTGGTCGACCAGATCGCCGGCGTGAAGACCGGCAACCGCGGCATGTTCCAGGACGTACCGACCACCCCGGTGGTCATCCTCTCCGCCAAGCGTCTGTGATTGCGCGCAACCACGGCTGACGGAGGCCATTCAAGGCGGGCCCAGGACGGGCTCGCCGACACAACCCGAGACCCATCATGCTTTACCGTCGTTTCGAGCGTCTGATTGATCCCTTCCGCGACGTCCCCGAGCGCATGCCGCCCTCCGACGTCGTTCGCTTCTACGTCTACTACCTGCGCCAGGTCTGGCCGGTATTCCTCGCCCTGCTGTTCGTCGGGCTGATCGTCGCGCTGATCGAAGTCGCGCTGTTCAGCTACCTGGGGCGCATCGTCGACCTCGCCCAGGGCACCGCCCCCGCCGACTTCTTCAGCGTGCACGGCCGCGAGCTGATCTGGATGGCCGCCGTCGCGCTGATCCTGCGCCCGGTGTTCAACGGCCTGCACGACATGCTGGTGCACCAGAGCATCAACCCCAGCATGACCAACCTGATCCGCTGGCAGAACCATCGCTACGTGCTCAAGCAGAGCCTGGGCTTCTTCCAGAACGACTTCGCCGGGCGCATCGCCCAGCGCATCATGCAGACCGGCAACTCCCTGCGCGACTCCGCCGTGCAGGTGGTAGACGCCATCTGGCACGTGGTGATCTACACCGTCAGCGCCCTGGTGCTGTTCGCCGAAGCCGACTGGCGCCTGATGATCCCGCTGATCCTCTGGGTGATCGGCTACGTTGGCGCGCTGGGCTACTTCATCCCGCAGGTGAAGCACCGTTCCGTTGTCGCCTCCGACTCGCGCTCCAAGCTCATGGGCCGCATCGTCGACGGCTACACCAACATCACGACCCTCAAGCTGTTCGCCCACACGCGGCAGGAAGAGGACTACGCCCGCGAAGCCATCGACGACCAGACTCGCAAGGCCCAAAGCGCCGGCCGCGTGGTGACCTCGATGGACGTTACCATTACCGTCTTCAACGGCCTGCTGATCGCCGGCACCACCGGTCTTGCCCTGTGGCTGTGGACCCAGTCGCTGATCTCGGTCGGCGCCATCGCCCTGGCTACCGGCCTGGTCATCCGCATCAACAACATGTCCGGCTGGATCATGTGGGTGGTCGGCGGCATCTTCGAGAACGTCGGCCAGGTACAGGACGGCATGCAGACCATCGCCCTGCCCCGCCAGGTCGTCGATGCCCCTGACGCCAAACCGCTGCTGGTGAGCCGTGGCGAAGTGCGCTTCGACCAGGTGGACTTCAGCTACGGCAAGGGCGGCGGCCTGATCAGCGGGCTGGACCTGACCGTGCGCCCCGGCGAGAAGATCGGCCTGGTCGGACCGTCCGGCGCCGGCAAGTCCACGCTGGTGAACCTGCTGCTGCGCCTGTACGACCTGGAGGGCGGGCGCATCCTGATCGACAACCAGGACATTGCCCACGTGACCCAGGAAAGCCTGCGCGCGCAGATCGGCATGGTCACCCAGGACACCTCCCTGCTGCACCGTTCGATCCGCGACAACCTGCTCTACGGCCGCCCGGACGCCAGCGAGGCGGAGTTGCAGGATGCAATCCAGAAGGCGCGCGCCTCGGAGTTCATTCCGCAGTTGAGCGACGCCGAGGGCCGCTTCGGCCTCGACGCCCACGTCGGTGAGCGCGGCGTGAAACTCTCCGGCGGCCAGCGCCAGCGCATTGCGATTACCCGCGTGCTACTCAAGGATGCGCCGATCCTTATCCTCGACGAAGCCACTTCGGCGCTGGACTCGGAAGTGGAAGCGGCGATCCAGGAAAGCCTGGAAACCCTGATGCAGGGCAAGACAGTGATCGCCATCGCTCACCGCCTTTCCACCATCGCGCGCATGGATCGCCTGGTGGTACTGGAGCATGGCCGCGTGGTCGAGAGCGGTAGCCATGCGGAGTTGCTGGCCCATGGTGGGCTCTATGCGCGGTTGTGGCGGCACCAGACAGGCGGGTTCGTCGGGGTGGATTGAATCCGCCCTGGCAAAATCGGGAGTCACGCCCGGTCCTTTCGCGAACAGCCCCGCGTCGGGTTTGTTCGCGAGCAAGCTCGCTCCTACAGGGAGCAGTCCTGCGCCGGGCTCGCTTTTCTGTAGGAGCGAACTTGCTCGCGAACCCTCACGGCAACACTGCCCAGTAGCAGAAGCGCCCATAAAAAAGCCCGGCTCAAGGCCGGGCACGTCCAAATCCAGGACAGCTCAGTGTGTATCCAGAAGCGCCAGCGCCTCGCGGCTCAGGCGCTCGACCGCAGCCCAGTCGCTGCTGTCGATGGCAGCCTTGGGCAGCATCCAGCTGCCGCCCACGCACATCACGTTGGCCAGCCGGTAGTAGTCGTTGAGGTTGTCCGGGCCGACGCCGCCGGTGGGGCAGAAACGGATGTCCGGGAACGGCCCGCCGAAAGCCTTGAGCGCTTCCACGCCGCCGGCGACCTTCGCCGGGAACAGCTTGAAGCGACGCAGGCCATGGCGATAAGCGGCCATGATTTCCGACGCGGTGGCCACGCCCGGTAGCAGCGGCACAGGGCGCGTCACGGCATGCTGCAGCAGTTCCTCGGTGCAGCCGGGCGTGACGATGAACTTGGCCCCCGCCTCTTCCGCCTGGCGGAAGGTCTCAGAATCGAGCACGGTACCGGCGCCGACGATCAGCTCCGGGCGCTGCTCGCTCAACTGGTGAATGGCCGTGAGGCCCAGCGAGGTCCGCAAGGTCACTTCCAGAACGGTGATGCCACCGGCTGCCAGAGCATCCGCCATGGGCAGGATGTCCGCCTCGCGGTCGATGGTGATCACCGGCAGGATGCGTGCACGCTGCGCCAGGGCATCGATCTGCTGGATGTGTTGTTCAGACATTGCGGTAACTCCGTGCCTCAGGGGCACCAATGGATCGAAAGTGGTGAACGCAGGAATGCATTGATCGGCATGCGCTGGTCATCGTTGTCGCTCAGCGCCTGGCTCAGAGTGGCCAACTTGGACTCGCCCTGGATGGCCAGGATCTGCACCCGTGCGCCCTGCAGCACCGCGCGGGTCAGGGTCAGGCGCTGGTGCGGCACGGTCGGCGCCCACATCGGCAGGCAACGGCGCGTGCCGTCAGGGTCGAGCGCCTCGACCAGGTTGGTGCTGCCGGGGAACAGAGAGGCCGTGTGGCCGTCATCGCCCATGCCCAGCACCAGTACGTCGATTGGCAGCATCAGCTCGTGCAGGTAGCGGTCGGCCTTGTCGGCCGCCTCTTCCAGGCTGGCTGCCGGTTGGTAGATGCCAATGAACTGCGCCTTGGCCGCTGCCCCCTTGAACAGGTGGCGACGCAGGAGGCCGGCATTGCTGTCCGGGTGAGACTCGGGCACCCAGCGTTCGTCGGCGAGGCTGACGGCCACTTTTGACCAATCCAGCACCGCACCGCTCAGGGCCTCGAGGAAGGCCACCGGGCTGCGTCCACCGGACACCACCAGCAACGCGCGCCCACGCTCGATCAATGCCTCGCGCAGGCCATCGGCTACCGCTTCGGCCAGGCCGCGAGACTGCTCGGCGGCGTTGTTCCAGGTCTTCCAGGCCATGCCTTCTTTCAGAGTCGGTTCAAAGATCGCCATACCAGTCCCTCCCGTCGCGTGCGATCAGGGCAACCGAGGCCTGCGGGCCCCAGCTTCCGGCCGGATAGGGCTTGGGCTCCTCGCCCAGGCGCCCCCAGCCGTCGATCAGGCCGTCACACCACTTCCAGGCGGCCTCGATCTCATCCTTGCGGACGAACAGGTTCTGGTTGCCTTGCGTGACTTCCAGCAACAGTCGCTCGTAGGCATCCGGCGTCCGGGCGGTCTGGAAGGTTTCGGAGAAATTCAGCTGCAGCGGGCCGGTGCGCAGTTGCATGCCCTTGCCCAGCCCCTGGTCCTTGGTCATCACCTGCAGGGAAATACCCTCATCCGGTTGCAGGCGGATGATCAGCCGGTTGCTGATCAGCGAGCGCTGCTCCGGAGCAAAGATGTAGTGCGGCGGTTCCTTGAAGTGGATGACGATCTGCGAATGCTTCTGCGGCATGCGCTTGCCGGTACGCAGGTAGAACGGCACGCCGGACCAGCGCCAGTTGCGGATATCCACGCGCAGGGCGACGAAAGTCTCGGCATCACTGTTGGGGTTGGCGTTTTCCTCGGCGAGGTAGCCCGGCACGGCCTTGCCATCGATGTAGCCGGCGGTGTACTGGCCACGCACTACGCGGGTCGCCAACTGTTCGGGAGCAATGGGCTCCAGCGCGCGCAGCACCTTCACCTTCTCGTCGCGGATGCTGTCGGCGGTAAGGTCCGCCGGCGGGTCCATGGCGATCAGGCAGAGCAGTTGCAACAGGTGGTTCTGCACCATGTCGCGCAGTTGGCCGGCCTTGTCGAAGTAACCCCAGCGGCCTTCGATGCCGACCTTCTCGGCCACGGTGATCTCCACGTGGGAGATGTGATTCTGGTTCCACTGGGTCTCGAACAGGCTGTTGGCGAAGCGCAGCGCGATGAGGTTCTGCACCGTCTCCTTGCCCAGGTAATGGTCGATCCGGTAGATGCGGTTTTCCGGGAAGAAGCGCGCCACCGCATCGTTCACCGCGCGGGATGATTCGAGGTCGTGGCCGATGGGTTTTTCCAGGACCACCCGCGTGCGCTCGGCGAGGCCGGCAGCAGCAAGGTTCTCGCAGATGCCGCCGAATACCGAGGCGGCGGTGGCGAAATAGGCGACCAGGGTTTTCTCGTCACCCACCAGTTCGGCCAGCACCTGGTAGGAGCCGGCGTCGAGGAAATCCATGCTCAGGTGATGCAGGCGCGCCTGGAAGCGGGACCACACGGCCTCGTCCCACTCCTTCGCCGGTACGGCCTGACGCAGGCGGCGCTCGATGGTCGCCAGCGGAGCCTCGGTGGCGCCGTCATCGCGTGCCAGGGCGAGAATGCGGGTATCGCGGTGCAGCAGGTCTTCACGGTCGAGCTGATAGAGCGCCGGCAGCAGCTTGCGCAGGGCGAGATCACCCAGGGCGCCGAACAGCGCGAGGGTGCAGGGCAGAACGCGGACTTCAGGCATTTGTTGTTACCAACCAAATTTTGAACGATAGTTAGCCTTCCACGCCAACATTAAGGCAAATATGTAGTAATTAAACAACATATTTTTGCCGTTTCGCGCCGCTGTTGGTCGCCTGCCGGCCTGACGTTAGGATAGCGCCGCTGACCGTAACCAACCGGTCAACCGTCGATTGCCCAAGGAGCACGGATGAAAAACCTGCTGGAGCAGATCCAGAGCCGTCTGGAAGAGCTGAACAAGGCCGAGCGCAAGGTCGCCGAGGTGATCCTGCGCGATCCGCAGCAGGCCACGCGCTTCAGCATCGCCGCGCTGGCCCAGGCATCCAGCGTCAGCGAGCCGACGGTGAACCGTTTCTGCCGCTCCTTCGGCATGAGCGGCTATCCGGAACTGAAGATTCAGCTGGCGCAGAGCCTGGCCAGCGGTGCGGCCTTCGTGACCCAGGCGGTGGCCGCCGACGACGGCCCCGAGGCCTACACCCGGAAAATTTTCAGCAGCACCATCGCCTCGCTGGACAGCGCCCACAAGCAGCTCGACCCGAAGGTGATCGACCGTGCCGTCGACCTGCTGATCCAGGCCCGGCAAATCCACTTTTTCGGCCTCGGCGCCTCCAGCTCGGTAGCGCTCGACGCGCAGCACAAGTTCTTCCGCTTCAATCTCGCCGTGTCGGCGCAAAGCGACGTACTGATGCAGCGGATGATCGCCTCGGTGGCGCACACCGGCGACCTGTTCGTGGTGATTTCCTATACCGGGCGCACCCGCGAGCTGGTGGACGTGGCGCACCTGGCGCGGCAGAACGGCGCCTCGGTGCTCGGCCTGACTGCCGCCGACTCGCCGCTGGCCCGCGCCAGCACGCTGAGCCTGGACATACCGCTGCCCGAAGACACCGACATCTACATGCCGATGACCTCGCGGATCATTCAGCTCACCGTACTCGACGTGCTCGCCACCGGCGTGACCCTGCGCCGTGGCGTGGACTTCCAGCCACACCTGCGCAAGATCAAGGAGAGCCTGGTGCCGACGCGCTACCAACTCGACCAGGAAGATTAACGGCGACGCCGCCCTCTTCTCAGGAAGAAGCCCGCTCCTGCAAACGCGCACGGCACCATCACCTGCTGTAGGAGCGAGCTTGCTCGCGAATAAGTTCGCCGGCAGTTCCACAGCCCGGCGGGTTCGCGAGCAAGCTCGCTCCTACAGAGAACGGCTCGGGTTGCTGTCAGTCGTCCGCGCTCGGATCGAGCCCCGGGAACAGCACTTCGGTAAAACCGAACTTGCTGAAATCAGTGATGCGCGACGGGTACAGGCGGCCGATCAGGTGATCGCACTCGTGCTGCACCACCCGCGCATGGAAGCCTTCCACGGTACGGTCGATAGGCTGGCCCTGCGGATCGACGCCCTGGTAGCGGATGCTCTGATAACGATTCACCGCGCCGCGCAGGCCCGGCACCGACAGGCAGCCTTCCCAGCCCTCCTCCAACTCGTCACCTATGGGCGTGATCACCGGGTTGAGCAGGATGGTCGGCGGAACCGCCGGCGCATCCGGGTAGCGCTCGCTACGCTCGAAGCCGAATATCACCAGTTGCAGGTCGACGCCGATCTGCGGCGCAGCCAGGCCGACGCCGCCAACGTGGTGCATGGTCTCGAACATGTCGTCGATCAGCTCCTGCAACTCGTTGCTGCCGATCATCGACTCGGGCACTGGCGGGGCAATGCGCAGCAGGCGCTCGTCGCCCATCTTGAGAATTTCGCGGATCATCTCGGCCTCGTTCGCCGTTGTGTGAAAGCGGCATGCTTCCAATGAGAGCTGCATCCTCGGCCCCTGCAACCGGTCTGGCAAGCCCGCGACCGCCGGGCAGCGCCCCGGAAGCCGCAGCACCGCAGTGATAGACTGATCGACGACGACAACCATCGAACGACGGATATTTGCCGAATTTCACGGTAGATGGCGGTCGAACCCTGGGGGCGCTTTCATTCCGGGGGCGGGAGGTTCGTCATGAACAGGCATTACTACATCAGCGACAACCTGGACGACCTGGAACAGGTCGAGCAGGAGCTTTCCGAAAGCGGCATCGGCATCGAACAGATGCACGTGCTCAGCGACAGCGATGCGGAGATGGAAGAACACCGTCTCCACGAAGTGCCCTCGATGATGAAGAAGGACGTGGTGCACTGGGGCAAGATCGGCCTGATGATCGGCGCCGCGCTGGCGGTGCTGGTACTGGTGGTCGGCTACCTGAGCGGCTGGACGCAAACGGCGGCCGGCTGGATTCCCGTGGTGTTCCTTGCCGCGGTACTGCTGGGCTTCAGTCTGTGGGAAAGCAGCTTCTTCGGTCTGCAGCGCCCCAGCGGCGACGTGCGCCGCTTCCAGGACAACCTGCAGGAAGGCCGCCACGTGTTCTTCGTCGACGTGAAGCCCGAGCAGGAACCGGTGCTGGACATGGTGGTGCGCCATCACCCGCGCCTGGAAATCGCCGGCTTCGGCAGCGCCATGCCGGCCTGGTGGCTGTCCATCGAGCAGGCCTGGAATCGCTTCCGCCACATGATGTAGCGGCGCCTCTGCACGATCAGCGCCGCCAGCTCTCCCATCCGTGACTCCAGTCAGCGGCAGGTGCGTTGCGTGCCTGTCACTCGCCCCGCCAGCGGCGCGCCGGGCGTTGACTCATGTCATGCATCACCCCGCGCGAGCGTCTGAAACTTCCTACTGAACGCTCAACGAGCCGTTCTGCGACCTGCATCGGCAGATCGATGCGCGGACTTTCCCCGTATCACCTGGCTGTATCTCCTGCCGCCCGCTACGGTCCATCTACCCTTCAAGCTACTTGCCTCGAGGAGGAGCAATGGCTACCCCGGCTCAGGTCACCGTCCACTCGACTGCCGGCCTCGACCGCCAGCAATACCGCATCCGCCTGAGCTACAGCGTGGAGAACGCCGCTAGCCGCGATGCGCTGGTGAAGTTCGAACTGGAGGGGGAAATCGACGGCCAACCATTCAAGGACGGCTTCGACCTGCCCGGCGATCTCGCCTTCAATTTCGCCGGCAGCGCCACGCGCATCCTGCGGCGCCACGGCCTGCGGGCGTGCCGCGGGCCGGTACTGCGCTTTCGCAAGGAACATGACCGGGTATTCGACGACCTGCGTCGCCAGCTGAAGGCCGAGCCAGGCACACCGGTGGACCTGCAACGCATGGGTTCACTGGCCCCGGCCGAGCCTCGTTGCGCGGTGGCCGAGTCCATCGTCCGCGGTCGCGGCTAGCCTCAGGCCAGTTCGATACGGTCGTCGTGAATGACGATCAGGCCCTGCTTGAACAGGCCGCCGATGGCCTTCTTGAAGTTGCCCTTGCTGACGCCGAACTGCTGCGCGATCAGCTCCGGCGGACTCTTGTCGCTGATCGCCAGCGTGCCGCCGGCATCGCGCAGAGCCTGGAGGATCTTCTCGCTCAGGGCATCAGAGAGCCCCGCGCCGGCCGGTTGCAGGCTCAGGCTGATCTTGCCGTCGGCGCGCATTTCCTTGATGTAGCCCTTCTCACGCAGGCCGCCACGCAGGAACTTGAACGCTTCGTTCTTGTGGATCAGCCCCCAGTGCTTGCCTTCGATGATCGCCTTGTAGCCCAGGTCGGTGCGTTCGACGACCAGCAGGTCGACTTCCTGGCCGGCCTTGTAATTCGCCGGGGTGTTGTCCAGGTAGCGGTCCAGACGCGCGGTGGCGGTGATGCGGCGGCTGCGCTCGTCGAGGTAGACGTAGACCACGCAGTAATCGCCGACCTGCAGCGGGCGTTTCTCTTCCGAGTGCGGCAGCAGCAGGTCCTTGGGCAGCCCCCAGTCGAGGAACAGACCGATGCGATTGACCTCCACCACCTTCAGGCTGGCGAAGCCGCCGACCTGCACCTTGGGCTTCTGGGTGGTGGCGATCAGGCGGTCTTCGCTGTCCAGGTAGATGAACACGTTGAGCCAGTCACCCACTTCGGTGGGTTCGTTCTTCGGCACGTAGCGCTTGGGCAGCAGGATTTCGCCGTGGCTCTCGCCATCCAGGTAGAGACCGAAATCGGTGTGCTTGGCCACCTGCAACGAATTGAACCGACCTATAACTGCCATGACGCTTACCTCGTGAACGGGGCGGGCATTCTACGCGCATTGGCGCCAGGATGCGCCTTCAGCCGCCGAACGCCGCAGGATTGTAGGAGCGAGCTTGCTCGCGAACTCACACCGTCGGCTCCGGTATCAGACGGTTCGCGAGCAAGCTCGCTCCTACAGATTCTGTTCCGCCTGGCCGAACTGGAGCTCGGACAGGCGTGCATACAAGGGACTGCTGACCACCAGTTCGGCGTGCCGCCCCAGCGCCACCAGGCGACCATGCTCGATCACCGCGATGCGGTCGGCATTGAGTACCGTGGCCAGGCGATGGGCGATCACCAGGGTGGTGCGGTCACGCATCAGCCCCGGTAGCGCCTGCTGGATCAAGTGTTCGCTCTCGGCATCCAGCGCGCTGGTGGCTTCGTCGAGCAACAGGATAGGCGCATCCACCAGCAGCGCACGGGCGATCGCCAGTCGTTGGCGCTGGCCACCGGACAACCCCATGCCGCTCTCGCCCAGGTGCGTCTGGTAGCCCTGCGGCAGGCGCAGGATGAACTCGTGGGCATGGGCGGCGCGGGCGGCGGCCTCGACTTCCGCATCGCTGGCGCCGGGGCGGCCGTAGCGGATGTTCTCCTCCACCGTGCCGAAGAACAGCGCCGGGTTCTGCGACACCAGCGCGAAGCTGCGGCGCAGGTCCACCGGATCGAGTTGGGCGATGGGCTGGCCGTCGATCAGGATGCGACCCTGCTGCGGGTCGTAGAAGCGCAGCAGCAGGTCGAACAGGGTGGACTTGCCGGCGCCCGACGGGCCGACCAGCGCCAGGGTCTCGCCCGGCTCCACGCGCAGGTCGATATCGTCAATGGCCCACTGCTCCGGGCGCGAGGGATAGGCAAATCGCACGCCCTGCAGGTCGATGCTGCCGACGATACGTTCGGGCAGGCGCAGCAAGTCGCTGGCCGGCGCGTGGATTTCACTGCGCGCGCGCAACAGCTCGGCGATGCGCTCGGCGGCACCGGCCGCGCGCTGCAATTCGCCGATCACTTCACTGAGGGTGCCGAAGGCCATGCCGACAATCAGGCTGTAGAACACGAAAGCCGCCAGGTCACCGGGGCTGATGCGTCCGGCGATCACGTCCATGCCGCCGACCCAGAGCATCACGCCGACGGCGCCGAGCACCAGCAGGATCACCACGCTGACCAGCCAGGAGCGCTGCATGATGCGCTTACGCGCGGTATCGAAGGCGTCTTCCACCGTGCGGCCAAATCGCGCGCGATCCTGCGCCTGGTGGTTGTAGGCCTGCACCGTCTTGATCTGCCCGAGGGATTCGCCGACGTAACTGCCGACGTCCGCCACGCGGTCCTGGCTGAGCCGCGACAGGCTGCGCACGCGGCGGCCGAACAGCAGGATCGGTGCGATCACCAATGGCAGCGAGGCGACCACGATACTGGTCAGCTTGGCGTTGGTGAAGAACATCAGGATCACCCCACCCAGCAGCATCAGCACATTGCGCAGCGCCATGGACAGCGAAGAGCCGATCACCGACTGCAGCAGCGTGGTGTCGGCGGTCAGCCGCGACTGGATTTCCGAGGCGCGGTTGTTCTCGTAGAAACCAGGGTGCAGCTCGATCAAATGGTCGAACACGCGCTGGCGGATGTCGGCGACGAAGCGTTCGCCGATCCACGACACCAGGTAGAAGCGCACGAAGGTCCCCACCGCCAGGCACAGCACCAGGGCGAAGAAGATGCCGATGGCACGGGTGAGCAGCTGTTCGGACTGGGTGATGAAGCCCTGGTCCACCAGCAGGCGGATGCCCTGCCCCAGTGACAGGGTGATGGCAGCGGTGAACAGCAGCGCCAGCAAGGCGCCAAGGGCACGCCAGCGGTACGGTGCGAGGAACGAGCGGGCCAGGCGCAGGGCATTGCGCTGGCGGGACGACAACAGGGACATGGCGGGCTCTGAACGGCCGAAATGGGCAGAGGGTAGCACCGCCGCAGGACGCCACGCCAAGGACGATTCAGGCAGCCGAATGGGACCGTTCGTTCCATAACCGCCCCGAAAGGTGCTCGTTTGATGTACAATGGGCGGCCAATTTGCGCAGACAGGTATGGCAGATATGACTACCAAGCCCTCCACCCGCCAGAAAGCCGCCCCCAAAGCTCCCGCCGCGACCGCGACCAGCGAAGCTCTGGAAGCCCAGATCGCCGCCTTCCTGAACTCCGGCGGTGAGATCCAGCAGATCGCCAAGGGCGTGACTGGTCAGAACTACGGCGCACCGAGCCGCCACATCAGCCTCGGCAAGAAGTAATATCTCGCAGGCAAGCCTGCCGGCTCCCGGCAGGCTGCCCGCCTCCTCCGCACCACCTGTCCCGCACTGCTCCCGCCCCCGCTTTACACCAAAACCTCCGCAAATCCGCTGTTCCTGTGTTGCCGCCCACCTTGCACTCGGGCAGAGTCCGCCGATAGTTAGGACTTGGCCAATCCCAGCCACTCGCAAGGAGCACCCCATGCTGCCCTCTCCGGAAAAGCTACTGTCGCGCAACCTGCTCGATGTACTGATCCGCGCCGGTCTGATCCTGTTGCTGGCCGTATTCTGCTTCCGCATCTTCCATCCCTTCCTCGACCTGATGCTCTGGTCGGTGATCCTCGCCATCACCCTCTACCCGATGCACCAATTGCTCAGCGGCTGGCTGGGCGAGCGCCCGAACAGCGCCGCCAGCCTGATCGTGGTGCTGGGCCTGGTGATCCTGCTGGTGCCGGTGGTAGTGATCGGGTTGTCCATGGCCGATTCGGTACGCGACCTGGTGCACGCCATTCAGAACCGTACCCTGCAGATCCCGCTGCCACCGGACTCGGTGCAGAACTGGCCGGTGATCGGGCAGTACGTCTATCCCTTCTGGCAGCGCGTGGCCACTGACTTCATGGGCGTGGCACACCAGCTGGCGCCACACCTGCAGGGCGTGGCGAAGAAAGTCGCAGGGCAGGCGGCAGGCGTGGGCATGGGGCTGATGCAGTTCCTCGCCGCCTTCATCATCGCCGGAATCATCATGGCCTACGGCAAGCTTGGCAGCCGCACCGCCTGCGACATTGCCATCCGCATCTCCGGGCCGGACCGTGGCCCGGGCCTGGCCCAGCTGTGCACCGGCACCATCCGTGCGGTCGCCCAAGGCGTGGTGGGCGTTGCCTTCATCCAGACGTTGATCCTCGGCCTGGGCTTCATCGTCATGGGCATTCCCGGCGCCGGCCTGCTGGCCCTGGGCGTACTGCTGCTGGGCATCACCCAACTGCCGGTGGTACTGATCACCCTGCCGGCGATCGCCTACGTGTTCATGACCAACGACTCGCTGCTGGTGTCCATCCTGTTCACTGTCTGGACCGTCGCCGGCGGCCTCTCCGACAACGTGCTCAAGCCGCTGATGTTCGGCCGCGGCAGCAAGGTGCCGATGGCGGTGATCCTGATCGGCGCCCTCGGCGGCATGCTCAGCAACGGCATCATCGGCCTGTTCGTCGGCCCGGTGGTACTGGCCTTGGGTTACGAACTGTTCATGTCCTGGGTGCACGAACGCGAGGCGCCCGTGGCGCCGCCGGTCGAACCGACTCCCTAGCCTGGTCTCCCGCCCGCGGCACGGTCCGCGGACATTCACCCCGCAACGGAATGCATACGATGTCCAAACGCTGCTCCCTCACTGCCGCCCTGCTCACCGCCGGCCTGCTGCTCTCCCCGCTGGCCTTCGCCGAAGACGCTGCCGTTGTCTGGCCAGCCGCGGTCAACGCCGCCGACCAGCAGCGCCTGACGACCCTCGACGGCGAGGTCAAGCGCCTGCTCGACCAGCTCCAGCAGAGCGAAGACGAGACCACCCGCAACGAAGCGCTGAACCTCTACCGCATCGTGCTGGAAGATCCCGAACCACTGGCCGACACGGCCCTCACCGGCAACTGGAAATGCCGCTCGGTGCAGATCGAAACGGAAGCGCTGTACGGTTACCCGAACTTCAAGTGCTCGGTGCGGCAGACGCCCAAGGGCCTGTTCCTGGAGAAGACCAGCGGCTCGCAGCGAATCAGCGGCTATCTGCAGCGCCTGGACGACAAGCAGTTGGTCTTTGTCGGCGGTGCCTCGGTGAACGACGATCCGCAGGTTGGCTACAGCGGCCTGGAGCAGGCAGCGGCGCGCGAGACCGACGTGGTCGGCGTGGTACGCAATTCGTACGACGGCTTCGTGCTGCTGGTGCCGGAACAGCTGGGAGGCTACAACCTGTTCCGCTTCACCCGCTGAGGCAAGCACTCAAAGCAGCGCCACCATCTCCTTGAGCGTCACCGCCCAGGTGCCCTTCGCATTGAGGTAGCGATAGCCGAAGCGCGAGCCGTTGGCCTGGGTGGTGAGCACCGCGTTCCACGCCAGTCCGCGCTGCAGGTCGTGAGCCGGATCAAGGAGGAAAAAGGCGTCGTCGCTCATGCCCACCGCCAGGCACCAGTGGCGGATATCGCTGTCCTTGCGGCCGTGGAAGCCCAGCACCACCGGGATGTTGTCGTCCAGATGGCGCCGGGTCAGTTCCACCATCCGCGTACCGTTGCCGCGCTCGACGCGGTATTCCTTGTCGCTGATGACCTTCAGCAGTTCCAGCAGGTCGGCGCCCGTGGTGCCGACGCGCACCAGAGTCTCGTGCTCGTTCAGCGCCTCCATCAACCGCCCGTAGCGGGTCCGCGAATCCACCGGCGCCAGCCCCTTGGCCTGGCGCCGCGCCAACTGGTTGCGGGCGAGCATGGCCATCACCAGGCAGTAGGGCCCGCAGGCACCGTCCATGTCGCCCTGGCGCAGGTGCACCTTTTCGCCGCGCCGATTGATCAGGCCACCGGTGCCGCGCTCGTCCAGGTCCCAGCCCAGGCCGTCGATCAGGGTGATCCGCATCGCTCTTCCTCGTTGCTTGGTCAGAGGTTGTGACCGGACACCGCGCGGATCATTCCGCCGGCTTGCGGTTACAATGGACGTTTTCCCCTGCCTGGTTACCCGAAATGTCCGAAGCCATCCGCCTGTCCAAGCGCCTCGCCGAGCTGCTGCCCTGTTCGCGCCGCGACGCCGAGCTGTATATCGAAGGTGGCTGGGTCACGGTGGACGGCCAGCGCGTGGAGGAACCGCAGTTCAAGGTCGATACCCAGCGCATCGAGCTGCTGCCGGGCGCCTCTCCCGACCCGATCCCGCCGGTGACCATCCTCGTGCACAAACCTGTCGGCCTGGGCAGCGGCAACGGCGCCAACTCCGCCCAGCAACTGCTGACGCCGGACAAGCGCTGGAGCGAGGACAACCTGCAGCAGCGCCTGCTGCGCAAGCACTTCGGGCACCAGTTCAACACCACCGTGCTGGAGACCGATGCCAGCGGCCTGCTGGTCTACACCCAGAGCCGCGGCGTGCAGCGCCGACTGGTGGACGAGGCGGACAACATCGAGCACGAATACGTGGTCGAGGTTAGCGGGCAACTAGCCGACAACGGTTTGAAACGCCTGTGCCGTGGCATGGTCATCGACGGCCGCGAGCTGCCGCCGCTGAAGGTCAGCTGGCAGAGTGAGAACCGCCTGCGCTTTGCCGGCAAGCAGTTCCGCCCCGGCCAGATAGCCGCCATGTGCCGTGCAGTCGGCCTGCACGCCGTGTCGATCCGTCGCCTGCGCCTGGGCGGCGTGGCCATGGGCAAGCTGCCCGTCGGCCAATGGCGCTTCCTGCAGCCCGGTGAGAAGTTCTGACCTGGGCTCCCCTCTCCCCCGCCCTGGCTGCGCGCCCCGCTCCGTAGGGAGAGGGGGCCGTTCGAAGTTGCCGGCCCGCCCGGTGTTCCGCCTGACGCCGCTTAGTCCCCCTTCCCTTCGAAGCAGGGCCCGCAGCCAGGTTAAGGAAGAGGGCCGGCCCCGCGCAGATATTCATGTAGGAGCGAGCTTGCTCGCGAACAAGCCCCTGCTCCGATGCCAGCTCACGAGCAAGGACCAGGCGTCCCCTCGATCCAACGAAAAGCCCAACCGCTCTGCCACGCGGCTTCCCGCCGTTATCGATAACGTCGATAGTCACCAGTCGACGCATTCAGTTCTCTTGATAGTCCGCGCGCGGCATCTTTGCCCCATCAACTCGCTGGCAGGAGATTCGCCGGCCCCGCAGTCGGGCCGCAGGGGCGAACAAGCTACTCGCGAGACGCCCCCAACGGATCGTCAAGAGGACACCACCATGCAAGTCATTCTCGATTTCCTGCTGCTCGTTGGCTCACTGGTAGAGCTGCTGCTGTACGTCGCACTGGCCAGCGTCGTGCTCGCCACCACGCTGCTGGCCGGCGGCATCGCCGTGCTGACCCTGCGCTCGCCAGGCTCCGCCGTGGTGATCCCCGACCGTCGCCCCTCGGTCAGCCGCCAGCCGCGCCCGGCGGTGAAACACCAACTGGCACGGCCGGTACTGGTCGCCGTAGCGAACGAACCGATCCTGGCGAAGACCGCGTGAATCAGTCCTCGATCCGCTTGGGAAAGTGCCCGAGCGCGGCCCCCAGGTCGCGCTCAAGCTCTGCGTCCTGCTGCCCACCGTTGTCCATCATCCAGCGCACCCGCTCCAGCGTTTCCGGCGCCGACATGTCACCGACGAAGCGTTGCGATTCCTCCACCAGCGCTGCCTGATCCGCTGCCGTCACCTGCTCCACCACCGCCTTGACATGGGCGATGCCCGCCGCCGGGAAGGCCGCCATGCGTCGCGCCAGTGTCTCGCAGAACCCTTCAAGCTCCGCATCCGCCAGCGCGCGATTGATCCAGCCGTAGCGCTCCGCCGTATCCGCATCGAAATCCTCGCCGCCCAGGCAGACTTCCAGCGCCCTGCCCCGCCCCAGCATTTGGGCCAGACGCACCGTGCCGCCCGCACCGGGCAACAGGCCGACTGCCACTTCCGGCTGGCCGAGCAGTGCGCGCTCGCGTGAAGCGAAGCGCATATCCAGCGCGAGGAGGAATTCACTGCCGGCGCCCCGCGCACGACCGCGCAGCTCGCCGATGGTCACCTGCGGTAGCCGGCTGAAGCGACTGAACAGCGCGCTGAGCGGGCTGGCCATGCCGGCAGGCAGCTTCATCGGCGGCGCGTCCAGCTGGCTACCAAGGTCGTAATGGGCGAGGAAGAAGTCCGGGTTGGCGCTGCGGAACAGCACCACACGGGTATCGCTGTCGCGCTCCAGTTCATCGGCCAGGTGCAGCAGGTCAATGACCATGGCGCGGTCGACCAGGTTGATCGGCGGGTGAGCGAAGCTCACCACGGCAACGCCGTCGCGGTCTTCACGGGTGAAAGTGCGGTAGTCGCTCATCACTGGGGCCTCCGTTGCGAAGGCCCGAGGATGCGCCGGGGCGCGAGCTGCGCCCCAGCACTATCGATGCGCGGAATGGCCCGTCAGTGGTGGCCGATGCCCTGGTCTTCCAGATGGTCCGCCTCGAACAGGGTCTCCAGCTCCTTGCGGGCCTCGCGGGCGGTCTGGATCACTGCGGTCTCGTCGTCGTAGACACGGTACTGGGCCATCAGCACCGCTTCGTCGTGGCGCTTGAAGCGGCGGATGCGCGCGGCGACCTGCTCCTCGTTGAGGCCCAGGCCGGTGAGCAGCAGGCGGCTCATCTCCAGGCTCGAGTGGAAGGTCTCGCGCACCGGCGTCGCGTCAGCGTCCAGCAGGTGGTAGACGTGCTGGCGGTTTCGCGCCCGGCCGATGACCTTCAGATGCGGGTAGAGCTTGCGCACCAGGCGCGCGGTCTCGATGTTGGTCTGCGGATCGTCCGTGGCGACGACGAAGAACTCGGCCTTTTCCACCTGGGCGGCACGGAGGATTTCCGGGCGCAGCGGGTCGCCATAGAAGATCGGGATATTGCCGTAGCTGCGGGTCAGTTCGATGGTGTCCACCGAAGTATCCAGCGCAACGAAGGGCACGCCCTGGGCGCGCATGATACGGGCAACCACCTGGCCCATCCGGCCCATGCCGGCGATCACCACGCGCGGTGCGTCGTCCGGAAGCTGGCGGTATTCCGGCGGAGGCTCACGCAGTACAGCAGGCTTGGGCTTGATGCTGCGCGCCAGGGCCAGCACCAGCAGCGGCGTCATCGCCATGGACAGGGTGATGCACAGCACCAGCAGCGAGTGCAGCTTGCCGTCCATCAGCCCCTGGGCCAGGGCGAGCTTGAACACCACGAAGGCGAACTCGCCGCCGGCCCCCAGCAGCACACCCAGGCGGATCGCCGAGACCTTGTCCAGGCCGCCGGCCAGACGGCCGATGAGGAACAGTAAGGGCAGCTTGATACCCACCAGCAGCAGAGTCAGGCCGAGTACCACGAACGGCTCGCTCTTGAGCAGGCCGAGGTCGGCGCTCATGCCCACGCTGATGAAGAACAGGCCGAGCAGCAGGCCCTTGAAGGGCTCGATCTGCGCTTCCAGCTCGTGGCGGTACTCCGAGTCCGCCAGCAGCAGGCCGGCGAGGAAGGCGCCCAGGCCCATGGACACACCGGCCCACTCCATCAGCCAGGCAGTGCCCACCACCACCAGCAGCGCTGTGGCGGTGGACAGGTCAGCCTGGCCAGTGCGGGCCACCGAGCGGAACACCGGGCGCAGCAGGAAGCGCCCGCCGATGACCACGACGGCGATGCTGCCGACCACTTCCATGACGTGGGCCAGATCGCCACCAGGCGCGGCCGAGTCGGCGCGCGCGCCCAGCAGTGGAATCATGGCGATCAGCGGGATTGCGGCGATGTCCTGGAACAGCAGGATGGCGAAACCCAGGCGGCCGTATGGGCTGTTCAGCTCCTTGCGCTCGGCGAGAATCTGCAGGCCGAAGGCGGTGGACGACAGCGCCAGGCCGCCGCCCAGCACGACCGAGGTGTTCACCGGCATATCGAAGGCCAGCACCGCGACGCTGCCAATGGCCAGCGCGGTGAGCAGCACCTGCGCCAGGCCGACGCCGAACACCTGCTTGCGCATGACCCACAGGCGCTTGGGCGAGAGCTCCAGGCCAATGATGAAGAGCAGCAGCACCACCCCCAGCTCGGACAGGCTGGCGACGCTTTCGGGATTGTCGATCAGCCCCAGCAGCGACGGGCCGATGAACACCCCGGCGAGCAGGTAGCCGAGCACCGCGCCCAGCTGCAGGCGCTTGGCCAGCGGCACCATGAACACCGCCGCGAGCAGGAAGACCACTGCCGACTGCAGGTAATTCGTCCCATGTTCCATCTATCAAGACTCCTTGGAAGGGTTGGGGCGAAGCAAAGATCCACCCACGTCGTTCATCTCACACGTCCAGCGCCACGCCCTCGGCCAGCAGGTGCCGCTGGAACTGCCCGGCCAGGGCGTCCACCTGGTTCCAGGGCTGCTCGTAGCGCTCTTCCAGCGCCACGTGGCTACTGGCACGCACGCGAGCGTCGAGCCCGCAGTTCTCGTAGAACGCATTCACCGCGGCAACCATCGGCTCGCGCTGGTTCTCCATCAGGATGGCGCCGTGGGCCAGCACCACGTAGCGCCCGTCGCTGGGCCGGCGGCGCCAGCGCTGGGCGGTGCCCACCAGCTTGCGACCGCCCAGGTTGACGTTGTAGCGGCCATCACAGAAGGCACCCTCCACTTCTCCCAGGCCCGGATCGAGGCCGAGGGCGGCCAGCCAGTCGCAGAGCGGCTGGCACAGGCGAAGGTAAGCGGTCTCGATGCGCGTCTGCTCGTTGTCGCCCGGCGGGATGGCATAGACCAGCGCGACGTTGAGCACCCCGGCGGACTGCGGCACCGGCTCACCGCCAGTATCGCGCAGGGCAATCGGCCAGCCGAGCCCGGCGCAGGCCGCTTCGGCAGCAGGGAAGCCGTCCAGGCGGCTCAGTCGCCGGGGCATCACCAGCGACTGCTCCAGCGGGCTCCAGAACAGCAGGCCGCTGTCGCGTTCACCGGCGAAGGTGGCATCGAGCAGCGCGCGCTCGGCGTCCAGGCCCTGCTGCGCCGACAGTCGTTGCACTTTATTCATGAAGGCGTCCTGGGATTCATGACAGCGTCCTTGGAAGAACGGGGTTGCGGACTATGCCCGCCGAGGGCTTATCCGACAATGTTCCAGGCCAATTTACTGCCTGGATCAGAAATTTCAGCGTAGCGACCTGTGACAGCCCGCGCGTGTAGCCGGGTCACGTCGCGTCTGATCGCCACGACAGCAAGGCGGTGGCTGACTATTCTGCAAATGCCCGGCACTTTGCGCAGGAGGCCAGAGACCGTGTCCAGGACGTTGCTCCAGCGTCTGTACCACGCCATTGCCGTCAACGACGCGCTGGCGCTGCCCATTGCCCGGGAAAACCTGCGACGCCTGTACTTTTCCGCCTTGCTGGCGGTGCCCTTCGACCTGATTCACATCCTGGTCTTCCGCCTCAACCTGCAGGGCTCCAGCCCCGAATACGACGGCTGGCGGCTGGACATCATCCGAGTCCACGCCGTGGTCGCGGTGCTATTCAGCCTTCTCGGTCTCCTCGCATGGCTGGCCTCGCCGCCGCGCCGCAGCATGCCATTGTGGTACATGCAACTACTCACAATGCTGGGCAGCGCCCTGGTCCTGGGGTTCGGCATCGCCATCACCGGCGCCGACCAGCAGGTAACCAGCAGCATCACGCCCTTCCTCATGGCCTCGGTGGCCACCGCCCTGCTCATCCTGCTGCGCCCGAGCCTCGCCGTCATCCTCTATATCCTCGCCCTGGCCGCCTTCGAGCTGACCATGGCGCTGACCCAGGCCAGCCCGCAATTGCGCCTGTCGAACCAGATGGGCGGGTTGACCATCTGCGGCATCGGCCTGGTGCTGTCATTCATCCTCTGGCATGGCCATGTGCGCAACCTGCGCCAACGCGAGTTCCTCCGCCAGCAACGGCTGGAGCTGGAGGAAAAGAACCGCCAGCTGGAATACCTCGCCGGCCACGATCCCCTGACAGGTTTGTTCAATCGCCGCCAGTTCGACCAGCTGGTGGGTATGGAGCTTTCGCGCGCCGCCCGCCAGCCTGCGCCGATCAGCCTGCTCATGGTGGACCTGGATCATTTCAAGTTCATCAACGATCGCTACGGCCACCCGTTGGGCGACGAAGTCATCCGCCACACCGCCAACCTGCTGCGCAACTACACCCGTACCGGCGATAGCGTGGCGCGCCTGGGCGGCGAGGAGTTCCTGCTGCTGTTGCCCGACACCTCCCAGCCGCAGGCACGGGTGATCGCCGAGAAGGTGCGTCGGCTGCTGGAGGAAACCCCGCTGCCGATGAAGGATGGCCTGCTCTACCTTACCGCGAGCTTCGGCATCGCCTGCCTGGAGGCTGGCGTGCCGGGCACCTACGAGGGGCTCTACGCGGCGGCGGACAAGGCGCTGTACAGGGCCAAGGCGAGCGGACGCAATCGGGTAGAGGTGATTGAGCTGGGGACGGAGATGGGGACGTTCGATTGAACGCAGCCAGAGAGTCCCTGTAGGAGCGAGCTTGCTCGCGAACCGCTTGACGCTGGCACCACCGGAGAGCCCGTTCGCGAGCAAGCTCGCTTCTACAAAGCTGACAAACAGCTCGCGAATGGCGATATCGGCGCGTTACTGCGCGTACTTGCGGGTAAGCCCCGGCGGAACGCCGCTGCTGTCGGTTTCAGTCCAGGGACCTTGCGGGCCGACGCCCCAGTACCAGCCGTTTTCCCAGTGGTAGTAGGTGCGCTGGCGGTAGTAGAGGTCCTTCTGCCCCTGGATCACATAGACGCCGAGACTGGCGTCCCAGCGGCCCTTGCCGCCAGGCGGCGGGGCGAACTGAGTCGGGCGTTTGGCAGCCGGCGCAGCGCTGGGCTGCGGGGTGATGGGCGAGCTGGAGGTCTTCGCCGGCGGGATCGGCTTGCTCGGCTGCGAAGGCGGCGGCGTATGCTCGGGCGGTTGCTCCGGCTGTTGTGGCTGCACCACGCAACCACTCAGTACCAGCATGGCGCCCAGCGCCAACACTCTGCCCTTCATCGCTCAACCCTCTCTTGTCGTGATTACTTCTGATCCGGGCTGTCGATTGTCACGCTCTGTTCGCCCGCCTGGGAAGTAGACAACGAAGCGCTTCGTCCGATCCATTCCCCAGCGGTGGCATTGCCGGCGCGGGAGATCCGGGCGACGAGCTGCACCTGCGGATGCTGCGACAACTTGAGCTGCGGCATCATTGCATCGGCGTCGCTCAACGAAACTTCGCTGGGCAGGTCGGAGACCTTCAGGCGCTTCACCGCCAGCGGCATCGGCGGGCCGCTTACGGCGCGGGCGAAGACGAACACGCTGTCGTCCGGCTTGACCTGCCCCTTCACCGCGGCGGTCAGGTCGACCTTCACCTTCAGGGTCACGCCAGCGGTGGTGGCGGCAACCGGCGCCTCCGGCGGGGTCTGGCCCTTCTCGATCATGCGCTGGCGGGCACGCTCGACACCACCGGCAATGGCTTCGCGGGACGGGTCATCCTGCGGCAGCACAGCGACCAGGCGGCCCCAGTAGTCGATGGCGTCGGCGTACTTCTCGTCCTCGAACGCAGCAATGCCGAGCAGGCCGAGGGTGGTGACTTCCTGTGGGTCCTTCTTCAGGGCTTCATCGGCCAGGGCGCGTACCTCGGGGGTCAGCGCCTTGTCACCGGCGAAATACAACGCCTGGGCCCACTGACCGAGCACTTCCGGCTGGCGGCCGGACAGGCGCGCGGCCTGCTCGAAGGCCTTGGCGGCATCGGCGGCGCGGTTCTGCGTCATGTAGGTGCGACCGAGGAAGTACCAGCCTTCGGCGGAATCCGGCTGGGCCTGCACGGCGCGCTCCAGGCGCGTGGTCATCTCTTCCATGGAATGCGGCGCCGTGGCGAACTCGCGGGCCAGGGCGACCTTGTCGCTGGCGCCCCAGTGCAGGTACAGACCCAGGGCAAGGAACGGCAGGACCAGCGCCACGATCATCGGCGCAGCACGACCAAGACGTGAACGGCGATCCTCGCTGGCACCTTCGGTGTCGGAGAGGAGCTCGCGGGCCGCTTCGGCGCGGCCGGCTTCGAGCTGGGCATCGTCGAGGGTCCCGGCGTCACGCTGGGTGGTCAGTTCGGCCAGGCGCTCCTGGTACAGGGCGACGTTGAGGGCGGTGCGGTCTTCCTCGGCCTGGGCCTTGCGGCCGCGCAGCAGAGGGACAAGGAGGAATGCCAGGGCCACCAGCAACAGCAGGCCGGCAGCGAGCCAGAAATCGATCATTTGTCTTGGTTATCCAGCAATTGGTCGAGACGCGCCTGCTCCTCGGCGGACAGCGTGGTGGAGGTGGCAGCGGCCGGGCGACGGCGGCGCACGACGATGGCGCCAATGACGATCACGCCCAGACCCAGCAACGCGGCGGGGCCGAACCAGAGCAGCCAGGTGCGCTCGCTGACTTCGGGCTTGTAGCGCACGAACTCGCCGTAGCGGTCGACCATATAGTCGACGATCTGCTGGTTGCTCTTGCCGGCCGCCATCTGGGTGTAGATCTGCTTGCGCAGGTCGGCGGCGATCGGCGCGTTGGAGTCGGCGATGTCCTGGTTCTGGCACTTGGGACAGCGCAGCTCGGTGGTCAGGTCGCGGAAGCGCGCGCGCTCGGCGTCATTTGCAAACTCGTAGGTGTCGATGGCGGCGTGGGCGATGCCGGTGAGGGCAAGACCTAGCGCTGCGGCAGCTAGCAGACGCTTCATTTGCCCTCCGCTTCGTCGACCAGGCCCTGGTAGATCGGCGCCAGCTGATCACGCCAGACCTTCTCGTCGACGGCGCCGACCAGCTTGTGGCGGATGATGCCGTCCTTGTCGATGATGTAGGTCTCCGGCGCGCCGTAGACGCCCAGGTCCAGGCCCAGGGTGCCCTGCGCATCGGCGATGTTCAGCAGGTAGGGGTTGTGCAGCTCCTTGAGCCACTTCTGCGCGGCGGCGCCATCATCCTTGTAGTTGATGCCGTAGATCACCACGCCCTTGGCGGCGAGATCGGTGAGCACCGGGTGCTCGAAGCGGCAGGTCGGGCACCAGGTGCCCCAGACGTTGACCAGCGCCGGCTTGCCCTTGATATCGGCCTCGGTGTAAGTCTTGCCCGGCTCGGTGACGCTGGGCAGGGAGAACGCCGGGAACGGCTTGCCGATCAGCGCCGACGGCAGCTCGCTGGGGTCCAGCCACAGGCCACGGAAGAGGAATACCGCGACGACCAGGAAGATCGCCAGGGGCAACAGCAGGATCGCACGCTTCACACTCAGGCTCCCTGTCCGGCGAGGCCGAGGGCCTCGCGTACACGCGTTTTCACTTTCAGGCGATAGCGACGATCCAGCGCCGCCAGCACGCCGCCCAGGGCCATCAGCAGGCCGCCGAGCCAGATGAAGCGCACGAAGGGCTTGATGTGCACGCGCACGGCCCAGGCGCCGTTGTCCAGCGGCTCACCCAGGGCGACGTAGAGGTCGCGGGTCAGGCTGCCGTGGATGCCGGCTTCGGTCATCATCGAGTTCTGCACGCTGTACAGGCGCTTCTCCGGGTGCAGCGTGGCAACTTCGGAACCGTTGCGGGTCACCAGGATGGTGCCCTTGTCGGAGGTGAAGTTCGGCCCTTCGAAGTGATGGGTCCCCTCGAAGCGGAACTGGTAACCGGCCAGCTCCACCGACTCGCCCGGCGCCATGCGCAGGTCGCGCTGGGCGCTGAACTGGCTGGTGAGGACCACGCCGATGGCGCAGATGGCGATACCGAAGTGCGCTAGTTGCATGCCCCAGTAGCTGCGGTTCAGACCCGCGGCACCGGCGATCACGCCCTTGTGGCGGACCTTGTCAAAGAAGTCACGCACACCGGCCAGCACCACCCAGGCCGCCAGCATGAAGACGGTCAGCACTTCCCAGTGCAACTCGCCATACAGGAAGCTGCCCAGGCCGCCCAGCACCACGGTGCCGATCAGCACCGGGGTGAGCATGTTGCGCAGCCAGCGCGTCGGAGTGTCCTTCCAGCGCACCAGCACACCGACCGCCAGGGCCAGCATGAGGATGGCGATCAGCGGCACGAACAGCGCGTTGAAGTACGGCGGGCCGACCGACAGCTTGGCGCCGCTGATGGCATCGAGCACCAGCGGGTAGAGCGTGCCCAGCAGGATCATCGACGCGGTGACCACCAGGATCAGGTTGTTCAGCAACAGCAGGGTCTCGCGGGACCACAGGGCGAAGCCGACCTGGCTCTTGACCACCGGCGCGCGCAGGGCGAACAGCGTCAGTGAGCCACCGACCACCACCAGCAGGAAGGCGAGGATGAACACGCCGCGCTCAGGGTCCGAGGCGAAGGCGTGCACCGAGGTCAGTACGCCCGAGCGGACCAGGAAGGTACCCAGTAGGCTCAGCGAGAAGGCCGCGATGGCCAGCAGCACGGTCCAGCTCTTGAACACGCCGCGTTTCTCGGTCACCGCCAGCGAGTGGATCAGTGCGGTGCCCACCAGCCAGGGCATGAAGGACGCGTTTTCCACCGGGTCCCAGAACCACCAGCCGCCCCAACCCAGTTCGTAGTAGGCCCACCAGGAGCCGAGCACGATGCCCACGCCGAGGAAGGTCCAGGCCACCAGGGTCCACGGGCGCGACCAACGCGCCCAGGCCGCGTCGAGGCGGCCACCGAGCAGCGCGGCGATGGCAAAGGCGAAGGCCACCGAGAAGCCCACGTAGCCCATGTAGAGCATCGGCGGGTGGAAGATCAGGCCCGGGTCCTGCAACAGCGGGTTCAGGTCGTTGCCGTCAGCCGGCACCTGCGGCAGCAGGCGGCTGAAGGGGTTCGAGGTGATGATCAGGAACAGCAGGAAGCCGGTGCTGATCATGCCCATCACGGCCAGCACGCGGGCCAGCATCACTTCCGGCAACTGGCGGGAGAATACCGAGACGGCGAAAGTCCAGCCGCCAAGAATCAGCGCCCAGAGCAGCAGCGAGCCTTCGTGGGCGCCCCACACCGCGCTGAACTTGTAGAACCAGGGCAGCGCGCTGTTGGAGTTGCTGGCGACGTAGGCCACCGAGAAGTCATCGTGGAGGAAGGCCCAGGTCAGGCAGCCGAAGGAGAACAGCAGGAAGGCGAACTGCCCCCAGGCTGCCGGGCGCGCCAGGCTCATCCACTGGCGATCGCCGCGCCAGGCGCCGATCAGTGGGAAAAAGGACATCACCAGCGCCATGCACAGCGCGAGGATCAGCGAAAGGTGGCCGAGTTCGGGGACCATGTCAGTTGCTCCCCTGCTGTGGCGCGGCATTGCCGCTCTGGCTGGCCTCGTAGTGTTCCAGCTTGCCGCTGTCCTTGAGCGCCTTGGTGACTTCCGGCGGCATGTATTTCTCGTCGTGCTTGGCCAGCACTTCATCGGCGGTCAGCACGCCGGCTTCGTTGATCTTGCCCAGGGCGACGATGCCCTGCCCTTCGCGGAACAGGTCCGGGAGGATGCCGCGGTACTTCACCGTGACTTCCTTGGCGAAGTCGGTGACCACGAACTCCACGTCCAGCGAATCCGCCGAACGCTTGAGCGAGCCCTTCTCCACCATGCCGCCGGCGCGGATGCGCGTGTCGTGCGGCGCCTCGCCGTTGGCGATCTGGGTCGGGGTATAGAACAGGTTGATGTTTTCCTGCAGGGCCGACAGCGCCAGGCTGACGGCGACGCCAACGCCGGCGACGATGGCGAGAACGATGTACAGACGCTTCTTGCGGACCGGATTCACTTGCTGGCCTCCCGGCGCAGACGACGCGCCTCTTCTTGCAGGTAACGCCGCCGCGCCACGATCGGCGAGACGACGTTGATCGCCAGGACCACCGCGCAGATGGCGTAGGCGGACCACACATACGGACCATGGTGTCCCATGGCGAGGAAATCGGAGAAGGACTCGAAACTCATAGCGCGCGCTCCACCTCGGCCTTGACCCAGCTCGCGCGGGCTTCGCGCTTGAGCACTTCAAGGCGCATGCGCATCATCAGCACCACGGCGAAGAAGCAGTAGAAACCGGCGACCATCATCAGCAGCGGGATCCACATCTCCGGCGGCATTGGCGGCTTCTCGGTGAGGGTGAAGGTGGCCGGCTGGTGCAGGGTGTTCCACCAGTCCACCGAGTACTTGATGATCGGGATGTTCACTACGCCGACGATGGCCAGCACGGCGCAGGCCTTCGCGGCGCTGTCGCGGTTGGTGATGGCCTGGCCGAGAGCGATGATGCCGAAATACAGGAACAGCAGGATCAGCATCGAGGTCAGGCGCGCGTCCCAGACCCACCAGGCGCCCCAGGTCGGCTTGCCCCAGATGGCGCCGGTGACCAGCGCGACGAAGGTCATCCAGGCACCGATGGGCGCGGCGCACTGTACGGCGACGTCGGCGATCTTCATTTTCCAGATCAGCCCGACCGCGCCGGCCACCGCCAGCATCACGTAGCAGGACTGGGCGAGGAACGCGGCCGGCACGTGGATGTAGATGATCCGGAAGCTGTTGCCCTGCTGGTAGTCCGGCGGCGCGAAGGCCAGGCCCCAGACAGTGCCGGCAACCATCAGCAGGATCGCGGCGAGCGCGAACCAGGGCATCCAGCGTCCGCTGATCTCGTAGAACCACTTGGGCGAGCCAAGCTTGTGAAACCAAGTCCAGTTCATCATCAGGCTCTGTAATTCAAAGCTCTAGTCTGCCGCCGGTGCCGCTTCCCAGCCCGGCGATCGTTCGTTCACTCGCCGACGCTGATCTTCAGCCCGGCGGCGATGGCAAAGGGCGTCAGCGTCAATGCTAACGCCGTCAGGCTGGCCAGCCACAACAGGTGCCCGGCGGTGGGCAGTCCCTGCAGCGACGCCTGCAGCGCTCCGCTGCCCAGGATCAGCACCGGAATGTAGAGCGGCAGAATCAACAAGGCCAGCAGCAGGCCGCCTCGCTTCAAACCCACGGTAAGGGCCGCGCCAACCGCGCCCAGCAGGCTCAGGATCGGCGTGCCCAGCAGCAACGACAGCAACAGGTCGGGCAGGCAGCGCGCCGGCAGGCCCAGCATCAGGGCGAACAGCGGCGACAGCAGCACCAGCGCCAGCCCTGAAACCAGCCAGTGTGCCAGCACTTTAGCCAGGACCAGTAGTGGCAGGGGGTGCGGCGAAAGGACCCACTGTTCCAAGGAGCCATCTTCGAAATCGCTGCGGAACAGGCCGTCCAGCGACAGCAGCACTGCCAGCAAAGCCGCAACCCAGACCAGCCCCGGCGAGAGATTCTTGAGCATTTCCGATTCGGGGCCGACCGCCAGCGGGAACAATGCGATGACGATGGCAAAGAACACCAAAGGATTAGCCAGCTCCGCCGGACGGCGGAACAGCAGGCGCGCTTCGCGGGCGAGCAACAGGGTGAAAACGTTGCTCATCGCGCCGCGACCTCCCGTGCATGCTGGCCCAGGTCAAGGGCACGGTAGCCCTGCGGCATGCGCTCCAGCGTGTGGTGGGTGGTCAGCACGACCAGACCGCCACGCTCGCAATGGCCGGCCAGGTGTTCTTCGAGCTGAGCCACGCCCTGCTTGTCCAGGGCGGTGAAGGGTTCGTCGAGGATCCACAGCGGCGGCGCGTCCAGGTACAGGCGCGCCAGAGCCACGCGGCGCTGCTGGCCGGCGGACAGCGTATGACAGGGAACATCCTCGAAGCCGCGCAGGCCCACCGCATCCAGCGCCTGCCAGATGGCATCGCGGTTGGTCGGCTGGTGCAGGGCGCAAAGCCAGGCGAGGTTTTCCTCGGCGGTGAGCAGGCCCTTGATGCCGGCGGCGTGGCCGATCCACAGCAGCAGCCGGGCCAGTTCGTGACGCTGCTCGGTGAGCGGCTTGCCGTTGAGCAGCACGTCACCGGCAGTGGGCTGCATCAGGCCGCTGAGCAGGCGCAGCAGGCTGGTCTTGCCGCTGCCGTTGGGGCCGACGATCTGTAGCATCTCGCCCGCGCCCAGTCGCAAATCGAGACGCTCGAACAGCATGCGCCAGTCCCGCTCGCAGGCGAGCGCCACGGTTTCGAGGAGTGGATGGGTCAAGGGCATCGGCAACCGTCGGGCAGAAAACAGTCAGTGGTGCAAAAAAGCGGCCATACCGCCCGGGCCGCCAAGCACGGCCTCGGGCGGCGCATTATACACAGGCGTTCCTACGCTCGACGTCAGGTTTTTCGACAGGGTGTAACGTCAAATCAGCGCACCTTGCCTGTGTGCACCGCCCTCCTCGGCTGCCGCCGGACGGTCTAAAGTGCCCACGGTCGCCGCCGATACACTGGGCGTAACCCCGTCACGCCGCCTACAGGTCCCCGATGCCGAGTGAAATTGGCGCTTCCCGTCCGCTACCGCCTACACCGTCGCTGCGCAGCGCGCAGAGCTCGGCCGAGCTGACGCTCAAGCTCGCGCAGAGCCTGGGCGACCTGTTGCCGCCGGGAGAGAAGGCCCACGCGGAGGTGCTGGCCGTGCGCGACGGGCAAGTGAACTTCCAATTGCTGCTGCGCCTGACCATGGCCAGCGGCCAGCAAGCATTGGTCGTCGCGGAAAGCTCCCAGCCGCTGCCCAAGGGCAGCACCCTGCAACTCTCGACGCTGAACCAGACCAGCCTCGCCGCTACCTTGCTGACGCAACCGAGCCTCGGCCCGCTCGGCCTGGGCGGTGCCAGCCAATCGCCACTGGGCAGCCTCGACCTCGACGTGCTGCCGGTCGGAACGCTGATCCAGGGCAAGGTGGACGCCAGCCAGCTGATCGCCCAGGGCAAGGCCGAACAGGTGGTCTACAAGGTCCTGGT
Organism: Pseudomonas sp. NY15435; assembly: GCF_048068295.1. Classification (NCBI taxonomy): domain Bacteria; kingdom Pseudomonadati; phylum Pseudomonadota; class Gammaproteobacteria; order Pseudomonadales; family Pseudomonadaceae; genus Pseudomonas; species Pseudomonas sp. NY15435. Next base: position 173,857 of record NZ_JBLUQA010000003.1, read on the forward strand.
GACGCTGCTCAACACTCCGCTGGCCGGGCGCCAGCTGAGCCTCGAATCACCCAACCCGCTACCGCTCAACAGTCTGCTCAGCGCCCGTGTGCAGGACCAGCAGGCCTTGCAGTTCCTGCCGATGAACGCACGCCTGGACCAGCTCGACCTGAGCCTGCAACTCGGCGCCCAGCAAAGTCGCCAGGGCTCGCTGGACGGCCTGTTCAGGGCGCTGCAGGGCGCTGGAACCAATCCGAACACGAGCCCGGACCTGAGCCCCGAGCTGCGCCAGGCGGTGGACAAACTGCTCGGCGCACTCCCGGACGTGCGCCAGCTCAGCGACGCCAAGGGCGTGGCCCAAGCCTTCCAGCAGAGCGGCGTATTCCTTGAGGCGCAGTTGCTGCGCGGAGTGGAGGGCCTGCCCCAGGACCTCAAGGCCAATCTGCTGCGATTGATCGCCCAGCTCCTGCCAGCCGTCCAGGGCGGAACCGCAGCCGCGGTCCTGAGCAACCTGCCGGGCAATGCCCTGGCCGGAGCCAACAATCTGGCGCAGGCCATGCCCTCCTTCGTGCGCAATGCCCTGGGCGTGATCGGCCAGACCAGCGGCCGCACGCCGCCAGCGATCAGCTTTCCGCTGCCCAGCCGGCTGGCCCGTGAACTGGAGCAGGAGGGCGATCTCCAGGCGCTGCTCAAGCTTGCCGCCGCAGCGGTTTCGCGCCTGCAGACGCATCAGTTGGGCAGCCTGGCGCAAAGCGACGTACTGCCCGACGGCACGCTGGTGAATACCTGGCAGCTGGAAATCCCCCTGCGCCATCAGCAGCAGATGGTGCCGATCCAGGTGCGTATCCAGCAGGAAGAAAAGGACAGTCCGGCGAGCGAGCGCGAGCAGCAGACGCGCGAAATGCTCTGGCGCGTCGACCTGGCCTTCGACCTGGATGGCCTCGGACCGCTCCAGGTCCAGGCGACCCTGGCCCATGGCAGCATCGGCACGCAGTTGTGGGCCGAACGCGCCACCACTGCCAGCCTGATCGATGGCGAACTGGGCACCCTGCGCCAACGTCTGAACGACGCCGGCCTGACCGTGGGCGAGCTGAGTTGCCGCCAGGGCAAGCCGCCCCAGGGCGCACGCACGGCGGTGGAACAACGCTGGGTGGATGAAACCGCATGAAGAAAGCCAGAAAAGCGCCGCGCCAGGCCATCGCGCTCAACTACGACGGCCAGAGTGCGCCGACGCTCACCGCCAAGGGCGACGACGAATTGGCGGAAACCATCCTCGCCATCGCCAGACACCACGAAGTGCCGATCTACGAAAACGGCGATCTGGTGCGCCTGCTGGCGCGCCTGGAGCTGGGCGACGCTATTCCCGAGGCGCTCTACCGCACCATCGCCGAGATCATCGCCTTTGCCTGGTACCTCAAGGGCAAGAGCCCGCTGCACGACACACCGGAGTCACCGCCGGACACCACGCCCCTGCTGCTGGAAGGCCCTGCCTCCCGGCGCCGGTAGACCGCTCAGGAGCGAAAGTCGCAGCCCGTGCGCAGCGGCGGATGGTCGCCTGCCGGGGCGAAGTCGCGGATCTCGCGAACCGCCTGGTGAATCGGCTGCTCGTCCTCGCTGTGGTAGAGCACCATGCTGCTGGTCACTTCACGCAGGTGCGCCAGCGAAATCGGCTTGTCCAGCACGTCCAGCAAGGGCACGCGGTTGGACCAGGCCCACTGCATCAGGCCGCGTTTCTCTTCCGCGCTGTAGTGCCCGACCAGCAGGAACTGGCGGAAGGTGTTGCTCTGGCTCAGCGCCTTCAGGCTCAGTAGCTCGCCGGGGCCGGGGCGGAAGTCGTCATGAATGAACAGGCTGTAACGCTGGCGGGTGGCGAGCGCCTTGCGCACCTCGTCGAGGTTCAGGCACAGGCTCAGGTGGTAGAACTCCAGACGATTGAGCAGCACGCTGTAGTTCAGCAGCCGGCCGGGATGCGAACACAGCACCATGGCGCGTCGGGAAATGGTTGCCATATCGATGGCCTCGGAAAGAATTTTGACGAGGCCAATTTAGCGACGATTTGCCGCCATTCTTATCAGACGAGTCCTAATTGCTCGTAGTACGAATCCTACGATCAGAAATCCCGACAGGCGGTGAACAGCGCGGAGAATATCGTGCTGGCAAGGGCCGGCCCGGGCTCAGTCCCGCGCCTTGCCCTGATGCAGGCGGGCAACCAGCTCGGCTTCAGCCTGGGAAAGGCCGCAGCTCTGGGTCAGGTCCTCAGGGCTGGCGCCCATGCCGACCAGCCGCGCGGCCTGGCTGAAGGACAGGCTGGACGGGTCGCGCTGCTCCATGCGCACCAGGCGCTCAGGCAACGGCGCGACCTGCTTGTTCAGCTCGCGCAGCTCTTCGCCCATGCGGATGTTGATCTGCTGGTACGACTCGATGCGCTTGCCCTGTTCCTTCAGACGCTGCTCGAACACCGCCAACTGCTTCTCCAGTTGCGCCGCCCGTGCTTCCTGGGCGCGCTGCCGGCCGGACAGCCACACACAGGCCAGCGCGAGCCCCGCGCAGGCGATACCGAGCACCACCAGAGCGATCAGCACCTCAGATGCTCTCCAGCTCCGACCACTCTTCCTCGGTCATCATCTTGTCCAGCTCGACCAGGATCAGCAGCTCGCCGTTCTTGTTGCAGACGCCCTGGATGAACTTGGCCGATTCCTCGTTACCGACGTTCGGCGCGGTCTCGATCTCGGACTGGCGCAGGTAGACGACCTCGGCAACGCTATCGACCAGGATGCCGACGACTTGCTTGTCAGCTTCGATGATGACGATGCGGGTGTTGTCCGAGACCGGAGCCGGGTCCAGGCCGAAGCGCTGGCGGGTGTCGATCACAGTGACCACGTTGCCGCGCAGGTTGATGATGCCCAGCACGTAGCTCGGGGCCCCGGGGACCGGCGCGATCTCGGTGTAGCGCAGCACTTCCTGGACCTGCATCACGTTGATGCCGTAGGTCTCGTTGTCCAGGCGGAAGGTGACCCACTGCAGAATCGGATCTTCGGCACCTTGCGCTGACGTTTTCTTCATATCCCCTCGCCTCTTCTGGTTCCACGCCGCCTGCGGCGCGGAGGTTGTCTGTCAAATCAGGATTGCACCCGGCCTCAGGGCTGCAGGCGCTTGGCCGCGCCGCTGGCGATCAATTCGGCCAGGGCCGAGACATCGAGCAGCGCGCACATCTGGTCGATCACCGTGCCGGCCAGCCACGGGCGTTGCTGGCGCTGGCTGCGCCACTTCACCTCGGACGGGTCCAGGCGCACCGAGCGGCTGACCTGGTGCACGGCCAGCCCCCACTCGTAGCCCTGCACGGAAATCACGTATTGCAGCCCCTCGCGGTAATCGTCGCGGTAACGCTCGGGCATCACCCAGCGCGCGGTGTCGAGCACCTTCAGGTTGCCGTTCTGCCCCGGCAGGATGCCGAGGAACCAGTCGGGCTGGCCGAACAGCGGGGTCAGGTCGTGCCCCGCCAGTGGATAAATGGAGCCCAGGCACACCAGCGGCACCGCCAGGGTCAGCCCGGCGACGTCGAACAGCAGGCACTCGAAGGGCTCGGCGGCCCACACCGGGCGACCGTCATCGAGCAGCTTAAGCGGCGCGGCGGGCATCTCGGCGCTGCCGGGCTGATGCAGGTCGATGACCTGGGCCAGCTGTGCCGGCGGCTCATCGGCGACAAAGGCTTCCGCGACCGGCTCGGACAGGCGCACTTCGACCGCCGGAGCCTGGACCACCGGCTCACGGGCAGCCGCGTTCAAACGCGCATCGCGGACCTGTTCTTCCAGCACCGCTGCTTCAAATTCGTCGAGGCTGACGCTGGTTTCCGGCGCCTGTACGACGGCAGCCTGAGGCTCGGCGAGCAAGGGTGCGACCGGCTCGCTGACGACCAGTGCCACCGGGGCAACCGGAGCGAGAACGACAGGCGCAGCAACAGGCTGCGCCACCGGTTCCGCGACGAAGTCTTCGAAAGTGGCCTCCTGCAGCAGCGCGTCCAGGTAGGACTGCAGCGCGAGCTGGGGGCGTGTGGCGGTAGCGGAACGACTCATGATGGATAACCGCGCAAGGTGACTGTCCAGCCTATCGGCAGCAGACGCGCCGCTCTTGAGCGCATCCGTCGGATTCTTTTAATCGTGCCTGCCATCTTCAGGCTACCTGGCTCGCCGGCACATGGGCCAGCAGATGCTTGAGCAGCGCGCGGTAGGCGATCACGCCGCGGCTGTTGCCGTCGTTGCGCGAGGGCACTGTGCCCAGCCGGCTGGCATCACGCAGCTTGGTGTCCACCGGGATGAACGCCTGCCAGAGGGTGTCCGGATAGGTATCGCGCAACACCCGAAGCGTGCCCAGCGATGCCTGGGTACGACGGTCGAACAGGGTCGGCACGATGGTGAACGGCAGCGCCTGCTTGCGCGAGCGATTGACCATTTTCAGCGTGTTGACCATGCGTTCCAGGCCCTTGAGGGCGAGGAATTCAGTCTGCACCGGGATCACCAGATGCTGGCTGGCCGCCATGGCGTTGACCATCAGCACGCCCAGCAGTGGCGGGCTGTCGATGATGGCGTGGTCGAATTCGTTCCACAGCTGCGCCAGGCTCTTGGCGATCACCAGACCCAGGCCGTTCTGCCCGGGCGACTGGCGCTCCAGGGTGGCCAGCGCGGTGCTGGAGGGCAGCAGGCGGATGTTCTCGTGGCTGGTGGGAAGCAACAGCGATTGCGGCAGGCCCTCGGGCACGTTGCCCTGGTGCAGGAACAGGTCGAATACGCTGTGCTCCAGGGTGTCCGGGTCGTGGCCGAAGTAACTGGTCATCGAGCCGTGGGGGTCCAGGTCGACGATCAGCACGCGCTTGCCGGCGTCCGCCAGCAGGCCGGCCAATGCGATGGAGGATGTGGTCTTGCCCACGCCACCTTTCTGGTTGGCTACCGCCCAGACTTTCATAGTGCTGGCTCCCCGCATGCACAGGATCGGATCAGAGTCATCATGTGAAGGGTCTGATGATGCTTTTGGCACGAGCCGCGTTGCCGCGACAAATCACGCCAGGCTAGACGCGGGGCGCAGGAAATGGTCATTCCCTTTTCAAGTCCCGCAACGACGCATGGCGTGATTTGCCGCGCAACCCGAAGGGACGGGCCGCATTTTGCGCAGTGCTGCGTTACTCGTCGTTCATTTGGAATGACCAAACCACACTCCTCGCGCCTAACACTGCGCAAAATGCGGCTCCGTCGCGGCCGCGCCAAAAGCATCATCAGACCCTAGTCCCCTGCCGATGACGAAGAATTGACGGCGCCACTGCCGGGCGCCTCGCTGGCAATCACTGGTGCAGATTGCGTGCCAGCATGCCGCAACGCCGGGTCCGGCTGCGCCTTGCCGCTGCCCACCCCGCTGATGCTGCGGCGCACCTCCAGGTTGCGGGAGATCACCAGCACCACTCGGCGGTTGCGTGCGCGGCCATCCGCCGTGGCATTGTCCGCCACTGGCTGGAATTCGCCATAGCCCACCGCCGCCAGCCGACCGGCGTCGAGGCCGTCCTGGGCAAGCATGCGAACGATGCTGGCGGCGCGTGCCGCCGACAGTTCCCAGTTGGTCGGGTACTGCGAATTATGGATCGGCACATTGTCGGTGAAGCCCTCGACGTGCACCGGGTTGCGGTAGGGCGCCAGAATCCTGGCGACCTTCTCGATGATGGCGAAGGCGGCGTCGTTGGGTATCGCGTCGCCACTGGGGAACAGCAGGCTGGAATTGAGGGTTATCTCGATCCAGAACTCGTTGCCGCGCACCGACAGCTGGTCGGTGGAGATCAGGTCGCCGAAAGCCTGGCGCACGCTGTCGGTGATCTGCTGCAGGGTATCGGGGTTGCCCTGGGTCTGGCCGTCATCCTGCGGTTCGTTGAGCGACTGGTCCGGCTGCTGGGTGCGCGGGCGCTCCTCGCCGACGGGGATCGGGCGGATCGAGCGGTCCGGCTGGTTGAACACGCCGGTCAGGGTCTCCGAGAGGATCTTGTACTTGCCCTCGTTGATCGAGGAGATCGAGTACATCACCACGAAGAAGGCGAACAGCAGGGTGATGAAGTCCGCGTAGGACACCAGCCAGCGTTCGTGATTCTCGTGTTCCTCATGGCGCCGGCGGCGAGGCATACGCATCCCTCCCCCTTAGCCGACGAAGCCTTGCAGCTTCAGCTCGATGGAGCGCGGGTTCTCACCCTCGGCGATGGACAGCAGACCCTCCATGAGCATTTCGCGGTAGCAGGACTGACGCAGCACGATGCTTTTCAGCTTGTTGCCGATGGGCAGCAGCAGGAGGTTGGCCAGGCCGACGCCATAGATGGTGGCGACGAACGCGACGGCGATGCCATTGCCCAGCTGGCTGGGGTCGGCAAGATTGCCCATCACATGGATCAGGCCCATCACCGCGCCGATGATGCCGATGGTCGGCGAGTAACCGCCCATCGCCTCGAACACCTTGGCGGCGGCGAGGTCACGGCTTTCCTGGTTGAACAGGTCGACTTCGAGGATGCTGCGGATGGTCTCCGGCTCGGTGCCATCCACCAGCAATTGCAGGCCCTTGCGCGCGTAGGGGTCGCGCTCGGCGTCGGCGACGGCTTCCAGGCCCAGCAGGCCTTCCTTGCGCGCCGTCATGCTCCAGCCGACCACATGGTTGATGCCGCCGACCAGGTCCACCTTGGGCGGCAGGACCATCCAGCGCAGCATGGTCACGGCGCGCTTGAGCACCGCGACGGGAGTTTGCAGCAGGGCCGCGGCCAGCGTACCGCCGACCACGATGAGCGCCGCCGGGCCGTTGGCCAGGGCACCGACGTGCCCGCCCTCGAGGAAGTTGCCGCCGATGATGGCAACCAGCGCGAGGATCAGGCCGACCAGGCTGAGGACATCCATCAGCCGCAGGCCTCGGTCAGGTGGCGACCGATGTCATCCAGGCTGTACACCGCATCGGCCAGGCCCGCCTTGGCGATCGCCATGGGCATGCCATAGATCACGCAGCTGGCTTCATCCTGCGCCCACACCTGGGCACCGCCCTGCTTGAGCATGCGCGCGCCCTCGCGGCCATCGGCGCCCATGCCGGTGAGAACCACCGCCAGGACCTTGTCGCCATAGGCCTTGGACGCGGAACCGAAGGTCACATCCACGCAGGGCTTGTAGTTCAGGCGCTCGTCACCGGGAAGAATGCGGATCGCGCCACGGGCGTCGACCATCATCTGCTTGCCGCCGGGGGCCAGCAGGGCCACGCCGGGTCGGAGGATGTCGCCGTCCTCGGCCTCCTTGACGGTGATCTTGCACAGCTTGTCCAGGCGCTCGGCGAACGCCTTGGTGAAGGCCGCCGGCATGTGCTGGATCAGCACCAGCGGCGCGGGGAAGTTGGCAGGCAGTTGGGTCAGGACCCGCTGCAGCGCCACCGGCCCACCGGTCGAAGTGCCGATGGCTACCAGCCGGTAGGGCTTACGCTTTGGGGCGGCAGAGGTCGCCGGCACCGGAGCGGCCGGCGCATGGCTGCCGGCCGACGAAGCGGGCGCAGCCTGACGCGCAGCGCTGGCGGCCGGAGTCGAAGCCGGTGCCGACGGGCTCGAGGAATACGAAGAGTACGCAGCGAAGCGACGGTTGCTCTTGGCAATGGTGTGGACCTTCTCGCACAGCAGCTGGCGGACCTTGTCCGGGTTGCGCGAGATGTCCTCGAAATTCTTCGGCAGGTAATCGACGGCGCCAGCGTCGAGCGCGTCCAGGGTCACCCGCGCGCCTTCGTGGGTCAGCGAGGAGAACATCAGGACCGGCGTCGGGCAGCGCTGCATGATGGTCCGCACGGCAGTGATGCCGTCCATCAGCGGCATCTCGTAGTCCATGGTGATCACATCGGGCTTGAGTGCCAGCGCCTGATCGATTGCCTCGCGGCCATTGGTAGCCGTACCGACCACCTGGATCTGCGGATCAGCCGAAAGAATCTCCGAGACGCGGCGGCGGAAGAACCCCGAATCGTCCACCACCAGGACTTTGACAGCCATAGACACTCCTGAAAAAAACTTCTTCCATCACATGGGCCAGCGCAGCTTGTTTTATTGACTGCGCTCGCCCACGGCGGTCAGATACGACGGGCGTAGCGCTTGAGCATGCTCGGCACGTCGAGGATCAGCGCGATGCGCCCGTCCCCGGTAATCGTCGCCCCCGCCATGCCCGGCGTGCCCTGCAGCATCTTGCCCAGCGGCTTGATCACCACCTCTTCCTGGCCCACCAGTTGGTCGACCACGAAGCCGATGCGCTGGGTGCCCACGGAGAGGATCACCACGTGACCTTCGCCCGGCTCGTCATACTGCGCGCCCGGCACCAGCCAGCGCTTGAGGTAGAACAACGGCAGGGCCTTGTCGCGGACGATCACCACTTCCTGGCCGTCGACCACGTTGGTGTTCGACAGGTCGAGGTGGAAGATCTCGTTGACGTTGACCAGCGGGAAGGCGAAGGCCTGGTTGCCCAGCATCACCATCAGGGTCGGCATGATCGCCAGGGTCAGCGGGACCTTGATGACGATCTTCGAGCCCTGGCCCTTGGTCGAGTAGATGTTGATGATCCCGTTGAGCTGGGAAATCTTGGTCTTCACCACGTCCATGCCGACACCGCGGCCGGAGACGTCGGAAATCTCGGTCTTGGTCGAGAAGCCCGGGGCGAAGATCAGGTTGTAGCAATCGGATTCGGACAGGCGATCGGCCGCGTCCTTGTCCAGCAGGCCCTTCTCCACCGCCTTGGCGCGCAGCACGTCCGGGTCCATGCCTTTGCCGTCGTCGGAGATCGACAGCAGGATGTGGTCGCCTTCCTGCTCGGCGGACAGCACCACTTTGCCCGAACGCGACTTGCCGGCGGCCTCGCGCTCGTCAGGGCCTTCGATGCCATGGTCCACCGCGTTGCGCACCAGGTGCACCAGCGGGTCGGCGAGGGCCTCGACCAGGTTCTTGTCCAGGTCGGTCTCTTCGCCGATCAGCTCGAGGTTGATCTCTTTCTTCAGATTGCGCGCCAGATCGCGGACCTGGCGCGGGAAGCGGCCGAAGACCTTCTTGATCGGCTGCATGCGGGTCTTCATGACCGACGACTGCAGGTCGGCGGTGACCACATCGAGGTTGGAGACGGCTTTGGCCATCGCCTCGTCGCCGCTGTTCAGGCCCAGGCGCACCAGGCGGTTACGCACCAGCACCAGTTCGCCGACCATGTTCATGATCTCGTCCAGGCGCGCGGTGTCCACACGGACGGTGGTTTCCGCCTCGTTGGCCGGCTTGTCAGCGGCGGCAGCGGCAGGCTTGGCGGCAGCAGCGGGTTTGGCGGCAGCGGCCGGAGCTGGAGCCGGAGCGGCAGCGGGTTTGGGCGCAGGCGTTGCGGCAGCCGGCTTGGCAGCCGCGGCCGGTTCTTCTTTCGCACCGGTGAACTGGCCTTTGCCATGCAGTTCATCGAGCAGCTTCTCGAATTCGTCGTCGGTGATGTTGTCATCGCCGCTGGCGGCCGGAGCTTCCTCAGGCTTCGTCTGTGCGGCAGCCTCGACGGGAGCGCTGGCTTCTTCCTTCGCGCCAGTGAACTGGCCCTTGCCATGCAACTGGTCCAGCAGTGCTTCGAACTCGTCGTCGCTGATCTCGTCGCCGCCGGCCGGGGTCTCGACAGCGGGGGCCGGCGCCGGCTTGGCGGGCTCCTTGGCGCCAGCGCTGAACTGGCCCTTGCCGTGCAGTTGGTCGAGCAGCGCTTCGAACTCGTCATCGGTGATGTCGTCGCCACCCGCGCCTACCGGCGCGGCCGGCGCATCAGCGGTGGGCTCGAGGGCATCCATCAGTTGCTCGAACTCGGCATCGGTGATGTCGCCATAGGCGGCAGGAGCAGCAGGAGCTTCCTCTACAACCGGCTCAGCAGCCACCGAAGCGGCAACCGGCGCTTCGGCCGGAGCGGCGTTCGGATCAGCCAGTCGTGACAGCGCGGCGAGCAGCTCGGGAGTAGCCGGCGTCGGTTCCTCAGCGTCACGGACCTGCTGGAACATGACGTTGACGGTATCCAGCGCCTGCAGCATCACGTCCATCAGTTCGGCATCCACGCGGCGTTCGCCTTTGCGCAGCATGTCGAAGACGTTCTCGGCGATGTGGCAGCACTCGACCAGCGCGTTCAGCTGGAGGAAGCCCGCCCCACCCTTGACGGTGTGGAACCCACGGAAGATGGCATTGAGCAGGTCCATGTCTTCCGGACGGCTTTCCAGCTCGACCAGTTGTTCGGACAGTAGCTCGAGGATCTCGCCGGCCTCCACCAGGAAGTCCTGGAGGATTTCGTCATCGGCGTCGAAGCTCATTCGGGTGCTCCCTCTACAGCGTCAGCGGACGCTTAAAAACCAAGGCTGGACAACAGATCGTCGACATCGTCCTGACCGGACACGACGTCCTTTCTTGTATCGGCAGCAATCTGCGGACCTTCACCCTTGGACGATCTTTCTTTTTCCACCGCGTCGCGCATGCTCTCGTGGTCATGCTCGATGCCGGCGTAGCGATCGACCTGCCCTGCCATCCAGACCAGCTTCACCAGGTTCGATTCGACCTCGGTCACCAGCTTGGTGACGCGTTTGATCACTTGCCCGGTAAGGTCCTGGAAGTCCTGCGCCAGCAGGATGTCGTTCAGGTGCGCGGAGAGCTTGCGGCTGTCCTGGGCGCTGATGTAGAGGAACTGCTCGACACGCTTGGCGAGGTCGCGGAAGGCTTCGGGACCCAGCTCGCGGCGCATGAAGCGCGACCAGTCTTCCTGCAGTTCCTTGGCCTGGGTCTCGATGTGCATGACCACCGGGGTGCACTCTTCCACCAGGTCCATGGTGCGATTGGCCGCTTTCTCGGTCATCGTCACCACATAGGACAGGCGGTCAGTGGCGTCGGCGATCTGCGAGACTTCCTGGGCGCGGGGCGAGCTGGGGTCGATCTGGAAGTTGACGATGGCGTTGTGCAGCTCACGGGTGAGCTTGCCCACTTCCTGGTAAAGGCCGCGATCGCGCGCCTGGTTGAGCTCGGAGATCAGCTGCACGGCAGTCTGGACTTCGCCGCGTTCGAGGCAGTCGACCAATTCGCGCGCGTGTTTTTTCAGGGTCGACTCGAAGTCACCCGCGGATTCGTTGAAATCCATGACGCCCTCTTGGTCAGCCTCAGCTGCCGACCCGCTCGAAAATCTTCTCGATCTTTTCTTTCAGCACCTGAGCGGTGAAAGGCTTGACCACATAGCCGTTGACCCCGGCCTGGGCCGCTTCGATGATCTGGTCGCGCTTGGCTTCGGCGGTGACCATCAGCACCGGCAGGTGCTTCAGACGCTCGTCGGCGCGGACTGCACGGAGCAGGTCGATGCCGGTCATGCCGGGCATGTTCCAGTCGGTAACGAGGAAATCGAAGTTGCCGCTGTGCAGCATCGGCAGCGCAGTGGTGCCGTCGTCGGCCTCTGCGGTGTTGGTGAACCCCAGGTCCCGCAGGAGGTTCTTGATGATGCGCCTCATCGTGGAAAAGTCGTCCACGATGAGAATTTTCATGTTCTTGTCCAAACCTGCCTCCATCGATACCAAACGCGCCCTGGCGGGCGTGCCGTCAATTCATTGAGCGCCGTGCGCTCTTTGCTGTGGGCGCGTCAAAGGAACGTCACCCAAAAATTCGTAAGCCTATAACTTGCCTAAGGAAAATCCCTTCAGCACTGCCTCTCAGAAGCAGTCGACGCGAAACTACCCGATGCTCAGCGAGCGCGCCACTCCGCCAGACGCGAACGCAGGCGCGCGGCGCACTGGCTGTGCAACTGGCTGACGCGGGACTCGCTGACGCCCAGTACTTCGCCGATCTCCTTGAGGTTGAGTTCCTCGTCGTAGTACAGGGCCAGCACCAGTCGCTCACGCTCGGGCAGCTTGGTGATGGCGTCGGCCAGGGCCGCCTGGAAGCGCTCATCCTCCAGCCCGTGGGACGGCTCGTTGTCGTGGTGCGATGCGTCTTCGGCAAAGCCGCTACCCTGGTCGCCGTCCTGCAACATGTCATCGAAGCTATACAGACGGCTGCCCTGGGTGTCGCTGAGGATGCCGTAATAATCTTCGAGGCTCATATTGAGTTCGGCAGCAACCTCCTGATCTTTAGCGTCACGTCCGGTGCGCGCCTCGACGGCGCGGATGGCGTCACTGACCATGCGGGTGTTGCGGTGGACCGAACGCGGCGCCCAGTCGCCCTTGCGCACCTCATCGAGCATGGCGCCACGGATGCGGATGCCGGCGTAGGTTTCGAAGCTCGCGCCCTTGCCCTGATCGTATTTCTTCGCCGCCTCCAGCAGGCCGATCATGCCGGCCTGCATCAGGTCCTCCACCTGCACGCTGGCCGGCAGGCGGCCGAGCAGGTGGTAGGCGATGCGCTTCACCAGAGGGGCGTGTTTCTGGATCAGCAGTTCCTGGGAGTTGTGCGCCTGTGCCTTGCTGTACATACGCGCTCCGGAGGCCGCGGTCATACGGCCGAACCCGTGGGATGTTGCACCAGGCGCTCGACGAAGAACTCCAGGTGCCCTCGTGGGTTGGCCGGCAGCGGCCAGCTGTCGACCTTCTGCGCCACTGCACGGAAGGCCAGGGAAGCCTTGCTGCGCGGAAACGCCTCATACACCGAACGCTGCTTCTGCACGGCCTTGCGCACCGACTCGTCGTAGGGAATGGCGCCGACGTACTGCAGCGCCACGTCCAGGAAGCGGTCGGTGACCTTGGTCAGCTTGGCGAACAGATTGCGACCTTCCTGAGGGCTGTGGGCCATGTTCGCCAGCACGCGGAATCGGGTCATGCCGTAGTCGCGATTGAGCAGTTTAATCAAAGCGTAGGCATCGGTGATGGACGTGGGTTCATCACAAACGACCAGCAGCACTTCCTGGGCGGCACGGACGAAGCTCACCACCGAATCGCCGATGCCGGCAGCGGTATCCACCACCAGCACATCGATGTTGTCGCTGATATCACTGAAGGCCTGGATCAGGCCGGCGTGCTGCATCGGCGTGAGGTGCACCATGCTCTGGGTGCCCGAGGCCGCCGGGACGATGCGGATGCCGCCGGGCCCCTGGAGGATCACGTCGCGCAGGTCGCATTCGCCTTCGATCACGTCGGCCAGCGTCCGCTTGGGCGACAGGCCCAGCAGCACGTCAACGTTGGCCAGGCCCAGGTCGGCGTCCAGCAGCATGACGCGGCGGCCGAGATCGGCCAGCGCCAGCGACAGGTTCACTGACACGTTGGTCTTGCCTACGCCACCCTTGCCACCAGTGACCGCGATTACCTGAACGGGATGCATACCCATATCAATACCTTGTCTCGTCGTTCGACCGTCACGCTTCTGGCGTTTCGGCTAATCCGGTTGCAGTGCTCTACCGCCTCCGGCGCTCGCGGATCGTCTAACAGAGCATCCGCATCGCTTGGGCGGCCCAAGCGGCCACCCCACGCCCCACACGGGGCTCACAATCTTCAGCTGGCGCGACGCACCGGCTGTTGGTAAAGACCGGCGAACATGTCCGCCATGGCGTCTTCGCAGGGCTCTTCGGGCGACTGCAGGCTCACCGCACGACTCACCAACTGGTGCGCGCGTGCCACATGCAGGTCATCCGGGATCTTCGGCCCGTCAGCCAGATAGGCTACCGGGAGATGCTGGCTGATAGCCAGAGCCAGAGCTTCGCCGAGGCTTCCCGCTTCGTCCAGTTTGGTCAGGATGCACCCGGCCAGCCCACAGGAACGATAGTTCTGCCAGGCGGACTTGAGCACCTGACTCTGGCTGGTCGCGGCCAGCACGAGGTAATTCTTCACGTTCAGGCTCAGCGACGACAGCGCTTCGAGCTGCATGCGCAGCGCCGGATCGTTGGCCGGCAGGCCGGCGGTGTCGATCAGCACCAGGCGCTTGCGCGCCAGCGGCGCCATGGCCTGGATCAGCGACTGGCCCGGATCGACCAGGGTCACCGGCACATTGAGGATACGGCCGAGAGTCTTGATCTGCTCCTGGGCGCCGATGCGGAAGCTGTCCATGGACACCAGGGCAATGCTCTGCGCGCCATATTTCAGCACGTAGCGGGCAGCCAGCTTGGCCAGGGTGGTGGTCTTGCCCATGCCGGCCGGGCCGACCAGGGCGATCACGCCACCCTGCTCCAGCAGGTCGATTTCCGGGGTATTGATCGAGCGCGCCAGGTGCGCCAGCAGCATGCGCCAGGCCTGCTTCGGGTCGGCGATGGACGCCACGCGCTCCAGCAGGTTGCGCGACAGATCGGCCGGCAGCCCCATGCGTTGCAGGCGACGCCACAGGTTGGCTTGTTTCGGACGCTGGTTCTGCAACTGGTTCCAGGCAATCGAGCCCAGCTGCACTTCAATCAGTTCGCGCAGGCCGTTGAGCTCGAAGCGCATGGCTTCCAGCGCCTGCTGGCCGGCAGCGGCGGGCGCCGGGGCGACCGGAGCGTCCATGGCTTCGGCGAGGGTCTCGGCAGCGCTGCGACGCGGCGCCTGGGTGCCGTACATTTGACGGTCCTTGCGCACACCATCGCTTGCGCGGGCCGGGGCCGACAGGTCCGCCTTGGCCTGGGCGATCTTCGCCTGGGTCTTGCGCAGTTCGGCTTCCAGCGCCGGGTTCGGCTTGCTGGCAGCCACCGGGGCCTGGTAATCCAGCGCCGCGGTCAGCTCCACGCCGCCGGCGACACGGCGATTGCCGATGATCGAGGCATCCGGGCCCAGTTCGTCACGGACCAGTTTCATGGCCTGACGCATATCAGCGGCGAAGAAGCGTTTTACCTGCATGGTCTTGGACCTCAATTCTGCCCAACGGTGGCAACAATCGTGACTTGTTTGTTGTCCGGGATTTCCTGGTAGGCCAGCACGTTCATGGTGGGAACTGCCATCCGGGCGAATCGCGACATCATCGCGCGGATGGGACCTGCCACCAGCAGAATCGCCGGCTTGCCAAGCATCTCCTGACGCTGCGCCGCTTCAACCATCGAGCGCTGCAGCTTTTCGGCCATTCCGGGTTCCAGCAACATGCCGTCTTCGGAGCCCTGTCCGGCCTTCTGAAGACTGTTGAGCAATATCTGTTCCAACCTGGGTTCCAGAGTGATCACAGGCAGCTCCGGCTCTAGTCCCACAATGGTTTGCACGATTGCGCGGGACAGCGCGACGCGAACCGCCGCCACCATCGCGGCGGGATCTTGACTCTTCGCTGCCACGTTGGCGATGGCTTCGGCGATGGTACGAATGTCGCGTACCGGCACCTGTTCCTGCAGCAGTGCCTGAAGCACCTTGAGCAGGGTCGAGAGGGAAATCAGCCCCGGCACCAGCTCTTCGGCGAGCTTGGGCGAGGTCTTGGCCAGCAGCTGCATCAGTTGCTGGACTTCCTCGTGGCCGAGCAACTCGTGGGCATGCTTGTGCAGCACCTGGTTCAGGTGGGTGGCAACCACGGTACTGGCATCCACCACGGTGTAGCCCAGGGACTGCGCCTGGTCGCGCTGCGAAGCCTCGATCCACACCGCTTCCAGGCCGAAGGCCGGGTCCTTGCCAGCGATGCCATTGAGGGTGCCGAACACCTGGCCGGGGTTGATCGCCAGGTCGCGGTCCGGATAGATCTCGGCTTCCGCCACACTGACGCCCATGAGCGTCAAACGGTAGGCGTTGGGCAGCAGGTCGAGGTTGTCGCGGATATGCACTGACGGCATCAGGAAGCCCAGGTCCTGGGACAGCTTCTTGCGCACGCCCTTGATCCGCGCCAGCAGTTGGCCGCCCTGGTTGCGGTCCACCAGCGGAATAAGGCGGTAGCCCACCTCCAGACCGACCATGTCCACCGGGGTCACGTCGTCCCAGCCCAGCTCCTTGGTCTGCTCGGCACGCTGCGCCGGCAGCAGTTCCTGCTGGGTCTGGGCTTCCTGCTCGGCCTTCTGGCTGGCCTGGCGCTGGCGGTGCCAGATCAGGTAGGCGCCAGCGGCAGCCAAGCCGCCCAAGCCGACAAAGGACACGTGCGGCATACCCGGGACCAGGCCCATGGCGATCAGGATGGCGGCGGAGATCGCTAGCGCCTTGGGCGAGGCGAACATCTGGCGGTTGACCTGCTGGCCCATGTCCTCGGAGCTGGAGACGCGGGTCACCATGATCGCGGCGGCGGTGGACAGCAGCAGCGACGGCAGCTGCGCCACCAGACCGTCACCGATGGTCAGCAGGGCGTAGACCTTGCCGGCGTCGCCGAAGCTCATCGAGTGCTGGATCATGCCGATGGCCACGCCACCGATGAGGTTGATGAAGAGAATCAGCAGGCCGGCGACGGCGTCACCGCGGACGAACTTGCTGGCACCGTCCATGGAACCATAGAAGTCGGCTTCCTGGGCCACTTCGGCGCGACGCTTCTTGGCTTCCGCCTGCTCGATCAGGCCGGCGTTGAGGTCGGCATCGATGGCCATCTGCTTGCCGGGCATGGCGTCGAGGGTGAAACGCGCGCTCACCTCGGAGATACGCCCGGCACCCTTGGTGACCACCACGAAGTTGATGATCATGAGGATCGCGAAGACCACGATACCGACGACGTAGTTGCCGCCGATCACCACCTCACCGAAGGCCTGGATCACCTTGCCCGCGGCGGCGTGGCCGTCATGGCCGTGCAGCAGCACGACGCGGGTGGACGCGACGTTCAGCGCCAGGCGCAACAGGGTGGCGACCAGCAGGATGGTCGGGAATACGGCGAAATCCAGCGGGCGCAGGGCATACACGCTGACCAGCAGGACGACGATGGACAGCGCGATGTTGAAGGTGAACAGCACATCCAGCAGGAACGGCGGGATGGGCAGGGTCATCATCGCCAGCATCGCCAGCAGCAGCAGCGGCACGCCGAGGTTGCCCCGGCTGAGCCCTACCAGATTGCTGCGAACAGTGCCGATCAGTTGCGTACGATCCACCCGTGATTCCCCTGCGCGTTGGCGGCCGAGGTGGCCGCCGGATCAAACTTTTGACGCCCAACCGGGCATCCGCACAGGGTTTTGCAGGAAGCGTTCCAACTTTCTCGAAGGGCTGGAAATAGCTGATTCAGAGCGGCCGGATCACCAACTTCCTGAAGCGCCGCCACCGCCGCTGGAACCACCACCGCCGGAATAGCTGCTGCCCCCACCGGAGGACGATCCTCCCCCCGAAGACCCCGACCCTGACCTCGAACTGCCGCCAGTCATGAAGGCGACCAGGAAGGGGAAATACAGCATGGGAATCAGCACCAGAGAGTCGGGAAACACCCAGGGCCGCTGCAGGACGCCTACCGTATGGATGACGAATCCGGCGATCACCATGGCAAACGCCAGGCGGACGGCGAACTCTACGCGACTGCGCTTCCAGGCACCGAAGGCGAGGAAGAACGGCAGGCACAGAAACACCAATCCGATACCCGCGGCAAAGGGCAACGCCAGGCCAAAGAGCGGCACGTCGCTACCGAACTGCGCCGCGCCTAGCGCAATAGCAGTCAGGTAAAGGACGATACCGCCCACTATCATCGCCGCCTTGCCCGATGACGCCGCCAAGGCGCCGACGCCCCCACCCATCAGCAGGCAGAACGACAAGGCGAACAGCATCGCCGGAGCGCTCTGCAGGCCACAACCGAGCGCCAGCACCATGGCCACGCCCACAGCGCCCGGGATGACTATCTTCACGCCAAGCCAGCGGCGGCGCAGTGCAGCTCCCGCCAATGCGCCGACACCCAGGCCGATCAACAGCGCCCAGCCCTCAGTCGTCAGATGGAAGTCGCGACTTTCTTCCGGGAGAGTTTCGCCGTCGATCAGGCGCTCCAGCACTCCCACCGCCTTCTCGATACCGCCGGCGAAATCGCCATTGCGGAACGCCGGAACCATCTCTTCCCGGATGATGCGCCCGGCGACCACGTCGGGAATCGCCCCTTCCAGGCCGTAGCCGACCTCGATGCGCATGGTCCGATCATCCTTGGCCACCAGCACCAGCACACCGTCGTCCACGCCCCGGCGCCCCAGGCGCCATTGCTCGAAGACACGGGTGGCGTACTGCTCGATGCTGTCCTCGCCGGTGCTGGGCAGCATCAGAATGGCGATCTGTGACCCCTTGCGCTGCTGCAGCGCCATCAGCCGCTGTGTCATCGCAGCGATCCAGTCGTCATCGAGGGTGCCGGTGAGGTCGGTGACGGGGCTTTGCAGCTCAGGCACCTTGATGGCGAGGGGAAGCTCATCTCCAGCTTCCGCTTTGCCGGGCGCGGCAACGAGCTCGTCCTGCGCGGGACGGGCGACGTCGGTCGGCACCTGTGCCTGGGCGCCAGCCGTACCGAGCAGGATGGAGAGCAACAGAGCACAGCGAATCCAGATGTTCATACCTTCATTCCTTGAAAATCGCCGCAGGGAGCGCGAATCACACCCTCACCAACTGCCGGACGCGCCCCCGCCACCGCTGGAACCGCCGCCGGAACTGCCACTGGAGGAGCCGCCGGACGAACCGCCGCCCGAGCCGGAGCGACCTCCAGCGCCACCCCGCCCGGTGCCGAACACCCATATCCCCGGCAGCCCCATGAAGGGCAGCACCACCAGCCAGTTCAGCGGAGCCGATGGCGCGCCGATAGCCAAACCAAACAGCAGGTACAGGCCGATGAGGACCGCCAGGCGCTTGTAGAAGCCTTTGCGACTGCCCGGCGCGCTGACCGCCTTGCGGCTCTTGCCGGCCTTGATCCCGCCGCGCCATGCATCGCGCATCATCGAGATCAGCAGCCACCAGAGCCCCAATACGAACAGCGCCATGATGGGAGCGGCGAGTGCGTAGACCCACAGGACGCCGCCGAAACGCGGCGTCAGGAAGCCGAGCAGGATGCAGTAGGCGATCAGCCCGAGCACGGTGTAGAACGCCGCCCGCACCGTCCATAGCGCGCCGAAGGTGGCACCGCCGACCAGCAGACAGATCGGCGTCGTTGCCACGGTCGCCAGCCAGTCATTGCCGCCCGCCACCACTGTCACCAGCGCGACGACTGCCGCACAGATCACCAGCGCGCCACGCCAGCCGATACGGCGCGCCGCCAGCAGCGCGCCGCCCACGCCGCCAACAACGAAGGACGCCAGCAGCAGCCAGGCTTCCAGCGGAATGTGCAACGGCTCGGACGCTGGCTCAGGCAGCGTATCGCCGTCGACCAGCCCGATCAGCGCATCCACCGCCGCGTCGATACCACCCGCGTAATCGCCCTCGCGGAAAGCCGGCGCCATGCGCTCGCGGATGATGCGCCCGGCCAGCACGTCGGGGATCGCGCCTTCCAGGCCATAGCCGACCTCGATGCGCATCAGATGGTCGTCCTTCGCTACGACCACCAGCACGCCATCGTCGATGCCCTTGCGGCCGAGCTTCCACACGTTGAACAGTTTGTTGGCGAAGGCCTCGATGCCCATCTTGCCGACCGTGGGTAGCATCACCACGGCAATCTGTGCGCCGCGCCGGTCTTCCAGGGCCTTGAGCTTGTCGATCAGGTGCGCCTTGGCGGAGGAGTCGAGAGTGCCGGTGACATCGACCACGCGTTCGCCCAACGGCAGCAGGACTTCGCCTTCGGCACCCGCCGCCGCCCAGACGTGCTGGGAGCAGAACAGGTAGAGCAGAAACCAGAGCGTCGAGCGCCAGCCGGCGGAGAATCCATGAAGCATCGAAGTGTCCCTTCGCGATCCTTGCAGCCGGAGCATGCTGCCCGGCCATGAACCGTCCATGCTACTGCGCTCGGAAGGGCGAGATACAGCAGACGCGGTCCGGAATCACTCGTCGCGGCGTAAATCCGGCGGAATTGGCAGATCCGGCATCGGCCCCGGGCGCTTGCCCTTGCCGGCGCGGTACTGCTTGAGCTGATAGACGTAGGCCAGCACCTGGGCCACGGCGAGGTAAAGGCCCGCGGGAATCTCGTGGTCGAGTTCGGTGGAGTAGTACACCGCCCGCGCCAGCGCCGGCGACTCGAGCACCGTGACCTTGTGCTCCTGGGCGATCTCGCGGATCTTCAGCGCCATGAAGTCGTTGCCCTTGGCCAGCAACTTCGGCGCCCCGCCCTTCTCCGCGTCGTATTGCAGGGCCACGGCGAAGTGCGTCGGGTTGGTGATCACCACGTCGGCCTGGGGTACGGCCTGCATCATCCGCCGGTTGGCCATCTCGCGCTGCATCTGGCGGACCTTGGCCTTGACCTCCGGCTTGCCCTCGGAGTCCTTGTACTCGTCCTTCACTTCCTGCTTGGTCATCATCAGCTTCTTGCGGTTGTCCCAGAGCTGGAAGGGGACGTCCGCCGCGGCGATGAAGATGATGCTGCAGGCCAGCCAGAAGGCACTCCAGCCCACGACCTTGGCGCTGTGCACCATGGCCTGTTCGAGCGGCTCGCGCCCCATGCCCAGAAGGTCGTCCTGGTCGGACTTGAGCACCAGGATCGCCACGATCAGAACCAGTACGAACTTCGCCAGGGCCTTGAGCAACTCAGTCACCGAGCGCACCGAGAACATGCGCTTGATGCCTGCCAGCGGGTTGAGCCGGCTGAACTTGGGCGCCAGCGCCTCGGCGGAGAACAGCCAGCCACCGAGCGCAACCGGACCGACCAACGCCGCGACGAGCAGCACCGCGAGGATCGGCCAGACCGCATCGGCGCCGATCTTGCCACCGGCAATCAGCAGGTTGAGCATGCTCTCGCTGTTCATCACCGTCGCGCGGTCCAGCTCGAAGCTGCCGCGCATCAGGCGCATCAGCGCATCGGCCAGGCTCGCGCCGAACATCAGCAGGGCTCCGGCGCCGGCCAGCAGCACGGCGAGGGTATTCAGCTCCTTGGACCTGGGTAGCTGCCCTTTCTCGCGCGCGTCGCGGCGCCGTTTCTCTGTAGGTTCCTCTGTCTTGTCTTCGCTACTGTCGTTCTCGGCCATCAGCGGGCCCCCACGAGTTCGCGCAACAGTCGCAGGCCCTCACTGGCCAGGGACTGGTACTGGGTCAGAATGTCGGCACTGCCGATCCAGACGATGACGAAGCCCATCACCAGGGTCAGCGGGAAGCCGATGGAGAAGATGTTCAGCTGCGGCGCGGCGCGGGTCATGGCGCCAAACGCCAGGTTGACCACCAACAAGGCGGTGATCGCCGGCAAGGCGATCATCAGGCCGGCGCCCAGGACCCAGCCGAGCTTGCCGGCCACGGTGATGAAATGGTTGCTCGACAGCCCCTCGCCCACCGGCAAGGTGTTGAAGCTTTCCGCGAGCACCTCGAACACCACCAGGTGGCCGTTCATGGAGAGGAACAGCAGAGTCACCAGCATGGTGAAGAACTGCCCCAGCACCGGTACCGAGATGCCGTTGGTGGGATCGACCATGGAGGCGAAGCCCAGGCCCATCTGCATGGAGATGATCTGCCCGGAAATGACGAAGGCGTGGAACATCAGCTGCAGGACGAAGCCGAGCATGGCGCCGACGAGGATTTCCTGGGCGATGTAGACCATCGCCTTGAGGCTGAGCGCATCCACCTGCGGCATCGCCGGCAGGTTCGGCACCAGCGCCACGGCGATGGCAACCGACAGGTAGAGGCGGACACGTGTCGGCACCAGCTGGGTGCCGATGATCGGCATCACCATCAGCAACGCGGCAATGCGGAACAGCGGGAACAGGAAGGCCCCGATCCAGCCGCCGATCTGCGCGTTGCTGAGCTCGAGCATCAGCCGATCAGCGTCGGGATGCTGGTGATCAGCGACTGGGTGTATTCCATCAGCTGCCGCAGCAGCCAGGGGCCCAGTACGATGAGGGTAAGCAGCACCACCAGCAGGCGCGGCAGGAAGCTCAGGGTCTGTTCGTTGATCTGCGTGGCGGCCTGGAACATCGCCACGATCAGGCCCACCAGCAGACTGGGCAGCACCAGGATGCCGACGATCATCGCCGTCAGCCAGAGCGCTTCGCGAAACAGGTCTACGGCGACTTCGGGGGTCATGGTCGGTCCTCTTTCGCAGCAGCCTGCAGGAGCGAGCTTGCTCGCGAAGCTTTTGTGCCATTCCGGTTCGCGAGCAAGCTCGCTCCTACAAGAGCAGAGAGCATCGCTAGACCGTCCCGAAACTGCCGGCGAGCGTGCCGATGATCAAGGCCCAGCCGTCCACCAGGACGAACAGCATGATCTTGAACGGCAACGAGATGATCAGCGGCGAGAGCATCATCATGCCCATCGCCATCAGTACGCTGGACACCACCAGGTCGATGATCAGGAACGGAATGAAGATCATGAAACCGATCTGGAAAGCCGTCTTCAACTCCGAGGTGACGAACGCCGGCACCAGGATGGTCAGGGGCGTGGCGTCGGCGCTGGCGATGTCGGTGCGCTTGGACAGCCGCACGAACAGCTCCAGGTCCGATTGCCGGGTTTGCGCCAGCATGAAGGCCTTGAGCGGCACCTCGGCGCGGGTGATCGCTTCCTGCGCGGGGATCTGTTCGCTCAGGTAAGGCTGCAGCGCGGTGCTGTTGATCTTGTCGAACACCGGCGCCATCACGAACAGCGTCAGGAACATGGCCAGGCCGATCAGCACCTGGTTCGACGGCGTGCTCTGCAGGCCCAGCGCCTGGCGCAGGATGGAGAAGACGATGATGATCCGGGTGAAGCTGGTCATCAGCATGACGAACGCCGGAATGAAGCTCAGCGCAGTCATGATCAGCAGAATCTGCAGGCTGACCGAATACTCCTGCTGACCCTGCGGATTGGTGGTCACGGTGATCGCCGTCAGCTGCGTCGGATCGGCGGCGAAGGCCTGTGGCGCCATCAGCGCCAGCAGGCCCAGGAGCAGCGGCGCGACTGCCTTGAGCGCACCGATCAGAGCGGAGAGGTTCGGCGAACGGGTCACTGCGGGCGGCCCTTGTCCTTGTTCAGCAATTCCAGCAGGCGCTGGGCGAATTCCGGCTGCGCCGGCTCCGATTCGGCGGCATGCACCGGCTGGCGCATGACGTGCAGCGGGGTGATGCGACCAGGTGTCAGGCCCAGCAGCACCTGTTCCTCGCCCACCTGCACCAGCACCAGCCGATCACGCGGGCCGAGCGCCTGGCTGGAGATCAGGCGGATCGCCTGGTTGCCACGCGGCACAACCTGTTGCACGCGGCGCACCAGCCAGGCCAGCAGGAAGATCAGGCCAACCACCAGCACCAGGCCCAACAGCAGCTGCATCAGCTGCGCGCCGGCGCTGCCGGTAATGAGGCTCGGCGTGGAGCTGGCATGGACAATGGCCGGATTGGACGCCGGCGCCTTGGCGGCTTCTTCGGCCATGGCCAGGAGGGACAGCCCTGCCAGCGGCAGGACGGACAGCTTCGCGAGCAGGCGGGCCATGTCAGCGCAGCTTCTTGATGCGTTCGCTGGGGCTGATCACGTCGGTGAGGCGGATGCCGAACTTCTCGTTCACCACCACCACTTCGCCGTGGGCGATCAGGGTGCCGTTGACCAGCACGTCCAGCGGTTCGCCGGCCAGCCGATCGAGCTCGATCACCGAGCCCTGGTTGAGTTGCAGCAGGTTGCGAATGCTGATGTCGGTATGGCCGACCTCCATGGAGATGGTCACCGGAATGTCCAGGATCACGTCCAGGTTCGGGCCTTCGAGGCCAGCGATGGTCGGCGCCTTGGGCGCCATGCCGAACTCTTCCATCGGTGCGCGCGGTGCGGCGGGGACAGCCGGAGCCGCGGCGCCGGCCATCATCGCGTCGATGTCGTCCTGGTTGGCGTCACCCGATTCGGAGAGCGCCGCGGCCCACTCGTCGGCCAGTGCCTGTTCTTCGGGAGTCACGTTTTCTTCGTCTGACATGGTGGGTCCTCTTGGGATTCGCTCAGCGCGGGCGCACGAGCGGATCGAGAATCTGCAAGGCCAGGTTGCCCTTGTGCGAACCCAGCTTGACCTTGAAGGAAGGCACGCCGTTGGCGCGCATGATCATGTGCTCGGGCAGCTCCACCGGGATCACGTCGCCCGGCTGCATGTGCAGGATGTCCCGCAGCTTGAGCTGGCGACGCACGACGGTGGCACCTACCGGCACGTTGACATCGAGGATGTCCTCGCGCAGGGCGTTGATCCAGCGCTCGTCCTGGTCGTCCACGTCGGACTGGAAACCGGCGTCGAGCATCTCGCGGATGGGCTCGATCATCGCGTATGGCAGGGTGATGTGCAGGTCGCCGCCGCCGCCGTCCAGTTCGATGTGGAAGGTGGAGACCACCACCACTTCGCTGGGGCTGACGATGTTGGCCATCGCCGGGTTCACTTCGGAGTTCACGTACTCGAAGGTGATCGGCATTACCGCGTGCCAGGCCTCGGCGAGGTCGACGAAGGCCTGTTCGATGACCATGCGCACCACGCGCAGCTCGGTGGGGGTGAACTCGCGGCCCTCGATCTTGGCGTGACGACCGTCACCGCCGAAGAAGTTGTCCACCAGCTTGAACACCAGCTTGGCGTCGAGGATGAACAGCGCGGTGCCGCGCAGCGGCTTCATCTTCACCAGGTTGAGGCTGGTGGGCACGTACAGCGAATGCACGTATTCGCCGAATTTCATCACCTGCACGCCGCCCACGGCGACATCCGCCGAGCGGCGCAGCAGATTGAACATGCTGATGCGGGTATAACGGGCGAAACGCTCGTTGATCATCTCCAGGGTCGGCATGCGGCCCCGGACGATGCGGTCCTGACTGGTCAGGTCGTAGGACTTGATCGCCCCCGGCTCGACGTCGGACTCGGTTTCCACCAGGCCGTCGTCGACGCCGTGCAACAGCGCGTCGATCTCGTCCTGGGAAAGTAGATCCTGCATGGCCATGGCGGGTACCTACTGCAATACGAAATTGGTGAAAAGCACTTGCTCCACGGTCAACTGACCGGTCGCCTTCTTCGCCAGTTCCTGAAGACTGGAAGTCGCCTGCTGACGCAGCATTTCCTTGCCCACCGGCGTTACCAGCGTGTCGAAATTCTGACTGGAGAACAGCATCACCAGTTGATTGCGCACCAGCGGCATCTGCTCGCGCAGCGCGTCCATCTGCGCCTGGTCGCGGCCCATCAGCGCGACGGCGACCTGAAGATAGCGCTGGCGGCCGTTCTGATTGAAGTTGACCACGAAGGACGGCGCGAGAATCTCGTAGATCGCCTGCTTCTTGGTCGGCTCGGCGTGTTCCGCGGACTTGGCTTCGGCTTCCGCGGGCTTGGCGCTCTTGTGCAGGAAGAACCAGGTACCGCCCACCGACGCGCCCACCGCCAGGAGAAAGGCCAGCACGATGATGATGATGAGCTTCAGCTTGCCCTTGCCGGGCGCCTGGCCATCGGGGAGAGAAGGCGTCTGTTCTTTCTTGGCCATGCCAATAATCCGTCACATTTGCGGCGCAAAGCGCTAATACCAGGGGTAGCAGCAAGG
The DNA here is from genome assembly GCF_048068295.1 of Pseudomonas sp. NY15435. Lineage (NCBI taxonomy): Bacteria > Pseudomonadati > Pseudomonadota > Gammaproteobacteria > Pseudomonadales > Pseudomonadaceae > Pseudomonas > Pseudomonas sp. NY15435. Next base: position 199,200 of record NZ_JBLUQA010000003.1, read on the forward strand.
GCTGTGCCAGTTTGGAAGAGTCCTGCTGGCGACGCCGCGGATATTACAGGCTAGACGGAGGATGTCACGGGGAGGTGTAAGAATTTTCCTTGGCGATGGCTGGGATTGGTGTTGAGGCGGTTCGCGAGCAAGCTCGCTCCTACGAAAAGCCGGCTTGGCGTCCGCCCCAGATTGTAGGAGCGAGCTTGCTCGCGAACTGGGGCAGAACGCGGCGCTCGGGCTTATACCCTCTCCCTGAAGGGAGAGGGCTGGGGAGAGGGTTCTTTCAAGCCCCTCAACTCCCGATCACGCATAGTAATCCACCAATCCCCTGCCCTGCGCCGCCGTCTGCGGGCGGATCTCGGACACACCACTGATCATCGGCTCGTCGTCACCGCTGCCGGACCCCGCCACGCTCCGCGAGCTGTCCCGGCCGTCGCCCTGCTGCTGTTGCTGCCAGCCACGGGCAGACTGGTCGGAGACGTTCACGTCCAGCTGCATGCCCTGCTGGTTGAACATCTCGCGCAGGCGGTGCTGCTGGCTGTCCAGCGCTTCGCGGACGTTGGCGTTGGCGCTGACGAAATTCACCTGGGTCTGGTCCCCGGTCATGTGGATACGCACTTCCAGGCGGCCAAGGTTGGCCGGGTCCATCTGGATCTCGGCGGACTTGAGGTTCTGCGAGGACATCCACATCACCCGGTCCACCACCTGATCGGTCCAGCCATTCTGCTGCACCGACACCGCCTGGCCAGGCACCAGCGGATTCACCGGCCGGCTGGTCATGGCCTGCGGCGTGTTCAGCGCCTGTGTCAGCGACTCCAGACGCGCAGCGAAGGCCTCGTTGCGCGGCATCTCCGGCTTGGCGTCAGTCTGCACGTCCGCCAGTTGCTGGGTCAGGTCGACGCCATCCTTCAGCGCGCCCTCCGCCAGCTTGCCTTCGGCGCCCTTGGCCGTCGAATCCGCAGTCAGCGCAGAGAGTGCGGCACTCAGATCATGCTTGCCGCCGGCATCCAGTGACTTGTCTCCCGCCTTGGCGCCAGGCTGGCCAGTGAGCTGGGGCTGCTGCACCGACTGCGCCTGGTCGTCAGCACCTACGGCGAGCGTCAGGTTCACCCCCGGAATCTCGTTGAGCTTCTGCAGATCGCCATCGCTGCTGGCATCGGTGAGCTGGCTGGTGCCGGTGCTGACCACCAGCGGCGGCGCCTCGGGCTCCGGAAGCTGGCCAGTCATGCCCAGCATCAGCAGCGGGTCGAGGGTCGCGTCGGGATCGCTCTCGGCCTCCGCCACCTTCTCGTCCGCCTTACCGGCAGCATCAGCCGGCAAGGCCTTGCCGTCCTCGGCAACCTTTGGCTGGTCGGCGGCAGCCGGCGCGGAGGAATCCTTGCTCGCGGTGTCCTTGTCGGCAGCGTCCCGAGGCTTGTCGGTCTTCGCCTTGGCCGGTTTGTCGGCCCGTTCGCTGGCCGCCGGACGCTGCTCCTTGGCATACACGTCGGCGAAGCTGGAACCCTTGTCGCTGTTGCTGTTCGACGAATTCTGGGCAGACCTGGAGAGCGCCGCCTTGGGCCGAGTGTCAGGCGTCGACGTCAATAAAATATCCGGGGCGACAGCCATCGGAGTTCTCCGTTGATGTGAATATCCAACACGGAGATAGCAAGGCGCGGGCCAACTCGAAAAAGGTCAGGGGCGACCAGGCAGCAGCAGGGTGCGAACGATGGTGAATTCGTGTTCGACCTTGCCAATCAAGCTCTGCGCGCCAGCCATGTCGTTGTGCCGCGCGGCCTCTTCCAGGCGCTTGCACAGGCTGCTCAGCACCGAGGCGCCCATGTTGCCGCAGCTGCCCTTGAAGCTGTGCGCAGCGTGTCGCAGGGCCGGCGCATCACTGGCGGCGAAGGCTTCGCTGATGCTGCGCAGGCGCTCCTCGGAGTCGCTGAGGAAGGTTTCCACCAGGAGCGGGTATTCGTCTTCCATGATCGACAGCAAATTGCTCAGCACGGCGCCATCGAGATGCGGCTCGGACATGGGGCACTCCCTGAAGGACGGCTCGCCACCCTGCAGGGAGACAAGAAGGCCCCGATTATGCCTGAGCCGGCCAGAAGAACTCCACGGACACCGCCTTGCCATCGGCCGACCACTGGCAGCGGTCAGACAACTGCCGAACCAGCGTCAAACCGCGCCCGCAGAGACTGCCGGCGGCCTGCTGGGAAGCCAGCACCGCGCCCACGTCGAAACCGTCGCCGCTGTCTTCCACCCGCACCAGCAGCCGCCCGCCATCACCGTGGGGCGCGAGGTCGAGGTGGAAGCGCACGAAGCCGTCGCGCAGGTTGACCAGGCGCTTGCTGCGCTCCTGGTAATAACGGGCGAAGCCGGCGGCGTCGCACTTGAGCGAGGAGTCCAGGCCCATCACGCCGTGCTCCAGTGCGTTGGAGTACAACTCGGCGAGCACGGTATAGAGCGCACCGCCGCGCGGGCGCAGGTCCTGCACTTCCATCAGCAGCTGCAACAGGAAGGGCAGCGGATTGAAGTTGCGCAAGGTCGGCGCGCGGAATTCGAAGCTGGCGGACCAGTCCAGCGGGCTGCTCAGGCCGTTGTCGGAGAACGCCAGCGGCGGGCGCTGCAGCGAATCCTCCGGGACCAGCGCGATCTCCAGCATGCTGACGTCGTCCTGGGCCTCGCCGCGAAACCGCGCCACCGCCGCCTGGATGCCGTCGAACAGGCGCGACGGCGCGTGGCCCTCGCTGAACACCTGCTGCAGGCGCTCTTCACCGAAGGCTTCGCCCGCGGCATTGCGCGCCTCCAGCACGCCATCGGAGAAGAGGAACACCCGGTCGCCCTCCTCCATCGCGTAGACCTCGAAATGGTCGCTGAAGGCCGAGGGATCGAGAATGCCCAGCGGCAGGTGCCGCGACACCAGCGGCTGCAGTTCGCCGCTCTCGTGGCGGTGCAGGTAGCCGTTGGGCAGGCCGCCGTTCCACACCTCCACCAGGCCGCGCTGAAAACTCAGATTGAGCACCGCGGCGCAGCAGAACACGCCTACCGGAAGAATGCGTTTGAGCTTGGCGTTCATCTCGCGAAGGATGTCCGCCATCGGGTAGCCCTTGGCGGTCATGCCATAGAACACCTCGGCCAGGGGCATGGCGCCGATGGCCGCCGGCAAGCCGTGGCCGGTGAAGTCACCGAGCAGCACGTGCATGCCGCCCGAAGGCTTGAACGCCGCCAGCAGCAGGTCGCCGTTGAACAGCGCGAAGGGCGATTGCAGGTAGCGGATGTTCGCCGCGTTGAGGCAGCCCGAGTGCGCCACCTTGTCGAACACCGCCTTGGCCACCCGCTGCTCGTTGAGCAGGTGCTCGTTGTGCCGTGAGATCAGGTCGCGCTGTTCCAGCACCATCCGCTGCAGGTGATGCAGCCGCCCCATGGCGCGGATCTTGGCTTCGAGGATGACGCGGTTGTAGGGCTTGGAGAGGAAGTCATCGCCGCCCGCCTCCAGGCTCTGCACCAGCGCCTCGGGCTCGCTCAGCGACGTGAGGAAGATGATCGGCACCAGTTCCTCGCCGGCCTGCCGGCGAATCCGCCGCGCCGCCTCGAAGCCGTCCATCACCGGCATCAGCGCATCCATCAGCACCAGCTGCGGGCGCTCCTGGGCGAACAGCGCGAGCGCCTCCAGGCCGTTGGCGGCGGTGAGTACGCGATGGCCCTGGCGGCTGACGATGGTCGAGAGCAACAGGCGATCGGCCGCGTTGTCGTCGGCGATCAGGACGGTGAGCAGTTCAGACATGGCCGTTGCCACGGTGCGGCGCGTCAGCTGATCTTGAACAACTGCTCGAAGTTGGAGATCGCCAGCACCTTGCGCACGTCCGGATTGCAGTGCGCCAGGCTGATCTGCGCGTTCTCGCCGCCGGCGTGGTCACGCAGCAGCAGGAGCATGCCCAGGGCCGAACTGTCGAGGTAGGTGGCGCCCTTCAGGTCCACCACGTAGCGCTTGGGCGTGGTCTCGACGCGCTCGTAGGCGTTGCGGAATTCCTGGTGTGCGCCGAAATCGAAGCGTCCCTGGACCACGATGGTGAGCTCCTGCCCGTCAGCGGAGGGAACGGAAGTGATGGCCATGGGATTCTCCTTATCGATCAATGGTCGCGCACGAGCTTGAAGATGTAGCAGTTAGCGGTGACAGCGGCAACCTCGGCGAGCGATGGGAAACCGCCTCGCCAGACCGGTCGAACGGACACCGCCCAGGTCGATTAATGGACCACCGGTCGACACAGCCACGGCGAATGCCTTTACCCTTTTACGCGTGCGACGTAGGGCGAAGGCTCGGAAGAGGCCTTGGAAGGGTCGCACCCGGCAAGAAGGGGGCAGCATGTACAAGTCCATTCTCATCGCGGCCTGCGTGTTGTGCGCGGCTCCGTACGCAGGTGCCCAGGTGATGCAGCGCGAGGTGGGCGATTTCGAGCTCAAGTTCGCCAACTCGCCGACACGCAGCATGGCCCAGGGGCTGGTGCAGCCGGGGCAGGCCAACAGCGCCCAGGGCGGCCTCGACATCACCCACGACAGCGGCTGGTACGTCGGCAGCTGGACCTCGAACCTGGAGCAGGAAAAGCCCCTGGAGATCGACAGCTACGCCGGCTTCAAGCACCCGTTGGCCGACGGCAAGCTGGGCTATGAAGTAGGCACCCTGCGCTACAGCCGTCCGGAACAGCCCGATTACGACAGTCAGGCGCTGTACGGCGGCCTCTCGGTATTCGGCAGCCGTCTCGGCGCAGCCTACAGCGCCCAGGCCGGGCGCAGCACAGCCACGCTGTTCACCGACCTGGGCGTGCAGCAGGACTTTGGCTTCGACGTGACCTTCAAATACTCCACCTACAGCCTTGCCTCCCCTGTAAGCCTGAGCAGCGGCGGCAACGTCAGCGAGTTCGGCGACTGGTCGCTGAACTTCAGTCGCCCCTGGAACGGCATCGACCTGAACTTCTCCTACAGCGGCAGCAGCCTCACCGGTGGCGACTGCAGCGCCTATTCCGGGCACAACGCCTATTGCGATTCGGCGTTCATGTTCAAGGCCTCGCGACCGTTCTTCTGATGTCAGGCTTTGTGCGCACGCCCCAGCCCGGCGCGACAGAATCCACCTGTAGGAGCGAGCTTGCTCGCGAACCTCTCGGCTGCGGAGCTGCGCATGTTCGCGAGCAAGCTCGCTGTTACACAAAGGCGCCGCATGCTTCTGTGCGATGCATGATGGGCAACGCCCGGCAGTCCTGAAATAGTCAATTTCATTCAAGATGGCCGTAGGCGCAGGGTCTACTCTGCCAGTCAACTCACCGTTTACGCAGGCCCCTCCAATGCTGCACCGAGTGAACTGCACCTCTGCCGCCCTGCCCGGCCTGCGCATCGTCGAGATACTCACGCAGCGCAGCTTTCCGCGCCATGCCCACGACGAGTACGGCATCGGCCTGATGCTCGAGGGCGGGCACCGCTCCTGGAGCGGCCGCGGCCAGGTGGAGGCCGGACCGCGCGACATCATCACCGTAAGCCCCAATGAACTGCACGACGGCATTCCCCTGCGCGGTGCACCACGGCGCTGGTGGATGCTCTATGTCGAACCGACACTGCTGGCAGAACTGGCTGGCGGGGAAATGGCCCGTCGCGAGTTCACCCTCCCCGCCATCGCCGACCCGAAACTCGCCCAGCGCATTGCCCGCTTGCTGCAACACCTGCCGGGCGCTTGCGCAGATGAAGCCGGCGAAGGCGTGCTCGACCTGTTCGGCGAGCTGCTCGACGAGCGCACCGACACCAGCGTGGCGGCCCCGTCCAGCCGCGGCGTGGCGCGCATGCTCGAACGGATTCACGACGATCCGCGCAACGCTCCCGCGCTGGCGGAGCTGGCCGGTATCGCCGGGCTGACACCCTACGCGGCGCTACGTCGCTTCCGCCGCGAACTGGGCACCACACCCCACGCCTACCTCCTGCAGTACCGTGTGCGACAGGCCCACAAGGCCATCGGCGAGGGCCGCACGCTGGCCGACGCCGCCCTGCTCGCCGGCTTCGCCGACCAGTCGCATATGACCCGCGCCTTCGCTCGCCAGTTCGGGCTGACGCCGGGGCAATGGCGCTCATCGCTCAGGCAACCGCCAGCTCCCTGAAAACCCAGGCCTCAGGGCCTCGCCTCTTCCACACAGGAAACCCACGGGAATGAACTCAGAATTCCTGCTGACGGCGTTCGTCGTCATCTTGCTGCCCGGCACCGGCGTGCTCTATACCCTGGCCGTTGGCCTCGGTCTTGGCGCCCGCGCGGCAACCCTTGCGGCACTGGGCTGCACGCTGGGCATGCTGCCGCAACTGCTGCTCGCCACGTTCGGCCTGTCAGTGATCCTGCAGGCCAGCGCGACCAGCTTCCAGATCATCCGGGTACTGGGCACCACCTATCTGCTGTTCATCGCCTGGCAGGTGTTTCGCGGCAGCGGCGCCCTGGCGCTGGATTCGGCCAGCAGCCCGCGCAGTACCCCGCAACTGGTGGGCACCGGGCTCTGGCTGAACCTGCTCAATCCCAAGCTCGGGTTGTTCTTCCTGGCCTTTCTGCCGCAGTTCGTCCCGGCCGGCAGCGAGGACGTCCGGCGGCTGTTCCTGATGTTGGGCCTGGCGTTCGCGCTGATGACCTTCGTCGTGTTCATCGGCTACGGTCTGCTGGCCGCCTGGGTGCGCGACCATGTGATCGCCCGCCCCGTCGTGATGAAAGGGATTCGCTGGGGCTTCTCGCTGGCCTTCGTGGTGCTCGCGCTGCGCCTGGCCGCCGAGACGCTGCCGTCTGCCTAGCCACCCAGCCCCGCGCCCATGTTGATCGCCAACCCAAGGATCGCGGTATTGAACAGGAAGCCGATCACCGAATGCGCCAGCACCACCTTGCGCATCGCCCGCGAGGCGATTTCCACGTCGGAGGTCTGCACCGCCACGCTGAGCGTGAAGGAGAAGTAGAAGAAGTCCCAGAAGTCCGGGCTCTGCTCGCCTTCGGGGAAACGCAGCACCGGGTCGCCTTCAGTTGCCGCGTAGAACATCCGCGCATAGTGCATGGCGAACATGGTGCCGATGAGGAACCAGGAGCCAAGCACGGTGCTGGCGGTGAAGGCGTAGCGGGCGAGCTTTTCGCTGTCGTCGGCATGCCCGGCGCTGGCCAGTTCGACCACGATGGCGCCGAGGCTGGCCAGCGCCGCGATGCTGATCAGCACCAGCACCGCCTCGGCGTTCTCGTCCTCGATGCCGGCGATGCGTCGCACCTCCGCCGGGTCGGCGCGCAGGGCCAGCCAGCCGATCAGCAGCACGTAGAGCCAGGCCAGGCAGTTCCAGCCCAGCAGCACCCGGGTCATGGGCGAGAATTTGTAGCAGGCAAGCGCCACCAGCACGCCGACCACGGCGGCGCTGATCAGCCGCGGATGGGCCTGCAGGAAGGCACGGTTCAAGCGCAGCATGCCGTGCGGTCCAATTCGGCAGCGGCCAGGTGGGCCACGCTCAAGTCGCTGTCGGCGAGCATGCCGTCGTCGAGGAACCAGGCGGCGGACAGCCCGGCGAACGCCAGCACCCACTCCAGCAGCCGGCGCCGATCGACGCGCGCGTGCTCGACGATCACGTCCAGCTGGCGCAGGAAGCGCGTGCGCTCGCGCGAGGTTGGCAGGTCCGGGTTGCACAGCAGGTTGGCGTAGTCGAACAGACGCTCGCCGTATAGGCGCTTGGGATCGATGGCGCGCCAGCCGCGCTCCGCGAAATCGAGAATGTTGTCGTGATGGACATCGCCATGTAGCACCGCGCGGTCGTGCTCGCTGGCCAGCAGCGCCTGGGCGGTATCCAGGCAACGCGGGAACAGCCCACCGTAGCGCTGGGCGGCGGGCTCCAGGTCACGGAACCACTCGCGCAGGCTGAGCAGCGGCGGCGGCGGTTGTTCCCGCGGCCAGTGCAGGCGACGTACGACATCGCAGACGATGCGGCTGGCCTCATCGTCCTCGCCGTTGAGCGCCATGTGCATCAGCGACCGTGAGCCCTCGGCGCGCTCCATCAAAATGGTGTCGTCATCGTAGGCATAGACCAGTGCCGCGCCTTCTCCGCACCACCAGTTCATCACCTGCCCGCCGCCCTGCTCATCGATATCCAGCGCGCGCTTGAGCATCGCCGCACGGCCCTGCCAGCGGACCGGCAGAAGATGGCTGCTGGGGGTGATGATGGGATCGCCTTCGGCGGTGAGCCGCCACAGGGAGAAGACGCGCTGGAAATCCACAGGCACTGGAGCGGGAAGCGGCATGGAAAGGTTCCGATCAGGATCTGACTGGAGCCTAGCACGGCCGGCTATCGCCTCAGTCCGCGGAGGGCTTCAGGCGCTGGGCAAATTCGTCCAGCTGCTTCTGCTCGTACTTGTCGGCGGCCAGGCGCGCCTCCTCGCGATAGCGCTCCACCAGCTTGCGCAGACCTTCCAGACGCGCGTACTTCTCCTGCCAGATGACCCGCGCCTTGCCCACGTTGTTCTCGTGGAAGGCCACCGAGCGGTTCTGCTGCTCGACGGCGCCTTCGAGCTGGGACAGGAAGCGCTGGTAGTTGATCAGCCACTGACCACTGACGCCCTGTTGGCCGTTGGTGATCCACTGCTGCTGGTAGTCGAAGCGGTAGCGTTCGAGCTCGGCGAGCTTGCGCTGTGCCTGCTGCAACTGGCCCTGCATCTGACCGAGCTGGCGCGCGGCTTCGCGCTCGGCCTTGAGCGCCATGTCCACCACCGGGGCAAGGCGTTCGGCGCGGCGGTTCACGACATAGTCCTCTGCCGTGCGGCACTCTCCCCAACCCTCGCCCTAAAGGGAGAGGGGGCAAAGCACTCGGCGCTCGGGATGAAGTCCATCACCCGGCCTTGCCGCTGACGACCGCGTCCAGCAGCAGGCGGCTGTCTTCGAGGTTCTGGCTTTCGTCCAGGGCCTGGCGCAGGTACTGGCGCATGATCGGGAAGCGCTGGATGGCCAGGTCGGTTTCCGGATCGCCGCCAGCCACGTAGGCGCCGACGCTAATCAGGTCGCGGCTCTGCTGGTAGCGTGACCACAGTTGCTTGAAACGCTGGGCATCGCGCAGGTGTTCAGGCGTGGTGACCTGGGGCATCACCCGGCTGATGGAGGCTTCGATGTCGATGGCCGGGTAATGGCCTTCCTCAGCCAGCCGGCGCGACAGCACGAAGTGGCCGTCGAGCACACCCCGCGCGGCGTCGGCGATCGGGTCCTGCTGGTCGTCGCCTTCGCTGAGCACGGTATAGAACGCAGTGATCGAGCCACCGCCCTTCTCGCCGTTGCCGGCGCGCTCAACGAGGCGCGGCAGCTTGGCGAACACCGACGGCGGATAACCCTTGGTCGCCGGCGGCTCGCCGATGGCCAGGGCGATCTCGCGCTGGGCCTGGGCGTAACGGGTCAGGGAATCCATCAGCAACAGGACGTTCTTGCCCTTGTCGCGGAAGTATTCGGCGATCCGCGTGCAGTACTGCGCGGCGCGCAGGCGCATCAGCGGTGCGTCATCCGCCGGCGAAGCAACGACCACGGAACGCTTCAGGCCTTCCTCGCCGAGAATGTGCTCGATGAATTCCTTCACCTCGCGGCCCCGTTCGCCGATCAGCCCGACCACGATGATGTCGGCCTTGGTGAACTTGGTCATCATGCCCAGCAACACGGACTTACCCACGCCGGTACCGGCGAACAGGCCCAGGCGCTGGCCGCGGCCGACGGTGAGCAACGAGTTGATCGAACGGATACCGACGTCCATCGGTTCATGGATCGGGTCGCGCGCCAGCGGGTTGATGATCGGGCCATCCATCGGCACCCAGTCCTCGGCGCGCATGCCACCCTTGCCGTCCAGCGCGCGGCCGACGCCATCGAGCACGCGGCCGAGCATGGACATGCCCATGGGCAGGCGGCCGGAATCCGGCAGCGGCACCACGCGGGCGCCGGGGGCGATGCCGACGAGGCTGCCCACCGGCATCAGGTAGATCTTGCTGCCGGCGAAGCCCATGACTTCGGCTTCCACCTGCACCGGGTGGTAGCCGCCGTCGTTGATCACCTGGCAGCGGCTGCCAACGGCGGCCTGCAGGCCCTCGGCCTCCAGTGTCAGACCGACCATGCGCAGCAGGCGGCCTTCCACCACTGGCTGGGTCGGCAGGCTGACAGCGTCGCTGTAGCCCTGTAGACGGCGAGCGAAGCTGACGCGATCAAGACGCATCGGAGCCGCCCTGGTCGGCTTCGAGGTTCACGTGCAGGTCGGGCTCCAGGGCATGGGTCGCCTGGTCGCGCTGCTGCTCGAAAAGCTGCTTCACAGCCTGGGCCAGGCGCGTCTCGACAGTGGCGTCGATGCGCGAATGTTCGGTTTCGATGCGGCAGCCGCCGGGCAGCAGGCCATCGTCCTCGATGATCTTCCAGCTTTCCTCGTGGCGGTCGCGCAGCGCTTTCACCAGTTCGAAGTCCTGCGGGTTGACCTGGATGCGGATGTTGCTGGCGCCCATGGGCAGCAGCTTGAGCGCTTCGCGCAGCACCAGGCGGATCTGGCTGGAGTCGGTGGCCAGCTCGCGCTGTACCACCTGGCGCACCACGTGGGTCACCAGGTTGAGCATGCCCTGTTCGAGCATCTGGTCCTGCTCGGCGATAGGGTCAAGCAGGTGCGACATCAGGGTTTCCAGGTTCTGCAGACGGGGCTGCAGCGCCGCGTCGGCTTCCTGGCGCGCCTTCAACTGGCCGGCGTGGAAGCCGTCCTTCTCGCCGGTGGAGAACCCCTCGTTGTAGGCCTCCTGACGGATCGCCTCGAGTTCGTCGAGCGTCAGCGGCTTGACCTCTTCCTCCGGCACCTCCTCGATCTGCGGCTGCTCCGCAACCTCCGGCTCGGGTTCCGGCTCGGGCTCGGGAGCCGGCCGTGCCGGGTCGAAGCTGGGCAGCGACCAGCGGTCGAAGCCCGCCACGTCGCGCGCGCGGATCAGCTCGCTGAGTTTGTCTTCATCCTTCGCCGGCGGTACCACGTCAGATCATCTCCTCGCCGCCCTTGCCACCCAGCACGATTTCGCCGGACTCGGCCATACGGCGGGCGATGGTGAGGATTTCCTTCTGTGCGCCTTCTACTTCGCTGACGCGCACCGGACCCTTGGCCTCGAGGTCGTCGCGCAGCAGTTCGGCGGCCCGCTTGGACATGTTGCGGAAGATCTTCTCGCGGATCGCCTCGTCCGAGCCCTTGAGGGCCAGCACCAGCACGTCCGAGGACACTTCGCGCAGCAGCGCCTGGATGCCGCGGTCGTCGACATCGGCGAGGTTGTCGAAGACGAACATCAGATCTTCGATCTGGCCCGACAGGTCCTCGTCGACTTCGCGGATGGCGTCCATCAGCGCGCCTTCGACCGAGCTGTCGAGGTAGTTCATGATGTCCGCCGCGCGCTTCACGCCGCCCATGGTGGTGCGAGTGGAGTTGGCGTTGCCGGCGAACTGTTTCTCCAGAATCAGGTTCAGTTCCTTGAGCGCGGACGGCTGCACGGTGTTCAGCGAGGACACGCGCAGGATGATGTCCAGGCGCACCTTGTGGTCGAAGTGGCTGAGCACTTCGCCGGCCTGGTCCGGGTCGAGGTAGGCCACCACGATGGCCTGGATCTGCGGGTGCTCGTAGCGGATCACGTCGGCCACGGCGCGCGGCTCCATCCACTTTAGGCTGTCCAGCCCGCTGGTGTTGCCGCCCAGCAGGATGCGGTCGATGAGGTTGTTCGCCTTGTCCTCGCCCAGGGCCTGGGTGAGCATCTTGCGGATGTAGCTGTCAGCGCCCACGCCCAGGCTGGTCTGGTCGCCGACGATCTCGACGAACTCGCCCATCACCTGCTCGACCTGCTCGCGGTGCACATTGCGCATCTGCGCCATGGCCACGCCGACCTTCTGCACTTCCTTCGGGCCCATGTGGCGCAGCACCTGCGCGGCATCGGTCTCACCCAGGGAGAGCAGGAGGATGGCGGCCTTGTCGACCTTGTTCAGTTTGGCGCTCATGCGGGCTTCACTCATCGGAATTGATCCAGTCCTTCACTACCTGGGCAACGCGCCCCGGGTCCTGGGCGACCAGACTCTTGATCGCATTCAATTGTGCATCGTACCCCTCGGACGGGCTGGGCAGCAGGATGCTGGCCGGGCCGCCGAGGCTCACGCGGTCTTCGGACAGCTCGCCCTCCAGACCGCCCAACTCGCCCAGGCCGCCTTCGCCTGCAGCGCCACCGCCCACCAGGGCCTTGCTCTTGTTGCCCGACAGGTTGTTCAGCACCGGGCGCAGTACCCCCAGCACCAGCACCAGGATGAAGACGATGCCCAGCACCTGCTTGACCACGTCCCAGAACCAGGGCTGCGAGTAGAACGGCGGCGATGCAATTTCATCACCCAGTTCCGGCGCGAAGGGCGCGTTGATTACGCTGACGCTGTCGCCACGGCTGGCGTCATAGCCTACCGCGTCCTGTACCAGGCGGGTGAAGCGACCCAGCTCGTCGGCAGTCCAGGGTTGGTGGCTGACTTCGCCGGTCTTCGGGTCGGCGACCACACGGTCATCCAGCACCACCGCGACGGAAAGCCGGCGCAGGCGACCCTGCTGCTGCTTGGTGTAACTCACCGAGCGGTCCAGCTCGTAGTTGCGGGTGTTCTGCTGACGCTTGTCGGTCGGGTACGGCGCCAGTTCCGGCTTGCCGGTCTTCGGATCGATGATCGTCTGACCGTTGGCGTCCTTCAGCGGTTGACCCGGCGCGACGAAATCCGCGCTGGCGTTCTGGCCGGTGGACTGCGGCGCGCTGGCCGGGCCCGGCGGCTGGTTCGACAGCGCACCCGGCACGCCCTGCGGGCCATTGCTGTTCTGGCGTTCCTCGTTGTTCACCTGCTCGCTGCGCAGGGCCGGCTGGTCCGGGTTGAACGACTCGGAGGTGGACTCCACCGCGCTGAAGTCAACGTCAGCGGACACCTCGGCCTTGTAGCGACCATTACCCAGCACCGGTGCGAGGATGCTGTGCACGCGCTGGGTGAAGTTGGTTTCCATGCGACGGGTGAAGTCGAACTGCTTGCCAGCCATGGTCAGCTCGGAGAGCTCCTGCTGGTCGGAGAGCAGGTTGCCTTTCTGGTCGACCACGGTGACCTGGGATTTATCCAGTTCCGGCACGCTGGTGGCGACCAGGTTGACGATGGCCAGCACCTGGCTCGGCTCCAGGGTGCGCCCCGGATACAGCTCGACCAGCACCGAGGCGCTGGGCTTGCGGTCATCACGGACGAACACCGAGCTCTTGGGGATCGCCAAGTGCACGCGGGCGCCCTTGACGTTGTTCAGGCTGGAGACGGTGCGCGCCAGTTCGCCTTCCAGGCCGCGACGGTAATTGGTCGCTTCCATGAACTGGCTGGTACCCAGCGCCTGTTCCTTGTCGAGAATCTCGAAGCCGACGTTGCTGTCGGTCGGAGCGAGACCGGCACCGGCGACTTTCATGCGCGCACGGCCCAGGTCATCGGCCTTCACCAGCAGCGCGCCAGAGTTGGGCTCGATCTTGTAGCCGATGTCGGCAGCGGACAGCGCCTCGACCACCTTGTTGGCGTCGACGCCGTTGAGGCTGCCGTACAGCGGCTTGTAGTCCGGCTGCTGGGACCACAGGACCATGCCGAAACCGATGGCGATGCTCGCAGCGAGACCGACCAGCAGGCCGACCTGGCGCAGCACCGGCATGTCCGCGAGGTTCTCGAGGAAAGTCAGGCCGAGCAGCGGCTTTTTCGGCGCGTCAGCACCGACCTTGGCCGGGACCTGACTGTCAACAACGGAGGCTTGGGACATTACCTACGATCCTCGCCGCTCAAACCGGCATCTGCATGATGTCCTGATACGCCTGCACGAGCTTGTTGCGTACCTGGGTCATCGCCTGGAAAGAAACACTGGCCTTCTGGGAGGCGATCATCACGTCGGTGAGGTCGACACCCCCCTGCCCCATCTCGAAAGCAGTCGCCATGTCGGAGGCGGCCTGCTGGGTACCGTTCACCTTGTCCACGGCCTGGCCGAGCATCTGCGAGAAGCTCGGCGCACCCGGTTCTACCGGAGCAGCCTGCGTCTTCGCCTTGGCCATGGCCTCCATTTGCATGGAGCGCATTTCCAGCAGCAGACGATTGAACTCGATACCCTGACTCATTACTTACCCCTCCGACTGGCCGCGGTTTTTTGACACTGCGCGGCGCTTTGCAGAGGTGATTGCAACTTGGGTGCCAGGTTTTCGGGGCGTAGGAAAAATACGGAAGACAGCTCTGGAATGCACCTTTCAGAGAAAAAATCGATAGCCCCATCCCCTGCCGAATCCGACGGCGGAAGAATGCTTTTTCTGTAGGAGCGAGCTTGCTCGCGAACGACCCCACCGCAAGACCGGTTCGCGAGCAAGCTCGCTCCTACAAAAGCATTTCCACTTTTGCACCCACACCAGCGAGAAAAGCTCGCATGAATCCAGGCCAAGAGGGTTGTCGGATCGTCGGTCAACTGGCGCCCTGCATCGCGCATCTTCGAGAGCTTGGCGTGCCGAATCCGAAGGCAGAGGAACGTTTTTACTGTAGGAGCGAGCTTGCTCGCGAACGGCCCCGCCGCAAGACCGGTTCGCGAGCAAGCTCGCTCCTACAACTGACCTGAGGACGCCGCCAAGAAAAGGCCCGCACGAATGCGGGCCAAGAGGGGGTTGTTCTGTCACCGATCAGCTGGCGTAGAGATAAGCCTCCACATCCATGCCGGCGTCGCGCATCTGCGCGAGCTTGTAGCGCAGGGTGCGCGGGCTGATGCCCAGGCGCTCGGCGGCTTCCTTGCGGCGGCCGCGCTCGCTGCGCAGGGTGTCGATGATCATCTGGAACTCGCGGCGTTTGAGGTCTTCGCCCAATTGCCCCGCTTCCGCCGAAGCCGGTGACGGAATCTCGACGCTCGCGGGAGCCGGAGCGCCAGGAGACGAGCTCGGCACGGCCGCCAGCGACGGGCGCGGCGCCAGGCCAATGGGGGAAGTCAGGCAAAGGTCAGCCGCCTGGACCCGACCACCCTGCTGTAGGATGAGCGAACGCTGGATGGCGTTGTCCAGTTCGCGCACGTTGCCCGGCCAGGGATGCGCCAGCAAAGCGGCGCGGGCGTCGTCGGCCAGGGTTACCGGCGCATGGTTCATCTTGCGCGCGTACTTGGCCAGCAGGCGTTCGGCCAGCGGCAGGATGTCGGCTGGGCGCTCGCGCAGCGGACGCCAGGCCAGCGGGAAGACCGACAGGCGATAGTAGAGGTCCTCGCGAAAACGCCCGGCGCCCACTTCTCCCAGCAGGTCGCGGTTGGTGGTGGCGAGTACGCGGATATCGAGGCTGATCGGCTTGCGCGCACCGACGCGCTCCACTTCCCGCTCCTGCAGCACGCGCAGCAGCTTGGCCTGCAGGGCCAGCGGCATTTCGGAGATTTCATCGAGCAGAATGGTGCCGCCGTCGGCCAGTTCGAACTTGCCCGGCTGCGCGGCGATGGCGCCGGTGAAGGCACCCTTTTCGTGGCCGAACAGGGTGGCCTCGAGCATGTTGTCCGGGATGGCCGCGCAGTTGATCGCGACGAAGGGTTTGCCAACACGGGGCGACTGCTGGTGAATGTACTGCGCCAGGACTTCCTTGCCGGTACCGGACTCGCCGGAGATCAGCACGGTGGAGTCGCTGCGCGCCACACGGGCGGCCAGCTCCAGCAGTTGCTGGCTGGCCGGCTCCAGGGCCACAGGGCCTTCGCCAACGCTGGCAGATACAGCCCCCAGCGCATGACGCGCCACCAGTTCCAGCAGCGCGCGCGGCTCGAAAGGCTTGACCAGATAATCGGCGGCGCCCTGACGCATCGCGTCCACGGCACGATCGACGGCACCATAGGCGGTCATCAGCAGCACCGGCAGTTGCGGGTAGCGCTTGCGAATCAGACCGAGCAGTTGGTGTCCGTCCATGCCCGGCATGTTGACGTCGCTGATCACCAGGCTGAAGGCGTCCTTCTCCAGCGCCGGCAGCGCGGCCTCGGCGCAATCGACGGCAACGAAGTCGTGCCCGCCGAGCGACAGGGTGTCGGAGAGGGCTTCACGAAGGGCGCGGTCGTCTTCGACCAGCAGGACTTTGGCGGCCATGGAAATCACTCCTCGTGGACGACGGGTTGAGCCAGGATCAGCGGCAGGATCAAGGTGGCGCAGGTGCCGACACCGGGGCGCGAACGCAGGCGCAGCTCGCCCTGATGCGCCTTGGCGACGGCTTTCACCACAGCGAGGCCGAGGCCGGTACCGGTGGTCTTGGTGGTGAAGAAGGGTTCGCCCAGTCGCGCCAGGGTCTCGGCACTCATGCCAGGACCGTTGTCGCTCACAGACAGGCGCAGGCTGTTGCCACGCTGGTACAGGTGCACTTTCAGGCGCACGTCGCGGCCGGCGGCCTGAATGGCGTTTTCCACCAGGTTGAGCACGGTGCCCACCAGGGTGTCGCGGTTGCACAGCAATTCTCCGACGCGGGCATCGCACTGCCAGCGCAGGTTGAGGCCAGCGACATGGGACTCGGCGGCGGCACGCACGCTGGCAAACAGCTGGTTGGGCGCGAGGCGATCCGGCAGCGGCAGCTCGCCACGGGCGAACACCAGCATGTCGCGCACCTGGCTTTCCAACTCGTGCAGGCGCTCCTTGATGCGTCCGGCGAAACGCTGCTGCTGCTCGACCGGCAGCTCGCCCTCGCTCAGGTGGCCGGCGTAAAGCATGGCCGCGGACAACGGGGTACGGATCTGATGAGCCAGGGAGGCGACCATGCGGCCCAGGGCGGACAGGCGTTCGTGGCGAGCGAGCTGGTCCTGCAGGCGACGGGTTTCCGTCAGGTCGTTGAGCAGCACCAGTTGTCCGGGTTCGCCATTCAACGGGCGGATGGCGATGGACACGCGGCGGCCATCGTGCAGGGAAACTTCGTGACCGTCGTCGGCGCGGGGAGCGAAGCTGCGCGAGATGACTTCGCGCCAGAGCATGCCTACCAGCGGCTTGCCCAGCAGGGCCACCGCCACCGGGTTGGCATCACGCACCACGCCCTGGCCGTCGATCATGATGACGCCGCCAGGGAGCACGTCGAGCAGGCTCTGCAGGCGGTTGGCCTGACGCTCCTTCTCCGCCAGCTCCTGCATGCGCTGCGCGCTGACCAGGGCCAATTCGCCCTTCAGCTCGGTAACGCGGGCTTCCAGCAGGCTGTAGGACTGGTTGAGCTGGCTGGACATCTGGCTGAACAGCGCGAAGGTCTGCTCCAGATGGGCACGGCTCTGCTGCTCCGCCGGCACCTGCAGGGGCTCTGCGGGCAACTGGGAAACGAGTTCAGTCTGGCGATTGGTGGCGGGCATCATGCGGGTTTTCCTCATCCGTCCGACGGCGTGAATCTGTCGGTCGGATGAGTCTTAGCAAACCCCGTGCCTAAAATTTACTCGTTATATTTCAATGACTTGAAAAAACGAGTCAGGCGAAGGCGTCAATCCTCCGCCATTTCCTCTTCGCGGCGGCTCATGCCGTACTTGCGCATTTTTTCCACCAGGGTGGTGCGGCGGATGCGCAGACGCTC
Organism: Pseudomonas sp. NY15435; assembly: GCF_048068295.1. Lineage (NCBI taxonomy): Bacteria > Pseudomonadati > Pseudomonadota > Gammaproteobacteria > Pseudomonadales > Pseudomonadaceae > Pseudomonas > Pseudomonas sp. NY15435. The sequence continues at coordinate 216,740 of NZ_JBLUQA010000003.1, forward strand.
GGCAGCGCGGGCGACCACGCCGCTGGCGTCGTCCAGCGCCTGTTGGATCAGGCCCTGTTCCAGGTTGGCCAGGTAATCCTTCAGGTCGATGCCCTCAGCCGGCAGCATGGCTGGCGAGTCGAGGCCCGGCAGACCGGCGGTGATCGCCGCGCGCTCTTCCAGCTCCTCGCGCAGGCTGGTCGCCAGTTGCTCGTCTTCGTCGTCGACGTGACGGAATTTCTTCGGCAGCTCGCCCACGCCGATCACGCCGTAGGGATGCATGATCGCCAGGCGCTCGACGAGGTTGGCCAGTTCGCGCACGTTGCCCGGCCAGTCGTGACGGCAGAGCGACATGATGGCGGCGGAGTTGAAGCGGATCGAGCCGCGCTTCTCATGCTCCATGCGTGAGATGAGTTCGTTCATCAGCAGCGGGATGTCCTCCACGCGCTCGCGCAACGGGGCCATCTCGATGGGGAAGACGTTGAGGCGGTAGTACAGGTCTTCGCGGAAGCTGCCGTCCTCGATCATCTTCTCGAGGTTCTTGTGGGTCGCGGCGATGATGCGCACGTCGACGTTCTGCGTCTTGTTGCTACCCACACGCTCGAAGGTGCGTTCCTGCAGCACACGCAGCAGCTTGACCTGCATTGGCAGCGGCATGTCGCCGATCTCGTCGAGGAACAGGGTGCCGCCGTTGGCCAGCTCGAAGCGCCCAGCCCGAGTGGTGATGGCGCCGGTGAAGGCGCCCTTCTCGTGGCCGAACAGTTCGCTTTCCAGCAGCTCCGCCGGGATCGCGCCGCAGTTGACCGGCACGAAGGGCGCGTCGCGGCGCTTGGAGTGATAGTGCAGGTTGCGGGCGACCACTTCCTTGCCGGTACCGGACTCGCCGAGGATCAGCACGCTGGCGTCGGTGTCGGCGACCTGCTGCATCATCTGCCGCACCTGCTGGATGGCACGGCTGGTGCCCACCAGGCTGCGGAACAGGTTGGGTTCGCGCTGGCGACCACGCTCGCGGGCCTGGTCGTACATCTCGCGGTAGACCTGAGCGCGGTGCAGGGAGTCGAGCAGCTTGTTGTAGCTGGGTGGCATCTCAAGGCTGGCCAGTACGCGGCGGCGCAACTCCTCGGGCCATTCGTTGGGTACCGGTTCGCCCATCAGCAGCACGGGCAGGTATTCGTCCCAGGCCGCAAGCTGCTTGAGCAACTCCAGCGCACCGCCCTTGCTCTCCACCGCGCCGACCAGCACGCAGAGCACGTCGCGGCTGCCGTTGGGCAGCGGGTCGACCACCTGGCGCCAGTCACGGCTGCTGCAGGACAGTTGGTCTTCACCCAGGAAGCTGATGATCACCGAGAGGTCCCGGCAACGGTCCTGGTTGTCATCGATCACGAGAATCTTGGTTTCGCGCCACATCTTAGCTTGTCATCCCGGGCTTGAAGGCCGTACTACGGCGGCTGACACGATCCGGCCACAGCACAAATTCCTCGTGCTAGCCAGCATTTGGCCACTAGTTAAGTCAAAATTGTGGCTCGAGTCAAATTTATGGCGTGTTTTTTTTGATGCAGCCCGACGAAGGGTGTTGATCCTCGTCATGGCAATCGAACTGGAGGGTAGTTCGAAGCGCAGAAGGCGGCCACCGGCACCTGACCGATCACCGCCGAACGAGAGCTGATCCGAACGGATCAGCCGAACATCTGGTAAACCTTGGCGCCTTGGCTGGAGCGATGCACGGCGGTCAGCTCCTCGCCAATGGCGCTGCGCTGGGCGGTGCAGACCTGGACCAGCTCAGCATACAGCGCGAGCAGTTGTTCCATGGTGTCGCGCAGTGCCTGCTCGTCACGCTCGGCATCCTGCATGGCCACCTCGACCTGCGCGCGGCATTCCTGATCCAGGTTGCCGATGGCTTCCCAGTCCTGGTTATGCATCGCCTCGCTCAGGGCGGCGCGGGTCTCGTTGAGTTGAAGCATGGCCTGGCTCATGACTGTTCCTTCCTTCAGGCGGCAATGGCGTCCCAGCCCGATTTTACTTCACGCAGCAGACCCGAGACCTCTTCGAGGATCGCGGCGTCGCCATTGCGGTTCGCCTCCAGCAGGCGCTCGGTCATGTAAGCGTAGAGGCGGTCGAGATTCAAGGCCAGCTCGCCGCCCGCTTCCTGATTCAGCGCCTCGCGCAAGCCGCCAACGATGCCGATGGCCTTACTGATCAGCTCGCCGCGCTCGGCCAACTGGCCGCGCTCGATGGCGCCACGGGCCTGGGCCAGACGCTCCAGACCGCCCTGCATGAGCAGTTGGATCAGGCCATGCGGCGAGGCTTCGGCGACTCGCGCTTCCAGGCCTACTTGCTGGTATTGCTTCATGGCATTCATGGCGTACATGGCAGGCTCCTGCTGCAAATTCTCTTACTGACCAAGGTATCGGCCAGTGAAGCGGGAGCTTGAAGGCTAGTTTGCGTTTTTTTCACCGGGGCCGCCGGTCAGCGGCTCCGGTGGATGGGGTCAGCTCTTGGCGAACGGCAGGCTGGCGAGCTGGCTGGTCAGGCTGGTGGTGGTCTGGGTGAGCTGACTGACCAGGGAGTCCATGGTGTTGTACTGCTTGTACAGACGTTCCTGCAGTGAGGTGATGCGGCGGTCCAGGGCAGCCTGCTGATCGTCGACGCTGTTCAGGGTCTTCTGCAGGATGCTGTTGCGCTGGTCGAGGATGCCGTTGGTATCGGTGTACGCCTTGAGCTTGGAGTCCAGGCGGGTGGCCAAGCCCTTGTCGCCGGTGAACAGGTTAGCGACGTCCTGGAAATTGTTGGCGACTGCCTTGTCCAACTTGTCGTTGTTGATTTCCAGGGTGCCGTCGGCCTTGGTGGTAATGCCCAGGTCGGCCAGGACGCGCATATTGCTGTCGCTATCGCCCTGGGTGGCGACCAGTTCGTTGCGCACGGTGCTGAGCAGCGAACGCGCAGTGGCGTCTCCCACCAGCGCACCGGTCACTGGCGTCTTGTCCTCGCCGACCTTGGTCACCTTGGTCTGGGTGTTCACGAAGCTGACCAGGGTGTTGTAGGCGTCGACGAAGGACTTGATGTTGTTCTTGACGGTCGTCCGGTCCAGGTCGACCGTCAGCGTCACGGGCTTGTCGGCTTCGGTCTTGGTCTTCAGGTCGATGGTCACGCCTTCGATGGCGGTGGACACGCTGTTGGAGTCGCTCTTGATCTCCAGACCGTCAACCGTCAGCAGGGCGCTCTGCGCATGGGTGATGAAACCGCCGTCGCCGTTGGCCTTCTGCGCGTCGGTCAGCTTGGACAGATCGGGCGCGCTGGCTGGGTCGAAGGCCAGCTTGCTCAGAGCCTGGGTACCACCCGCGCCGCTGTCGACGGCCTGAATCTTGATGTCCTTGCCTTCACCGGTCTTGTTGCTGGACACCACCAGGCGCGAACCCTGCGCATCGTTGACGATGGTCGCGGTGACGCCCTGGTCCTTGCCGGCCTTGTTGATCGCATCCCGAACGCCGGCCAGGCTGTTGTTGCTGCTGTCGATGGTGATGTCATCTAGATTGACGTCACCCACGGAGATTTTCAGAGTGCCGCTGTTGAAGGTCGACGTCGAATTTGCCGGAACAGCGCCCAGGGCGACCTTGCTGCTGGCGGCCAGTTGCTCGACCTGGATCTGGTAGGTGCCCGCGGCAGCCTTCTCGGTCGCGCTGCCCTTGAGCACATCGGTGTTGGACGAGGTGAAACTGCGCGCCTGGAACTGCGTCAGGGTGTTGAGTTTCCCCAGGGCGGTCTGGAAGGTGCTGATGGCGCTCTTGAGCCCACCGATCGCGGTGATCTGCGTGGTGGTCTTCTTCTCGAGGGCATCGATCTGGTTCTGCTTGGGAGTCTTCTCGGCATTCACCAGTGCGGTGACGATATTGTCGATATTGAGGCCCGAACCCAGTCCCGTGATACCAGCCATCTTCCACCTCCGTCAAAAATCTGTTCAGCGCTATCCAATTACCAGATTAGAGCAATTGCCGTACCAGCTCTGTGAACAGCCCGTCACGCCTGGGCTTCGAACATCAGGCTGCGTATATCGTCGAGTCGAGCGGCAAGTTTCAGCACTTCCTCGGAAGGAATTTGCCGCACCACCTTGCCGGAGTCGCCGTCGATGACCTTCACCACCACATCGCCGGTCGTGTCGTCGATGCTGAAGTTCAGGTTGCGACGCACGCTCTGCACATGCCTCTGGATGTCCGACACGGCCTCGTCCAGGCGTGCGCGCGAATCCTGCTGACCTGCCGGGCGCGCCTCACCATCCTGGGGCGCAGCGGTGCTGGTGGCGGGAACCGCGGCGTCGGTGCGATTCGTCCCCTTGAACGCCGGAAGTCCGGCTATGTTTCCAACGTCCATCGTTCACTCCTTCGAAAAGGCAAAAAGGAGGAAGGGTTGCCCCTTCCTCCTGCGGTCGGATCGAAGATCCGCCAACCGTTAGCGGAGCAGGCTGAGTACAGACTGCGGCAGCTGGTTGGCCTGAGCCAGGATCGCGGTGCCGGCCTGTTGCAGAACCTGGTTCTTCGACAGGGTGGCGGTTTCCGAGGCGAAGTCGGTGTCCTTGATGCGGCTACGGGCAGCGTCGACGTTCTCGGAGATGTTGGTCAGGTTGGAGATGGTGTTGTCGAAGCGGTTCTGCACCGCACCGAGGTCAGCACGCTGGGAGTCGATCGCGGCCAGGGCATTGTCAATCACGGCGATGGCGTTCTGGGCACCTTCCACGGTGGAGATGTCGATGTTGGCGACAGTGCTCTTCTGCGCGGCGGAGGAGTTACCGAACACTTCGGCGCTGCCGGCACCGCTGACCGAGTAGGCGGTCGGCGAGTTCAGCTGGACGTAGCCGGTGATCTTGGAGTTGGCCGCGGTCAGGGCATCGTGGGCAGTAGCTTCGAGCTTGCCATCCGAACCCATCACCTTGACGTTCACCGAGCCCGCGGTAGCGGTACCGGTGTTGGCGCCAAAGGTGACGTTCTCACCGGTGGCGGAGGTGATGGTCAGCACGTTCTTGTCGTCGATGCTGGCGGTGATGCCGAGCTTCGAGGCGTTGGAGTTCAGTTGGTCGGCCAGGTCCTGGGTAGAGGTTACGCCGGCCAGGTTGACGGTGTTGGTGCCGACCTTGACGGTGAAGTTCAGCGAGCCGCCAGTCACGCCGGAAACGTCGGCGGTGAACTCGGTACGGGCACGGGCGGACAGGTTCGGGATGGCGCCATCGAACTGCTCGGCGATGTCCTTGGCGCTGGCGCCAGCGGCGGTGGTGATGGTCTTGGCCTGACCGCCGCCCACCAGGTTGATGGCGCCGCCTGCAACGCCCGAGGCGCTGGAGGTGCCGGCTGCGGTGGCGGCGGTACCCGCACCTTCGCTACCGATCTGGTAGGAGCCGATGGCGCTGGCCGATGCGTTTTGCAGGCTCACGTCGATGGTTTCGTAGGCGTTGGAACCGACCTGGAAGCTGGAGGTACCGAAGGAGCCGTCGAGCAGCTTGCGGCCACCGAAGGTAGTGGTGTCGGCGATACGGGTCAGTTCAGCCTGCTGGGCGGACACTTCTTTCTGCAGAGCAGCACGGTCGGCGTCGCTGTTGGAGCCGTTGGCGGACTGCAGGGAGAGGTCACGGATACGCGACAGAATGTTGGTGGACTGCTGCAGGGCACCTTCAGCGGTCTGCGCCAGGGAGATACCGTCGTTGGCGTTACGGGTGGCAACGCCCAGGCCGCTGATCTGGTTGGACAGGCGGTTGGAGATCTGCAGGCCGGCAGCGTCGTCTTTGGCGCTGTTGATGCGGTTACCGGTGGACAGACGCTGCAGCGAGGTGCTCAGCGCGTTCGACGAACCGTTCAGGTTGCGCTGGGTGTTCAGGGAAGCAATGTTGGTATTGACGGTAAGGGCCATGATGGTCTCCTTCAGAGGTCCTTTTAGTTCCTGAGCTTGCGAGATCTCGGCCTGCTTGCTCAGGGACACCAAGAATTCGCATTCGTACTGTTTATCGGCGGTGCGGCGAAGAGCTTTAGCGCAAAACGGGAAGTTTTTTTTCCCCTTGTTTTTCAAGACATTGAATTCACTTCGCGGCGAATTCCAACGACCTGCCGGGGCAACATTCCAACCATTGCGTCAGGTCTTGCACCATCTGCGAGGGCCAGGACCCGCGCGGACAACGAGGAAATCGGCCACCGCGACCATTCCTTTAGGGCGATGGCAGAGCTGATTTTTCCGTGGACAGAAAAAAGGGGCCCTAAGACCCCTTTGCATCGATGACGACAGCGTCAGTCAGGCAACCAGACACCTGCCCAATCCATTACCTTCTCGCCTTCAAGCATCCAGTCGCGGCGCACCACTTCGCGCAGCGAATCGCCGGCTCGCGCGGTAGCATCCAGATCAGCCAGGTGCATGCGGATGGCCTCCACCCAATCGCGGTAGCGGTTCTTCACACGGGTGACGGGCAGGTCGCCCTGGTAGCAACGCACGTCGCTGCAGACCACCGGATAGCCCAGCACGCCGTATTCGAGCAGACGCAGGTTGCTCTTGCACTCGTTGAAGCGGTTCTGTTCCAGGGGCGCCAGCGCCAGGTCGAGATTCATCGACGCAAGGCGTTGCGGGTAGTCCTCGATGGTGCGTCCGGGGTGGAACTCGGCGATATAGGGCCGCAGCGCCTCCGGGCAGAGCCCGAAGAACACCCATTCGACCTCGTTCGCCAATTCGCGCACCACATCGGCGATCAGCTCCAGATCGCCACCATGCCCCATGCCGCCCGCCCAACCCACCCGGGGCTTGCGTCCGACGCGGCGCTGGCTGGAAAGGTCCTTCCACCACTCCACGGGCAGCAGGTTGGGCCGCACGCGAATATCACCGTGCAGGTCAGCGAAAGCCTCGGCCAGCGCCTGGGTGGAAACGACGAAGCGATCACACAGCGAGACCGCCTGGCGCAGAGAGCGCAGGATGTCGCGCGGCATCTCGCCCTGGTGCGCGCTCTTGAGCGGCAGGTTGGGCAGATAGTCGTCGACTTCGTAGACCCGGAAGGTCGAGGTCGCAGCGCGCAAATCGGCCATGATTTCCAGCTGCCGCGCGGTGATCTGCCGTTGGAAGATCACCGCGTCCGGCGCGAGGCGCGCTTCTTCCACCGTTTCCAGCAGGTTCGCGCTGATCACGCCGTCCAGCAAACCGTCACGGCGCATCGCCGCGAACGGCTGGCGCACACGGTAATGGCCACAACCGGCTTCGTCGGCAGCGTACAGCAGCAAGCTCGGCGCCACTCGCTGCACCAGCGGCTGCCAGGCCTTGGCCGTGCATTCTTCCAGGGTGAAGCCCTTGCCGCGCAACGAGAGGTTGCGGTTGTAGGCCGCGTCTTCGGCGAGCGCCGGCAGCCAGCGCCGGTACATGGCCTGCTGCTCTCCCTTGAAGCGCGCACGCTTGGTTTGCTGGGCGGCGGAATCGACATGCGTCTGGCTGACACCGCCCTCGTGCAGCAGGACCGCGTAGGGCGTCCACACTGAGAGGTAACCCGCCTGCCGGGCCCTCAGGCAGAGGTCGACGTCGTTGTAGGAGACCTTGAAGTCCTCCTCGTCCATACCACCGAGTTCTTCGTAGAGCGACTTGCGGATCATCAAGCAAGCCGCAGTTACCGCACTGTAGTTCTGGTCGGCGAAAAGACGGTGCATGTAACCCGGGGAATTGCCGGCGTCACCGATGAAGACGTGATCCGCCGGCCCGTTGAGGCCCAGCACGACACCGCCGTGCTGAAGACGCCCGTCGGGGAACAGCAGCTTGGCTCCGACGATGCCGACTTCCTCGCGCTGAGCGTGGTGGAGCATGGCGTCGAGCCAATCCTCCTGCAGCGCGGCGGTGTCGTTGTTGAGCAGCACCAGGTAATCACCGGTGGCCTGCTTCGCCGCGAAGTTGTTGATCGCCGAGTAGTTGAACGGATGGGTGTAGCGCAGCACCCTCACCTGCTCACTGCCCAACTGCTCGATGCCGGCGAGCCAGGCGCAGGCGTCGGCAGCCTGGCTGTCGTTATCGATGATGAGAATTTCGTAGTGCGGGTAGCGGGTCTTCTCCAGCACGCTTTCCACGCAGCGTTGCAGGATCGGCAACTGGTCGCGGGTCGGGATGAGGATCGACACCTTCGGCTGTTGCTCGTGCAGGTACTGCACCCGGTTGATCGGGGCGACCGCGCCCGCGTAGATCGCATGCCGCAGGCCCAGGCGATCAAGGTGCGCCGAGACCAGGCGCGCGGCGTTGTCGTCAGCGGCGGCCTCGGCCAGCCAGGCACCGAAGCCCTGACGGGTATGCAGCAGGATCTCGGCGATGTGCCCCACAGCGCTGAAGCCGGTGGACTCCACCAGGCGCAGGAGCAAATCATGCAGCGCAAGCTTGCCGAAGCCGCGGTCGAGGCCACCCAGCTTAAAGGCGGCCGAGCGTTGGAAGGCCAGGGCGCTGCCGGTGTAGGGGTAGCTGCGCAGCAGGTCCAGGTTGAAGTCGGGTTTGAGCAAGGGGAAAGCGTGCCCGCCGTCGAGGAGTTGGTCCTCGTCGTAGTAGCAGCAATGCATTTCCGGCGACAGATTGATGCGTTCGGCGAGCACCAGCAGCGCGTGGGCATCCAGGCGGTCACCCGCCACCAGGACCTGCACCCAGTCACCATCGAGCGCTTCCAGCGAAAGACCCAGCACATCCATGGGCTCGCCGCCGGCGGAGAGCCATAGCAAGCCGTCGCGGGCCTGCGCAGGGGCATCGGAAATGACCAGCGTCTGCTGCGCGAGGTACAGCTGCGCGTCGAGGCTGTCCAGGGTCTCCTGGACGCTGCGGGCATCACTGTGTTTATCGAGAATCACCACACTCACGCGAGGCCATGCTGACCAGCCGGCGACGCGCTCTTCCAGTGTGGCTCGCTGGACCGGCGACAGCTCACGGTGAGCCAGCCATTCGCGGTACTGGCGGGTGGCGCCATCCAGCGCCGGGGTGTGCGCCGGCTGGCGGAAGCTCTCCGCCGTGTTCGCCAGTGCATCGCGGGTCGCCTGCAGGTAGGCCATGCCGAAGCGCTCGTCCGGCTCCAGATGGCAACCTTCACCCCACTCGTTCCACGCGTTGACGAACACCAGGCGCTCGTCGCCCTGCTGCTCCTGCGCGGTCAGCTCCAGAGTGCGCTCCAGCCAGCGCTGATAGCGTTCAGGCGTCGAGCCGACGAACATCGTGGCGCCCCCCTTGCGCCGGCGTGCAGCGTTGTCCCAGCCGGGAACCAAACCACGGAAGCGCTTGTAGCCAGGCGCCGGACGCGCTAGCTGTGCCTGCGCCAGTTGCTCGTAATCACCCACGTGGATGCTCGCATCCTTCAGTTGCCGCAGCGGCTGCGACGACCGAATGCGATCCAGGCGCACCTGGTGAGGCAGGAATTCGCAGGTCGCATCGAAGCCGCTCTCGGCAGGAGCAATCACCTGGAAGCTTTCCACGCCAATCAGGTACACCTCACCCACGCCAGCTTCGCGCCAGTGCTGTCGCCAGGCCGCCAGGGTGCCAGGCAGATCGGGGATGATATCGCCGCGATAGACCAGCAGCACCGGTTTGCCACCGACGCGGATGTAGCGCGGGTCGCTCATGTACGGCACCAGGTCTGCGGCGAAACGCTGGTTCAGCTGTGGCGAATAGCTCTGGTGCATGAGAATTTCCTGCTCGCCACCGTCCCAGCGGCGCGTCCAGTTCTCATTGGCCCAGCACAGGCAGAACGGCATGTCGATCTGTGGGTTGGCAAGCAACTGGTCCACCGGCCGCTCCAGCAGACGATCGCCATCGAACCAGTAGTAGTAGAAGCAAAAACCATGCAGCCCGTGCTCCAGCGCCATGCGGGCCTGACGTTCAAGGGTCGCGACGTCGGCCAGGTCGTAATAGCCGAGCTCAGCCGTCGGCACGTGGGGTTGATAGTGGCCTTCGAACAGCGGCGCGCCCTGGCGGACATTGGTCCATTCGGTGAAGCCCTCGCCCCACCAGTTGTCGTTCTGCTCGATTCGGTGAAACTGCGGCAGATGGAAAGCGATCAGGCGCGGCTCAAAGACTTCATGCCCCTGTGCGGCCAAGGGAGTAACCGGCAGCGCTTCCAGTTCCGGCCGCCCGCCAGCACGTCGGTACATATCCACGCGCCAGCGCCCATTGCCATAGATTTCCTGCCAGAGTCGGCGGTTCAACCGCGATGCTTCGTCATGTCCCGCCTCGGAAAACTCAAGCGACAGCCACTGGCAGAGCTCCGCCACACGCGTCATTTCATCGGCGCCCGGCAGATGCCTGGCCACGGCCGCGTCGGCGGCAAGGCACTGCAATCCACGGTAGAACAGCACCGACAGGCTGATCGGCTGTGCCGTCCGCCATTCGTCATCGATAAGGGCAAGGCTGCCATCACTTTGCAGGATGAAATTGTCCGGCGTGGCATCAAGCCAACCCGATGGCAACTCACCGTCGCGGGCATGTGCGGTGAGCTCAGCCAGCCAATGGTTGAGCAAGGCGACCACGATGTCGCGCTGATCTCGGAGAATGGCGTTACGCAGCAGGACGCCCAGGTTGCGGCCAGCGACATAAGCCTGTTCGTGGAGCGACTGCGATACCAGTTCGCTGCGGGCATCGCCCACGCCCAGCGGCGACTTCTCCACCCTCACCTCCCCGCACTGCTCGACGAAGGAGGTAATGCAGTTCAGTCCCGGACGCCGGTTATCGGTGTACTTCTGCGCCAGCAGGTTGCGCCGCACGAACCGACAATCGCCCGCCCGGTGAGCGAGGATCAGGAAGGAGTTGGCCAAATCGCCCAGCAGCCCTTCCTTGGCCACGCCTTCCCAGGCCAGGGGCAGGTTGAACTGTGGAGCACCGACGCCGGAGTAGTCGCGGTTCTCGAGATAGGCGACCAGGTCCTCGGGCGCGAAGCCGTCGCGAGCCACCCCGGCGTCGCCGACAACCACTTCCGGTAACTTGTAGTCGGGGAAGGGATAGGCGAAATGCTGCTCGGTGAAGCCCGCTGCCGCCAGTTTCGCGGCGAGCCGGCGGCGGCCGTAAGTAGTCGTCTGGCGATGACCGTAGCGCCCTTCCACGCCGTAGTACGCCTTGGCGAAATGGTCTTCGGTGATGCCGGAAAAGTACTTGAGTCCCATCTGGTTCTCGATGGCGACCACCAGGACGCCACCGGGCTTGAGCGCGCGCTCAGCCATCTGCAGGCAGGCGACGAAGGCATCTTCGGCATCCAGGTAGACGGGCGAATATTCGAGCACGCCGATCAGCGTGACGACGTCATAGACCGGCTCGAAGGCAATGTCCTGGAAGTTGGAGTGAAACACCCGCACCTCGGCGAACTCCTGCACGCGGCGCGCAGCGATGCCGGCCCGGCGAGGGGATCCTTCCACGGCGTCCACCTGGCAGCCGCGCTCGGCCAGTGCGCGGGTGATCGCCCCGCAGCCGCAACCCAGCTCCAGCACACGGGTGCCCTGTCCCAGCCCGTCGAGCCAGTGCAACAGGTTCGAGCGGCGCGGCGAGAAGTGGTACTCACTGGGCCAGTCGTCGACCTGGGCGATCAACTCGGCAGAATGGACCGAGACATCCGTCGCCCCGGCAACGGTCCTGCCCACCTTCTGTTCGGCAGCATCGCCATCGGAGTAACCGAAGTCCTTCTGCGCGCCATTGCTCCAGACGCCGGAGGCGGCGTCCTGGCTGAACGCGGCCAGCGGCTGGCGGTGGAGGCCGGAATCAGCGGGCGGATTGCTCTGGTTCATCACTCATCTCGGAAAGTCTGGGCAGCGCGGCCGCTGCCGCGCTGCGGGAAAGTCGATACTGGAGTCAGCCGCGTGCCTTGCGACGCAGCACGAAGAGCGCCTGGGGCAACACATGACGATCATCGACGAAGTCGATGAGCTCGAAGTCTTCCAGCCAGTTCTGCTCGATGTAGCCGCGCGAGATCAACGACTCGCCGTAAGTGCCGTCGTACTGGCCGAAACCGGCATGCAGGAACGCGCCGGCATCGTAGTCACCATAGGCCTGCTCGGGGTCGACGAAGGAATCGGCGAGGTTGGCGTACCAGGGATGGCTGCGGTCGTTGCTGGCGCGGATGCGCCGGCAGAACTCGATGAAGTCGCGGCCCTGGGTGGTCATCAGCACCAGCGCGCCCGAGCGCGTGATGCGGGCGAATTCCTTGATCCAGGCGTCGGCGCAATCGGGTGCCAGGTGGGAGAACACGGAGTAGCCGAAGATCAGATCGACCAGATCTTCGCGCAGATCACAGGGCGGGAAGTTCTCGACCTTCAGGAAGTTGCCCATGCCGAATGCCTTGCGGCAATGCTCGGTCATGCCAGGATTCACTTCCAGACCGTAGAGATTGTCAGGCTGAATGTACTTGAGCATGAAGCGGGTGTAGCGGCCCCAACCGCTGCCAAAATCCACGGCGCGCGTACGCTCGTCGAACACCAGGCCATTGTCGCGGGCGTAATCGAGCATCAGTCGGATAAAGCGGTTGGCCTCGTTGAGGGCCGCCACGCCGGAGGAGCCGACATAGATGCGCTGCATCTCCGGATCGATGAATCCGGGCAGGAAGTGGCCGTCCAGTGCCTGGCCTTCGACGCTGCCGTGCAACGCTTCCAGCCACTGCTCATCGCTCAGCGCGGACGCTGCCTTGTGCAGCGCGCGAGCGCTGTCCTTCTGCCAGAGGCCGAGGCTGCGACTGAAAAGTTCGCTGCCCAGGGTTTCGAAAGCACTCGGCTTGGCCCGCGCCGCGACGAACGCCTCTAGTTCTTCCTGCTGCGACTGGTTCTGCTGCACCTGTTCAGCCAGCAGCCCGATGAGGTTGCCGGCGACCAGGGATTCGCCTTCCAGCGCCGCGGACTGCTGGAAGCGTCGCAATGCCGCCAGGTGGTCACCCATGCGGAAGAGCACCACGCCCAGATCGTTCGCCAGTTCGGCATCGACACCGGCCTTGGCCTCCAGCTCCGTCAGCAGCGAGAGGGTCTCGCCCAGTTCGCCGGCGGAAAAGTGATGATAGGCCCGGTCCCGGATGTCCTGAAAATCGCTCATGGGTGCTCCCCTGGACGCCACCCGCGGGCTGCGGCGCGGCGCTGATTGTCTGCACTGACCTGGCGACAGAATCATGACGCGCAAGGTCTCCGGAGACAGGTAAAGCAATCCGGATGCCCAAATCACTCAGGAAGGAAAGAAATCTCGATGAAAGGAGCGGCACCGGCGGCAGAGTGCCGCCGGTGTAAAGATCAGTTGAGGTAATTGAACAGGCTCAGCCCGCTGATCTTCACGTAGCTCTGCTGCGCGGCCTGCAGGATAGTGGACTGCATCGACAGCCGCGACAGCGCTTCGGCGTAGTCGAGGTCCTGCAGGTCGGAGATGACGCCGGTGTTTACCAGCTTCACGTCGTCGATGAAGGTCTCGGTGGAGTCGATCACGTTCAGGCGCGCGCCGATCTTGCCCTGGCCGGAGAGGACCTGGGTGTTCACCGAGTCGAGGTTAGAGATGGCCACGGCGGTCGCGTCACGGATAGCGTAGTTGCCTTCCTGGTCCGAGGTCGCGCTGGACAGCGCCTTGCGCAGGTCGGCCACGACGTTGAGCAGGCCCTTCTTCTCGGTAGAGGGATCGCGGTTGATGCTGAAGGTATCCCCTGCCGCGGGCTTGCCGTCGATCTGCACCTTCACCCCAGCGTACTCGATGAAGTCGTTGGTCTGGCTGTTGTCGTCGATGGCGCCGGATTTCAGCGGGGTATAGCTGCCCGGCAGCGCCGGATCGTTGAGGTCGTAGACCTCGTAGTTCTTGTCATCGATGAAGCGGATGCCGATGCCGTCGGTGGCGGCCGGCGGCACGCTGGACGGGAAGGTGCCGTCGTAGGCCTGTTTGTCGTTGACCAAGCCGAGGGAGATGCGCCCGGTGCCGGTGTTCGCGGCAGCAGCGCCGGTAGTCACGCGGTTGATGTTGTTGACGTCGTCGAACAGTGCCTTGCCGCTGTCGCTGATACCCAGCAAGGTGCTGCTGGCGATCTGCACCTGGCGCTGGCTTTCATCGCCCTGGTAGCTGTAGCTGCCGTCGGGGTTGCGCACGAAGGGCTGGGTGTCGCCCTGGCTGCCGGAGAACAGGTACTTGCCGCTGGCGTCCTTGCTGTTGAGCAGGTTGAGCAGTTCGTCTTCGCGCTGCGACAGCTCGGTGGCGAGGGCGTTCTTGTCACTGGGGTCCTGGGCGCCGTTGCCGGCTTCCACGGCAATCTCGCGGATGCGCTGGATGACGTTGCCCACCGACTGCAGGATCGATTCCTCGGACGTCAGGCTGTTCTTCGCCGCCGTGATGTTGCTCTTGTACTGGTCGTTGAGCGACTGCTCCTGGCTCAGTTGCAGCAGACGCACCGAGGCCACCGGGTCGTCCGCCGGGGTGAGGATGCGCTTGCCGGTGCTGATCTGCTCCTGGGTGCGGGTGACGCTGCCGTAGTTCTTCTGCAGCCCGCCGACGGAGTTGTTGTAGGCCTGGATGGTGGAGATGCGCATGGTCGATTCCTTCCTCAGCTATCAGCGGAACGCGCCGATCAGGGTGTCGAACAGCGAGCGGGCGACCTGGATGACCTGGGCCGAAGCGCTGTAGTACTGCTGGAACTGGATGAGGTTGGCGGCCTCTTCGTCCAGGTTCACCCCCGACAGCGAGTCGCGGTTGTCCTGTGCCTGCTTGAGTACGGTGGCGCTGGCGTCGGCGTTGTTGCGCACCTGCGCAGTCAGGGTGCCGATGCGTTCCACCAGACCGCCGTAGGCGTCGTTGTAGGTGGAACCGGCGCTGCCGGTGCCGCCTACGGTGGCCTTGCTCTGCAGGCCGGACAGCGCCAGGGCGTTGCTGTTGTCGGAGATACCCTTGGTGTTCATGCCGACGGTGAAACTGTCGCCGGCCTGGGGGGCACCGCTCAGGGTGAATTCGTAACGGTAGCTGTTGCCGGTGCCCGGGTCGGTGTAGTCCAGGCGCACGGTGTTGGTCTGCCCGGAGGTCAGGCCGGTGGTCGAGGGCGACACGTAACTCAGCGTCGCGCCCGCCGGCAAGGTGCCGGTGAGGCTGTTGGTCGTCGCATCAAAGCTCAGCTTCAGGCCATTGGCGCCGAACAGGTTCTGCAGGTCGGCGGTGTTGATCGGCGACGGGCCGCTGGTGAGCTTGGGCTGGCCGATGGCGCCAGTGCCACGGTTGTTGGTGGTGGCCTCGCTGCGCGCGGTGCCGGCGAAGGCGAGCTGGTCGGCCTTGGTCAGCACGGTGCTGATGTCGGCAGCGCCGCGACGGGTCGGTTGCAGGGTGAAGCCATCGCCGGCCGGCGGCAGCGTGGGCATGGTCACGGTGAAGCCCTGGTCCGCGCCGCTGCCATCGGCGAAGCTCAGGGTGTAGGGCCCGGTGCCGCTGACCGTGACGTTGACCTGCGCGTTATCCGAAAGCCGCCGTGCGGTGAAGTTGTTGCCGTCGTATTCCAGGCGGTAGTCACTGGCGCCCAGCTTGCTGGTGTCGGTGATCTGCAGCTGGGCGTCCACCGTGCCGGTGTTGGTCGACTGCGCCAGCACTCGCAGGCGCGCGATGCTCGGGTCGTTGATGTTGCCGAACAGGTTGGAGCCGGCGTTGCCGGAAAGGTCCAGGCCCTGGCCGAGCTGTTTGTTGACGGTGTCCGCGAAGGTCAGGGCGATCTGCCCCAGCTTGTTGTACGAGGCGTCCAGGGCGGTGTCACGGTAGGCGATCAAGCCGCCCATCTGCCCGCCGGAAACCTGCGAGGTGATGGTCTGGGTGGCGCTGCCGCTGACCAGCTGCACCTCGAAGCGGCTCGGGTCATTGGTGCCCGGCACGACCTGCAAGGAAGACGTGGTAGTGCCCACCACCAGCGGCTGGCCAGTGCCGATGAACAGGTTGATCGAGCTATCGTCCTGGGGCACGGCCTGCACGCCGATCAGCTCGGAGAGCTTGCGGATGGTCTCCTCGCGGGCGTCCATCAGGTCGTTGGGCTGCCCACCGGCGGCCTTGGCCTTGGCGATGGCGTCGTTGTAGCTGGCAACGCTGGAGGCCAGGGAATTGACCTGGCTGGCCAGCGAACCGAGCTGCTGATTGATCAGGCTGTTCTGCTTGTCCAGCTGGTCATACAGGGTATTGAACGATTTCGACAGGCCCTGCGCCTCGGCCAGCAATGCCTCGCGGCCTTCGCTGGCGGAAGGGTTGGCGGCGGCGGTCTGCAGTGCGGCGAAGAACTTCTGCAGCGCCGGGCTGATGCCGGTAGTGGTGTCGGAGAGCAGCGAATCGAGCTGTTCGATCTGGCCCTGGAAGGCGCTCAGTTCATTGGCCTGGCTGGTGGCAGTGCGCACCTGGGAGAACAGGAAGTCGCTGGCGAGCCGACGCACGTCCACGACCTGGCTGCCCGAACCGATGTAGCCGGCGCCGCTGTACTGCGGGATGCCGGTCTGCTGCACCGATTGCTGGCGGGAATAGCCGGGGGTATTGACGTTGGTGATGTTGTGGCCGGTCACCGTCAACGACGTCTGGCTGGTACGCAGGCCAGACAGGCCAATGGAAAGTAGATCGCTCATCGCTCTTGGTCCTTATCCCAGGGGCGGGGTGTCCGCCGCGGCGACCGCCTGGTAGACCTGCATCTGCCGGGCGATCTGCGACACCTTGCGGGCGTAGTTCGGATCGGTGGCATAGCCGGCCTGCTGCAGTTCCTTCATGAACTGCTCGGGACGCTGGGTCGAATCCAGGGCGTCCGAATAGCGGTCGTTGTTCTGCAGGAAGCTCACGTAATCGTTGAAGCTCTGCTCGAAGGAGTCGTAGGAGCGGAACGCCGCGACCTCCTTCACTTTCTTGCCGTTCTCGTATTCGGTAGTCAGCGCCTTGGCGGAGTCGCCTCCCCAGCGCGAACCGGTCTTGATGCCGAACAGGTTGTGGCTGCTGGAGCCGTCCTGGTCGCGAATGATGGATTTGCCCCAGCCGGTTTCCAGGGCGGCCTGGGCCACCAGGTAGCGGGCGTCGACGCCGATGCGCGCGGCGGCCCTCTGCGCCATGGGCAGCAGGGTGGCGACGAACTCGTCCGCCGAGGCGAAGGTCGACGTGCCCTTGCCCTGCGGCGATTGGACGGAGCGGCGGCCGCTGGCGTCATCGCTGGAGGCGGCGGCAATGGCGGCAGCGGCGGCGTCCACTTCCTGCACGGCGTTGGCGAAGGATTTCGACGTCTGCCAGTCGTTGCCAGCCAGCGGCTTGCCCTGCTCTTGCGACGTCGCCGCGCCCGGCACGATGCCGGCCATCACACGATCGGCGAGCTTGCCCGGCAGCGCCAGGCGACGGGCATTGAGCAGCTTGGAATCGTCACGGCCCTGCTCGGGTTGCGGCAAGGCCTTGCCGCTGGCATTCACCCCGGTGGTGGACGGCCAGCTGGAGGTCTCGCCGACCTTGGCGAAGGGGTTCGCGGCGCCGCTGTGCTGGCCGCCGTTCATCTTCGACAGCTGCCGGGTGAGCACGTCCGACAGGCCGATGCCGCGGCCCTTGGTGGACAGGCTGACGGACAGCTGCTGGTCGTACATTTCCTGGTACTGCTTGGTGGTCGAGGTGTTCATGAAGTTGCCTTCGGCGAGCACGTCGTTGGCCGAACGCATCGACTTGAGCATCTCGTTCATGAACAGCGATTCGAATTCCTGGGCCACCTTGCGGATGTTGCCCTCGCTGTCGCGGCCGGCGCCGTTCTTGAGCTGCGCCAGGCGATTGAGATCGGTGTAGGCCCCGGAGCTGGTCCCGGACGAGCCTGCGGAAAGCAGTTTGGCATCCACGTCGGCGTCCTCAGATCACGATCAGGTCGGCTTGCAGCGCGCCGGCCTGTTTCAAAGCTTCGAGGATCGCCATCAGGTCGCTGGGCGCGGCGCCCACCTGGTTAACGGCGCGTACGATTTCATCCAGCGTGGTGCCGGGGCCGAACTTGAACATCGGCTTGGCTTCCTGCTCGGCATTCACCCGCGAACGCGGGACCACGGCGGTCTGACCGTTGGAGAACGGGCCGGGCTGGCTGACGATGGGGTCTTCGGTGATGGTCACGGTCAGGCTGCCGTGGGTCACGGCGGCCGGCGACACGCGCACATTCTGGCCGATCACGATGGTGCCGGTGCGCGAGTTGATGATGACCTTGGCCACGGCCTCGCCAGACTGTACGTCGAGGTTTTCCAGCACGGACATGTAGTCCACGCGCTGGTTCGGATCCAGCGGCGCGCTGACGCGCACCGAGCCACCGTCCACGGCCTGGGCGACGCCCGGGCCGAGCAGTTCGTTGATGCGGTCGACGATGTGTTTGGCGGTGGTGAAGTCCGGGCGGTTGAGGTTCAGCGTCAGCGTGTTGCCCTGATCGAAGCCGCTCGGCACTGCGCGTTCGACGGTGGCGCCGCCGGGCACACGGCCCGCCGACGGAACGTTGACGGTGATCTTGGAGCCATCGCGGCCCTCGGCGTCGAAGCCACCGACCACCAGGTTGCCCTGGGCCACGGCGTAGGTCTGGCCGTCGATACCCTTGAGCTGGGTCATCAGCAGGCTGCCGCCGCGCAGGCTCTTGGCGTTGCCGATGGACGACACGGTGATATCGATGACCTGGCCCGGCTTGGCGAACGGCGGCAGGTCGGCATGGATGGATACCGCCGCGACGTTCTTCAGCTGCACGTTGCCGACGTTGGCCGGCACCTTGATGCCGAACTGCGCCAGCATGTTGTTGAAGGTCTGCAAGGTGAAAGGCGTCTGGGTCGTCTGGTCGCCGGTGCCATTGAGGCCGACGACCAGGCCGTAGCCGATCAGTTGGTTGTTGCGCACACCCTGGATGGTGGCGATGTCTTTCAACCGCTCAGCCTGCGCCGACGGCACCAGGAGCAGCGCACCGAGCAGCACCAGGCTGTAGGAGCGAGCTTGCTCGCGAACCCGGCGGATCAAAATCTTCGCGAGCAAGCTCGCTCCTAGAGTGATCATCACATTCACCCTGCTCAGAACGGGAACAGCGGGCTGAGGAAGAAGCGGTCGAACCAACCCGGCTGGCTCGCATCGGCGAACGCGCCGGTGCCCGAGTAGGTGATGCGCGCATCGGCCACCCGGTTGGAAGCGACGGTGTTGTCGGTGGCGATGTCGTCGGCGCGAATCAGGCCGGCGATGCGCACCAGCTCGTTGCCGGTGTTCAGGGTCATCCACTTCTCGCCGCGCACGGCGAGGATGCCGTTGGGCATGACGTCGGCCACGGTGACGGTGATCGAGCCGGTCAGGCTGTTGCTCTGCCCAGCCTGGCTGTCGCCCTTGGCATCGCGCGAGCCGCCGTATTCGGCGGAGAGGCTGAGGTCGCCGCCGCCGATGGGATTGTCGGTGGTCAGGCTACTGCCGAGCATGCCGGTCAGGCCCATCTTGGTCTTGCTGTCCTTGGAGATGTCGGAGCTGGCCTTCTTGCT
Organism: Pseudomonas sp. NY15435; assembly: GCF_048068295.1. Taxonomy (NCBI): domain Bacteria; kingdom Pseudomonadati; phylum Pseudomonadota; class Gammaproteobacteria; order Pseudomonadales; family Pseudomonadaceae; genus Pseudomonas; species Pseudomonas sp. NY15435. The sequence continues at coordinate 236,128 of NZ_JBLUQA010000003.1, forward strand.
CGCCTGGGTCTTCTCGTTAAGGGTAATGGTGATGATGTCACCCACGCGGAAGGCCTTGCGGTCGCCGTAAAGGTTGTTGTCGAAACCCGACTGGTAGATCGAACCGTTGTTCTGCGCGGCCGGCATCGGGGTACGCGGCAGCACCGGAGCGTAATAGGGATCGTCCGGCTTGGGCGGCGGGCTCACGCACCCTGCCAACGCGGCGATGGCCAGCAGCGGAAGGAGGTGGGAACGGTTCATCTACAGCTACCTCTCGGGGAGAGCGACTACGGGATCAGGACTTACAGGTTCTGGGTGACGAACGAGAGCATCTGGTCAGCGGTGGAGATCACCTTTGAGTTCATCTCGTAGGCGCGCTGGGTGGTGATCATGTTCACCAGTTCCTCGACCACGTTGACGTTGGAGTTTTCCAGGGTGTTCTGCTGCACCGTGCCCAAGCCGTTCAGGCCCGGCGTGCCGACCTGTGGCGCGCCGCTGGAACCGGTTTCCAGGAACAGGTTGTTGCCGATGGCCTGCAGGCCGGCCGGGTTGATGAAGTCGGCGGTCTGCAGGTTGCCGATGATCTGCGGCTGCGGGTTGGCGGTGGTGGTCACCGAGACGGTGCCGTCCTGGCCGACAGTGAAGGTCTGGGTCTCATTCGGCACGACGATGGCCGGTTCCAGCGCGTAGCCGTTGGCGGTGACGATCTGGCCGTCGGAGTTCAGGTGGAAGCTGCCGTCACGGGTGTAGCCGACGGTGCCGTCGGGCATGAGCACCTGGAAGAAGCCGCGACCGTTGACCGCCATGTCCAGCGGCTGGTCGGTGGTCTGCAGGCTGCCTTCGGTGAAGTTCTTCTGCGTGCCGACAATGCGTACACCGGTCCCCAGCTGCAGGCCCGAAGGGAGCTGGCTGTCCTGTGTGGAGTTGGCACCGGGCTGACGCTTGATCTGGTACAGCAGGTCCTGGAACTCGGCGCGATCACGCTTGAAGCCGGTGGTCGAGACGTTCGCCAGGTTGTTGGAAATGGTGGTCAGGTTCATGTCCTGGGCGGACAGACCGGTCTTGCTGACCCAAAGTGCCGGAAGCATGTCGTTCTCCTCGGGCGCCGGATTCGTGGCGCCTCGAACGGTTAATCAGGTTCTAATCAGCTGAACTGCAAAACACGCGCCATGGCCGCCGAGTCATCCTCGGCGGTGCGCATCATCTTCACGTGGAGCTCGAACTGGCGGGACAGCGAGAGGATCGAGGTCATCTCTTCCACCGCATTGACGTTGCTCGCTTCGAGGAAGCCCGATTCGATCTTCGCGTTGGCGTCGGCCTGCACCGCCGGCTGGCCGGGCTGTTGCTTGATGCGCACGAGGCCGTCGGCGCCCTTCTCCAGTTGCTTGGGGTCCGGGGTAACCAGCTTGATGCGGTCCACCTCGGCCACCACGCTGGGGTTGTCGCCCAGGCCGCGGATGCTGATGGTGCCGTCCTCGCCGATGTCGATCTTTTCCTGCGGCGGCACGGCAATCGGCCCGCCATTGCCGATCACCGGCAAACCATCGCCGGTGCGCAGCTGGCCGAGGGCGTCGATTTCCAGGCTGCCGGTGCGCACATAGGCTTCGCTGCCATCGGGGGCCTGCACGGCGATCCAGGAATCGCCCTTGGCGGCCACGTCCAGGTCGCGCCCGGTTTCCTGCAGGCTGCCGGCGGAAAAGTCGGTGGCCGGACGTTCGCTCATGGCGTAGACCCGCGACGGAAAACTGTCGCCGAACACCTGCATCGAACGCGCCTGCTCGAAGTCACGGCGGAAGCCGTTGGTGGAGATGTTCGCCAGGTTGTTGGCGTGGGCGCGCATGGCCAGGGTGTTCTGGCTGGCGCCGCTCATGGAGACATAAAGCATCTTGTCCATCGAATCCTCCAGACCCGCGTACGGGTTGTCTTGGAAGCAATAGAGCAAGTGCCGTGCCAGAGTCGAAAGAAACTCTCAACCTACTAATATATAAGGACTTATAAAAAGACAGAGCCCCAAAAGGGGCTATTGGAAGCCGTTGGCGGCGACGATCTGCCGCCACCGGCAAGAGGAGATTTGCCGCCCGCGCCGTGATACCGGCGCGGAGTCACCGCCCTCTTCCTTTTAAGGGAAGTCACGGACGGCGAGCAGGATCAGCGCAGGTTGATGATGGTCTGCGTGACCGCGTCTTCGGTCTGGATGGTCTTGGCGTTCGCCTGGTAGTTGCGTTGAGCGACGATCAGGTCCACCAGTTCGTTGGACAGATCGACGTTGGACGCTTCCAGCGAACCGGACTGCAAGGCGCCCAGGGTGCCCGAGCGCGGCGTGCCGACCACCGGCTCGCCGGATTCCGAGGACTGCACCCAGGAAGTCTTGCCGATCGGAGTCAGGCCCTGGACGTTGGCGAAGTTCGCCAGCACCACCTGGCCCTGCACCTTGGACTGGCCATTGGTGTAGCGGGCGAAGATGTTGCCCTCGTCATCGATCTCCAGGCCAGAGAGCTGGCCGGTGGTGTAGCCGTCCTGGTTGACGCTGTTGACCGCGAAGGCGGTGGCGTACTGGGTCGACTTGCGGATGTCCAGGGTGATGCCGCCGGCGTTCGGGGTGGCGCCGTTGGCGCTCCAGGTCGCCGGGGTCTTGCCGTCGGAAATCGCCGGAACCCAGTCGCCCATCACCAGGGTGCCGTCGGTGGGGTTGACCGTGAAGGCGTCGCCGGTGCCATTGTTCACCGGGGTCTGGGTCAGAAGCTGGCCCGCCGGGCTGAAGGTCAGGTTGACCTGGTAAGGGCTGGTGCCCATGCCGCTGACGGCCGCCAGCACGGAGGCTGGCGTGGCGCCAGTGGCCGCGGCGGCGGCGTTGGCGGCGGCAATCGCGGCTGGCGTGGCGCCAGAGCCAGCCACTGCAGCGGCCACGCTGGCCGGGGTCGCGCCGGTCGCTGCGGCAGCGGTGGTGGCCGAGGTGATGGCGGCGGTGTCGTCGGTCGGGTTGGCCGGGTTGCGGCCGTCCACCAGCACGTTCATGGTCCAGGTGTTCGCGCCGGTCTTGGTGAAGTATTGGGTCATGACATGGGAGTTACCCTGGCTGTCATAGATGTTCACCGAGGTCGACGAGTTGTAGCTGGTCGGGTCGCTGGAGTTGAACGGGGAAACCGTCGGCACGGTGTTGGTGGAGTTCAGGTTGAAGGTCTGGCTGACCTGGGTGGTCGCCTTGGGCGCCTGGTTCGAGGTCTCGATGCGCAGGTCGCCGACCACGCCGCTCTGCAGCTGGCCCTGGTCGTTCACCGGATAGCCCTGCAGGCGGTAGCCATTGTTGTCCACCACGTAACCGTTCTTGTCGGTGCCGAAGTAGCCGGCGCGGGTGTAGCTCACCGCGCCGTTGTTGCTGGTGACGAAGAAGCCGTTGCCGTTGATGGCCATGTCCAGGGCATTCTGGGTCGAATCGATGGTGCCCTGGTTGAACAGCTGCGAGACGTTGGACAGCAGCACGCCGCTGCCCACCGGGTTGCTGCCGCTGCCCAGCACGGAGGCCGCGTACACATCGGAGAACTCCGCGCGGGACTGTTTGAAGCCCACGGTGCTGGCGTTGGCGATGTTGTTGCCGGTGGTGTTGAGGTCACTGGAAGCGGCCTTGATACCACTGAGCCCGATATTGAAAGACATGCTTAGCTCCTGGTCGGTATCGCCGACTTACTGGCCAATGATCTGGACTTTGGACAGGCCGATGCTGCCCAGTCCGGCGAGGTTGAGGGTCAGCTCGCCGCCGTTCTGCCCGAGGGTCACGCTGTCGACGTTGGCCGGCAGGAAGGTGGTCAGGCCGTAGGTCTTGCCCTCGTAGTTGGTCTGCGCTTCGAACTTGTAGCGGCCGGGCGGCGCGAGATTGCCGCTGGAATCCTTGCCGTCCCACATGAAGCTGACGTTGCCGGCGGTCTGCTGGCCCATCTCGACGCGGTTCACCAGGGTGCCCTTGTCGTCGTAGATGTTGACCCAGCTGTTGGCCGTGGACACCGGCAGGGTGTAGGTGCCCTTGAAGGTCTCGGAGGTGTCCACCATCGATTTCTCGGTCGGCACGATCACCTTGCGGCCCACCAGCGAAGAAGCCTGCAGGGCCTGGGACGACTGGTAGTTGGAAAGCACGCTGTCCATGCTGGTGTTCAGCGACTGGATGCCTTCCACGGTGCTGAACTGGGCCAGCTGGGCGATGAACTCGCCGTTTTCCTGGGGCGACATCGGGTCCTGGTTGTTCATCTGCGCCACCAGCAGCTTGAGGAATTCGTCCTTGCCAAGATTGCTCTTGCCGGCCGTGGCGCTGCCGCTGTCCTTGTTGATCGCATACTGGTCCAGAACCGAACTGGAGCCATTGATGCCACTGTTGTCGATGCTCATCGTGCTCTTTCCTCAGCGCTTACTGACCCAGGGTCAGGACCTTCTGCATCATCTGCTTGGCGGTATTCATCATTTCCGCGTTGGTCTGGAACGAGCGGCTGGCGGAGATCATGTCGGCCATTTCCTCCACCACGTTGACGTTCGGGTAATAGACGTAGCCGTCCTTGTCGGCAGCCGGGTGGTTCGGCTCGTAGCGCGGTACCAGCGAGCTCTTGTCCTCTACCACGCCCAGCACCTGTACGCCGGAGCCGGCCTGGTCGGTCTCGCCGAACAGCGAGCCCTGGTCGCCGCCGCCCTGAGCCTGCTGGAACATGGTGGCGAACACCGGATGGCGGGCGCGGTAGGTCTGGTCCACGCTGGAGGAAACGGTCTCGGCGTTGGCGATGTTCGACGCGGTGGTGTTCAGACGGGTGGTCTGGGCACTCATGCCGGTACCGGCGATGTTGAAGACACTGGCGAGCGACATGGCGATTACTCCCCGCGCAGGGCGTTCATCAGCCCTTTGAACTTGCTGTTGAGGAAGGTGAACGAGGCCTGGAACTGCACGGAGTTTTCCGCGTAGTTGGACTGTTCGATCTGTTCATCGACGGTGTTCTGATCGATCGACGGTTGGGTCGGGTTGCGATACTTGAGCGATTCGTCACCGATGCCGAAACCGTCGGCCTCGATGTGATGGGCATTGGTCAGCGTGGTGCTGAAGGTGCCGTTCTTCATCTTGTCCGACTGGGCCGCCAGTACCGAGGCGAAATCCAGATCGCGGGCCTTGTAGTTGGGCGTGTCGGCGTTGGCCAGGTTATTGGCCAGGACTTCCGCGCGCTGGGAGCGGAAGCTCAGTGCTTGCTGGTGGATGCCGAGGGCTTTGTCGAAGCTGATGCTCATGGTCGCGAACCTGTTTGCCGGTGTGGGCTTGCCAACACTTCAGCAAGGCGCGTGCCAAAACCGCATACCCTTTAATTTCAAGGGCTTGAAGGAAACAGAAGAGCGGCAAGGGGCGGCAAACAGCGGCAAAGCGGCAAGCGCTTTCCTTGCCGCTTCGGGCAAGGCGGCAAGCTTGCCGCGCTTGCCTGGAGCTTATTTGCAGGAGCGAGCTTGCTCGCGAACCTGGCCACTCGACGGAGTTCGTTCGCGAGCAAGTTCGCTCCTGCAGAAAGAACATGCGAAGCGGATACACGGCAAATTGCAGACGGAGCCCGCTTTTACGGCAGAGGAACCATACGAGGAAGCAACGGGCTTTCTTCCGGTAACTCGGTGCCCATTCCTTCCCCCAACCCTGGCTGCGCGCCCCGCTCCAAAGGGAGAGGGTTAGAGCACGCCAGAGCGCAAGCGTATCTCGCAGGTGCCGACTCCGTCGGCAATCGAATGGTCGGCAATCGAATGAATGCGAATGCAGAAGCAGGAACCCCGCCCGAACAGGCGGGGCTGCGGCCGGTTACTTGGCCTTGTAGATGATCCCCGGGCTGCACTGAACCATCTGGTAATGGTCCGGCAGCGCGTTGAGCGCTTCGGAAGCACCGAGGAACAGGTAGCCGCCGGGCTTGAGCGTGGCATGGATGCGCAGGAGGATGTCGCGCTTCACCTCGGCCGAGAAATAGATCAGCACGTTGCGGCAGAACACCATGTCGAACTTGCCCAGGGTCGCGTAGCTGTCCAGCAGGTTCAGCGCGCGGAACTCCACGCGGCTCTTGATCGCCGGCTTCACCGTCCAGCGCCCCGGCGTCTTCTGATCGAAGTAGCGGGCCAGACGCTCCTGCGACAGGCCGCGGCCGATGGCCAGGCTGTCGTACTCGCCGGCCTTGCAGGCGGTGAGCATGGAGCCAGAGAGGTCGGTGGCGACGATCTGCACGCCTGCCTTCAACTGGCCGAGGTTGGTGCGTTCGAACTCGTCGATCGACATCGACAGCGAGTACGGCTCCTGTCCCGAGGAACAGGCCGCGGACCAGATGCGCAGGCGCTGGCCGGGTGCAGCCTTGATCATCTCCGGCAGCACGCGGTTCTTCAGGACTTCAAACGGATAGGTATCGCGAAACCAGAGGGTCTCGTTGGTGGTCATCGCGTCGACCACCTGTTCGCGCAGCTGACTGCGCATCTGAATCTTCTGTACCAGTTCGCCCAGGGACTTGATGCCCTGCTGCTCCATCAACTTGTTCAAGCGGCTGGAGACCAGGTACTGCTTGTTGGCGCCCAGGAGGATGCCGCAGGTCTTCTCCAGGAAATCCCGGAACAGCTCGAATTCAGAATTGGTGGATGTCACAGATAAACCTCTTTGCTCGTGGGCGGCTGCCGACGCGACTACGGCGACAACTGCCTGACCGGTGCTCAAAAAACCATAGACGATGCGGGCGGCACCGGCGCCACCCGCACTTCATCACAACGGATCAGGCCGTCGCGCCATCCACTGCCTTGATGCGGTCCGACACGCGGGCCGCCAGGTCATCGGGACGGAACTTGGCGAGGAAGTCGTCAGCGCCGACCTTCTTCACCATGGCCTGGTTGAACACCCCGGACAACGAAGTATGCAGGAGAATGTGCAGATCCTGCATGCGCGGGTCGTGCCGGATTTCCGCCGTGAGCGTGTAGCCGTCCATTTCCGGCATCTCGATATCCGAGATCACCATCAGCAGATCGCTGCCAGGATGCCCGCCGGCCTCCACCATCTGGTGCAGGTAATCCAGCGCCTGGCGGCCATCGTTGAGCGCCAGCACTTCCACGCCGACCGTCTCCAGGCAACGCACCAGTTGCTTGCGCGCCACCGAGGAATCGTCCACCACCAGCACGCGCTTGCTGACCGCTCGGGCCTGGGTGTCGGCATCCAGCACACCTTCGGAGATGTCCTCCGAGGTCGGCGCCACTTCGGCGAGGATCTTCTCCACGTCGATGATTTCCACCAACTGATTGTCCACCCGCGTCACCGCCGTCAGGTAGTGATCACGGCCGGTCCCCTTGGGTGGCGGATGGATCGACTCCCAGTTCATGTTGACGATGCGCTCCACCGAGTGCACGAGGAAACCCTGCACCTTGGTGTTGTACTCGGTGATGATCACGAAGCTGTTGGCGACATCCCGCAGGGCATGGCGCCCCGTCGCCAGCGCCAGATCAAGGATCGGAATGGTGCCCCCGCGGATATTCGCCACCCCGCGCACCACCTGGCTGGACTTGGGCATCACGGTCAGGCGGGGGCATTGCAGCACCTCCTTCACCTTGAACACGTTGATCCCGTACAGCTGGCTGCCGTTCAAGCGGAACAGCAGCAGTTCGAGACGATTCTGGCCAACCAGCTGCGTACGCTGGTTGACCGAATCCATGACTCCGGCCATTGAGCCTCCTGTGCACGCAACGCCGCCCCGACTCACGAAGACGGCATGACCATTGCTTGGATCGTTGCATGAAGCAAGCAACGACATTTTTCCGACAGCTGAGACCCGCGCGCGCCCTGATGGCTGCGCTGCTCGGCATGACGGGTGCGCTGACCCTCTCCCCGGCTGGGGCGGAAGGCTTCACCGCGCCTGAAATCCTTATCGGCTCCACCCAGGGCTTTCTTGAGTTCAAGGTGGAAGATTATCTGCAGACTTCCGGCATAGACGCGCGCTACGACATCGAAGTCGCACGCATCGACCCCCGCCTGCGCCTGGCGCAGTGCGACAAGGACCTGACGCAGGCGCTGGAAAGCCCGGCGCAGCCCGTTGGTCGGGTCACCGTGCGCGTGCGCTGCGACGGCAGCTCGCCCTGGACCGTCTTCGTGCCGGCCACGGTCAAGCTTTTCCGCCCAGTGGTCGTCACCACTCAGCCACTCAAGCGCGACCACGTCATCGAAGCCGCCGACATCAGCGTCGTCGAGCGCGACGTCGGCGCATTGACCCAGGGCTACCTGACCGACCCCGAACGCGCCCTGGGCCAGAAGCTCAAGCGCTCCACGGTGAACGATCAGGTGCTGGCCCCGATCTTTCTCGAGCAGGCCGCCGCCGTGCGCAAGGGCGAGCAGGTGGTGATCCGCGCCCGCACCAGCGCCATCAATGTGCTGATGCCCGGCGAGGCGCTGTCCGACGGCGTGCCCGGCGAGCAGATCCGCGTGCGCAACCTGCGCTCGCAGCGTATCGTCAAGGCTCGGGTGATCGAGCCAGGCACGGTCGAGGTCACCCTGTAACCCTGCGGTTCGAGGCCGTTTCTGGCATGATGGTCTCTGTGGTGCGCGAAATGTGTTCGGGCGCACGAAAATTCGGCCTAAAGTTTCTCTCAAGACGGCCGAAAAGCTTGGCAAGCGTCCAATACCTCCAGAGGTTTCCAACATGGTTATCGACTTCAACCGGCTGAACCCGGCCACTACGCCAGTCAGCACTGGCCGTAGCGGTGCCGCCCAGAGCGGTCGCAGCGAAGCCGCCGCCGAGTCCCCCGTCAACGCCCCGGCCAAGAGCGGCGAATCGGTGCAGCTCAGCGATACCGCGCAGCAGCTGCAGAAAGTGAGCGATCAACTGAAGGATCAGCCCGTGGTCGACAATGAAAAAGTGGCTCGCATCAAGGCGGCCATCGCTGACGGCAGCTATCAGGTCGACAGCCAGAAAGTCGCCAGCAAGCTGCTCGATTTCGAATCCCAGCGCTGAGCCGACTCGCGCTGGACCACCCTCGTAGAACGCCGAGCCCAAGATGTCTGACGCCCTGCTTTCCCTGATCCATGGCGACATCGAAGCAGCCACCGCGCTGCTGCAGCTGATCGAAGACGAGTTCCAGGCGCTGCAGGTGCGCGACCTGGCCCAGCTGCAGAAGCTGCTCGATCGCAAGCTGCCGCTGCTCCAGCAGCTCGAGCGCAATGGTCGCGAACGCAGCCTGGCGCTGCAGCAGGCCGGCGTGAGCATCGACCGCGAGGGTCTCGCCCAGCTCGCCCAGGCCAGCGGCAACAACGAATTGCTGGCGCGTGGCGACGAGCTCGCCGCCCTCCTCGACCAGTGCCAGGAAGCCAACCAGCGCAACGGCAAGGTCATCCGCGCCGGCCAGGCCAGCACCGGGCGCCTGCTCGATATCCTGCGCGGCCAGGACACTCCCAGTCTCTACGATCGCCATGGCGGCTCGACCCAGAGCAGTCGCCAGCGCCCGCTCAGCCAGGCCTGAGCCTCAGGCTGATCGCAGCGATCAGCACTGGTCTGACTGCCCGCCCTCGGGCAAAATGCCATCACACGCCCTGCCCCGTGCAAGACTCATAACAAACACAATGGAGACCCGCGGACCGTGTCCAATCTGTTCGTCGAGGAAAATGGCCCTCAACCACCGAAGGTGTTGAAAGCTCCGGTGGAGATCCACTCCAGCCTGAAAATGCTGATGGACAGTCACGATCCCCTGGTTGTCACCTTCGAAGGGCGCAGCCAGCGCTTCCAGAGCTTCGTCGTCGAGATCAACCGCGACCGCAATATCGTCGCCCTCGACGAACTCATTCCCAACGACGGCGAACGCTACCTGCAGAACGGCGAACAGTTCCGCATCGAAGCCTTCCACGAAGGCGTGCGCATCGCCTGGGAATGCACCCAGAACGCCTTCTTCTCCGAGATCGACGGCGCCCGCTGCTACTGGCTTCCCGTACCGGCCGAGATGCTTTACCACCAGCGCCGCAATGCCTTCCGCGCCCCTGTCGGCCAAGGCCAGCCGGTGGCCGTGGAGATCGGTGGCAGCAAGCTGAAATCGCCGCTCAAGGGCAACCTGATCGACATTTCCGCCACTGGCTGCAAGATTCGCCTGGAAGGCAACGCAGTCGATCGCCTGCAGCCCGGCCAGGTCTATGAGGAATTCACCGCGCGCCTGCCCTTCGGCGCCCTGACCATGGAAGTCGAACTGCGCCACGTGCATTTCGAGGAAAAGGTCGGCTACAGCTTTGCCGGCGTACGCTTTCATCAAATGAGCGGCCTGGCGCAGCGCAACATCGAGCGCTTCGTCTACCAGCTGCAACGCGAAGCCCGGCGCTTCGAGAAAGACGAGCTGTTCTAGTTCGTCCCGGGCGGCAAACGCTTGCCGCCCTTCCCCTGCGGCCTCACGCAGGCCGGCTTTCTTCCTCTGCTTCCGCTGCCGCATCAGGTGCGGGCGCACTGCTGTCGTTGCCCTTCATCTGCTCCTCCACGGCGGCTTCGGCTACCCGCGGGTCGAGCGCGGCGGACAGCGGCGAAGAGGCCAGGCTATCGGGCGTGGCAACGTGCTTGACCGGTGCTTCGTCGACCCGGTGCACGCCGCTGACTTTCTCCGGGTGCACGCGCCAGATCAGGATCAGCGAACAGGCGCAGACGAACGCGTAGAGCATGTTGGCGCCGAAAGCTTTCATCAGCGCGCCGGCCGCCAGCGGGCCGATACAGGCGCCGACACCGAAGGTCACCAGCAACATGGCAGTGAGGGAGACGCGGTGCTCGCCTTCGACGTGGTCGTTGGAAAACGCCACCGCCAGCGGGTACAGCGTGAACTGCACCAGGCAGACCACGAAGCCCAGCGGCAGCAACCAGGCCAGCGTCATCGGCGGCAGCGGCAACATCGGCAGCAGGGCCAGCGGCAATGCGACCACCAGCAAGAGAATCGCAGCATTACGGATCAGCGCCGCACGATCGTAGCGGTCCGACAGCCAGCCCAGAGGCCATTGCACCACCAGCCCAGCGAAGATGCAGCCACCCATGAACAGGCCGATCTCCTCCGTACTCAACCCCTGGCGCACCGCGTAGAGCGGCGCCAAACCGTAGAAGGAGCCGATCACCAACCCGGACACCAGTACCGTGGTCAGCGACTGCGGCACCCGCTTGATGAAGAAGCGCGGCTCCAGCGGCGCCGGGCGCAACGGCGCGGGGTGGACCTTGTGCGTGATCGCCACCGGGATCAGCGACATCGCGAAACATAGCGCGATCAGCATCGGCAGCTCCGGGCCCAGCCCCGGATGCACCACCAGCACCAATTGGCCGAGCACCAGCCCCAGGTACGAGGCGACCATGTAGCCGGCGAACACCAGCCCGCGCTGGCGCGCCTCGGCCTGTTCGTTGAGCCAGCTCTCAATGACCATGTACTGGCACATCATCCCCAGGCCGATGGCGACCCGCAGCACCAGCCAGAAGCCGATCCACGGCAACAGACCGATGCCCAGCACCGCCGCCGTGACCAGCCCGCCACAGGCGACGTAGGCGCGGATGTGACCGACGCGGGCGATCAGCCGATGGCCGATCTTGCCGCCGAGGACGAGGCCGAGGTAGTAGGCGGCCATCATGGCGCCGATCCACAGCCCATCGACCTTCTCCGCGCCCAGGCGCAACGCGAGGTAGGTACTGAGCAGACCGGAACCGGTCAGGAGCATGACGGCAGCGAAGTACAGAGCACGAAACGCGGTGACGATCCGAAGCATTGGACCTCCTGGTCCAGGACAACCCCGGCACAATGTCCGGGCAGCGGAAAGCGGGACTTGCGCTGACACATTAGAGGCTGCCAATCGGCGCGTCGAGGGGCCTGCCGGGCCCGGAATGGCGAGCGTCGCGCACGGTGATGCGGGGTAATTCGAAGGATGTCGGCGGGATGCACGAGGATGGCTTGAAGATCCCCTGGAAATGGCCGCCGATCACAGCTGCATCAGACTTTCGCCGCAGCTGTGTCGGCGGGCCCGCGCATCAGGCTTTCAACATCAGGCCTGGGCGGCGAGGACGCGGCGCTCCCACGGGCTGATCTCGTCGAAGAAGCTGGTCAGCTCCATGGACTTGGTCGCGCAGTAGCCGTCGATGAACTCGTTGCCGAACACCTCGCGGGCCAGTTCGCTGCGTTTGAGACGCTGCATCGCGTCGTACATCGTGCAGGGCAGCAGCAACTCATCCGGCACCTCGAACTCACCCTGGATCGGCGCGGTGGGTTCGAGGGTCTGCTCGATGCCGTGCAGGCCGGCGGCCAGGCTCGCGGCAATGGCCAGGTACGGGTTGGCGTCGGCGCCGGCCAGGCGGTTCTCCACCCGCCGGGCCACCGGTGCACTGGCCGGAATGCGCAGGCCGGCGGCGCGGTTGTCGTGGGACCAGCAGGCATTGTTCGGCGAGGCGTACGGGTGGCACAGGCGCTGGAAGGAGTTCACGTTCGGCGCGAACAGCAGGGTGAAGTCCGCCAGGCAAGCCTGCTGGCCGCCGATGAAATGCCGGAACGCCGGCGTGGCCTCGCCGCCTGCATCGGTGAAGATGTTGCGGCCGTCGCCATCGACGACGCTCTGGTGGATGTGCATCGAACTGCCCGGCGTATGCGCCAATGGCTTGGCCATGCACACCACGATCAGGCCGTGCTTGAGCGCCACTTCCTTGAGCAGATGCTTGAACAGGAAGGTCTGGTCGGCCAGCAGCACCGGATCGCCATGCAGGAAGTTGATCTCGAACTGGGTGGTGCCCATCTCGTGCATGAAGGTGTCGCGCTCCAGACCGACCGCTTCCATGCAGCGGTAGACGTCCTGGAAGAAGGGACGCAGGCCATTGTTGGAGGACACGCTGAAGGCCGAGTGGCCGATCTCGCGACGCCCATCGAGGCCGACCGGCGCCTGGAAGGCTTCGTTGGCGTCGGGGTTGGGCGCGAAGACGAAGAACTCCAGTTCGGTCGCTACCACCGGGCTCCAGCCGCGCTCGGCGTAGCGCGCGACCACCTGCTTGAGCAGGCCGCGGGTGGAAAGGCCGGAAGGCTTGCCGTCGAGTTCCACCGCATCGCAGATGGCGAAGGCGCGGGGTTCGTCGCTCCAGGGCAGACGGTGAATCTGGGTCGGCTCGGCGATCAGGGCGAGGTCGCCATCGTCGCTGCCGTAGTACTTGGCCGGCGGATAACCGCCCATGATGCATTGCAGCAGAACGCCGCGCGCCAGTTGCAGCCGGCGCCCGGTGAGGAAGCCCTCGCCGGTCATCACCTTGCCACGCGGCACCCCGTTGAGGTCGGGGGTGACGCACTCGATCTCTTCCACTCCAGCCAGGCGTTCGGCGAGTGGGTTCGCTAGATCGCTACTCATGACTTCTTATCCTTGTTCTTCTTGTCCTTGTCACAGGACGCCGCGCGAGGTGCGCGAGCCCGTACAAAATACGCACCACGCGTTCGATATTTCAAGCGGGCCGAAGATCGGATATACCTTGCCGGATCGCAGGCAGGACACGTGTAGGAGCGAGCTTGCTCGCGAACCCGCCCGGCTTCCGAGTCGGCGGATGGTCTGTTCGCGAGCAAGCTCGCTCCTACAAGGTGAGTACACGCCAATCAGAACAGATGGGTGAACAGCCAGTAGAGCGAAGCGGAGAGCACGATGGCCGCCGGCAGGGTCAGCACCCAGGCCATCAGCAGGTTGCGGATGGTGCGCATCTGCAGGCCAGAGCCGTTGGCCGCCATGGTGCCGGCCACCCCCGAGGACAACACGTGGGTCGTCGACACCGGCAACCCGTACATGTCCGCCGCGCCGATGGTCATCATCGCCACCAGTTCCGCCGAGGCGCCCTGGGCGTACGTCAGGTGGGTCTTGCCGATCTTCTCGCCGACGGTGACCACGATGCGCTTCCAGCCGACCATGGTGCCCAGGCCGAGGGCGATGGCCACGGCGACCTTCACCCAGAGCGGGATGAAGCGGGTCGACTCGTCGATCTTACCCTTGAACGCGGCCAGCTTGCTGGTGGTGTCCGCGTCGAAGTTGCCGACCTTGTCCTTGTCCATCAGGCGGATCGCCTCGCTGGTCAGGTACATGTCGTTACGCACGTTGCCCATGGCTTCGGCCGGCACGCGGGCCAGGCTGCCGTAGCCCTTCACTTCCGCGCCGATGGCGCCGGTCAGCGCCGCCAGGGACGGGATCAGCTCCGGCTTGGCTTCCTTGGTGCGCACGTATTCCGACAGCACCGCACGCGGATCAGCCGGCGCCGGCTGCGGCGCGGCGCGGACCAGCGCCTGCTGGGTAACTTCGGCAACGGCGACGAACTGCACGGTCTGGTCCGCCGGCATGGTGCGGTTCAGCGCGTAGGCCATCGGCAAGGTGCCGACCAGGATCAGCATGATCAGGCCCATGCCCTTCTGCCCGTCGTTGGAGCCGTGGGCGAACGACACTCCGGTGCAGGTGAGGATCAGCAGGCCACGAATCCACCACGGCGGCGGCGTCTTGCCCTTGGGCGCCTTGTACAGCGCGCGGTTCTTCACCAGCAGGCGCAGCGCCAGCAGCAGGAGCGCGGCGCAGACGAAGCCGATCAGCGGCGAGAGCAACAGCGAGTAGCCGACCTTGGTCGCCTGCGCCCAGTCGACGCCGCTGGTGCCGTCACGGCCGTGCATCAGCGCATTGGCAATACCGACGCCGATGATCGAGCCGATCAACGTGTGCGAGGACGATGCCGGCAGGCCCAGCCACCAGGTGCCGAGGTTCCACAGGATGGCGGCGATCAGCAGGGCGAAGACCATGGCGAAGCCGGCCGAGGAACCGACCTGCAGGATCAGCTCAACCGGCAGCAGGGCGATGATGCCGAAGGCCACTGCGCCGCTGGAGAGCAGCACGCCGAGGAAGTTGAAGCAGCCCGACCAGACCACCGCGAAGTGCGGCGGCAGCGAGTGGGTATAGATGACCGTGGCCACCGCGTTGGCGGTGTCGTGGAAGCCGTTGACGAACTCGAAGCCCAGGGCGATGAACAAGGCGACCCCGAGCAGCAGGAATGGCGTCCAGGTGGTGACCGCGGTGGTGACGTCGTCGACGTCGCGCACCAGGCTCCAGGCCGAGAACAGCAGGCCGACGGCGAGCACGGCGAAGAAGATAAAGGCGGTGATGCGGCCGGGCTTGTGTTCCAGATGGGGCCGTTCTTCGACGACGGGAAGATCGCCGGCGGCCAGGGTATCGGTGGTCATGCTGGGAGTCCGCGTGGAGGGGTGTCCCGGTCATGATCGGCGGGGAATGTTACAAGTTGTGTCTCAGCCCCGGCATCGAACGCTGTAGGAGCGAGCTTGCTCGCGAAGTGCCTGACGCCGCGGCAATCGGCCAGGTTCGCGAGCAAGCTCGCTCCTACGAAAAGCTCTGCCCACCTGGCCTCAGTAAACCTCCGGCACCACGATTTCCCGTGGCGTCGGCGTACGCGAATAATCCTCGTGGCGCTGCCGCGCAGGCAGGATCACCGCCGGGTGCTCGACGTCCTCGTAGGGGATCAGTTTCAGCAGATGGCTGATGCAATTGAGCCGCGCGCGCTTCTTGTCGTCGGCCTGCACCACCCACCAGGGCGCCTCGGCAATGTGGGTGCGATCCAGCATGATTTCCTTGGCCTTGGTGTAGGCCTCCCAGCGGCGGCGCGACTCCAGGTCCATGGGGCTGAGCTTCCACTGCTTGAGCGGGTCGTGGATGCGGCTGAGAAAGCGCAGGTGCTGCTCGTCGTCGGAGATGGAGAACCAGTACTTGATCAACTGGATGCCCGAGCGCGCCAGCATGCGTTCGAACTCCGGCACGCTGCGGAAGAACTCCTCGTACTGCTCGTCGTTGCAGAACCCCATCACCCGTTCGACCCCGGCGCGGTTGTACCAGCTGCGGTCGAACAGGACGATCTCCCCCGCCGCCGGCAGGTGCGAGACGTAGCGCTGGAAGTACCACTGGGTCTGCTCGCGGTCATTCGGCGCGGGCAGCGCGGCGACCCGGCACACGCGCGGATTCAGGCGTTGGGTAATGCGCTTGATCACGCCGCCCTTGCCTGCCGCATCGCGGCCTTCAAAGAGGATCACCACCTTGTGGCCGGTCTTCACCACCCAGCTCTGCAGCTTCACCAGCTCGCCCTGCAGGCGGAACAGCTCGCTGAAGTAACGACGGCGGGCGAGCTTTTCCTCGTCGACGTCGGCGTGCTCGTCGAACAGTTCGTCGAGGTTGCGCACATCTTCCAGCAGTTCCAGTTCCAGCTCTTCATCGCTGTGGTCGAGCAGTTCACGGTGGATGCGGCGGATCACGGATTCATTGGTCAGGGGCATGGCGGCGGCCTACGCGTCGGGGCTTTGCCGCCAGACTAGGGGCGCTCGGTGTCAGGCTGGTGACAGCGGTCGCCCTGTAGGAGCGAGCTTGCTCGCGAAGCGCACAACTCCGGGGAGGGGGCCGGAGAACACTGTTCGCGAGCAAGCTCGCTCCTACAAAAGCACTCCGGCTACCGATGTTCCTCTACTGCTCGCGCAACTCCATCACCTTCAACTCCGGATCAGCCTTGATCTGTTCGTCGGTAAACGGCAACTCAGGCCATTGCTGCCGGGCGAACAGCTCCGTCTGGTCCCGATGATGCGGCGAGCTCGGCTCGCTGGACTGCGAGAACGCCAGCAACCCACGCGCCTTCGGCCCGTCGGCGGTGAAGTCCACCAACTGGATATAGCTGCTGCCACTGAGCACACGGTAATGGTCGCCCTGCCACTCCGAGGTGATGGCGTTGTACACGCCCTCGTTGCCGGTGCCGCCAGGGATGCCCAGCGGGTTGGCGACATCGCCGGTCAGTTGCAGCTCGCCCCACTTCTCGTCTGCGCGGATGCGGCGGCCGTCGATCTCCTGCGCGGCCGCTACCAGCGCCTGCTGCGCCTGCTGGCGAACCTCCGGCTTGTCCAGGGCGATACCCGAAGGCGTGGCCAGCGGCAGCTTGGGATCGAAGGGCAGGCGCCAACCACCGTCGATTTTCAGGAAGCGCGCGACAAAAGCCTGGAAGTAGGCGAAGCCCGGATTGCTGTCGAGGTTGACGTGACGGTCCCACGAACCCAGCGCTGCGCAGGCCGCCTCGGTGCCCGCGGTGGCCGGCTTGCACAGTTGCAGCAGGTCGTCGAGAAGCATGTCGGCAACGTAGACGCGGTTGTCGGTGACCATCTTCTGCAGATCGTCCGGACCGATCTTGCCATCTCCCTTCAACCGCTCCAGGGCGAAGCGCGCACGGGCGCTGACCGGAACCGAATCGCGACTCACCAGTGGCGAGAAGCCGGTCAGCGGCTGCGCCGGGTTGCTCATCCAGGCACTGTCGTTGGAGTTCTGCACGAAGTCCTCGCGCGCAAGCGCCGGCATCTGCTCCGGCGGCGTCAGCCCGGCGTGACGGCTACCCGGCGCGCTCGACCAGTTGCACGCGCGGCGCCCGCCCTGCAGCACCGGCAAGCCCTGGAACTCGGTAATGGCGCAGTCGGCCAGTTGCTGCTGGCTCAGGTACGGCACCACCGACTGGTTGAGGTAGAGCACGTTGCCCTCGGCGTTGGTGGCCAGGGTGTTGACCCAGGGAATGCCCTGCACATGCTCGATGCTGTCACGCAACTCATCCAGGCTGCGCGCGTGATCGATGGCGTACCACTGCTGCAGCACGCGGTCGTTGCCCAGGTTGGCGTCGCGCACTGCGAAGGCTTCGCTGGCGTTCCAGGGGAATTTTCCCGGCACGCTGAGCAGCGGGCCGTACTCGGACTCGTACAGCGTATGGCTGCGCACGCCCACGCGGCCGTTGGGTTCCAGCACGCGAACGCGCAGGGTGATTTCCTTCAGCGGCCGCGACTGGCCATCCACGCGATAGCTGTGCGGGTCCTGCGGATCGAGGTCGAGGCGGTACAGGGTGAAGTGGCTGGAGGTATCCACCGTGTGGCTCCAGGCCACGTCCTTGCTGAAACCGATATTCACCAGCGGCATGCCGGGCAGCGACGCGCCCATCACGTCGAGCTGGCCGGGAATGGTCAGGTGCATCTGGTAGAAGCGCAACGCCCCGAACCAGGGAAAGTGCGGGTTGGCCAACAGCAGGCCGTTGCCGTCCGCCGAGCGCTCGCTACCCACGGCGACGGCGTTACTGCCGTGGTCGCGGTGGAAGTTTTCGCGACGCTGCATCGCCGCCAGCACCTCGCCGTCACTGACCACCGATGTGCTCACCTGCCCCGGCGGAGTGGCCGCCATCATGGCCTCGGCGAACTGTCCGGCGCCGGCTTGCACCAGCAAGCGACGGGTCAGGCGCAGCAGGTCGTCGGCCTCCAGCGGGCGCAGCCAGGCCTTGCCCGCGCACTGCGTGCCGGCGGCCTGGGTGTCCCACAGCCAGCGGTTGTAGCCGGCCGCGTAGCCATCGAGAAGGTCGCGGATCGGCTGCGGCTGCGCACTGCGCAGGCGGCGCAGCGATTCGTTGTCGTTGAGCCAGGTGTAGAAGAAGTCCGAAGGCAGGTTGCCGATGCCGGCGGAGGATTTGCCCTCCACGCCGAAGTAGCGCGAGCGTTCGCCCCGCGCGGTGAGGACTTCCTCGGCCAGCAGGCAGGCGTTGTCGCGGGCGTAGGCGTAGCCGATGCCATAGCCCAGGCCCAGTTCGTCCCTGGCCTGGATGTGCGGAATGCCGTAACGGGTCCAGCGGATCTGCGCCTCGAGTTCGGCGCCATAGGCCAGCGCGGGCAGTCCGGTAGCCAGCAGGCTGCCGGCCACGGCGGCCAGTCGGAAGGTCTTGCTCATTGATTCCCTCAATGCTCGGATGACGGCCGGATGCCCGGCCAGGGGCACTCGGCCGCGCCGCTTGCGCGGTGCCGGTGCAAGGGTTGGATGGCGGCTCACGCCGGCCAATGCAGTGCGCTGAAGGTCATCGCGCCGCGCCTTCCGAGGCACGCGTGCAGGCAGGTTGCTGAGGACATGGATTCTCCTTTTCTTGTTGGGCGCCTCACGAAAAATGGCGATGCGCCTCTTGAGGGCAACGGATGGGAAGCGCGCGAAATTAACCCGCAACCGATGGCAATCGGCCACACCAGGAGGCTCTATCTCGCGGCTTTCGCCCATTGCAGAGGCGTCGCGGGCGGTTCGACTTCAGGGCGCCGGGAGGGTTCCGGACTGACGTTTCCAACGACCGGGCGACTGCCCCGTCCAGCGCTGGAAGGCCCGGGAAAAACTCGCCGCCTCGGCGTACCCCAGGCACTGGGCTATGCCGTGCAGATCCATGCGCGATTCGCGCAGAAGCCGCTCGGCCAAGCGCTGTTTGATGCCGTCATTGAGCACCTGCAGGCTTTGCCCCTCCTCTGCGAGACGCCGTTGCAGCGTGCGCTCGGAAAGCCCCATGCGTGCGGCCACCGCCGCCGCGCCGAGCAGGCTGGCGGAATCGCCCAACAGCAATTGCTGGACCTGCCGCGCAGTCGGTGTGCTGGCCAGGGTCAATGCCAGTTCTCCACAGAGGCGTTCGCAGAGTTGCTCACCGCTGTCGCGGGCGCTGATCTGCGCTTGCGGCAGCGGCGCCTGCAGGTCTTCCAGGGCAAAGAGCATGGCGTTGCGCGGCGCATCGAACACCGGCTCGATGCCGAAAGTGTCGAGGAACGGCGAGATGTCCCCGGGTGCCGCGCTGCGCAACTCAATGGCCAGCGGCTGCAAGGATCGCTGGAGTAGCTCGCCGGAAAGTTGCCAGCATCCGGCAATGCCCCGCTCCACCACGAAGGCGCGGGCATCCTCGGGCAACACGCGGTCGTCGTACACCAGCCAAAGCCCGCGCGCCTCCGTCTCGCTGCTCACCGGGCAGAGCGTCAGCGCCAGGCTCTGGAAGCGGCCGAAGGTCTCGAAGGCTTCCTCCAAGGTGCGGCTGGCAAGCATGGTGAATCCCAGCAGCCCCAACGAGGTGAGGTGATAGCGCCGTCCCGTCGCCAACCCAAGACCGGGACGGCTGACCCGCTGCAGCAGATTGCGAATCACCGCCAGTTCCTGCCAGGCCTGGATGCGCCCGGCGCTCGCCTGCAGGTCGGCCAGGGCGATGGCGCTGCCCACCAGGCAATCGTCCGCAGCGATGCCTTCGTCACGGGCGCTGTCGAGCAGGTACTGCACTCCGGTGATTTCGCGGGTCTGGCGCCAGTCCATCAAGAATGCCTCGCTGACCGTTGCATGGCGGAGAAAGTCAATTTTTGGCGGGCTTGATCATGGAAGAAAGTGACGGCGCTGACCATGCTTCAGGTGCCAATAACACTCACAAGAGGCTTCCCCATGTTCGAGTTCTTCTACGCGCTGCCGAGCCAGAACCGCGCCGCCGAGTACAAGCACTTCCGCATCGTCCCGGCCACCGGCGCGATCGGTGCGGACGTCAGCGACGTCGACCTGACCACGCTGGACGAAGCCGGCTACGCCGAGCTGCGCCAGGCGTTGCTGGCGCACAAGGTGCTGTTCATCCGCGGGCAGAATCTCAGCGTGGAGAGCCTCGAAGCCGTCACCCTGCGCTTTGGCGAATTCGGCCGCGAACCCTATGTGGTCGGCATGGAGGACCACCCGCATGTGGTGCGGGTGGTGAAGGAAGCCAACGAGAAGACCCCGGTGGTGTTCGGCGGCGCCTGGCACAGCGACTGGTCGTTCCAGGAGCGCCCGCCGGCCTTCACCCTGCTCTACGGCCATGACATCCCGCCGTTCGGCGGCGACACCCTCTACGCCAACCTGGCGCTGGCGTACGAATGGCTGTCACCGAAACTGCGCGCGCAACTGGAAACCCTCGACGCCATCCACAGCCCCGAACGCGCCTACGGCGCCGAGGCCAAGCACAACGACCTGATGGAGAACATGGCGGTGCGCTATGGCAGCCACGACGGCGAAGTGCGCTCGCACCCGCTGGTAACCAAACACCCGGAGACCGGCAAGAAAGTCCTCTACATCAACCCGGCCTACACCAGCGGCATCAAGGGCATGCGCCCGGCCGAGTCGCAGCCGCTGCTGGACTACCTGTTCGGCATCGCCACCCAGCCGGCCTTCACCTGCCGCATGCGCTGGACCGCCGGCACCCTGGCGATCTGGGACAACCGCAGCACCTGGCACTACCCGGTGTCGGACTACCACGGCATGCGGCGGGAGATGTATCGCACCACCGTGGTGGGCGAAATCCCCAGCCGCTGACGTACGGCGCTTCGCTTTTCGTAGGAGCGGGCTTGCTCGCGAACGGTGCTTCCCGGCGACTCCGAAGCGAAGCGGTTCGCGAGCAAGCTCGCTCCTACAGTCTCGTGACTGCGTCGGGGCGGATTACCTGGGGCAGGTTATCCGCCCTACGGAAATCGTCGCCGCTACCACTCCGCCCCGAACCGCCCAGCCTGCTCGCGCAACATCCCCCGCAGCAGCTGTGCAGCAGGTGAGAGATAAGCCCCTTCCCGCACCGCCAGGCCGATCGTCCGCGTCAGCGTCGTCTCGGCCAACTGCACCTCGCGTAGCTGGTCCATGCCGTGCCCGCCGGCCAGCGCCTCGCGCGCGATGAAGCTGAGCAGGCGGGTGCGGGCGATCAGGTTGGGCAGCATGGGGATCGCATTGGTCTCGATCTGCACCTGCGGCATGGGCAACTGGTGAGCCTGGAAGGTGGCATCCATCCAGCGCCGCGACGACACCCCGGTGGCCGGCAGCACCCAGCGATAACGGCAGAGGTCGGCCATGGCTACGGGTGCGTCGAAGATCGGATGGTCACGACTGGCAACCACCACTACCTGGTCCTGCAGCAGCGGCTCGCTGCTCAGTTGCGGGTCGTCGACGATTCGCGAGCAGATCGCCATGTCCAACCGCCCGCTGCGCAACGCCTCGCGCAACACATCGTCCTGCCCCAGCACCAGACTCATGGTGACATCCGGCGCGCGGGCCAGCAGGTCTTCGGTCAAGCGCGGCAAAAGGTACTCGGCCATGGTCGCCGCGCAGCCGAGTCGGATATTGCCCACCACCCCACTAGCGAAATCGCGCACCTCGCGGCGGGTTTCCTCGATGTCCTGACGCAATTGCCTGGCACGTTGCAGCATCAATTCGCCGGCCGGTGTCAGTCGAATCCGTCGGCCATCGCGCTGGAACAACCGCGCACCCAGGGATTCCTCCAGGCGCTGGATACTCTTGGTCAGTGCTGGTTGGCTACGTCCCAGGCGCTCGGCGGCGCGGCCCAGGTGGCCGAGCTCGGCGATGGTTTCGAAATAGGCGAGATCGCGCAGGTCCATGGTGGCCAATCGATAAATTTCAGGAATGGATTCATGACTATTAGAAAATAGACTTGATCGATCCGGCTACCGATAATTTTCCCGTCTTCCCCCGCCCGGAGCCGTCCGTGTCCAGCCGCCCAGCCCTCTCCACCGCCCGCATCCCCGTCAGTCTGCAATGGCTGGCCCTGGCGCTCGGGGCTGGAGGCGCCGGGCAGTTGCTAAGCTGGCTCGGCATCCCCGCCGCGCTGTTCCTCGGCCCCATGCTGGTGGCCATCGCCTTTGGTGTCAGCGGCGCGGAAATCCGTCTGCCACGCAGCGCCTTCCGTCTCAGCCAGGGCTGCATCGGCCTGCTGGTTGCCCATGCGATGAGCTGGTCGGTGCTGCAGGCGATGGTCGCTTCCTGGCCGCTGATGCTCAGCGCCACGGTGCTCACCGTGTTGCTCTCCGCCGCCGTCAGCTACGCCATGGTGCGCTTCGGCGGTATCCCCGGCAGCACCGCTGCCTGGGGTACCGCACCGGGTGGCGCCGCGGCGATGGTGTCGATGGCCGAAGCCAACGGCGCCGATCCGCGCGTGGTCGCCACCATGCAGTACGTGCGGGTGGTCTGCGTGGTCATGGCCGGTGCCCTGGCCGGGCGGCTTCTGGGCATCGAAGGCGGCGGCTCGGTAGCGCACAGCACGCCGATCATCGATACCGCAACGTTGCCCGATCTGATCAACTGCCTGCTGCTGATCTTCGTCTGCACCACCGCTGGCGCAAAGCTACCGGCCGGGCCGCTGCTGGTGCCGCTGGTGGCCGGCGCCGTGCTGCAGCTCACCGGCGTGCTGCACATCACCCTGCCGCACTGGTTGCTGGCGACCGCCTACGGCGTGATCGGCTGCTACATCGGCCTGCGCTTCGACCGCGAAAGCCTGGCCTATGTCGGCCGCCACCTGCCGGCCATGATCGTCAGCGCAGTCGGGCTGATCGTCAGTTGTGCGCTGTTCGCCTGGGCGCTGGCGGCCATCACCGGGATGGACTTCCTCTCCCTTTACCTCGCCACCAGCCCCGGCGGCCTGGACGCCATGGCGATCATCGCGGTGGATACCCAATCCGACGTCGGCCTGGTGCTCGCGATGCAAACACTGCGGCTGTTCGTGGTGTTGTTCACCGGGGTGTGGGTGGCGCGCCAAGTCATACGCCTGAGCCACGTCTGACCTGTAGGAGCGAGCTTGCTCGCGAACCGCCCAACCTTGTAGCTGCCGGCTGACGCCATTCGCGAGCAAGCTCGCTCCTACAAAGTGCGCCCATCCGGGATCTTGTGCCGGCGAACCCACCCCCGCTAAGGTCGTCGCTCGTTATCGAGCGAGCCCGTCATGGATAGCCTTCGCCACCACCCCATCCGCTTCCACGTCACCCACTGGAGCGACGACCCGTTCAGCCGTGGCGCCTACAGCAGCCTGCTGCCCGGCGGCACACCGGAACATCGGCGCAGCCTCGGCGAAGTGCTGGACGGCAAGCTGGTGCTGGCCGGCGAGGCCTGCAATCCCGTCGCTCCGGCCATGACCCATGGCGCCTGGAACGACGGCCTGCGCGCCGCCCGAATCGCCATCGAAGCCGGCGCCCGCCGCGTGCTGGTGATCGGCGCGGGATTCGCCGGCCTGGCCGCGGCGCGGCACCTGCGGGAGGCCGGCATCGAGTGCGTGGTGCTGGAAGCCCGCGACCGCCTCGGTGGGCGCGTCCACAGCATTGCCCTGGGCCCGGTTTGGGTGGACGAAGGCGCCGCCTGGCTGCAACAGTTCAACGACAACCCCCTGGCCATCCATGCCCGGCAGCTTGGCCTGCCGTTGCGGGAAACCGATTTCGGCCAACCCCTGGCCGCGGCAGCGGATGGCACGCTGCCCGACATCGATGCTGCCTGGGAGGCCCTGCGCGCGGGGATCGACCGCAGCCTGCCGCTGGCCGATGGCGTGGCGCGCTATCTCGAATCACGTGATGAAGCTGTCCGCCGCGCCACTCGCTTCGCCCTGGACGCCAACCTGATCCTGGAGGCCTGCCTGCCGCTGGAATCGTTGTCGGTCGATGCACTCGACGAAGAAGGTGTCGGCGCCGGCGACCGCTTCCTGCCGCAGGGGTATTCACAGCTGGTCGCGCATCTTGCCGAAGGGCTGGATATCCGCCTCAACCGGCCGGCGACCGCCATCGACTGGTCTGGCGATCAGGTGCGTGTGGCGGATGAAAGCGCCGACTTCTGCATCTGCACCGTCCCCATCGGCGTACTGCGCGATATTCACTTCAATCCGCCTTTGCCACCCGCGCAGCAGAATGCGCTCGACCACCTGGGCATGGGGCAACTTGAGAAAGTCGTGCTGCAATTCGACGAGCGCTGGTGGCCGGTTTCGCCGTCGGGTTACCTGCGCTGGTACGACACGCCGGCCAGCTTCGGTGAGTGGCTGGACCTCACCGACGCCGTAGGTACACCGACCGTTGCCGGGCTGATAGCGGCGGATGCACTGGAGCGGGTATTTGCCGGGCGCAGCGACGAGGAGATTGCGCTCGTGGCCTGTGAAGCTTTGCAGGCGTGGGCAGACGCCCTACGGAGATTGTAGGAGCACGCTTGCTCGCGAACAGCATCCCTCGAAGTGACAGTGCTTGGCGGTTCGCGAGCAAGCTCGCTCCTACAGGTACGTGCCGGGCGTCGCCCGCCAGAAGCAGTTGAGATTCGCAAACCAGCACCGGCCGGCAAAGAGCGAGCCCACGGCAGCGGCTACAACCCCTCCAGCGTCAGGTCGACCAACCGCTCGACATACGCCACCTCCAGCTCCTCGCCGGAAAACAGGATGCGGTACACCAGCGGCGCCATCAGACGGTCGACGATGCGGTCAACCTGCGGCAACTTCTCGCCGCGCTGCCTGGCGCGCAGCAGGATGATCTCGAACTGGCCGCAAGCGATCGCCATGCAGCGCCCCGAGCAGCCGCCGCCTGCCGCCAGCAGGTCGAGGACTACCGCGCGGCCGGGCACCGAGGCGGTCTCCTCCATGTACTGCTCGCCCCAGGCCAGCAGGTCGCCGCGCAGGCTGCCGGTGTCCGCCGGCTCGGCGTCAGGGCGGATGCGTTGCAAGGCGACATCGCCCAGCAGTTCGTTGAGATCACCCCAGCGCCGATAGATGGTCGAGGGCGTGACGCCTGCTCGCGAGGCGATCAACGGCACCGTCAGTTCGGCGCGTTCGCGCTCCTCCAGCAACTCGGCCACGGCCTTGTGCACCGAAGCCTGCACCCGCGCACTGCGGCCACCCGGTCGAACACCCTGATTGATTGCCATAAGCACCTTAACGCAAAGAATTTGCTTTTATACCAAAACGGGTCCAGCATCTCGCAAAAGCAAAATCTTAGCCTTTGCGAGCTGAATCATGGCACAGACCCCATCGAAAAGCGCCCCCGGCTTCTCAGCCAAAGCCTCGGCCGCGCTGCTGACGGCCATCCTCATGGCTTTCCTCGCCGCCGCCGCCGCGCCCACGCCGCTGTATGCGCTGTACCGCGAGTCCTGGCACTTCTCCCCGCCCCTGCTGACGCTGGTGTTCAGCATCTACGCCGGCGGTCTGATGCTGGCGCTGCTGGTGTTCGGCTCACTGTCGGACCACCTCGGCCGGCGCCCGGTGATCCGCGCCGCGCTGATCCTCGAACTGCTGGCAATGGCGGTGTTCCTCTACGCCAACTCAGTCGAGTTGCTGATCATCGCGCGCCTGCTGCAAGGCTTCGCCACCGGCATCGCCACCAGTGTGCTGGGCGCAGCCATGCTGGATATCGACCGCGAGCGCGGCCCGCTGATCAACAGCGTGGCGCCCATGCTCGGCATGGCCATGGGTGCGCTGGGCAGCAGCACGCTGGTGCAGTTCGGTTCCGATCCGCTGCATGAGGTGTATGTGTGGCTGCTGGCGGTGTTCGCCATGGGCATCGTGCTGCTGCGCTGGTTGCCGGAAAGCATCAGCCGGCAACCCGGCGCACTGGCCTCGCTGAAGCCGCGCATCCGCATTCCCCCGCAGGCCCGCCGCGAGTTCTGGAGCGTAGCGCCACTGAATGCCAGCCTCTGGGCGCTCGGCGGTTTCTACCTGTCATTGGGTCCGACGCTGGCACGGCAAGTCACCGGTCTGCAGGTGCCGATGATTGGCGGAGGACTGGTGTCGCTGCTGTGCTTCTGCGGCGCGCTGGCGATCTTTGCTCTGCGCAGCCAGCCAGCGGCGGTGATCCTGCGTCGTGGCGGCCTGGCGCTGATAGTCGGCCTGCTCATCACCCTGCTCGGCGTGGACAGCGCCAACCTCTGGCTATTCTTCCTCGGCACCGCGGTGGCGGGGCTCGGCTTCGGCGGCGCCTTCCTCGGCGCCCTGCGTTCGGTGGTGCCGCTGGCCCACGCCCATGAACGTGGTGCGCTGATGGCAAGCTTCTATGTGCTGAGCTACCTGGCCTTCAGCGTGCCGGCGATTCTTGCCGGGCTGGCGATCCAGCGCTACGGCCTGATCGCCACCACCAACGGCTATGCGAGCCTGCAGATTCTCGCGGCCTCGCTGGTCCTGCTGCTGTCCTTGCGCACGCCCGCCGCACAGAAGGTGCAGGCCTGAGTCAGGCCGCCTCGCGGGCTCGCAGGAAGTCGTAGAGACCGCGCACCGCCGGCTGCTCCAGCGCCTGCGCGGAATGGCAGAGGCCAATGCGGCGTACGGGTAGGGGAAGATTCAGGCTCCCACTCCGAACTGCCGGAGCGCCGCTCAGCAGCGAGGCGGGCAGGATGGCTGCGCCCAGACCGGCGTTGACCAGCCGAAGGGCAAGATTCAGCGTGCTGGCCTGCGCTACCACGGGTGCGCTGCCATAGGCCGTCATCAGTCGCTGGTGGGACGGGTGCGACGGGCAGGTGATCCATGCGTCGACCTGTGCACGTCCGTCACCTGGCGGCAGCGCCAGCACGTAGGGGTCGTCCCAGACCGGGACGAAAAGCTCGTCTTCGCAACAGAACTCCTCCGCTGCCAGCCGAGCATCCCCCACACAACCTTCTTCCAGATGCAGCTGCAGGTTCGGGATCGCCTGCTGCACCAGGCCGACGAAACTCTCCACCTGCCCGGCGCTGATGTCCCCTTCCACGCCCAGGTGCAGTGGCTGTCGCTCCGACGACTGGCGGAACAGGTTGCGCAACCCGTCCGCCTCGGCGAGCAAGGCACGGGCACGCGGGTACAGGGTACGTGCCGCTTCGCTGACATCCACGCCGCGTGGCTGGCGCACGAACAGCTCGGTGCCCAGGCTCTCCTCCAACTGGCGCACGGTGGCGGACAGCGTGGGCTGGCTGACAAACAGGCGCTGCGCAGCGGCGGTGATGTTGCGCTCCTCGAAGACCGCGACGAAGGCGGCGAGCTGTCGAATATCCATAGGAAATCCCGATGCCAGACACAGGAATAAGCCATTTTTCAGGCGAATTATTGCTAAATATACTTCACTGCATCGTTTAGGCATCCAGATTTTCGATTGCAGGAGAACCACCATGAGCAAGCCCCTGATCATCGTCACCGGCGCCAGTTCCGGTATCGGCGAAGCCACCGCCCGCCTCTTCGCCCAGCAGGGCCATCCCCTGCTGTTGCTGGCCCGACGCATTGACCGCCTGGAAGCGCTGAAGCTGCCCAACGCGCTGTGCCGAGCAGTGGACGTGACCGACCGCGAGGCGCTGCTGGCTGCCGTGGCGGATGCCGAGAAGCGCTTCGGGCCAGCCGACGCGCTGGTGAACAATGCCGGCGTGATGCTGCTGGGCAATATGGTCGAGCAGGACCCGGCCGAGTGGGAGCGCATGCTCGACGTCAACGTGAAGGGCCTGCTCAACGGTGTGCACGCCGTGCTCAAGGGCATGGTCGAGCGCAACCAGGGCACCGTGATCAATGTCAGCTCGGTGGCTGGGCGCAAGACTTTCCCCAACCATGTCGCCTACGTTGGTACCAAGTTCGCGGTGCACGCGATCTCCGAGAACCTGCGAGAGGAAGTCGCGGCGCATAACGTACGCGTCGTCACCATTGCCCCCGGCGCGGTGGAGACCGAACTGCTCAGCCACACCACCGACGAGGCGATCAAGAGCGGCTACCAGGACTGGAAGCGCGAGATGGGCGGCAAGGTGCTCAGCGCCGAGGATGTGGCCAACGCCATCGGCTACGCCTACAACCAGCCACAGGGCGTGTGCATTCGCGAGATCGTGCTGGCGGCGACGCGGCAGCAGGCGTGATCGGCGCCAGGCCCGCCCAGCCCTCCCCTTGAGGGAGGGGCCCAGGCATTTGTAGGAGCGGACTCCGTCCGCGATCGGCTGCTCCCATCGCCAGGATCATCCGCAGAGCGGCGATTCCACTTCGCGGACGGAGTCCGCTCCTACGCACCAATCAACCGATCTGGCGCGCGGCCCAGCGGCGGTACTGCTTGGCCCGACGCAACGTGCGCCATTGCTCCATCACCAAGGTGCGCCACGGCGAGGCCTGCGGGTTGGGCGCGCGGCGGGCGCCGATGCGGTGCAGCTGCAGCTTGACCAGCGCCATGTAGGCCAGCGCCGCCAGCGGCTTGGAGCGCCAGCGGATCGCCGGTAGCTGTGGTTGGGTCTGGCTGCCGCGCTGCCAATGCAAAACCAGCTGCGGCTCCAGCGCCAGGGCGGTGCCGATACCGACCATCTCCAGCCCGCTATCCAGCACCTGCTCCGCCACCGGCAGACGACGGATGCCGCCAGTCACCATCAGCGGCATGCGCGCCGCTTTGCGCATCTCGCGGGCGAATTCGAGGAAGTAAGCCTCCCGCGCCAGGGTGCGGCCATCGCGGGCATCGCCCTGCATGGCCGGCGCCTCGTAGCTGCCGCCGGAGAGCTCGACCAGGTCGACCTGTTCGTCGTTCAACCACTCGATCACCTGGCACGCATCACTGGCGTCGAAGCCGCCGCGCTGGAAATCGGCGGAGTTGATCTTCACCCCCACGCAAAACGCCGGCGACACCTCGGCACGGACAGCGCGAACGACCTCCAGCAACAGGCGCGCGCGATTTTCCAGCGAGCCTCCCCAGCGGTCCTGGCGCTTGTTGGCCAGCGGCGAGAGGAACTGGCTGAGCAGGTAGCCGTGCGCTGCATGGATCTGCACGCCGGTGAAACCGGCCTGTTCAGAAAGCTTTGCAGCGCGGACGAAGCGCCGAATCACCTCGGCGATATCGTCCTCGGTCATCTCGCGGGCAACAGCAAACAGCTTGGAGAACTTGCCCATCTCCAGCGGCACAACCGAGGGCGCAATGGCCCCCTGGCCGAGGTTGGTCTGCACCTGGCGACCGGGATGGTTCAACTGCAACCAGAACTGCGCGCCGCGGGAACGACCGATGCGCGCCCATTCGCGGAAGCGCTCCAGATGGCGGTCGTTTTCCAGCACCACGCCGCCGGGGCCGGTCATGGCGCGGCCGTCGATCATCACGTTGCCGCTGAGGATCAGGCCGACGCCGCCATCCGCCCAGGCCTGGTAAAGGCGCAGCAGCGCGGCCGAGGGCGCCTGGTCGGCGTCGGCCATATTCTCTTCCATGGCGGCCTTGGCGATACGATTGGGGACTTCGCCGCCGTTGGGCAGGCGCAGGGGCTGGAAAGGCGACATGAGGCGACTCCGAGGTTGTGGTGCCAGCAAGGCTAAGTTTAAAGTTCACTTCAAGGTCAAGCCCCTTTCGGAGCCCAGCATGAAAATCGGTGAACTGGCCAACCTCAGCGGCCTCGCCCCCTCGCGCATCCGCTTCTACGAAGCCAGCGGGCTGATCGCCCCGGCGCGGCGCCTGGCCAACGGCTACCGCGCCTACCCGCCGGAGACCCTCGACCTGCTGGAGATCATCCGCAGCGCCCAGCAGACCGGCTTCAGCCTGGAGGAAATCCGCAACCTGCTGCCGCACTCCACCCCCATCGAGAACGGCCACGGCGAACTGGTCGCCGGCCTGCGCCGCAAGGTCGCGGAGATCGAGGCGATGGAGCAGCAGCTGCGGCAAAACCGCGAGCGCTTGCTGGCGGTGATCGACGGGATCGAAAACAAGCCCGAGGGCATGGGCTGTGCAGCGAATGCCGAGCGCATGCTGGCGGAGATGCGCGAACGCAAGGCGCGGCGCTGATGCAGAACCTGTAGGAGCGAGCTTGCTCGCGAACGGTATTCCCAGGCCACTCCGGCGCGAAGCGGTTCGCGAGCAAGCTCGCTCCTACGAAAAGCCGCTGGCAGCCGATCGCTTCTTTCGGCTCGCGTAGGAGCGGACTCCGTCCGCGATCGATTCCCGGCAACGCTGAGCTGGCCGGTTGGACATCGCGGACAGAGTCCGCTCCTACATCACCTCCAACCCTCTAGGCGCAAGGTCGCGCGCACCAGGCGCTGCTCCTCCTGCTCGATCTCCCGCAGGTTGTCCCTGACGCCGTGGATATGTTCACGGGCGGCACGCTGCGCCTGCTCCGGCTGGCGTTCGCAGAGGGCGCGGTACAGCCGCGCGTGCTGGCGGTCGATCTGGCGCTTCTGCGGCGGGCGGTTGTAGAGGTTGTTCACTGAGGCGAACACGGTGCTGAGCATCAGTTCATTGAGCGACTGCAGCGTGTGCACCAGCACCGGGTTGTGCGAGGCCTCGCTGATCGCCTGGTGGAAGGCGTGGTCGCGCCGGGCATGCTCGCGTGGGTCCAGCGGTTGCGGCTCGTCGAAAGCCGAGTGCATCTCCTCGAACCGCCGGCCGATCAGCAACAGGTCGACATCCGTGGCGCGCAAGGCGGCCAGCCGGGCAGACTCCCCTTCCAGTAGCGCGCGCACCTCCAGCAAGTCATAGAGCGTGCGCGGCTGCGAGCGGAACAGGTGCATCAGCGGCGAGACGTCGTCGGCGCCGGTCAGGTCTGCAACGAATGAACCCCGCCCCTGCTCGGTATCGACGATGCCGCGCCCGCGCAACGCACGCAGCCCCTCACGCAATGCCGAGCGCGAACAGCCGAGCTTCTCCACCAGGCGCCGTTCCGACGGTAGCGCCTGGCCGACCTTGAGCACGCCATCGACGATCAGGCGCTCGATCTTTTCCGCCACCTGGTCGGCGACGCGCTGCTTGCCCTGCGGGTAAGTCGTCATCACAGCTCTCCACAACTGGTAGGACCAGTGCCTCTTCGCCTGTCCTGTCGCCAAGAACCCTAGCTGCCAGGAAAGGGCCTTTCCAGCGTACCGGCACTTAATAACTGGTCGGACCAGTGTGAAATCCAATGGACGCCTGCGAAGCGGCGGCCGCATGTTCACGGCGCTGTGGCTCAAGAAGCCCGCCTGACGGGCTCATCCAATAACAAGATCAGAGCACCGTGGCCCATGAATATCCTCTTTGACGAGCGCGTCGACGGCGCGCTGCCCGCCGTCGACAAATCCGCCCTGCTGGCCGAACTGCGAGCGGCACTGCCCGACCTCGAACTCCTGCACACCACCGAAGACCTCAAGCCCTACGAATGCGACGGACTCTCTGCCTATCGCACCGTGCCGATGCTGGTGGCGCTGCCCGAACGCATCGAGCAGGTGCAGGCGCTGCTCAGGCTCTGCCATGCGCGCAAGGTGCCGGTGGTGGCGCGCGGCGCGGGCACCGGGCTCTCCGGAGGCGCGCTGCCGCTGGAGAAAGGCATCCTGCTGGTGATGGCGCGCTTCAACCGCATCCTTGAGGTAAACCCGCAGGGCCGCTTCGCCCGTGTGCAGCCCGGCGTGCGCAACCTGGCGATCTCCCAGGCCGCTGCCCCGCATGGCCTGTACTACGCGCCCGACCCGTCCTCGCAGATCGCCTGCTCCATTGGCGGCAACGTCGCCGAGAATGCCGGCGGCGTGCATTGCCTGAAGTACGGCCTGACCGTGCATAACCTGCTCAAGGTGGACATCCTCACCGTCGAAGGCGAGCAACTGACGCTGGGCAGCGATGCCCTCGACAGCCCCGGTTTCGACCTGCTGGCACTGTTCACCGGCTCCGAGGGCATGCTCGGCATCGTCACTGAAGTCACCGTCAAACTGCTGCCACGCCCGCAGGTGGCGCGGGTCCTGCTGGCCAGTTTCGATTCAGTGGAAAAGGCCGGCCGCGCGGTGGCCGACATCATCGCCGCCGGCATCATCCCCGGCGGGCTGGAGATGATGGACAACCTGTCGATCCGCGCCGCCGAGGACTTCATCCACGCCGGCTACCCGGTGGACGCCGCCGCCATCCTGCTGTGCGAACTGGACGGCGTGGAGGCGGACGTGCAGGACGACTGCGCGTGCGTCGATGGCGTGCTGCGCGCGGCCGGCGCCACCGACGTGCGGCTGGCCTGCGACGAAGCCGAGCGCGTGCGCTTCTGGGCTGGGCGCAAGAACGCCTTCCCGGCGGTCGGGCGCATCTCGCCGGACTACTACTGCATGGACGGCACCATCCCGCGTCGCGAGCTGCCGCGCGTGCTGCACGGCATCGCCGAGCTGTCGGAGGAATTCGGCCTGCGCGTGGCCAACGTGTTCCACGCCGGCGACGGCAACATGCACCCGCTGATCCTCTTCGATGCCAATGTGCCCGGCGAGCTGGAGCGCGCCGAGGCCATCGGCGGCAAGATCCTCGAACTCTGCGTGGCAGTGGGCGGCAGCATCACCGGTGAGCACGGCGTAGGGCGCGAGAAGATCAACCAGATGTGCGCGCAGTTCAACAGTGACGAGCTGACCCTGTTCCATGCAGTAAAGGCGGCGTTCGACCCGGACCGCCTGCTCAACCCCGGCAAGAACATCCCGACCCTGCACCGCTGCGCCGAGTTCGGCGCAATGCACGTGCATCACGGACAGTTGCCCTTCCCCGACCTGGAGCGCTTCTGATGGCCGACGCCAGCGCGGACCTGCTCGAACAGGTGAACCAGGCACTCAGCGCGCGAACGCCGTTGCGCATTCGTGGCGGCGACAGCAAAGCCTTCCTCGGCCGCCCGGTCACCGGCGTGGAACTGGATACCCGCGCCCACAGCGGCATCGTCAGCTACGACCCGACCGAACTGGTGCTGACCGCCCGCGCGGGCACGCCGCTGGCGGAGATCGAAGCGGCGCTGGACGAGGCCGGGCAATTGCTGCCCTGCGAGCCGCCGAGATTCAGCGGCGCCACGTTCGGCGGCATGGTTGCGGCCGGGCTTTCCGGCCCGCGCCGGCCCTGGTCCGGCTCGGTGCGCGACTACGTGCTGGGCACGCGGCTGATCACCGGCCACGGCAAGCTGCTGCGCTTCGGTGGAGAGGTGATGAAGAACGTCGCCGGCTACGACCTGTCCCGTTTGCTCGCCGGCAGTTTCGGTTGCCTTGGCGTCATCACCGAAGTGTCGATGAAGGTCCTGCCCAAGCCACGGATGTGCGCCAGCCTGCGCCTGGAAATGGACATCCACCAGGCGCTGGGCGAACTCGCCGAATGGGGCGCACAACCGATTCCGATCACCGCCGCCTGCCATGACGGCAGCGCGCTGCACCTGCGCCTGGAGGGTGGCGAAGGCTCGGTGTGTTCTGCACGGCTGCGCCTGGGTGGCGAGGAAATCGACAGCAGCTACTGGCAGAACCTGCGCGAACAGCGCCTGGGC
The DNA here is from genome assembly GCF_048068295.1 of Pseudomonas sp. NY15435. Lineage (NCBI taxonomy): Bacteria > Pseudomonadati > Pseudomonadota > Gammaproteobacteria > Pseudomonadales > Pseudomonadaceae > Pseudomonas > Pseudomonas sp. NY15435. The sequence continues at coordinate 269,858 of NZ_JBLUQA010000003.1, forward strand.
TTCTTTGCCAGCCCCGGCACGCTCTGGCGGCTGTCGCTGCCTAACGCCACGCCGGCACTTTCGTTGCCGGGCGAACAGCTGATCGACTGGGGCGGCGCACAGCGCTGGCTGAAGTCCGACGCGGACGCCGAGCTGATCCGCCACAGCGTCGCCGAAGTTGGCGGCCATGCCATGCGCTGCACGCCGGGCGACGACAGCTTCCACCCACTGCCCGCCGCGCTGCTGCGTTATCACCAGAGCCTCAAGCAACAGCTCGACCCGCAAGGCATCTTCAACCCCGGCCGGATGTACAGGGAACTCTGATGCAAACCAACCTGAGCGAACAGGCCAAGCGCCTGCCACGCGCCGAGGAAGCCGAGCGCATCCTGCGCTCCTGCGTGCACTGCGGCTTCTGCACAGCCACCTGCCCGACCTACCAGTTGCTGGGCGACGAGCTGGACGGCCCGCGCGGGCGCATCTACCTGATCAAGCAAGTGCTCGAAGGTGCCGAGCCCAGCGCCAGCACCCGCGAGCACCTGGACCGCTGTCTGAGCTGCCGCAACTGCGAGACCACCTGCCCTTCCGGTGTGGACTACCACAACCTGCTGGACATCGGCCGCGCGGTGGTCGAACAGCAGGTGCCGCGCACGTTCAGCGAGCGCGTGATGCGTCGCAGCCTGCGCGTTGTGGTGCCGAATGCGGCGCTGTTCAGCGCACTGGCCAAGGCCGGGCGGACCTTCCATCCGCTCCTGCCGCAGAGCCTGCAAAGCAAGCTGCCGCGCTACCCACATCCGCCGGTTGAACGCCCGAAGCCGCGCCACACGCGGCGCATGCTGATGCTCGAAGGTTGCGTGCAGCCCGCGCTGTCGCCCAACACCAATGCCGCCGCCACGCGGGTGCTGGATCGCCTGGGCATCAGTGTGATCCCGGCGGCGGATGCTGGCTGCTGTGGCGCGGTGGACTATCACCTCAATGCCCAGGCCGATGGGCTGGACCGCGCCCGGCGCAACATCGACGCCTGGTGGCCATCCATCGAAGCCGGCGCCGAGGCCATCGTGCAGACGGCCAGCGGTTGCGGCGCCTTCGTTCGCGACTACGGCCATCTGCTGGAGCGCGACGTGCAGTACGCGGCGAAGGCCCGGCGGGTCAGCGAACTGTCCCGCGACCTGTCCGAAGTGCTGCGCGACGAGCCGCTGGAGGAACTGCACCTGCGGGGCGAGCGCCGCCTGGCCTTCCACTGCCCGTGCACGCTGCAGCACGCGCTGAAGCTGGGTGGCGCGGTGGAAGGCGTGCTCACGCGCCTGGGCTTCAGCCTCACTGCCGTGCCTGACAGCCACCTGTGCTGCGGCTCCGCCGGGACCTACTCGCTGACCCAGCCGGAGCTGTCGAAGCGGCTGCGCGACAACCGTCTGCAGGCGCTGGAAAGCGGCAGCCCGGAAGTCATCGTCACTGCCAACATCGGCTGCCAGACACACCTGGGCGGCGCCGGCCGCACGCCGGTAAGGCACTGGATCGAACTGGTGGAAGAAACCCTGGCCGACGCGCCGCAATCGCCCCCCCATGACGAGGTGGACACATGCTCAACAAAGCCGTTCTGAGCCAGCAGGAAGTCAGCCGCATCCTCACCGCCGCGCGGGAGGAAGCGCTGCGCAACCGCTGGGCGGTGTCCATCGCGGTGGTCGACGACGGCGGCCATCCACTGGCGCTGGAGCGCCTCGACGGCAGTGCCCCGGCCAGCGCCTATATCGCCACGGAAAAAGCCCGCAGCGCAGCACTGGGGCGGCGCGAAACAAAAGGCTACGAAGACATGGTCAACGGCGGCCGCACTGCCTTCGTCACCGCGCCACTGATTACCTCGCTCGAAGGCGGCATTCCGCTGATCGTCGATGGACAGGTGATCGGCGCAGTGGGCGTCTCCGGGGTGAAGGCCGGCGAGGATGCTCAGGTCGCCAGCGTGGGAGTGGCAGCGCTTTGAAAGCCCTCTTGCGCCCCTGGCGACAGGTGGCCACAGGCCGAGTCAGGGTCGTCGCCGGTCACAAGCGAGCCGGCGGCGGCACCCCGAAAAGCTTGCCCGAATCAGCTTGCAGAAGCCCCGCTACGCGCCGCGTTGCGGGGCTTTTTCAATACCTGCCGGCGCGTGCGCCGCCCAGGCATGCGCCACCTGAAAGAGTTATCCACCGCTGACGCTTTGCCTCCGACAACAACAAGGGACAATCCCCATGCAAACCTGGCAGCAGCTCTATACACCGCTTGGCAGCCTCGGGCTGTCGGCACTGGCGGCCCTCGTGCCGATCATCTTCTTCTTCCTCGCCCTGGCGGTGTTCCGCCTCAAGGGCCACGTCGCCGGGGCGATCACCCTGCTGTTGTCGCTGCTGATCGCCGTGTTCGTCTACCACATGCCGGTGGACAAGGCGCTGGCCTCGGCGGTCTACGGTTTCTTCTACGGGCTCTGGCCGATCGCCTGGATCATCGTGGCGGCAGTGTTCCTCTACAAGCTGACGGTGAAGAGCGGGCAGTTCGAGATCATCCGCAGTTCGGTACTGTCGATCACCACCGACCAGCGCCTGCAGGTGGTGCTGATCGGCTTCTCATTCGGCGCCTTCCTCGAAGGCGCGGCAGGCTTCGGTGCACCGGTGGCAATCACCGCGGCGCTGCTGGTCGGCCTGGGTTTCAATCCGCTGTACGCCGCCGGCCTGTGCCTGATCGCCAACACCGCGCCGGTGGCCTTCGGTGCATTAGGCATCCCGATCATCGTCGCCGGGCAGGTGTCAGGCGTGGATGCCTTCAAGATCGGCGCCATGGCCGGCCGGCAGTTGCCGATCCTGTCGGTGATCGTGCCCTTCTGGCTGGTGGCGATGATGGATGGCTGGCGCGGGGTGCGCGAAACCTGGCCAGCACTGCTGGTGGCCGGCGGTACTTTCGCGGTCAGCCAGTTCCTCACCTCCAACTTCATCGGCCCGGAGCTGCCGGACATCACTTCGGCGCTGCTGAGCATGGTCTGCCTGACGCTGTTCCTGCGTGTGTGGCAGCCGGTGAATCTGCGCGAGACGGAGTTCTCCAGCATCAACGCCGACGGCACCGCGACGCTCGGTGGACTGGGGGGCGGAAGCGGCAGCGCCCAGCGTGAATCCGAATACAACTTCGGACAGATCTTCAAGGCGTGGTCGCCGTTCCTGATCCTCACGGTGCTGGTGACGATCTGGACCATGAAACCATTCAAGGCGATGTTCCTGCCCGGCGGCGCGCTGGAGAGCTGGGTAGCGGTGATCAACGTGCCCTACCTCGACCAGTTGGTGCTCAAGGCAGCGCCCATTGTCGCCAACCCGACGCCGATGCCGGCGATCTACAAGTTCGACCTGGTGTCGGCCAGCGGCACGGCGATCTTCTTCGCGGCGCTGATCTCCATGGCCATCCTGCGCATCGGCGTGAAAAGCGGTGCGGCGACCTTCGGCGAGACGCTGAAGGAGTTGAAGTGGCCGGTACTGACCATCGGCATGGTGCTGGCCTTCGCCTTCGTCACCAACTACTCGGGGATGTCCACCACCCTGGCGCTGGTGTTGGCGGGAACCGGGGCGGCCTTCCCGTTCTTCTCGCCGTTCCTCGGCTGGCTGGGCGTGTTCCTGACGGGGTCGGACACTTCGTCCAACGCCCTGTTCGGCTCATTGCAGGCGACCACCGCGCACCAGCTCGGGGTCAGCGACACGCTGCTGGTGGCAGCCAACACCACCGGCGGGGTGACCGGCAAGATGATCTCGCCGCAATCCATCGCCGTGGCCTGCGCGGCTACCGGGATGGTCGGGCGGGAGTCGGACCTGTTCCGCTTCACGGTCAAGCACAGCCTGATCTTCGCGGCGTTCATCGGCCTGATCACGCTGGCGCAGGCCTATGTGTTCACGGGGATGCTGGTGCACTGACGATCCCGCTGGCGCTGAAGGTAAACCTGTAGGAGCGAGCTTGCTCGCGAACCGATTCCGCTGCGGGGCCTGGTTCGCGAGCAAGCTCGCTCCTACGAAGGCCAAGAGCCCCTCACCCCAGCGCCGATATCCAACCAAAGCGCTCCCCCTCAGAAATCCACCTTCCCCCGCCCCGCCTTGATCGCCCCGCGCTTGCTCTTGCCTTCCAGCCGGCGCGTCTTCGAGCCTAGCGTCGGCTTGGTCGGGCGGCGCTTCTTCTCCACCTTCGCCACGCTGCGGATCAACTCCGCCAGGCGGTTGAGCGCATCCTCGCGATTCTGCTCCTGGGTGCGGAACTGCTGCGCCTTGATCACCACCACGCCCTCGCTGGTGAGGCGCTGGTCGCTCAGGGCCAGCAAACGCTCCTTGTAGAACTCCGGCAGCGACGAGGCACGCACATCGAAACGAAGGTGCACGGCGCTGGACACCTTGTTGACGTTCTGCCCGCCGGCGCCCTGGGCGCGGATGGCGTTGAGCTCGATCTCGGCGTCAGGAATCTGCACGGTGTTGGAAATCTGCAGCATGGGGAGGATTCAGCGAGGAAATAATCGTCAGGATACCGCGCAGCGTCGCGCCTGTCCCGAAGCCATCTGGTTCGGCCCGCAGCAACCGTTCCTGACTTCTGCGTCAATTTTTGTATACGTCTTTGTGTACAAGTTTTACTTGCAATGTCATCAATTCACCATTAGAACCCAGCCTGTCACCGACCGCAGTTCACCCTGCGGGACGCCGGCCCCGAAGCCACAAAAAATAAGAACAACACAGAGGTGCAGCATGGTTTCTTCCGCGATGACGGCCCTTGGCGCCGCCCGCCCCCAACCGCGTTCCAGCCGCCGCCTGAGCAACGGCCGCCGGTTCGCTCTCGGTACCGCTCTGGTGCTGGCCCCGCTGGGGCTCGCACAGGCCGAGGAGGATCGCTTCTTCGAATGGACCAGCAACACGCTGGGCTTCCGCTACGGCAAGGGCTTCACCAACCCGAACAACCCGCACGACATCAGCAAGCGCATCTTCAGCTTCAGCCACGCGGACGGTTACCGCTACGGCAGCAACTTCTTCCACCTCGATGTGTTGCAGTCCGACAGCGATGATCCGCGCAAGGGCACCGACCACGGCAGCAGCGAGGTCTACGGCGTGTTCCGTAGCCAGCTGTACGCTTCGCGGGTGTTCGACCTGCCGCAGGGCAAGGGGCTGGTGAAGGACCACGCCTTCACCTTCGGCTTCGACGCCAGCCGCAACAACAACCTCGGTTCGGCGAAGAAGCGCGCGCTGGTGTTCGGCCCCACCATCAAGTTCAACGGCCCCGGCGTGCTGGACCTGTCGCTGTTCTACTACCGCGAGAAGAACCATTCGGGTATTCCCAACGTGAAACACCCGGACCACACCTTCGACCCGACCTACATGCTCAACCTGACCTGGCTGCGGCCGTTCCAGCTGGGCGACCACGGGGCGAAGTTCCAGGGTTTCCTGAACTACACCGGTGAAAAGGGCGAGGACTACAACGACAACGACACCGCGCCGGAGACGCTGATCCGTACCTCGCTGATGTTCGCCACCCTGCCGGGCACCAAGCGCCAGCCGAACCTGTGGCTGGGCGTGGGCTACGAGTACTGGCACAACAAGTTCGGCGTGGACGGCGGGCGCGGCACGCGCACCTCGACGCCGACGGTGAACCTGGAGTTCACCTTCTAACTGCCGATGTGGCGGCTGTTCGCGAGCAAGCTCGCTCCTACGAAAAGCTAGCCCAGCGCGGACCGGCTCTTGTAGGAGCGAGCTTGCTCGCGAACCCGCCTGACACCGTCCCCAATGTCGCAGGGCGGATAACGCCGGCGCGCTATCGCCCTACAAAAGCGTTCCGCACAGCGGCGCTGGCATGAAAAAGCCCGGCATCTGCCGGGCTTTTTCGTTCGGGTACCACAAGAAGAATCAGCTCTCCTTGCAGGCCACGCCGTCCGCGGGTTCACCGCCTTTCCAGTCCTTGTACAGGGTCGCGTCTTCGCCCTTGGTCCACCATACGTACTGCCCGGCCGCATAGCGCGCGCCGGAGGCGGAGATGACGTTGGCAAAGACCAGGCTGGAGGCGTCCGTCACCGGCACCACGGCCAGGCTGTTGTCGCCCTTGTTCAGGTACTGCACGCTGATCTTGCGGCCGTCCTCGCACTTGTACGAGACGCTGCGCGAATCCAGCTTGGCATCGCCGGGTAGAACCAGCGCGTCGACCTGGGGCGCTTTCTTCTCTTCGCCGCCGCAGGCGACAAGGATGACCGGCACAGCCGCCGCGAGCAGCCAAAGTGCTTTTTTCATGAGTATCCCTCTGACGAAAATGGCCTGGTCACTCTAGGAAAGGACAGGCCGCGCGGTCAATCACGCGCGGCCCGGCACAAAGTCTGGCAGGTCAGTCCGCCAGTGCCACGCCCGCCGAGCCACGCCGCGCCGGCTGGCGCTTGAGGCGATAGCAGCCGTACATCACCAGCAGCCACAACGGGATCGCGTAGACCGATACCTGGATACCCGGCGTGAGCAGCATGACGCCGAGGATGAACACCACGAAGCCCAGGCACAGCCAGTTGGCCGCCGGGTAAGCCACGGCGCGGAAGGCGGTGCGCTTGCCGTCGGCATCCATGCGTGCGCGAAACTTCAGGTGCGCCAGGCTGATCATCGCCCAGTTGATCACCAGTGCGGCGACCACCAGGGACATCAACAGCTCCAGCGCACGGGCGGGCACCAGGTAGTTCACCAGCACAGCGAGGAAGGTTACCGCCGCCGAAACCATCAGCGAGCGCACCGGCACGCCACGGCTGTCCACCTTGGCCAGGGCGCGCGGGGCATCGCCCTGCTCCGCCAGGCCCACCAGCATGCGGCCGTTGCAGTAGGTGCCGCTGTTGTAGACCGACAGCGCGGCGGTGAGCACGACGAAGTTGAGGACGTGGGCCGCGGTACTGCTGCCGATCATCGAGAAGATCTGCACGAAGGGGCTGCCGCTGTAGGAGTCGCCGCTGGAATTCAGGGTCTGCAGCAAGGCGTCCCACGGGGTCAGCGAAAGCAGCACGGTGAGCGCGCCGATGTAGAAGATCAGGATGCGGTAGATCACCTGGTTGATCGCCTTGGGGATCACCTTTTTCGGCTGGTCGGCCTCGGCAGCGGTGAAGCCGAGCATTTCCAGCCCGCCGAAGGAGAACATGATGATCGCCATGGCCATCACCAGCCCGCTGATGCCATTGGGGAAGAAGCCGCCATGGGCCCACAGGTTGCTCACGGCCGCCTGCTCGCCACCGGTGCCGCTGGCCAGCAGGTAGCAGCCCAGGGCGATCATGCCGACGATGGCGGCGACCTTGATGATCGCGAACCAGAACTCCGCCTCGCCGAAGGCCTTCACGTTGAACAGGTTGATCGCGTTGACCACCACGAAGAAGATCGCCGCCGTTGCCCAGGTCGGTACATCCGGCCACCAGTAGTGGATGTACTTGCCCACCGCGGTAAGCTCCGACATGCCCACGAGGATGTACAGCACCCAGCAGTTCCAGCCCGAAAGGAAGCCGGCGAAGCCGCCCCAGTACTTGTGCGCGAAGTGGCTGAAGGAACCGGCGACGGGTTCCTCGACGATCATCTCGCCGAGCTGGCGCATGATCAGGAAGGCGATGAAGCCTGCGATGGCGTAACCGAGAATCATCGACGGGCCGGCGGACTTGAGCACCCCGGCCGAGCCGAGGAACAGCCCGGTACCGATGGCGCCGCCGAGGGCGATCAGCTGGATATGGCGATTCTTCAGGCCGCGCTGGAGCTGGCCTGCGTGTTGAGTTTCACGCGTCATGCGTCACCTGTTGTTTTTATCTGTGACGGGAATCGGCCGCCCGGCTTGTGGCCGGGCGGTGCGGGCAAGGCAAGGCTAAAGAGCGGTGGAGCGGATGAATTTATTGGGCGTCCGGCTGCACCTCCGGAGCAGCCTGCAGGAAGGCTTCGAGGGATTCGCAACGAGCCGCGATGGCGAGCAGGCGCGGGCAACCGGACAGGTCGCAGTCAAAGCGTCGAGCGTTGTACAGCTGGGGAATCAGACAGGCCTCGAAATAGCCGGGGCGCTCACCGAGCGATAGCGGACCGCTCCAGCTGGAGATGCCCTCTTCCACCGCGTGCAGGCCGGTTTCGACCCAGTGGCGAATCCACGCATTCTTCGCCTCGTCCGCCACACCCAGCGGGCCGCTGAGGTATTGCAGCACGCGCAGGTTGTTCAGCGGATGGATGTCGCAGGCGATGTGCAGCGAAAGCGAACGCACCTGCGCACGTTGCAGCGGATCGCGCGGCAGCAGGCCGGGTTGCGGGTGGGTTTCCTCGAGGTATTCGAGGATCGCCAGGGACTGGGCAATGCGCGCGTCGCCATCCACCAGCAACGGCACCAGCTCCTGCGGATTGAGCGACTTGTACTCGGCGGCGTGCTGCTGCCCGCCATCCTTCACCAGGTGCACCGGCACCTGGCGGTAGGCCAGCCCCTTGAGGCCGAGGGCGATGCGCACGCGGTAGGCGGCGCTGGAGCGCCAGTAGGAATACAGGGTGAGCATGGCGGTTCTCCGGGGCGGCCGCACAGGTCAGGCGACCGCCCTCGATCAGGTTACTGCTCGGAGATCACGCCACGGCGAATCTGGTCTTCCTCGATGGATTCGAACAGGGCCTTGAAGTTGCCCTCGCCGAAGCCCTGGTTGCCCTTGCGCTGGATGATCTCGAAGAAGATCGGGCCAATCACCGTGTTGGTGAATATCTGCAGCAGGATGCCGTCGTCGCCCGGCGCGCCGTCGATCAGGATGTTCAGATCGCGCAGTTGCTCCAGCGGCTCGCCGTGGCCGGCGACGCGGGTGTCGACCTTGGCGTAGTAGGTGTCCGGGGTGCTCATGAAATCCACGCCGTTGGCGCGCAGCTGGCGCACGGTGGCGTAGATGTCTTCGGTGGTCAGGGCAATGTGCTGGATGCCCTCGCCGTGGTATTCGCGGATGAATTCCTCGATCTGCGACTTGTCGTCCGCCGACTCGTTGATCGGGATGCGTATCTTCCCGCAAGGCGCGGTCATCGCGCGGGACAGCAGGCCGGTGAGCTTGCCTTCGATATCGAAGTAGCGGATCTCGCGGAAGTTGGCGATGCGCTCGTAGAAGCCGGACCAGACGTCCATCTGGCCGCGCTTGACGTTGTGGGTCAGGTGGTCGATGCACAGCAGGCCGACGGCGTTGTCGGAGGCCGAGCGGCCTTCGATGAACTCGAAGTCGACGTCATAGATGCTCTTGTCGCCATAACGGTCGACGAGATACAGCAGCGAACCGCCGATGCCTTCGACGCAGGGAATGTTCAGTTCGCCGAAATTGGCGTGGCTGCCCACCAGCTTGGCGCCCTGGGATTCGACGTAGGCGGCGGCTTGCGCTGCATTCTTCACCCGGAAGGCCATGGCACAGGCGCTCGGGCCGTGCTTCCTGGCGAACTCGTGGACGTGGCCGGTGGGGCTGCCGTTGAGCACGATGTTGATGTCGTTCTGCTGGAACAGGAAGACTTCCTTGGAACGGTGCTTGGCGGTCTCGGTGAAGCCCATGCCGGTGAACAGCTGGCGCAGTTGCTCGATGCCCTTCGCGTCGGGGGCGGTGAATTCGACGAACTCGAAGCCGTCGGTGCCGATGGGGTTGTGTTGCTCGATCTTGGTCACGGCGTTCATCCGGCCTCCTCGTTGTCGTTATCGGCTGGGGCGGCGCACAGGCCGTCCAGGCGTTTGGAATGCCTTCATCACAACCGTCGCGGGGCTTTGGAACAAGCTGGCCGCCGAGGGTTTGCGGCGTGCCGGGGCTGATGGCCCGGAAAGAAATCCTTACGCCGCCCAAAGCCCCGTGCGGCATGCCGTCGCACCGTAAAGAATTCGTGACAAGGTGGTGCGCCAGCCTGCCAGTGCGAATGCGGCGCGCTCGTCAGTACGCAGTGCGGCGGCTACCATGCGCCCATCTCCCCTGCCCGAATCCGCCCATGGCCCGCGCCGCTCCTCCTGATTTCGACGCCACCCCGGCTTCCCTGCGCGCCCTCGCCCGCAGCTACCCGCGCGGCTTGCACATCGAGCCGCACTCCCATGACTGGGGGCAGGTGCTCTATGCGATGTCCGGAGTGATGTGGCTGGAGACGCCTTCCGAGGCCCTGCTGGTGCCGCCCAATCGCGCCGTCTGGCTGCCCCCGCAGGTACCCCATGGCATCCGTGTGGTCAGCGAGCTGCAGATGCGCAACATCTACCTGCGGCCGGGGACGGCAGATGCCCTGGGCGAACAGGTGCAGGCGTTCGAAGTGGGCGGGTTGCTGCGTGAACTGATCGTCACCCTGGTGCAGCACGAGAGCGAGCCCGACTCCGCGTATTACCAGGCGCTGTCGCAGCTGGCCGTGCTGGAGCTGCAACGCGCTCGCAGCCTGCTGTTGCGCGTCCCGCTGCCGGATGACTCCGACCGCCGCCTGCTGAACCTGTGCCTGGCGGTGATGGCCGAGCCAACCCAGGAAATTTCCTTCGAGCAGCACGCCGCCGACGCGGGCGCCAGCGTGCGCACCCTCGCCCGCCTGTTCCAGCGCAGCCTGGGCATGGGCTTCGCCCAATGGCGGCGGCAGGTGCAGCTGGCCACGGCGGTGGCGCAGCTCAATGAGGGCATCGCGGTGAGCCAGATCGCCCATGGCTTGGGGTATCAGCCGGGGAGCTTCAGCGAGATGTTCCGCCGCGAGCTGGGCGTGGCGCCGTCGGAGTATTGCGCGCGGTAGCCCCTGCATTTCGTAGGAGCGAGCTTGCTCGCGAACGGAACCGCACGGTGCCTTGCGTTCGCGAGCAAGCTCGCTCCTACAAAAGCCCATCACGCCGCCGCTCTGGCTCTTGAAGACTTGCAGAGAAATATCCGCGCACTCCGAGCGGCCCCGTTCAGGAGGCCTCGTTGAATTGGAGTTTCAGGCGATGAGCGACATGGATGTCAACGAGAGCGCTGTCGGGCCAAGGATGGCCCGTCAGCGCGTGCCCCTGAAACTTCAATTCAACGAGGGAATTTTTCGCCTAAGCGAAAAACCGGATGTCCGGGGCAAGACCTTTGCCTTCTTTGGGGCGTTTGCCAAAGAAGGTCGCCCGAGGGGGCGAAACACAGAGTTTGCGCGCACGCCGTCGCGACGCTGAAAACCTCAAGCCCACGCAGGACCGTAGGGCGGATAACCCTGGCGCGTTATGCGCCCTACGATGTGACTCCAGCGCAACGCAAGCACATCGCGGACGAAGTCCGCTCCTACGCGGGTGCACGTCCATCCAATACTCCCCACCGACATCTGTCCGATATTCCGAAGTCCCTGTCCGGCGACGCCCTCCAGCAGCCCCTAGACTGCCTCCAACCCACCCAGCCGCCGGAGCGATCCTCGGAGGACACCATGAGTTACCTGATCTCCCTGGCCATCGGCATTGCCGTCGGCCTGGCCTACCACTTCCTCGACTTCCGTTCGCCAGCACCGCCGCTGGTGGCGCTGATCGGCCTGTTGGGCATGCAGATCGGCGAGAACGCCCTGCCGCTGCTGACCCGCTGGCTCCACTGATCCCCCTCTCCCACTGATTGCCAAGGACCCGTGCCATGAAAGCCCTGCAATTCGACCGCACCGGCGACCTCGCCGCCCTGAGCTTCACCGAGATTGCCGACCCGGTTCCCGCCGCCGACGAGGTGCTGGTGGAAGTCCACGCCGCCGGCCTGAACCCCAGTGACGTGAAGAACGTACTCGGCCGCTTCCCCTACACCACCCTGCCCCGCGTACCGGGCCGCGACTTTGCCGGCACCGTGGTGAAAGGCCCGGCCGGGCTGCTGGGCAAATCCGTCTGGGGCACCGGCAAAGGCCTGGGTTTCACCCGCAACGGCAGCCACGCCCAGCTGATGAGCGTGCCGGTCGGCGGTGTGGCGCTGATGCCCGAGCGCATGAGCTTCGCCCAGGCCGCCAGCTGTGGTGTGCCCTTCACCACGGCCTGGGACGCCCTGGAGCGCAGCCAGGTCGGTGCCGGTACTCGCCTGCTGGTGATCGGCTCCGGCGCGGTCGGCGCGGCGGCCATCTCGCTGGCCAAGGCTCGTGGCGCGCAGGTGCTGGGCGCGGTGCGCCGCGCCGAGTCACAAGTGGAGCTGCAGGCGCAGGGCGTGCCGAGCATCCTGCTGGGCAGCGCCGAGACGCTGGCTGCCCAGGTAGAGGAACACTTCACCGGGGGCGCCGAGGTGATCTTCGACACCACCGGCTTCTGGCTGCCGGCAGCGGTTTCCGCCCTGGCCACTTTCGGCCGCATCGCCATCATCGCCGCGCCGGTGGACGGTCACGTGCAACTGCCGGCCCTGGCGCTGTATCGCCGTGGCGGTTCGGTGGTGGGAGTGAATTCGCTGCTGTACGACACGGTCGCCTGCGCCGCGATGCTGCGCCAGTTCGGCCAGTGGTTCGACGACGGCAGGCTGCCGCTGCCCAGCGGCCTGCGCGAAGTGCCGCTGAGCGAGGGCGTGCAGCGCTATCACGAAATCAACGAGGGCAGCAGCGAGAAGATCATTCTCGTGCCCTGAGACTGAACTTGAGGTCGCCGGAGAGCCCCTCTCCCCAGCCCTCTCCCTGAAGGGAGAGGGAGCCGCCCGAGCAGGCCGGTAATAGCGTCGCGATCCTGGGATCACTGGACCGACTCTCTGACGAGAGTCAAAGCCCACCCATCGTGCCAACCAGCCTCTCTCCCAGAAGGGAGAGGGAGCCGCCCGAGCAGGCCGGTAATAGCATCGCGATCCTGGGATCGCTGGACCGACTCTCTGACGAAAGTCAAAGCCCCCCATCGCGCCAATCAGCCTCTCTCCCTGAAGGGAGGGGGCAAGTCCCACGCCAAACCGTCAGGCCAAACCTGGGAAAAACCTACCCCGCCGCCTTCATCGAAGCCGCCCGGCGCGTTCCGGCCTGCGCCTGCTCCAGCGCCAGGCACTGGTCGAGGAAGATGCGCATGTAGCCGTAGCTCTTGCAGATCGCCTCGCGCAGCGCCAGGCAACGCGGCATGGCGAGCTGCGGGCCGCAGAGGGTGCAGATGATCTCCAGGGCTTCCCAGGGATGATCGTCGTCATAGCGGGCGTGCATTTTCAGCCAGCGCATGGCGTCCTTGCGGGTGCCGGCCGGCAGGGTACGCTCGTAGGTATCGGTGGAGCACACCAGCGCCGACCAGTCACCAGTCGCGCCTTCGATGGCGTAGTTGGTGGCCGCCATGGCCAGGGCCAGCTCTTCGGTGGCGCAGCTGTGCCAGCACCAATGGCCGAGGGCGTGGAGTTCGGCGGGGACCAACTGGGCCTTGAGTTCAGCCAGCGTCACGCCGTAGGCCTCCGCCCAGCGCACCCAGTAGTCGGCATGATTGAGCTCGACTCGGATGTTGCGCATCAGCCAGCGCCGCGCCATGTCTTCGCCGGGGCTGCGGCCGAAGCGGGTCTTGAGCAGGTTGTGGGACATGTACAGGGGGAACTGCTCCACCACCTGCCAGCCACCGATGAGGAAGGCGCGCATGGTCTGTCGGCTCAGCTGACCATCGCGCATGCGCGCATAGAGAGGATGCTCGACCACCGACAGACGGCTGGTTTCGCACTCCTGCACCAGGCGCTGGGCCCAGTGCGGATAGCTGGAAAGCTCCTTGAGCGGCCCACTGCGAACAAAGGTGTCGTTCATCCAAGGCTCCGTTGCTGGTCGATCCATGCAAGCACCGGTAATTCAGGCCTCAGGTTAGTCCTGTCCTGGCGTCACGTCACCGTCCGGAGGTTGTGTCCGATGCTACGGCTGCGACGTGCGTCTCACGCAGGAAGCTCCGATTGAAGGGTTGCGGCCGCGCCAGGCCGTAGCCCTGGGCGTAATCGATGCCTATTTCGCGCAGGACTTCGAGGATTTCCTGCGTCTCGACGAACTCCGCCACGGTGCGTTTGCCCATCACATGGCCGATCTGGTTGATCACCTGGACCATGGCGCGATCGATGGGGTCTTCGAGCATGTCCTTGATGAAACTGCCATCGATCTTCAGGTAGTCCACCGGCAGGTGCTTGAGATAGACGAAGGAGGACATCCCGGCGCAGAAGTCGTCCAGGGAGAAGCGGTAACCCAGAGCCTTGAGCTCCTGGATGAACCGCGTGGCGTTGACCAGGTTGGCAATGGCGCTGGTCTCGGTGATCTCGAAGCACACGCTCGACGGTTCGATGCGGTAGCGCGGCTGCACCTCGCGGAGGAAGTCGAGGAAGGTGTCGTCACCGATGGTAGCGCCGGAAAGGTTGATGGCGCAGGTGTGGATCGGTTCGTAACCGCCCTCGGCGATGCGCTCGGCCAGGGTCCGGAAGGCGTTCTCGACCACCCAGCGATCGATGTCCGGCATCAAGCCGTAGCGTTCGGCGGCGGGGATGAAGTTGATCGGCGCGACCAGCCGGCCGCACTCGTCGTTCAGGCGCAGCAGCAGTTCGACGTGCGCGCCCTCCGTCACTCGCTCGTCGACCGGGAATATCGCCTGGGCGAAGAGGCAGAAACGTTCCTCCTCCAGGGCCAGGCGGATGCGCTGCACCCAGGCCATCTCGCCGACGCGGTTGGACAGCTCGGTATCGTCCGGGCGGAACACCTGGGCACGGTTGCGGCCCTTTTCCTTGGCCATGTAGCAGGCCATGTCGGCACAGCGCAGGGCTTCCTCCACCGATACCAGCATGGCAGAGATATGCACCACGCCGATGCTCACGGTGATGTTGAAGCCACGGCCTTCCCACATGAAATGCAGCGCCTGCACGGTGAGGCGGATGCGCTCGGCGATCTGCACCGCCATGTCCGGCGGGCAATGTTCCAGGAGGATGCCGAACTCGTCGCCGCCCAGGCGCGCCAGTGTGTCGCCATCGCGCAGACACTGCTGCAGTACAGAGCAGACCTGGCGCAGCAGTTCGTCGCCGGCGGCGTGGCCGCAGGTGTCGTTGACCAACTTGAACTGGTCCAAGTCCAGGTACATCAGCGAATGCTGGTCGTGGGCATCGGCCGAGCTTTCCAGGGCCTGCTTGAGGCGGAATTCGAATTCGCGGCGGTTGGTCAGGCCGGTCAGCGCGTCGTGGGTCGCCTGCCAGGACAGGCTGGCCATGTACTGGCGCTCGCGGGTCATGTCGTGCAGCACCAGCACCACGCCGACCACCCGGCCATCGGCGTGGATGGGCGTAGCCACCAGGGTCACCGCCACGCTGGTGCCGTCCAGGCGCTGGATCAGCTTGCTGGTCTCGCTGCCGCCATCCACCTCGCCACGCAGAATCTGCCCCACCAGCGGCAGCCCCTCGGCCTGGGAGTTCTCGTCGAGTACCCGCAGTAGCGAACGCAGCGGCAGGCCGACGGCCATGGAGTTGTCCCAACCGATCAGACGTTCCGCCGCCGGGTTGAAATAGGCGATGCATTCGTATTCGTCGAGGGTGACCACACCGTCCCCGATGGCTGCCAGGGTGGTCTGCGCGCGCTCCTTCTCGGTGTCCAGCGCGCTTTCGAAGGCGCGCTGCTGATGCAGCAGGATGCGCGTGCGCCAGACGGCCAGGAGGATCAGCGCAAGGCCGGTGACGCCGTTGGTGATCAGCAGCACCCACATGATCATCCGCGAGCCCTGCCCGAGCGCGGCAGAGAAGGCCATGGCGGCCGGTGTGACACCATCGTTGATGGCCTGGATGCGGCTGTTCCAGTAGCTCAGGTCGCCAGGGCGGACGTCGTTGGCGCGGATCTTCGCGTTCATCTCATCGGACAGCAGTTCCAACTGGTCGAGATAGGCGTCGCCAATAACCCACATCTTCACGGCCTGGTCGAAGTAGCTGTACTCGTGGAAATAGCGGTACAGCCAGATCAGTGCACCGACATCGTCGGGATGGATGCCGCCCTGCAGGGCGCCGGCGCGGGCCAGTTCCAGATCGGGTTGGCTGAGGTCGAGGGCGACGCGGAAGGTACGGTCGCCCTGGGGAATGGCGATGGCGGTGCGGTAGCGCTCGTAATCCGCCGTGTCGCGGCTCTGGCCATAGAGTTGCAGGTAATGGATGGCGTCCTTCTGGCCCTTGGACCAGAGGCTCTCGCCGCCCACATAGGCGCGCACGCCGGAGAGAATAAAGAAGCTGCCGCTGCCGATCAGCGTCTGCAGCAGGACCACGACCATGAACGGCCAGACCAGCTTGAGCAGACGCGTCGTACGCCGGGTCGGCAACAGTCCCATTGCATCCATAACCAGTTTCGACTTCCTTCTTCTGATTCCTGCCAGGCCACAGGGGAGGAGCTTTCACTCCGCCTCGGGGACTTCTCTGCCAGGCCGCCCCTTCCTTAACTTCTAGCCGATCGCGGGAAATCCACAAACCATGAGCCATGACGCTTGGTCGGCTGATGGCCCGCCGCCCGGCGGAAAAGTGATGCGCCCCCCCTTAAAACACCTTCCGTCGCCTGCCGAAGTCCCCCTCGGAAAGAGCCAATTAGTGGCCTTGCGACAGCGAAGGCGATGTGCCATACCTCAGACGATCGTGCAATCTGCAAAGTGCATTCTGCAAGGTGAAAAGCCACGGTGGAAAATGCAATCCGCAAGCAAGGGACGGAGCGGCCATGCC
Organism: Pseudomonas sp. NY15435; assembly: GCF_048068295.1. Taxonomy (NCBI): domain Bacteria; kingdom Pseudomonadati; phylum Pseudomonadota; class Gammaproteobacteria; order Pseudomonadales; family Pseudomonadaceae; genus Pseudomonas; species Pseudomonas sp. NY15435. Next base: position 286,377 of record NZ_JBLUQA010000003.1, read on the forward strand.
ACGGCGCGATCTGAACATTCGCTATGACCGTCTGGTGGGCCTGACCTACGAGTGCGTGCTCGACGAGGCGAACTGGCTGCCGCTGCTCACCGAGCTGATTTCCGCCAGCGGCCGCCAGCAGGGCGCCCTGTTGTTCTGGGACCAGACCGAGAGCGGCGCACTGGCCAGCGAGATCAACCTCTGTGATCCCGGCGCCATCGAGACCTACAACCGCGAGTTCTGCACCATCGACCCATCCAAGGGTTTCATGCTCCACCGCCCTGTCGGCCGCTGGTACCACGACCGCGAGGAATACGGCCCGCAGCGCATGGCCCGCGACCCGTACTACCAGGAATTCCAGCGCCCCAATGGCATGCACAACGTGTCCTGCCTGAAGCTCAACGAACAAGCCAACTCCGGCGTCTACCTGTCGGTGCTGACCAGCCTCGGTGCTCGCTACCCCGACGCCCGGGAACAGGCCCTGCTGACCCGCCTGAGCGAGCACCTGATCCGCGCCGCCCGGATGTTCGGACGCATCGACGAGATGCGCCAGCAACTGGCCCACCGCGATCTGCTGCTCGACCAGCACCCCACGCCGCTGTGGCTGCTGGAAGGCAACACCCGCGTGCTCTACGCCAACCAGGCCGCACAGCAGCGGCTCGGGCTGCGCGCCGGGTTGTTCCATGAAGTCTTCGGTCGCCTGCACTTGCGCCAGCACGACGCCAGACTCCAGACCCTGGTACGCCAGGCTGCGCCCCGCACCGGCAAGGGCAAGGCCGGGTGGCTGCCGCTGGGCGATGGCACAGGGCAGGAACTGCTGGTCACCCCGGTGCCCGCCGAGGCGAGCTTCAACCAGCCCTTCCAGCGCCCGCTGGTGCTGCTGGCGCTGCTTGACGCGCACCGCCAGAGCCGGCTGCTGGGCGAACTATTCGGCCTCACCCCGGCCGAGCAACGCCTGGGCGACCTGCTGGTGCGCGGGCTGACGCCGGAGCAATGCTCCGACCAGCTCGGCACCTCGATCAACACAGTGCGCAGCCAACTGCGCGGGCTGTTCCGCAAGACCCACACCAGTCGCCAGGCCGAACTGGTCAGCCTGCTGGTACGGCTCGGGCAGCGCTGAAATTTCATGGCCGTCATTCATTCAGATGATGGCCTGGGGCCAAGCGGCTCCTAAGGTGTTGGACGGATCACCGGCCAGGGCGGCCGGTGGCGCTTTCTTCTTCACTGAGCGGGCATCCCAGGTGGACGGCAATGGACAAGGGCACTCAGCAGAATCCGAACTCGCTAACCGAAGCCATCGAGCAACTCGAACAGCAACTGCGTCACCTCCGGGATGACGAGACCGACCTGCTGGCCCTCGCCGCGGGCAGCGCGCCGCCCGCGCAATCCCCGCGCGTGGTGCCCTTTGCCCGACGGCGTGAACGGCCGATGGGTGAAGGCGCCGGCAACGCCGTGCTGATGGACTACCTCTATGGCATCGACAGCACCCTGCGCTCGCTGCTGCCCGACGGCCCCACGGAGGAGCTGTTCCGCTACGCCAGCTCCGCCCCCGCCTCCCGCGCGCTGCGCTCGCGCCGCCAGTTGCTGGCGCGGGAGATCGACCGCTGCTGCGACCAGCTCAACGGCCAGGCGCGCATCCTCTGCGTGGGCTGCGGGCACCTGCGTGAAGTCGAACTGGCGCGTTCGCTGCGCCACGGCCGCTTCCTCGAATTCACCGCCGTGGATGCGCAGGCGCTGTCCCTGCAGACGGTGGAAGCCAGCTACGCCGCATTGGGCATCCAGACACAACAGTGCACCCTGGACGACCTGTTCTACGGGCGCCAGGACCTGCTGCATTTCGACCTGATCTATTCGCCGGGCCTGTATGAGGTGCTGGACGATCACGACGCCCGCGACCTGACCCGCAACCTGTTCGCCCGCCTGCTGCCGGGCGGGCGCCTGCTGATGGGCAACTTCCTGCCTGGCGTGCCGGACATCGCCTACCTCGAAGGCCTGCTGGACTGGCGCCCGCACTATCGCAGCGACGCCGCCCTGCTCGACCTGCTGCTGGGCATTCCCTACAACGACATCGGCAGTGCGCGGGTCTTCCACGACCTGGGCAATTGCGTGGCCTTCCTCGAAGTCACCCGCTACGGCTGATCAGCTCTGCTGCAGGTGGCCGTACAGGCGGGCGTAGAGCCCGCCTTCGGCGATCAGTTGCTGGTGATCGCCGTCTTCGGCAATGCGCCCGCCGTCGAACACCAGCACGCGGTCGGCCTGTTTCACCGCAGACAGGCGGTGGGCGATGATCAGCGTGGTGCGGCCTTCGAGGAAACGCTCGAGGGCCTGGTGCAAGGCATATTCGGTGGCGGCATCCAGTGCCGAGGTAGCCTCGTCGAGGATCACCACCCTGGGTTCGGCGAGCACCATGCGGGCAATCGCCAGGCGCTGCCGCTGGCCGCCGGAGAGGCGTACGCCGGAGCGCCCGACCACGCTGTCCAGCCCCTGCGGCAGGGCACGGATGGTGTCCGCCAGCTGCGCCACTTCCAGCGCGCGCCAGCAGGCTTCATCGCCACGCTCGCGGCCCATGGTCAGGTTGGCGCGCACCGTGTCGTTGAACAACGCCGGATGCTGCAGCACCACGGCGACATGCTCGCGCACGCAGTCCAGGCCAATCTCCTCCAGTGCCGCGCCGCCATAGCGGATGGTCCCCGATTGCGGCTGGTAGAGGCCCAGCAGCAACTGCACCAGGGTGCTCTTGCCGCCGCCGCTGGCGCCGACGATGGCGACCTTCTCGCCGGGGGCGATGTCCAGGTCGAGCCCATCAAGCACGAGTTCGTCGCGGTAGGCGAAACTCAGGTCGCGCACCTGGATGCCGACGCTGGTCTGGCCGGCGAAGGGATCGCGGCGGTGCTCGTACTGCGGCTCGTCAGCGCGGGCCAGCAGTTCGTTGATACGGGTCAGCGCGCCGCCGGCGGCGTAATAGGCGTACTGCAGGCTGAGCAGTTGCTCCACCGGGCCGATCATGAACCAGAGGTAGCTGAACACCGCCAGCATCTGGCCGATGGACAGGTCGGAAAACAGCACGGTAACCATCGCGGCGGCGCGGAACAGGTCAATGCCGAACTGGAACAGCAATCCGCTGGCACGCCCGGCGGCATCGCTTTTCCACTGCGAGGCGACGGCGTAGTCGCGCACTTCACGGGCGCGCACGCCGAGGCGGCCGAGGAAGAAGCCCTGGCGGTTGCCGGCGCGCACTTCCTGAATGGCTTCGAGGGTTTCGGTCAGCGCCTGGGTAAAGCGCGAAGTGCTGTCGTTCTCCAGCTTCTTCAGGTGCTTCACGCGCTTGCCCAACTGCACCGTGGCGAAGATCACCAGCGGGTTGAACAGCAGGATCAGCAGCGCCAGCTTCCAGTGCATCCAGATCAGGATGCCGGCGGTGCCGCAGAGGGTCAGCAGCGCCACCAGGAAGCGGCTCAGGGTGTCGCCGACGAACTTGTCGAGGGTGTCGAGATCGGTCACCAGGTGCGCGCTGACCGAGCCGCCGCCGAGGGTCTCGTATTCGCCCAGGGCGATGCGTTTCAGCCGCTCGATCAGGCGCAGGCGGATGCGGTACACCACGTCCTTGGACAGCCGGGCGAACAGCTTGGCCTGCAGCACGTTGAACACCAGCGCGCTGCTGCGCAGCACCAGGGTGACCAGCAGCATCAGGCCAATGTAGCCGGCGGGCTTGTGCCAGCCTTCGGGCAGCCAGTGGTTCATCACCTGCAGGGCGGCGTCACCCTTGCCCAGCAGCACTTCGTCCACCAGCAGCGGCAGCAACAGCGGGATCGGCACGCTGCAGGCGGTCGCCAGCACGGCAACCAGGTTGGCGAGGAGCAGGGCCTTGCGATGGCGGAAAGCGAGCCGGCGAATTTCCGCCCAGCTCAGGCGGTCAGCGGACAGCTCAGGCATGCCGCCCGCGCTCCAGCCAGCGCTCGAGCAACGGGGCCAGTTCGCCCAGTGGCTGGTAGCCGTTGGTCAGCAGGGCCAGTTGGCCATCGCGCTCGGCCAACAGCGTGGGGAACCCAGCGATGCCCAGATCGCGGGCCCAGGAGAAGTCGGCGAGGGTCGCCAGGTGGTTGTCCTGGCTGTCGAAGGCTTCGGCAAACTCGATACGCGGCAGGCCGACCTGTTCAGCCAGCTCGGTGAGCACGCCGGCCTGGGTAACGTCGCGACCCTCGGCGTAGAAGGCGCGCTGGATCTCACCTACCAGCGCCCAGGCGCAGTCTTCGTCCAGGCGACGCGCGGTGACCACCGCGCGGCAAGCCGGCTCGGTGTCGTAGACGAAGCCGTCGGGCAAGGCGTTCTCAAAGCGGAACGGCTGGCCGGTGGCGTCATGAACCGCATGCCAGTGTTCGAGGATGTAGCGCTTGGTGGTCGGCTCCAGCGCCGCGCCCTGCCCCGTGCGCAGCCCGCCCATTACCAGCGCCAGCGGCGTACCTGAGGCGCGCGCCTGCTCCACCAGCTTCCCGGCCACCGGGGCAAAACCCCAGCACCAGGAGCACATCGGGTCCATCACGTAGAGCAGGCGGCTGGTCATGGATCAGTTCTCCGCGCGGGGATCACGGCCAATGGGGTGCGGCTGGTTGCGCTGGCGCGCCAGTTCGATCTGCTTCTGCCGCTCACGCGCGCTGGCGCGGGTCTTCTCCGACAACGTGTCCCAGCAGTGCGGGCAACTGACGCCCGGTGCGTAATGTTCAGAGGCGCGATCCTCTGCCGAAATCGGGTTGCGGCAGGCATGGCACTGATCGTAATCGCCTTCGGTCAGGTCATGGCGCACGGTCACGCGGTTGTCGAACACGAAGCAGTCGCCGCGCCAGAGGGTCTCGGCCTCGGGCACTTCCTCCAGGTACTTGAGGATGCCGCCCTTGAGGTGGAAGACCTCTTCGAAACCTTCGCTGAGCATGTAGCTCGATGCCTTCTCGCAGCGGATGCCGCCGGTGCAGAACATGGCGACCTTCTTGTGTTTCGCCGGGTCGTAATGCTCGCGGATGTAGTCGGGGAACTCGCGGAACGACTTGGTCTGCGGGTCAATGGCGCCCTCGAAGGTACCAATGGCCACTTCGTAGTCGTTGCGGGTGTCGATCAGCAGCACCTCCGGATCGGAGATCAGCGCGTTCCAGTCCTTGGGCTCGACGTAGGTGCCGACCTTGACGTTCGGGTCCACACCCGGCACGCCGAGAGTGACGATTTCCTTCTTCAGCTTGACCTTGGTGCGGTAGAAGGGTTGCTCGTCGCAGTAGGACTCCTTGTGGTCGACATCGGCCAGGCGCGGGTCGTTGCGCAGCCAGGCGAGCAGGCCGTCGATGCCAGCGCGGGTGCCGGAGACGGTGCCGTTGATACCTTCCTCGGCGAGCAGCAGGGTGCCCTTCACGCCATTATCCAGCAGGGCCTGCAGCAGGGGTTCGCGCAGAGCGACGTAGTCGGGCAGGGAGACGAACTTGTACAACGCCGCGACGACGATTCTTTCGGTGGTCATGCATCACTCCAGTGGTCGCCCGCGTAAAGGGCGGACCGGGTTTCTTTGGAACAGACAGTTTGGAAACAAAAGCTGATCGACAGCTGAAAATGACAGCGCCGGCAGAAGCCGGCGCTGGGTGTCGCATTCTACCGGAGCGGGACGCAGCCCGCATCCGGCAGCCGATCAATGCGGAAGATCGTGCTTGCTGCCGCCGCGGCAAGTCGGCGAATCCGGCGCCGCGCCCTGCTGCGCCCACTCCTCGGGGGTGTAGGTGTGCATGGCCAGGGCGTGGAACTGGCTCATCAGATCGCCGAGCGTGGCGTAGACCTTCTGATGCCGTTTCACCGCGTTCAGCCCGGCGAACACCGGGCTGACGATCACGGCCTTGTAGTGTGTTTCCTGTCCGCGGCTGTGCATGTGGCTCTCGTCCAGTACGTCGAGGTGCTGGGGTTCGAGGGCGCTCAGGGCGGTCTGGATACGGTCACGCATGCTCATGTCGGGTCTCGCTGGCAATCAGGCAGTCAGTACGATTCAGGCAATGATACAGGGTCTGGATCAGGGCTTCTTGGCCGGAGCGGCCGGGGCCTTCACGCCCAGTTCCTTGTCCATGTCGGCCATCAGCTTGTTCACCGGCTCCACGGCGGTCTGCAGTTTGGCCTGGGTCAGCTGGGCGGATTCGGCGGTCAGGCGCGGCATCTTCTCCAGCACCTTGCGGCCCAGGGGGGATGCGTAGAAATCGTTCAGCTGCTTGAGCTCGGATTCGCTGAAGTTGCTGGTGTAGAGCTTGACCAGATCGGGCTTGAGCTTGTCCCAACCCACCGCGCGGTCCAGTTCGGCGTTGGCCTTGGCCTGGTAGCGGTCGAGCACGGCCTTCTTGCTGTCCGGCGCCTTGGCCTGGGCGAAGCGCTGGGCGAGCATCTGCTGGACTTGCGCGTAGACCGGCACGGTCAGCTTGTCGGCATGGACCTGCTTGAGGAATTTCTCCGCCTCGGCGTTGGCGTCAGCCAGTGCCACGGAACTGAAGCCAACCAGAAGTGCTGCGGTGCAGAGGGAACGAAGAACGGTCATGGGGCAGTCCTGTGAGTCTGAAGGGTGTCCGGGTGGGACCCGCCATTCTGCGCCTAAGTTCGGAATGCGCTCAAGAGACCGCCAAATGGCCGGGAAGTGATCGGCTTCTCTTGTAGGACAGTTCATGAAACGTCATGCTGCGGCGCGTTGCCACATGGATGTGACCGATGAACACCCTCACCCACCCGCCGACGCTCGCCGCCGCACCGCCCCTGTGCGATGCGCGCGGCCGCCTGAACAGCGCGGCCGTGGGCTGGTCGTCGCGGCCGCAGACGCTCTGCCAGCTCTCAGGCAACGTCGGCCGGCGCAAACGCTGGAACCACTGGTGCATCAACGCGCCGGGCTGGATGCTCTCGATTACCATCGCCGACCTCGACTACCTGGGCTACGGCGCCGTGTATTTCCTCGACCTGGAAACCGGTCAGTCGGTGCACCGCACCCAGTTCAGCCCCTTCGGCCTGGGCTGCCATCTGCCAGATACGCCGAACCAGAGCCATCGCTTCGAGCATGGCCAGCTGAGCCTGGGCTTCGACGAGCAGCCGGGCCAATTGCGCATCACCGCCTGCGCGCCGAACCTGGGCGGCCAGCCGCTGAATCTCTCCCTGGAAGTACAGCGCCCGGCGCACCTGGAATCGGTCAACCTGGTGGTGCCCATGAGCGGCAAGTGCTTCCACGCCTGCAGCCGGCAGATGGGCCTGCCGATCAGCGGCAGCCTGACCCTCGGCCACCGGACCTACCGCTGCAGCGAGGGCCAGAGCTTCGCCGCGCTGGATTTCGGCCGGGGCGTCTGGCCGTTCAATACCCAATGGACCCGCGCCGCCTTTGCCGCGCCCGGCGGCATCGCCGGCAATTTCGGCGCCGGCTGGACGGAAAACAGCCACCTGAGCGAGAACGCCCTGTGGTTCGGCGGCGAGCTGCAGCCACTGGCTGGCGTTGTGGATATCCGCCAGGTGCCGCACGACCCACTGTCGCCCTGGCAACTGCGCGGAGCCGACGAGCGCGTCGACCTCACCTTCACCCCGCGCAAGCTGCACCGCGCCTGCCCACGCCTGGGCCCGCTGTTCGCCGAGACCAGCCAGTGGTTCGGCCGCTTCGACGGGGCCCTGCGCGAAGCCGGCGGCGAACTGGTGCCGGTCAATGGCGCGCTCGGCTGGATCGGCGCCACCCACGCACGCTGGTAACCGTACTCGCCACTGAAACCGCTCTATCACGGCCATTGAGCCAGAGTGGAACCCGGAAGCCCCGTAGCGGCCTAAACTGGCCGAGACCCTATTCCGGAGAAGCACCATGAGCCGCACCGAAACCGACAGCCTGGGCCCCATCGAAGTCCCCGACGATGCTTACTGGGGCGCGCAGACCCAGCGCTCGCTGGAGAACTTCGCCATCGGCGGGCAGCGCATGCCGCTGGCCGTGGTGCATGCCCTGGCGCTGATCAAGAAGGCCGCCGCGCGGGTCAATGCGCAGTTGGGCGAGCTGCCCGAGAACATCACCAGCCTGATCGAGGAAGCCGCCGACGAAGTGCTGGCGGGCGAGCACGACGAGCAATTCCCACTCGTCGTCTGGCAGACCGGCAGCGGCACCCAGAGCAACATGAACGTCAACGAGGTGATCGCCGGGCGCGCCAACGAGATTGCCGGCAACGGCCGCGGCGGCAAGAAACCGGTGCACCCCAACGACCACGTGAACCGTGCGCAGAGTTCCAACGACAGCTTCCCCACCGCCATGCACATCGCCGCCGCGCAAGCGGTACAGAACGACCTGCTGCCGGCCATCGCCGAGCTCAGCGGAGGCCTCGCCCAGCAGGCCGCGCGCCACGCCAACCTGGTGAAGACCGGGCGTACCCACCTGATGGACGCAACCCCCGTCACCTTCGGCCAGGAGCTTTCCGCTTTCGTCGCGCAGCTGGACTACGCCGAGCGCGCCCTGCGCGCGGCACTGCCGGCGGTGTATGAGCTGGCCCAGGGCGGCACCGCCGTCGGCACCGGGCTGAACGCCCCAAAGGAATTCGCCGACGCCATCGCCGCCGAGCTGGCCGACCTCTCCGGCCTGCCCTTCGTCTCCGCGCCGAACAAGTTCGCCGCCCTCGCCGGCCATGAACCGCTGGTAACCCTGGCCGGGGCCATGAAGACCCTTGCCGTGGCGCTGATGAAAATCGCCAACGACCTGCGCCTGCTCGGCTCCGGCCCGCGCGCGGGTTTTGCCGAGGTAAAGCTGCCGGCCAACGAACCGGGCTCCTCGATCATGCCCGGCAAGGTCAACCCGACCCAATGCGAGGCGCTGTCGATGCTCGCCTGCCAGGTCTTCGGCAACGATGCCGCGATCACCTTCGCCGCCAGCCAGGGCCACCTGCAGCTCAACGTCTACAAGCCGGTGATCATCCACAACCTGCTGGAATCCGCTCGCCTGCTGGCCGACGGCTGCCGCAACTTCAACACCCACTGCATCGCCGGTATGGAGCCGGACGCGGCGAAGATGCGCGAGCACCTGGACCGCGGCCTGATGCTGGTGACCGCGCTGAACCCGCACATCGGCTACGACAAAGCCGCCGAGATCGCCAAGAAGGCCTACGCCGAAGGCAAGACCCTGCGCGAAGCCTCGCTGGAGCTGGGCTACCTGACCGACGCCGAGTTCGACCAGTGGGTGCGTCCGGAGACCATGCTGGAGGCCGGGCAGAATGGCTGAGCCGACGCGCTCCGGCGCCACCCCGTTGGAAGGCGACGGCAAGCGCGTGCTGCTGGTGCTGGGCTCGCCCAAACCCGGCGGTTTCTGCCATGCGGTGGCCGATGCCTACGCCCACGGCGCGCGCGCCAAGGGCCACGTGGTGCATATGCTCAAGCTCGGCGAGATGAACTTCGACCCGGTGCTGCGCGGCGGCTACGAACAGAGCCAGAACCTGGAGCCGGACGTGCTTGAAGCCCAGCGGCAGATCCACTGGGCGCAGCACATCGCCTTCGTCTACCCGATCTGGTGGGGCGGCCTGCCCGCACTGTTGCAGGGCTTCTTCGACCGCGTACTGCAGCCGGGCTTCGCCTTCCGCTACCGCTCGATGGAGTCCCGCGAGTTCGAGCCACTGCTGGGCGGGCGCAGCGCCGACCTGCTGGTGAGCCACGACCAGACCCACTGGCATTACCGCCTGCGCCAGGGCGCCCCGGCTCACCGGCAGATGACCCGCTGCATCCTTGCACCCTGCGGCATCGCCCTGCACCACCTGGAGGAATTCAGCCCGGTGCGCGGCTCCGGCGAGGAGCAACGGCAGGGCTGGCTGCGCCGGGCGGAACAGTTGGGCACGCAGGTCTGAGACGACGGCGGATGACGCGCGAGGCGTTGTCCGCCTCGCCGTCGACCTACAATCCTGCGCGTTCAGAAGGCTTTCCCAACACATTGGGAAACCGCCTACACCGCGCCAACCTGCGACTTCCCTAGCATGCGTTCGCCCCAATCCGGGGTTCCTCTTGCCTCTGGAGGCAGCATGCTTCGCAAACTATCCGCCGAAATGATCGGCACGTTCTGGCTGGTGTTCGGTGGTTGCGGCAGCGCCATCTTCGCGGCCCACGCCATTGGCGTGCTGGGTGTCGCCCTGGCCTTCGGCCTGACGGTCGTGACCATGGCCTACGCCATCGGCCCGATCTCCGGCTGCCACCTCAACCCCGCGGTCAGCCTTGGCCTGTGGGCTGGCGGTCGCTTCCGTACCGCTGAACTGATTCCCTACATCATTGCCCAGGTCATCGGCGGCGTGCTCGCCGGTGCCGTGCTGTTCTACATCGCGTCCGGCAAGCCGGGCTTCGATGCACTGGCCGGCTTCGCCGCCAACGGCTTCGGTGAAGGCTCGCCGGACCACTACAGCATGATCTCGGCGCTGGTCACCGAGGTGCTGCTGACCGCGTTCTTCCTCTTCGTGATCATGGGCGCCACCGATGCCAAGCTGGCCCCGGCAGGCTTCGCGCCGATCGCCATCGGCCTGACCCTGACGCTGATCCACCTGATCAGCATTCCGATCGACAACACCTCGGTGAACCCGGCGCGCAGCCTGGGCGTAGCGATCTTTGCCGACCCGCTGTTCATGAAGCAGCTGTGGCTGTTCTGGGTCGGCCCGCTGGTGGGCGGCGTGATCGGTGCTCTGGTTTACCGCGTGGTGCGTCCGGCTTCGGCCTGATCCTTTGCGGTGATAAGAACGGGCGCCTTCGGGCGCCCGTTTTCGTTGGTGTTGAACCTGCCAAGGCAGCCTGTAGGAGCGAGCTTGCTCGCGAACGGTTTTCCCAGCGGCACCGAAGCTGGGCGGGTTCGTGAGCAAGCTCGCTCCTACAGTCGACGGGGAGCGTCTCAGAAGTACTGGGTGAGGCTGAACTTGGCGTTGCGGCCCTGGCTGTAGACGCTGTCGCCGGCCAGCGCCGGGTGATAGTCACGGTTGAACAGGTTGTCCACGGTGAAGTTCAGCTCGGTGTTTTCCAGGCCCAGGCGACGCGGCTTCCAGCTGGCGAACACACGCTGGGTGTCGTAGCTGTCGTTGACCGTCTGGTCCCAGAAGATGTCGCCGACGCTGGTGCCCATGCCGCCGGAATACTTGTCGCTGGGCAGGCGGTCGGTCTGGCGCACGAACTCGCCCTGCCAGCCGATCTGCGCATCCCACGCCGGAATCTTGGTGCCCAGGGTCGCAACCCACTTGGCCGGCGGCACGTCGCGCGCCCACACGTTCGGGCCCCATGGGTTGCTGTAGGCGCCGTCGTGCTTGCCGGTCACCCACGAATAGGACAGCCCGCCGAACAGCCACGGGCTGTCGTAGAAGCTCTCGATCTCGAAGCCCTTGTAGGTCACGCCCGGCAGGTTGCGGTAGTTGGAGAGCGGCAGGTAGTCGCCGCAGCTGCTGGAGATGGTGCCGTTGTCGATGGCCTGCTGTTCGCAACCGACGCTGCGGGTGCGAAAGATCTCGTCCTTGATCTTGTTCTGGAACAGCGTGGTCCGCACCTGCAGGTTGTCGCCGTTGATGAACAGGTCCGGCAGGTTGACCAGTGAGCCGAAGCGCAGCGCATGAATGCGCTCGGGGTCGAGGTCGCGGCTGGTAGCGCTGACCGTGCTGCTGTTCTGCACCTCGTACATCTCGTCGATCACCGGCGCGCGCCAGGTGCGGCTGTAGTCGGCGAAGAAGCCCAGGCGCTCGGTGGCAGTCCAGAACAGCGACAGGCGCGGCGACCAGCCGCTGTAGGTCTGCGAGCTGTAATCGTGGCCTTGCGCTGCGTTGTTGTAGATCGGCGCGTCGTTGTCCTTGCCCTGATTGCGCACGTGGTCGAAGCGCAGCGACGGGGTGATGGTCACGCTGCCCAGGGTCAGCGCGTCCTGGATGTAGGCGCTGTTGGTGTTCTGCTTGCCGCTGGGCATGAAGGTCGGCTGGAAGTGCCCGTAGTTGTAGCGCGCGGTGTTGTACGTCGAACCGGGGATATACATGTCCGTGGTGCGGGTGTGGCGGTGGAACTGCGTGCCCACGGTGAACGCGTGCTGCACCGGGCCGGTGGCGAACAGGCTGGTGTTGCGCAGCTCGAGCACCTTGTCCTTGTAGTCGGTGTCCATCTTGCGGCCACCGGTGGAGACCTGGAAGAAGGCGTCCGGATTGCGCTCGTCGGTCTGGTCGATGTGCGACTCGGAATACTGCACCATCAGGTCGATCAGCGGGTTGTCGATGGGGTGGTATTCGTACTTGCCGGACCAGGTGGTGTCCGTGGTGTCGCGATGCGCCAGCAGACGCTTGAGCGCGGCCTCGTAGCCATAGCGGTCGATGCTCGACTGGGTCGGCGGCGTCGGGTAGGAGGCCGAGGAGAACGGCGTCCAGCGCGTGCTGTGGGAGCGGCTGTAGGCCAGGCTGATGTCGTTGTCGAGGTTGGGGTGCAGGTTCAGCTTGAACAGCCCCGCGTCCAGGTCCTGGGCGCTGTTGGGCAGGCGACTGGGGTTGATCGGGTAGTTGTTGTTCGGGTCGGGAATGTGCCCGGCGAGCTTGATGTCGCGGCCATCGCGGGCGGTGAGGTAGGCCAGCGCGTCGACCTTGCGGTCCTCGGTGCGGCCGTAGACGGCGCCGCTGTAGATCTTCTGCTGGTCGTTGGAGTGGTAGCCGTACTTGAGCATGGCGCCGACGTTCTGGTCATCGCGCAGCATGTCCGGAGCGTCCTTGGTCTCCATGTGCACGGTACCGCCGAAGCCGCCGTTGCCGTTGTAGACCGAGTGCGGCCCCTTCTCGACTTCTATGCGCTTGATCAGCTCCGGCTCGATGAACACGGTGCCCTGCTGGTAACGCTCGAAGCCGCTCTTGGGCGCGCCATCGAGGGTGAAGGGCACGTCCTCGGCATCGCCCAGGCCCCAGATGTTCACAGTCTGCCCGCCCGGCTTGGGCGAGCCGCCCATGGTCACGCCGGGCAGGGTCTGCAGCAGGGTGGGAATGTTGTCGGCCTGGATGCGCTCGATGTCCTTGCGGGTCAGGGTCGAACGGCCGACGTTGCTCGAGTCCACCGACAGGCCGCTGCCGACGATGGTCTGCGAATCCAGTTCGATGGCGTTGTCGCTGAACTTGTCGACCTTACCCGAACGCCGCACGACGAAACCGTCGCCGGCCTCCACCAGCTCCAGCGAAGAGCCCTTGAGCAGATGCTCCAGCGCTTCCCGCACGCTGTAACGGCCGCTCACCGCTGGCGCCTTGAGACCGTCCAGTTGGGCGGCGTCATAGAGCACCTGCACACCGGCCTGCTGCGACAGGCTGCCGATGGATTCGCTCAGAGATTGTGCCGGCAGGTCGACCTGCCAGTCGGCGGCGCGGCTGTACTCGGCCATCATCAGGCTGCCGAGCAGCACGGCACAGCCCAGCGGGCGCGCGAACGGGAAGTTGAAACGAGACTGCATGCAAGGCCCTCCCCAGGGTCGAAAAGCGCTGCGCGTTTCGCAGCGAATGACGGGGAAGACCCTCATTCGAGAAAAACCCACACCTGCAAATAAAAATATTTCTCAAGAAGGATTTGCGGCACGTGTGATCGGGTTGGGTAGGAGCGGACTCCGTCCGCGATGGGCTTGCCCCCACTCGGGCCGAACAATTGGCATCAGGCCCCACGCGCCTTCGCTCATGGCGGTACCGAAGCCCCCTGTAGGAGCGAGATCGCTCGCGAACCAGCCCGGCTCCGACGCAGCGGGCAAATCCGTTCGCGAGCAAGCTCGCTCCTACAAGGGCATAGGAATCAGCGGGGGAGGATGACGACGCTGCCGTCGGCCTTGCGCTGCACACGCACATCCAGCAGCACCGGCAAGGCGGCGAGGAAGTCGTCCGGGCGGGCCAGGCGCACGTTGCCGGAGATGGGTTTGCGCGCCAGCCGCTCGTCACCCAGGCGAATGGGTGCAGCGCGGTATTGCGACAACTCATCCACCAGCGCGCCCAGCGGCTGGTTGCGGAAGGCGAGCATGCCGTCGCGCCACGCGGCGATGGAGGCAACCGGTACGCGATCGACCTGCGCCTCCCCTGCCCCGCCGGGCAACCGGGCACGTTCGCCCGCCGTCAGCGTCTGCTCGCCCGGCGCAGCGAGCTGCGCCTGCAACGCTACCTTGCCGTGACGCACGGCGACGGTCAGCCCGTCGCCCTCGCGGCGTACATCGAAACCGGTGCCGAGCACCCGCACCCGACTATCGCCGACGGTCACGCGGAAAGGTCGATCGGTGTCGCGGGTCACTTCGAAATAAGCCTCGCCGCGCAACAGCTGCACATCGCGCAAGCCGTCCGAGTAATCCACCCGCAGTGCCGAATCCGCCGCCAGGAACACCCGCGTGCCGTCGTTCAGCGTTACCTCGCGCTGCTCGCCCGGCGCGGTGGATTGCACCTGCTGCGGATCAGCCAGGCGGCCGCCGCTGAAGTCGTTGGCCAGCAACAATGCCGCGCAGAACACACTGGCAGCGGCGAGCCCGCGCCAGGGCAGACCGGAGCGACGACGCGGCGCGGTGGCTGGGCGACGCACTAGGTCGAGATCGCTCCACAACTGCTCGATCTCGCGGTAGGCCGAATCATGGGCCGGATCTTCCGCCAGCCAGTCGGCGAACGCCCGGCGCTCACGGGCGTCACAGGCACCCGAGCGCTGGCGGCTGAACCACTTGGCGGCCAGTTCGTCGATCACCCGCTGGCGTTCCTCTTGCGGCGTCATGCTTCGCCCTCACCCTGAACGTGCCGCTTGCAATGCAATAGCGCACTGGCGACATGCTTCTCCACCATGCTCAGTGAAATCCCCATGCGCCGCGCCACCTCGGGCTGCGACAGGCCATCGAACTTGTGCAGGATGAAGGCCTCGCGGCGACGTGGCGGGAGGCTATCCAGCGCCTGGGAAAGCTGCCGAAGGTAACGTTGTCGCTCGAACTGCACCACGGGTTCGCCCCCTTCGGCGGCCGGTTGCTGGTCGGTGTCGCTGGCCATTTCCGCCTCGCTGGTGAAGCGCCGGGAGCGCTGCCAGTGATCGCGCAGCAGGTTGCGCGCGACCTGGAACAGGAAGGCGCGCGGCTGCTCGACTTCATGCCGCGAGGAAGACTTGAGCCATTGGGCAAAGGCGTCCTGGGCGAGGTCGGCGGCGTCCGCCGAGCTGCCCAGTTGCTTGCGCAGGAAGCGCAGGAGCTCGCCGTGGAAGGAGCGATAGGCCTGGGACACTGAACGGGAAAAGCGCTCATCCATCGACGCACGCCTCCCGGCGTCGCCGCCCTGCCCCACGCTTGCCCACTACCACGTCGCCCCCAGAACCGAGGCGTTGGGGCCTCGACAACTATCGAATTACACAAATGATAATACATATCATTTGCGAAATTGAAGTCGGATGAGCGAGACGGCCAGCAAAAGGCCGCCTTGCAGCGGCCTTGGGGGACTCAGACGTTGGCGATGCGCGTCCTTCGCGCCCGGTAGCTGCGCAACAGCGACGGCGCCAGTGCGGTGAGCGCCGAACCGGTGACCACCAGCAGTGCACCGACATAGGCGAGGCCGTTGAGGTCTTCGGGCAGCACGAATTCGGGCCAAAGGGACGCGGCCAGCGCCACCGACGCGAAGGTCACCAGCGGCGTAATCGCCAGGGTCGCGCTGACCCGTGAGGCTTCCCAGTGCGCCAGCGCCTCGGCGAAGGCGCCGTAGGCCACCAGGGTGTTCAGGCAGCAGGCCAGCAGCAGCCAGCCCTGCAGCGGCGAGAGGTCCAGCGCTTCAAGCGGATGCGCCCAGGGCGTGAGCAACGCGCCGCAGCCCAGGTAGATCACCATCATCACCTGTACCGAGGTCCACTGGGTCAGCAACTGCTTTTGCGCAAGACCATAGAAGGTCCAGATGAAGGCGGCGAATACCACGATCAGCACGCCGGTGGTGTACTCGCCGAGCGAGCCGAACAGCTCGGCCAGGCGCTGGTTGAAGAACAGCCCGAAACCTGCAATCAGCACCGCGAGCCCCAGAGCCTGGCCAATGCTGAAGCTTTCCTTGAAGACAAACAGGCTGCCCAGCAGCAGGAGGATCGGCGCGATCTGGATCACCAACTGGGTGGTGCCCGGCGTGAGCATGCGCAAGCCGATCAGGTAGCACACGTAGTTGCCGGTCAGGCCGAGGATGGCGATAAGCACCAGCCCCTTGCCGCGCTTGCCCAATGGCGAGAAGCGTGGCAACTGGCGGGTAAAGCCCAGGTAGATGAGCAGCAGGCCACCGGACACCACCAGGCGAAACCAGGTGACGGTGATCGGGTCCATGACCTTCAGGACTTCCTTGAGCTTGATCGGCAGGATGCCCCAGAGGACGGCGGTGACCAGGGCCAGGAACAGGCCGAATTGCCAGCGGCCGGATGAAACGTGCATGAGTGCCTCGACGCGTATGCGGTCCGCCATGCTAAGTCATGGCGGTATCGCCCCATAGGAACAGTTGCGTGGTGCAACTGTTCCGGTCGCCGGTCAGATCAGCGTGGAGAGACGCAGCAACCACCAGATCAGGATGATCAGTTGGACGAAGAAGGCGGCGAAGCGCACCCACACCGCCAGCGCCGAAGTGCTGAGCAGGTGCACCACCGACTGGACGATGCGCGCCACCAGCAGGGTCGGCGCCAGCGGGTCGGTGATCACCGTCTGCTGGGTGACCATTGCATAGAGCAGCACGGCGCAGAACAGCGGCACGTTCTCCACACAGTTGGCGTGGGCGCGCACCAGGCGTTGGCCGAAGGCGCCGGGGGTGTTGCTGCCGTCGGCGGCGAAGACGTTGACCTTCATACGGCCGGACATCACCAGCAGGCCGCGCTGGTTGACCAGCAGCAGGACCAGCAGCACGGTCCAGGCGACCAGGCCGAGCAGCGCGAAGGCAGAGGGACTCAGGGACATGCGGGACTCCTTTCTCTTGTTGGTTTGAGCGGAGTCTAAGGGAAGTAGAGTAATTGCTCTAGCCAGCAATCACCGGCGTAAAGGTGGGCCAGATCTGTAGGAGCGAGCTTGCTCGCGAACTCATACCCGGCAGCTCCGGAGTTGGGGGGCGGTCGCGAGCAAGCTCGCTCCTACAACGGCACCCGGATACCACTCGCACAAAGAAAACGGGCAGCCCGTTCCCGGACTGCCCGTTGTTTTCCAGCACCGCATTCACAGCTTGGCGATGGACACCTCGGTGGACTTCACGAAGGCGATCACTTCGCTGCCGATGGCCAGTTCCAGTTCCTTCACGGAACGGGTAGTGATCACCGAGGTGACGATGCCAGCGGCGGTCTGCACGTCGATTTCCGACAGCACATCACCTTCGACGATTTCCTTGATGGTGCCTTTGAACTGGTTGCGGACGTTGATGGCTTTGATGGTCATGGCGTAGCTCCTTGGGAGAATGGGGTCTTCGGATGAACGTTGGATCAGAGCGCCCAGCGCAGTTGCGTGGGCAGTGGGGATACGGGTTCCGGCTCGGGCGGTTGGGCTGGCAGCGACAGCACACGCTCGAGCACTTCGGCTTCCAGCGCGGCCAGGCGTGCCGAACCGCGGGCGCGCGGGCGGTGCAGCTCGACAGTGAGGTCCAGGCCGATCTCGCCGTCTTCGATGAGGATCACCCGGTCAGCGATGGCCACGGCTTCGGCGACGTCGTGGGTGACCAGCAGCACGGTGAAGCCATGCTGCTGCCAGAGGCCCTCGATCAGTTGCTGCATCTCGATGCGGGTCAGGGCGTCCAGTGCACCGAGCGGCTCATCGAGCAGCAGCAGGCGCGGTTGGTGGATCAGGGCGCGGGCCAGGGCCACACGCTGCTTCTGGCCACCGGACAGGCTGGCCGGCCACTCGTTGGCGCGGTCGGACAGGCCCACGGCTTCCAGGGCTTCCAGCGCCTTGGCACGCCAGTCGCCTTTCAGGCCGAGGCCGACGTTGTCGATCACCCGTTTCCAGGGCAGCAGGCGCGAATCCTGGAACATCAGCCGAGTCTCTTCGCGGGCGCTTTCCAGCGGCGCTGAGCCGGCCAGCAACTGGCCGTCGCTGGCCTCGTCGAGCCCGGCTAGCAGGCGCAGCAGGGTGCTCTTGCCGCAGCCGCTGCGGCCGACGATGGCGACGAACTGGCCGGCGGGAATCCGCAGGTCGATGCCCTTGAGGACTTCACGCTCACCGAAGCGCTTGCGCACGTTTTCCAGCGCCAGCGGGATGCCTTTCTTGAGTTGTTGCGGCAACTGATTCACTGCGTTCATGCCGCACCTCCTTTCACCTGATAAGCCGGGTGCCAGCGCAGCCAGACGCGTTCCAGGCCGCGGGCGGCGAGGTCAGCGAGCTTGCCGAGTACGGCGTAGAGCAGGATCGCCAGCACCACTACATCGGTCTGCAGGAATTCGCGGGCATTCATCGCCAGGTAGCCGATGCCGGAGTTGGCGGAAATGGTTTCGGCGACGATCAGGGTCAGCCACATGAAACCCAGGGCGAAGCGCACGCCGACCAGGATCGAGGGCAGCGCGCCGGGCAGGATCACCTGGCGGAACAGGGCGAAGCCGGACAGCCCGTAGCTGCGCGACATTTCCAGCAGGCCCGGATCGATGTTGCGGATGCCGTGGTAGGTGTTGAGGTAGATCGGGAACAGCGTGCCGAGGGCGACCAGGAAGATCTTTGCCGACTCATCGATGCCGAACCACAGGATCACCAGCGGGATCAGCGCCAGGTGCGGCACGTTGCGGATCATCTGTACCGAGCTGTCGAGGAAGCGCTCGCCCCACTTCGACAGGCCGGTGATCAGGCCCAGCACCAGGCCGATGCTGCCACCGATGAGGAAGCCTACGGCGGCGCGCCAGGTGCTGATCGCCAGGTGTTGCCACAGTTCGCCGCTGACCACCAGGTGGTAGCCGGCCTCGGCCACCGCGCTGGGCGCCGGCAGGATGCGGCTGGACAGCCAGCCGAATTCCACCGCCAGTTGCCAGATCACCACCAGGCCCACCGGCAAGGCCCAGGGCGCGAGGCGCTGGGCAAGGTTGTTGGAAACGCTCATTTCTTCTCTCCGGATTCTTCGTCGGGCAGATCACGCGGCGCGTTTTCCGCCCGACCGCCTTATCAGCTCGCCGATGCCGCCTTGGGCAGGATGTCGTTGGCGACCATCTCGCCGAACGGGCTGACATAGCCGTGCGCTTGCGGTGCCTGCGCCTGAGCCAGTTCCAGATGCGGGAAGAGCAGTTCAGCAACCCGATAAGACTCTTCCAGGTGCGGGTAGCCGGAGAAGATGAAGGTATCGATACCGAGGTCCGCGTACTCCTTCACGCGCGCCGCCACAGTCGGTCCATCGCCCACCAGTGCAGTGCCAGCGCCACCGCGAACCAGGCCGACGCCGGCCCAGAGGTTGGGGCTGACTTCCAGCTTGTCCTTGTTGCCGCCGTGCAGGGCCGCCATGCGTTGCTGGCCGACGGAATCGAAGCGCGCCAGGGACGCCTGGGCGCGGTCGATGGTGTCCTGGTCGAGGTGCGAGATCAGGCGGTCGGCGGCCTGCCAGGCTTCCTCGTTGGTCTCGCGGACGATCACATGCAGACGAATGCCGAAGCGCACGCTGCGGCCCTGCTTGGCGGCCTTCTCGCGCACCTGGGCAATCTTCTCGGCGACGGCGGCCGGCGGTTCGCCCCAGGTCAGGTACAGCTCGACCTGTTCGGCGGCGAGGTCTTGCGCTGCGTCGGAGGAGCCACCGAAGTACAGCGGCGGACGCGGCTGCTGGATCGGCGGGTAGAGCAGCTTGGCGCCCTTCACTTGCAGGTGCTTGCCGTCGTAGTCGACGGTTTCGCCTTCCAGCACGCGGCGCCAGATGCGGGTGAATTCGACCGACGCTTCGTAGCGCTCGGCGTGGCTCAGGTGCAGGCCGTCACCGGCCAGCTCGTCCGGGTCGCCGCCGGTCACCAGGTTGAACAGCGCGCGCCCACCGGAGAGCCGGTCGAGGGTTGCGGCCTGGCGGGCGGCCACGGTCGGGGAAATGATGCCCGGGCGCAGGGCGACCAGAAACTTCAGGCGCTGGGTCACCGGGATCAGTGAGGCGGCGACCAGCCAGGAGTCCTCGCAGGAGCGGCCGGTGGGGATCAGCACGCCACCGAAACCAAGGCGGTCGGCAGCCTGGGCAACCTGTTGCAGATAACCGTGGTCCACGGCGCGGGCGCCTTCGGCGGTGCCCAGGTAGTGGCCGTCGCCGTGGGTCGGCAGGAACCAGAAGATGTTGAGACTCATCGCAGTAACTCCAGATAAGCGCGCCGGCGTGGCGTAGCCGCGCGATGATGGGTTGGGTGTACGTGTTGCTGCTGTTCTTGGTAGGAGCGAGCTTGCTCGCGAACAGATTCCCCGGCAGTTCGGGAGCTGGGCCGGTTCGCGAGCAAGCTCGCTCCTACAAAAAGGCGGATCAGTTACTGGGCGGCGACCTTGGCCGGAGCCGTCCACACCACGTCCTTGATGCTCAGCTTCTTGGGGATGAGCTTCAGGTCGGTGAAGGTGTCGGCGATCTTCTGCTGCGCGGCGGTGACCTGCGGGGTGATCGGCTGGGCGCCGTAGCCCTGGCGTTTCACCGCGGTGAAGGTGATGTCCGCCGGCAGGCCGAGCAGCGGTGCAACCTGGTCGGTCACCTGCTGCGGGTTCTGCTGCGACCACTCGCCCACCGAGCGCACTTCGTCGATCAGGGTGGTGATCACCTGCGGGTGGTTGTTCGCGTAGGGCCGGGTCGCCAGGTAGAACTGGTGGTTATCCACAAGGCCGGTGCCGTCCACCAGGGTGCGGGCGGAGAGCTGCTTCTCGGCGGCGGCCTGGTACGGGTCCCAGATCACCCAGGCATCCACGCTGCCGCGTTCGAAGGCGGCGCGGGCGTCGGCCGGCGGCAGGTACACGGGCTGGATATCGCTGTACTTCAGGCCGGCTTTTTCCAGAGCGCGCACCAGCAGGTAGTGCACGTTGGAGCCTTTGTTCAGGGCGACCTTCTTGCCCTTGAGCTCGGCGACGGATTTGATCGGCGAATCCTTGGGCAGCAGGATTGCTTCGCTGGTCGGCGCTGGCGGTTCGTGGGCGACGTACACCAGATCGGCGCCAGCGGCCTGGGCGAACACCGGCGGGGTTTCGCCGGTCACGCCGAAGTCGATGCTGCCGACGTTCAGGCCTTCGAGCAGCTGCGGGCCGCCGGGGAATTCGGTCCATTGCACCTTGACGCCTTGCTCGGCCAGGCGCTTCTCCAGCGTGCCACGGGCCTTGAGCAGCACCAAGGTGCCGTACTTCTGATAACCGATACGCAGGGTGCCGGGCTGTTCGTCCGCCTGCGCGTTGTAGGACAGGGCCGCGATCAGCAGGGCCGCCAGTCCACTACGCAAAGTGAGAGTCCGCATGGGAGTGATCCTTCGTCGAGTGTGATTGCCGGACCTGCGGTCCCGTTGACGGGACGGTGAGGGCCTTTTCTTGTGGGTGACGCAGTCGCCGCCTGCCGGGTTGGGGCTTGGCGCTCTCCTGCGTGGAGTTGTCTGTCAGATGCTCCAGCGGGCGTTGATCAGCCGTTCGTTGAGCAGGTTGGGGTCGATGGGTTTCGGTCGGCGCGCGAGGGCGCCGTGGAACTGTTCCAGGGATTCCAGCAGTCGGTGTTCGAGGGTCGACTCCAGGCGCGCCGGGGTATTGCCCTCGGGGTATTGCACCTGGCTCTCCTCGGCGAACACGCCGTGCAGGGTTTCCTGGGCCTTCAACGCAGCGAGGACCGGCTTGAGCGCGTAGTCCACCGCCAGCATGTGGGCGTTGCTGCCGCCGGTGGCCAGGGGCAGCACCACCTTGTGCGCCAGCGCCCGCTCCGGCAGCAGGTCGAGGATGACCTTCAGCGCTCCGGCGATGGACGCCTTGTACACCGGTGTGGAAATCACCAGGCCGTCGGCGCGCAGGATCTGCTCGATCAGCTCGACCACCCGCGGGCTGTCGAAGCGTGCATGCAGCAGGTCTTCCGCGGGAAAGTCGTGCACGGAGTAGGAGCGCACCTCGGCGCCGTGGGCGTGCAGCCAGTTCCGTGCGACGTCCAGGAGGACGCCGGAGCGGGAACGCTGGCTGGGGCTGCCGGCAAGGGTGACTACATACATCTGCACGTTTCCTTATAACGATCAGGACGATACAAATGCCGTCCTGCTAACCAATGTGCATAGACCTTAACAGGCAACCTCATATTCCAATAAATGTTATTTTTTCATTTGGTTATTCGATTTTAATTTATATGTAGAAGCGAGCTTGCTCGCGAACGCTTTCCGGGCAGCTCCGGCATCAAGCGGTTCGCGAGCAAGCTCGCTCCTACAGAACAGTGATGAGTCAGATGACGTGGGACTGGTGCAGCTCGGTCAGCGCTTCGCCGCGCAGGAAGGCCAGTTCCACGGCGCGACGGTCGCGCGGGCGCGGCAGCGGCACGGGGAATTCGCGGCGCAGGCGGCTGGGCGTACCGCCCAGCAGCAGTACGCGATCGCTGAGGTAGAAGGCCTCGTCGAGGTCATGGGTGACCAGCAGGATGCTGATGTCGTACTCCAGCGCCAGTTGCTGGATCAGGTCCTGCAGGCGGATGCGGGTGAAGGCGTCCACCGCACTGAAGGGTTCGTCCAGCAGCAGCACCTGGGGCCGCCCGTAGAGGCCACGGGCGATGGCCGCGCGCTGGGCCATACCACCGGAGAGCTGCTTGGGCAGCAGGTCGCCCTTGCCCTCCAGCCCCACGTCGCGCAGCAGGTGCTCAATGCGGTGGTCGTCTGCCAGCCAGCCATCGGCAAAGCCAATGTTCTGCGCGACGGTGAGCCAGGGCAGCAGGCGCGGCTCCTGGAACACCACGCCGACGCCACCGCCGCCACGGCCGGTATCGCCGTCCGGGCCGAAGCCCAGCAGCGGATTGCGCTCCAGCGAGCCGGCGAACTCGTCGTCCAGCCCGGCGGCGATGCGCAGCAAGGTACTTTTTCCACAACCGCTGGGGCCCAGCAGGCTGACCACTTCGCCCGGCGCCAGGTTCAGGCTGACGTCGTCCAGTACGCGCACGCCGGAGAAGCTCTTGCGGATTTCACGCAGTTCCAGCAGGGCGCTCATTGACTCTCTCCATTGCCCAGGAAGGTATCGCGCCAGGCCAGCGCGCGCTGCTCCAGCGCCTTGAGCAGGCCGTCGCTGAGCTTGCCCAGCACCGCCAGTACCAGGATGGCGGCGATGACGATATCCGGCCGCGAGGTTTCCCGGCCGTCGCTGAGCAGATAGCCCAGGCCGCGAGTGGCGGCGATCAGTTCGGCGGCGACGAGGAACATCCAGCTCAGGCTCAATGCGCCGCGCAGGCCGGTGAACAGGCTCGGCAGTGCCGCCGGCAGGAGGATGCGCCGCACCAGGGCGAAGGGTGACAGGTGATACAAGCGGCCCAGCTCCACCCATTTGCGATCGACGTTGCGCACGCCAGCCACCAGGGAGAGATAGACGGGGAAGAATGCGCCGAGGGCGATCAGCACGATTTTCGGCGTCTCATCGATGCCCAGCCAGAGCAGCAGAAGCGGCACCCAGGCGAGGCTGGGAATCGCCCGCAGCGCCTGGAAGGTCGGTTCCAGATAGGCCTCGGCACGCTGGCTGAGTCCCACCCAGGTGCCGATCAGTACGGCGGCGGCCGCACCGATGAAGAATCCGGCGGCGACCCGCGCGAGGCTCGCCGCAACATGTTTCCAGAGCTCGCCCTGGGCCAATTGCCAGAGGGTCAGCGCAACACTGCTGGGTGCCGGCATCTGGTGCTCGGCGAGCCAGCCGACACGCACTGACAGCTCCAGAGCGCCGCACAGCAGCAGCGGCACCAGCCAGGCGCGCCAGCTCAGTCGCGGCCAGCGCAGTTTCAATGCGCGACGCTGGCGGGCCAGGCGCAGGCTCTGGGTCGGCAGGCTCTGGGGTGGCATGGATTACTGCTCCGCCTTGGCGACGGCGCCAGCCTTGCCGATCACTTCGCCGGCCAGTTGCGGAGCGATCAGTTGATCGACCACGGCGGTGACGTCAGTCCCCGGACGAACCAATTGTTCATCCACCAGGATCGGCGCGGCCGCCTTCAACGCAGCGACCTGTTCGGCGCCAGGCAGCGGCTTGCTGAAATCGGTTCGGGAGAGTTGCAGCTTGGCCACTTCCAGCGGCAGCTTGGCTTCCTCGGCCAGCAGTTTCGCGGTCTCTTCCGGATGCGCCACGGCCCACTGACGCGCCTCTTCATAGGCAGCGATGACCTGCTTGATCAGCTCCGGCTGCTGCTTCTCGAACTTCTCGGTGACGCTGAGCACGCCGTAGCTGTTGAAATCGACGTTGCGGTACAGCAGGTGCGAACCAGCCTGCAGCTCGCTGGCGGCCATGTGCGGGTCAAGGCCGGCCCAGGCATCCACCCTGCCCTGCTCCAGCGCGGCGCGGCCGTCCGGATGCTGCAGGTGGACGATTTCCACGTCGTTCTTGTCCAGACCGGCCTGCTGCAGGCTGCGCAACAGGAACAGGTACGGATCGGTGCCCTTGGTGGCGGCGATCTTCTTGCCCTTGAGGTCAGCGACAGACTTGAGCGGCGAATCCTTGGGCACCACCAGTGCAGTCCACTCCGGGCGGCTGGCGATATAGACGGTCTTCAGCGGGCTGCCATTGGCGCGGCTGAGCACGGCGGCCAATCCCGCCGTGGAGGCGAAGTCGGTACTGCCGGCGTTGAGGTATTCCAGCGAACGGTTGCTGCCCTGGCTGAACACCCAGCGCACTTCGGTGCCCTGTGGCTTGAGGGATTTCTCCAGCCAGCCGAAGTGCTTGAGCACCAGGCTGGTGGGCGCGTAGTAGGCGTAGTCCAGGCGCACCTCTTTCGGGGCGTCGGCGGCTTGGGCGGGGCTGTTGTAGGCGCCGATCGGCAGGCTCGCGAGAAGAGCGACGGCCAGGCTGCGGCGCCAGGTGGAATGACCCATGGTCGTTCTCCTTGGCGTGGGCTTGCGTCTTCTTCCCGTCTGGCGGGCAAGTCAGATCATTGAGGTGGAGCGAATAAAAAAGCGCGGCGTGGTCCGCGCATGAAGGATAAAAAATGGGCCGGCGGACCGGCCCGATTTACCGCTCGAGGTTGAAACTTCTGCCCCGAAGCGTGCGAGCTAGAGCCAGGCAAGGCGCCAGCGGCAGTGAGAGCGGAGTGTGCTACAGCACATGAGCATCTCGCTGTCGCTGGCAACGCAGCCTGGCCGACGCGCAGCCGCTTCGGGTCACTTGTTCGGTTGCGGGGTCAGGCGCAGGTAGGGCTTGATCGCACGGTAGCCCTTGGGGAAACGCTGCTTGATCTCTTCCTCGTCCTTGAGCGAGGGCACGATCACCACGTCGTCGCCATCCTGCCAGTTACCGGGGGTGGCGACCTTGTGGTTATCGGTGAGCTGCAGCGAGTCGATGACGCGCAGAATTTCGTTGAAGTTGCGCCCGGTGCTCGCCGGGTAGGTGATGGTCAGGCGCACCTTCTTGTTCGGATCGATGACGAAGAGCGAACGCACGGTGAGCGTGTCGTTGGCGTTCGGGTGGATCAGGTCATACAGCTCGGACACCTTGCGGTCGGCGTCGGCAATGATCGGGAAGTTGACCACGGTGTTCTGGGTCTCGTTGATGTCGTCGATCCACTTCACGTGGGAGTCCACCGGGTCGACGGACAGGGCGATCACCTTCACGCCTTTGGCGGCGAACTGGTCCTTGAGCTTGGCGGTCAGGCCCAGCTCGGTGGTGCACACCGGGGTGAAGTCGGCCGGGTGGGAGAACAGAACGCCCCAGCTGTTGCCCAGCCATTCATGGAAACGGATGCGGCCTTCGCTGGATTCCTGTTCGAAGTCGGGGGCGATGTCGCCAAGTCGCAAGCTCATGGGTCTCTCCTTGTTCGTGTTGGTAACCACTATGCACAAGGTCTTTCCGCATTAAAAAGAATATATTTTGATTTTCTTATAACCAAAATAATCAATCTTTCCTCGACCCTGCGCGGCGGCGACCGCCGCTGGACACTGAGCATAGACAAGGGAACGTGACGGCCGGGCGGCCGAGTGTTTCACCGCTGAGACGATTGCCTGCCGTTCGTCGCCATTCCTTCGCAGCCCAGGCACGGCGGGGGTTTGCGGCATACACTCGATTCAATTAATCCTTTTGTATGGGAGGTCAGCGTATGTTGGGGCAACGTGTCGGCGACAATCAGGCGGCCACCCATTACCGCAGCGATCGGATCAGTGCGGTCAATGGCCAGTACTTTTTCTCTACCCGCGAGGGGACGCTCGAAGGCCCCTACTTCACCCGCTTCGATGCCGAGCGCGAGGTGATGCTGTACATCACCCGCATGCAGCAGGCATCCAACCTGTTTGCCCGCGTCGGACGCTGAGCCCCACGGGGTGATACGCAGAAACCCCGGCCTGCTGGCCGGGGTTTTGTTTTTCTGTCTCCAGGACCTCGCGATTGCGGCGCGGTGAACTCACCTCCGCCATCGGTAGCAAGCTCGCTCCTGCAAAGAGCCGGGTGGCGGGCAACCGCAATGAAAAAGCCCCTGGCGTTTCCGCCAGGGGCTTTCCCAGGCACCGGCCGCTTGCGTGGAGCGACCAGCGCGACTCGGGTGAGGGTTGCGCCCTCGCCCGCCGTGCTCAGCGAACGGCTTCGAACAGGCCAGTCGCGCCCATGCCGCCGCCCACACACATGGTGACGATGCCGTAGCGCAGGTTGCGCCGCTGCAGTTCGCGCACCAGGTGGCCGACCTGGCGCGAGCCGGTCATGCCGAAGGGGTGGCCGATGGAGATGGAGCCGCCGTTGACGTTGTACTTCTCGTTGTCGATGCCCAGACGGTCACGGGCGTACAGGCACTGGGAAGCGAAGGCTTCGTTGAGCTCCCAGAGGTCGATATCGGCGACCTGCAGGCCCTTGGCCTTGAGCAGCTTGGGTACCGAGAACACCGGGCCGATGCCCATCTCGTCCGGCTCGCAGCCGGCGACGGTGAAGCCGCGGAAGAAGGCCTTGGGCTTGAGACCCAGCTCCAGAGCCTTGTCCAGGCTCATGATCAGGGTCATCGAGGCGCCGTCGGAGAGCTGCGAGGCGTTGCCGGCGGTGACCGAACCGTCTTCGGCGAACACCGGCTTGAGGGAGTTGAGGCCTTCAAGGGTGGTTTCCGGGCGGTTGCAGTCGTCGCGGTCGACCACGCCGTCGAGGACTTTCTTCTCGCCGGTGGCCTTGTCTTCCACCAGGTACTTCACGCTCATCGGCACGATTTCATCGTCGAACAGACCTTCGGCCTGGGCGCGCGCGGTGCGCTGCTGGCTCTGCAGGGAATACAGGTCCTGCTGCTCGCGGGTGACGTTGTAGCGGCGGGCGACGATCTCGGCGGTCTGGCCCATGGGGTAGTAGATGCCGGGGAACTCGTCCTTCAGACGCGGGTTCACGAAATTGTCGAGGTTCTGCTTGCCCATGGTCAGGGTGATGGACTCAACGCCGCCGGCCACCAGGATGTCGCTGCAGCCCGAAGCCACCTGGTTGGCAGCGATGGCGATGGCCTGCAGGCCCGAGGAGCAGTAGCGGTTCAGGGTCATACCGGCAACGTGGGTGCCCAGGCGCGACAGCACCGCTGCGTTACGGCCGATATTGTGGCCCTGGGCGCCTTCGTTGGAGCCGGCACCGACCACGCAGTCGTCCACCAGCAGCGGATCGAGGTTGTTGCGCGCCAGCAGCGCGTCGATGCAATGGGCGACCATGTCGTCCGGACGGGTCATGTTGAATTTGCCACGGAAGGACTTGGCCAGGCCGGTACGGACGCTGTCGACGATCACCACTTCGCGCATGGGAAACCTCGTTGCTTGTTGTTGGACTGAGGGAAGGTGTGGTCCGAGCATAAGCGGCGCTGAGGACGCACCGCGACGATCATTCACCAGCCGTATAGCCGTGCCCCCATCCTCGTTGTGCGCAGGGAAAACGAAACCGCCGCCCAGAGGCGGCGGTTTCGACTGGTTTCACACAGGGTCAGACAGTGTCGGTCTTGATCGCGTGGTCCCCCAGCAGGCCGTTGAGCACGGTCTGGGTATCCCCCGCCGAGAGCACGCCATTGCCGGCATGGCCTGCGTACTTGGCGGCGAGGTCGACGTTGGCCAGGTCGACGGTCTGGGTAACGGCGCCACCGCTGGTGGGGCTGGCGCCGATGGTGGTAGTACCGGCGTTGACCGAGAAGGTCAGGTAGTGCGCCAGCGACGAGGCCGTGGCGGCTTCCCCTTGTAGCAGGTCGGCGAAGTTCAGCACGTCGTGCTCGGCGATGTTGAAGTCCTTGATCACATCGTGGCCGGTATCGCCGGACTTCCAGATGAACTCATCCGCACCGGTGCCGCCGTACATGATGTCGTCGCCGGGCCCGCCGATCAGCTTGTCGTTGCCGCCCTGGCCAAACATCAGGTCATTGCCGGCGCCGCCTTCGAGGATGTCGTCGCCACCACGGGTGTCACCGGCGACGTTGAGCTGATCCGCGTGCTGGATGATGTAGTTGCTGATCGTGGCCGCCGTCGGCGCGGTGCCGTTGGTGGCGGTCAGATAATCCACCAGCGCCTGGAAGCCCTGGCCGTTGTGCGTGCCGGCAGCATGCCCGGCCCAGGCCAGTTGGTCGGTGTTGATGACATCACCGAACATGATGTCGTTGCCCGCGCCGCCGACCAGGTGGTCGTTGCCCACGGTCACCGGTGTGCTGGTGCTGAAGCCTTCCTGCAGCGCCGCCTGCAACTGCTCGGCGGTATTGATGATCTGCGGCTGGCCGACGGTATTGGTGATGGTCTGGTTGTCGACTGTCACCGACCCGGTCCCGGTGGTATCGGTGTTGTCGAAGAACTTCAGGTAGTTGCTGTTGATGCCGTTGCCGATTCCGATGGCATTGACGTCCACCGCGTTGGCTCCGCTGAGCGCGCCCACGCCATGCAGCATGTCATTCCCGGAGGTCAGCGCGACGTTGATGTCGTTGTAGTTGGTGGTGTCCCCGCTGCCGTTGTAGCCGTTCCACACGGTGGGGTTGCCGTCGGTGAGGAAGAACGCCAGGTTGACGTAGCCGTGGGCCGCATCGGCGTGGTTGGTGCTGACCTGGGTGTTGAACCAGGTCGAAGCCTTCTGCATGGCATCGTCGTAGTTGGTCGCTCCCCCCGCGCTGAGCGCGTTGATCGCCGCGATCAGCAGCGTCACGTTGGCCGCGGTGAGCCCGTTGTAGCTGACGCTCTTGGCATTGTCGGCGAAGGACACCAGGTTGACGTTGATGACCCCGTCATGCCCCTTGATGGTGTTCACCAGGTTGATTAGCGCGTTCTTCGCCAGGGTCATGCGATCCTGGCCCACGGTGCCCGACCCGTCGGCCATGCTGCCGGATGTATCGACGATCAGCGAGATGTTGTAGTTCTTGCCCGGCTGGGTATAGACCGACACGCCGCCTGGGTCGCCGATCAGCACGTCGCTGCCGGCGCCGCCGCTGATGGTACCGGCCTTGTCCGCATCCTGCGGGTTGGGCAGGGTGTGCTGGGTGCTGGAGCCATCAATGTCGCTGCTGTTGCTGCCGACAACCAGCAGCGGCTGAGGAGCGCTCAGGTCCACGCACAGGTTCAGCCCGGTGCTGTCGCCATCGCCGTCGGTAATGCCGACGTGGAAGTTGAGGTCGATATTCTCCGGCAGGACTGACTGTCCGGCGGAGACGGTGACCAGGCGGTAGTCGCCGCTGTTGCTGCTCAACACCACGGAGTTGAAGCCGCCTTCCTGGAGCTGGAAGGCCGAGCCCGTGGTGAAGTGGCCATCGGTGAGCAAGTTGAAGGACACCGAGCTGTTCTCGCCATAGCCTGCCGGCGGCGAGAAGGTCCCGGTCGCCAGCACTACCCCGCCGTCACCGAGCACCTTCCAGCTCAGCACATCGCTGGTGGAGAGTTTCTGCACGTCGAAGCTGACGTCGTAGATCTTCTCGCTGAAGGCGATGTTGAGGTTCTCACCGGGGGTGATGAGGTTGTTGCCGCCCACGCCCATGCCATTGTCGGAGGGGTTCACGTTGCCGTTGGGGCTGGTGAAGACCACCGAAAGACCATCCGAGGACAGGGTGACGGAAGGCCGTGGGCCACCGGCGGAAACCTGTGTCAGGTCGTATTCCACCTGGGTGATCGGCCGCGAGTTGAGTACCTCGAAACTGTAGGTACCGTCGGCATTGACCTTGAGGGCGAAGAAGGCCTCGTTGTTGCCGTCATAGGCGATCAGTTGCGACCCGCCACCGGCCAATTGGGTAACCACGTAGGTCAGGCCGTCCGGCGCGGTGTTGCCGCTGAGGTCGAAGGCGCCGCGGCCATCACCGCCGAAGCTCACGTCGAGCGTGCCATTGAGCACGAAGCCGGGGACCTCGGAAACGTCCTGGCACGGTGGTTCGCTGTGTACCACCGGCAGGTCGTCCTGCACGTTGATCACCAGCGAGCCCGAGCCCAGGCTGACCGGGTCGCCATCGCCGTCGGTGGCCTTGATCACGCCGCCGAGGTTGAGCGCCAGCTGCTCCGCATCACTGCCGTTGTGCAGCGGATGATCCAGCGGGCCGACGAGTTTGAACTCATAGTTGCCCGCTGCATCCACCGACAGGGTGAAGATGGTCTTGGCGCCGGCCATGGCGGTCAGCAGGTTGCCAACCACACTGTAGGCCAGTGCCACGCCACCAGAGGTCAGGTGCTGCGAGGTCAGCGAGGAGTAGTCGCCGGTCAGCGAGAAGGCGCCGGGGCCGTCCGCACCGAAGTTCACCAGGCTGGCAAGCGAACCCTTGGCTGTCGTGGTGTCGCTGGCGCCATCGGGGTTGCCACCGGGCAGCGCATCCTCCATGACCTGGCCAGTGACGTTGCCACCGGCCACGAGCGCGGGACCGTCGTCCTTGAACACCAGTTTGTCGCCCAGGTCGATGCTGGCGGACTTGTGGTCGCCGTCGCCGTCGGTGATGGTCGCCACCAGGGAGATCTTGTCGCCCAGCGGGCTGACCGGGTCATTGGGGTTGGTGGCGTCAGCGTGCTTGATTGCCAGTTGCTGGTCGAGCTTGAGCTCGCCGGTGGCGCTGTTGAGGGTCAGGCTGAAGGCGACCGCGCCGCCGGTATTGCCCACACGGCCCTCGACCACGGTATCGCTGACCTTGACCAGCACGATGTTCTGCCCGCTGGTGGTCTGCAGCCCGCTCAATGTGCCGTCGGTGGCCGCCAGCTTGTAGCTGACGCTGCCGCCGTCGGCGCCGCCGTTGGAGGTGAAGGCGCCGCTGAAGTTGCCGGTGGCGTCGGTGCTCAGCACCGTCTCGTCCACCGTCAGGGTTGGCGCCTTGCTGGCGTCGGCGCTGATGCTCGGGGCATCGTCGTGGAACACCAGTTTGCTGCCCAGGTCGATGGAGGCGCTCTGGCTGTCACCATCCTTGTCAGTGATGGTGCCGGTCAGGGTGATCTTGCCGCTGGCGATGCTCAGGGTTTCATCGTCGCTGCTGCTGTCGGGATGGATGAACGCCAGACGCTGGTCGAGGGTCAGTGCTCCACCATCGGGACGAACCACGAAGGCGATGGCACCGCTGCCTTCGACCTTGCCGACTACGCCGTTGCCATCGTTGAACAGCAGGATGCGCGCGCCGCTGGCAGTTTCGCGCAGGCCGCTGTCGGTACCGTCGACGGTGGTGACCTTGTAGGTGATCGAGCCCGCTCCGTCAGCACCGAAGTCGGTGGTGAACAGGTTGGCCACCAGGGGCGCTTCCACCCGTGCATCACTGGCGAAGTTGGACTCGTCAACTTCCAGGCGGATATCGGCGTCGGTGCACGGCTCGATGTGCGGGCCGTCGTCGAGGAAGGTCAGCTTGCTGCCCAGGTCCACACTGGCCGACTCGTGGTCGCCATCGCCATCGGTGATGGTCGCGGTGAGGGTGATCTTGTCGGTGCCGATGCCCAGCGGGTCATTGGCATCAGTGGTCACCGGGTGCACCAGCGCGCGTTGCTGGTCGAGAGTGATCGCGCCATTGTGCTGGGTCACGCTGAAGGCCACCAGGTTGGTGCCCTCCACTTTGCCCACCACGCCATCGGCGGTGTTGTAGAGGAAGATCCTACCGCCGGTCGCGGTGTCCTTCAGACCGCTGTCGGTGCCATCGGTGGTGGTGATCTTGTAGGTGATGCCGCCAGCGCCGTCATTGCCGAAGCGGCTGGTGAACAGCGCTGCCACATCGCCGGCCGAAGCCTGGGCGTCGACACCCAGCTTGGTTTCGTCGACGGTGAGCTGGATATCGGCGGTGGTGCACGGCTCGATGTGCGGGCCGTCATCGTAGAACACCATCTTGCTGCCGAGGTCGACATGGGCAGAAGCCTTGTCGCCGTCCCCATCGGTGATGGTGGCGGTGAGGGTGATCTTGCCGCTATCCAGGCGCAGCGGATCGTCGGAGTCGCTGGTGTCGGGATGCTTGAGCGTCAGGCGCTGGTCAAGAATGAGCGCGCCGCTGTCCTCGCTGACCACGAAGGCAACCGCACCACTGCCCTGCACACGGCCTTCCACGGTGCCATTCACGTTGTACAGCAGGATGGCGTCACCCTGGGTCGTCTTCAGCCCACTGTCGGTGCCATCCACCGTGCTGACCTTGTAGGTGATGCTACCCGCGCCATCCGCGCCGAAGTGCGACTCGAACAGCAGCGATACCAGGCTGGATTCGACACGGGCGTTGTTGTCCAGGTTGGACTCGTCCACCTCCAGGCTGATGTCGTAGATGCTGGACGGAGCAATGCTCGGGCCGTCGTCGAGGAAGGTCAGCTTGCTGCCCAGGTCGATCTGGGCGCTGGCGCTGTCGCCGTCCTTGTCGGTGATGGTGGCAGTCAGCGTGACCTGGCCGCTCAGGCTCAGGGAATCATCGGGGTTGCTGGTGTCCGAATGCACCAGGGCACGCAGTTGCTCCAGGGTGACCTTGCCGTCGCCATCGACGTAGATGCGGAAGGCAACGGTGTCGGTTCCCTGCAGGCGGCCTTCGATGCCGCTGGCGGTGTTGTAGAGGAAGACCTTCTCACCGCTCTGGGTATCCTTCAGCCCGGAGTCGGTGTTGTCGGCTCCGGCCAGCTTGTAGGTGATCGCCCCTGCGCCATCCGCACCGAAATGCGTGGTGAACAGGTCGGCCACCGAGACGCTGCTGGTGTCCGGCACGCCGAGGTGGGTTTCGTCCACGGTCAGCTTGATATCCGCGTCGTCGCACGGGGTGATGCTCGGGCCGTCATCGAGGAAGTTCAGCTTGCCGCTCAGGTCGATGTGGGCCTGGGCGCTGTCGCCGTCCTTGTCGGTGATGGTGGCCGTGAGGGTCACGCTGTCCGGGGCGAGACTGACGCCTTCATTGGCGTGGGTGGTATCCGGATGCACGACGGCGCGCACCTGGTCGAGGGTGATCTTGCCGTCCTGGCCCAGGGTCACACGGAACGCCACATCACCGTTCACCCCGCCCACCCGGCCTTCCACACCGGTCGCGGTATTGAACAGGAATATCTGGCTGCCGGTGGCGGTGTCCTTCAGGCCGCTGTCGGTGTTGTCCTGGGTCTCGACCTTGTAGGTGATCCCGCCCTCGCCATCGGCGCCGAAGTGCGCGGTGAACAGGTCGGCAACACTGACCGTGCTGGTGTCATCCATGTTGAGGTGGGTTTCATCCACCGTCAGCTTGATGTCCACGTCCTCGCACGGAGCGATGCTCGGGCCATCGTCAAGGAAGCTCAGCTTGCTGCCCAGATCGATGTGCGCCTGGGCGCTGTCGCCGTCCTTGTCGGTGATGGTCGCGGTCAGGGTGAGGGTGTTCGGGTCGAGGCTGACGCCCTCGTTATTGCTGCTCGGATCGGGGTGCACGAAGGCACGCACCTGGTCGAGGGTGATCTTGCCGTCCTGGCCCAGGGTCACGCGGAATGCCACGTCACCATTCACTCCGCCCACGCGGCCTTCTACACCGCTCGCGGTATTGAACAGGAAGATCTGGCTGCCGGTGGCGGTATCCTTCAGGCCGCTATCGGTGTTGTCCTGGGTCTCGATCTTGTAGGTGATCTGCCCCGGGCCGTCGGCGCCGAAGTGGGTGGTGAACAGGTCCGAGACACTGGCCGTGCTGGTGGCATCCAGGTTCAGGTGGCTTTCATCCACCGTCAGCTGGATGTCGTGCTCGCTGCTGGGCGCAATGCTCGGGCCATCGTCGAGGAAGCTCAGCTTGCCGCCCAGGTCGATCTGCGCGGTAGCGCTGTCGCCGTCCTTGTCAGTGATGGTGGCGCTGAGGGTGATCTTGCCCGCCAGGTTCAACGAGTCATTGGGATCACTGGGATCGGCATGC
This sequence comes from Pseudomonas sp. NY15435, assembly GCF_048068295.1. NCBI lineage: Bacteria > Pseudomonadati > Pseudomonadota > Gammaproteobacteria > Pseudomonadales > Pseudomonadaceae > Pseudomonas > Pseudomonas sp. NY15435. The sequence continues at coordinate 320,627 of NZ_JBLUQA010000003.1, forward strand.
GCCAGAGCGCGCAGCTGCTCCAGGGTGACCTTGCCATCCTGGCCGATGGTCACGCGGAAGGCGGTTTCGCCGCTGATTTCCAGACGCCCTTCGACGCCATTGGCGGTGTTGAAGAGGAACACCCGCTGACCGCTGGAGGTGTCGGTCAGGCCGCTGTCGGTGTTGTTCGCGGCTTCGAGCTTGTAGCTGATCGAGCCCTCGCCGTCAGCGCCGAACTGGCCGTTGAACAGGTCGGCCACTGAGCCGGTGCTGGTCGCCGGCTGGCCGAGGGTGGTTTCGTCCACGCTCAGGTGCAGGTCGCCGCCTTCGATGGGCGCGATGCGCGGGCCGTCATCGAGGAAGGTGAGCTTGCTGCCCAGGTCCAGACCGGCGCTCTGGTGGTCGCCGTCGGCGTCGGTCACGGTGGCGGTCAGACTGATCTTGCCTTCGCCCAGGCTGAGCGGATCATTGGCATTGGTGTCGTCCGGGTGCACCAGCGCACGGACCTGGTCGAGGGTGATCTTGCCGTCCTGGCCGAGGGTCACGCGGAACGCGACCTCACCGTTCACGCCACCCACGCGGCCTTCCACACCGGTGGCGGTGTTGAACAGGAAGATCGAGTTGCCGGTGGCGGTGTCCTTCAGACCACTATCGGTGTTGTCCTGGGTTTCGATCTTGTATCTGATCGAACCTTCCCCGTCAGCGCCGAACTGCGCATTGAACAGATCGGCCACCGAGCCGGTGCTGGTGGCGTTCTGGCCGAGGTCGGACTCGTCCACAGTCAGGTGCAGGCCCTCGCTGCTGCCGACGGAAATGCTCGGACCGTCGTCGAGGAAAGTGAGCTTGCTGCCCAGGTCGAGACCGGCGCTCTGATGGTCGCCGTCAGCGTCGGTCACGGTGGCGGTCAGGCTGATCTTGCCTTCGGCCAGGCTCAGCGGATCGTTGGCATCGGTGTTGTCCGGGTGCACCAGCGCGCGGACCTGGTCGAGGGTGATCTTGCCGTCCTGGCCCAGGCTCACGCGGAACGCGACTTCGCCGTTCACGCCGCCCACGCGGCCTTCCACGCCATTGGCGGTGTTGAACAGGAAGATCGAGTTGCCGGTGGCGGTGTCCTTCAGGCCGCTGTCGGTGTTGTCCTGGGTCTGAATCCTGTAGCTGATCGAGCCGGCGCCGTCAGCGCCGAACTGAGCGTTGAACAGGTCGCCGGCAGACACGCTGCTGGTGGCGTCCTGGCTGAGGTTGGACTCGTCCACCGTCAGTTGCAGGCCTTCGGTGTTGCCCACGGCAATGCTCGGGCCGTCGTCGGTGAAGCTGACGCGGCCGCCCAGGTCGATGGAGCTGCTGGAAGAGACGCTGTCGCCATCGCGGTCGGTTACCGTGAGGTTGCCCTGCAGCTGCACCAGGCCGGAATCGAGCACGGCGTTCTGGCTCGCGTAGTTGCCCTCGCTGCCTGGCAGCGCGTGGTCGACCGCACTGAACTGGGTCAGGGTGACAACGCCGGTGCTGCCGTTCACCGACAGGCTGAAGATGGTGTTCTCGCCGGTGATGCCGGCGGCGCTGGCGGAAGTGGAAGCGACGATGGCGCCGCCCACGCTGTACAGGTAGATAGTCGCCCCGCCACTGGTCAGGCCCGAGTCAGCGCCGTTGCCGCCGACCAGGTTCAGGCTGTAGCTCAGCTGGGTGCTGCCAGCGCCGTCGCCACCATAGTTGGCGGTCACCTGGAAGGCCGAGCTGTAGTCGGCGGTGGACGTGTCGAAGGCCGCGCCCGCGGTGTTGGCGTCATGGGTCTGCAGCAGCACGTCCACACCGTTGTTGGCGGACAGGCTGGCCTGCGGCGCATCGTCGACGATGCCCACGGTCAGGGAGCCGTTGGCCGAAGTGCCATTGCCGTCAGTGATGGTGTAGGGAATATCGAAGTTCAGGCTGTCTTCGGAGCCCTTCAGCGGGTGGTCCACCGGCTGCAGCAGGGTGACTTCGAAGGCTCCAGTATTGATATCGGTGAGGGTCACGGTGAAGACCGGCGTGCCATTGGCGCTACCGGTAAGCACGTGGCCGTCGGGGCTGACGCTGTAGGTGATGGCAACACCGCCAGAGGTCAGGCTGGGCAGCCCCGCAGTTCCCCAGGAGAAACTGCCGACGCCATCGGGGCCGAAGTTGTAGCCCAGGCTGCCGGTGATGGTTGCTCCTTCTCCCGCGCCGTCGGGCAAGCCACCAGGCAGGCCAGCCTCGAACACATTGGCGGTGCCAGGGCCGCTGGGGCCGGCGGTCGGCTGGCCATCCGGCGGAACCACGGGCGGTTCAGCCTCGGGGCGTACATCCGGGGTGCCGTCGAACTCACGCAGGGGCAGCGGCCCGGAGCCGATAGGCCCGGTGGGGAAGCCGATGACGGGGTCGATATGCCCGCCGACCTCGGTCAGCAACACGAAGGAGTGCCCGCCACCGGGTTTGCCGTTGGCGGCGCCAGCGGCGCTCGGGCCAGCGGCGGTGGCTTCGGCGGCCTGGGTCGGGTCCACGCCCGCGGCAATGGCGGCCTGCAGGGCCTTGACGTCAGTGACGTCCTGCTTGGTCGGTGTGGCCGGCTGCTGGGCAACCGCCTGGTCACCCTGATCCGTCTGGTGCGCGGCGGAAAGCATCTGCGAGGTCAGAGGCAGTGAGCTGTCACGCCCCAGGGTGATCTCGCCTCCTCCTGCAACCTTCAGCGCTACCGCGCCATTGGCGCCGGTGACCAGCTGCTCACCGACAAAAACCTTGTCTCCCTGTTCCAAAGGACGACGCGATCCATCGGCGGCTACCGCAAACACTTCGCCGATTACCTTGCTGACGACACCCATCAAAGTAGCCATGAGTCCTTCCTCCGCTGCACATCCCGCGGCCGGTTCCACCGACGCACGATTGACCGAAACAGGCCATGGCACGCTTGTATCGGGATGCTGCGAAGAAAGTTGCGAAGGGGGCAAAAAGGACTGCTAGCGTTTTTGCATCAAAAAGCCAGCGACAATTTTCTGTCATGCTGGCCACGCGTTTTCTTGTCCTTCTGCGGTGGTCCCCGCCCTAACTGCTACAAACCGTACCTGGCTTCTTCTGCAAGCGCCTTATCCGGCCCATACCCAGGAAACACGAGGGCTTGCACGTTCAAACAATGTGCTGCTTTTCACAGGGCTCATAAGATTTTTTCCGAATAACCCTTGTGAAAAATTCTTCTGAGCTTTTCGAAAAGTTGTTCTTAGCTCTGATGTTACAGGCGTGAAACGCTTGATAAGAGAAAAAAGCCAATAAATTGGCGATCAAAGAGCATCGAAGTACAAGAACACCAGGAGCAAAGCCATGCGCAGTCGTAACGCGGCACTATGGAGCGGTGTATTTTTGGCGGTGTCAGGGGCCCATGGGCAGGCAATGACCCTGACTGAAGCTATACAAAGCACGCTGCAGTACCACCCGGAAATCAGTCAGAGCGTCAACAGCCGCCTGACTGCGGATGAAGAACTCAAGTTTGCAAGGGGAGGCTATCTGCCAACCGTCGACCTCGTGGCCGGTTACGGCCGGGAGAACACCGACAGCCCGTCCACGCGAGCGGCGGGTAACCACAACGACGAAACCCTGACCCGTGGTGATGCGGAAATCCGTCTGCGGCAGATGCTGTTCGACGGCTTCGGCACCCCCAACGAAGTCAAGCGCAACGAATCCAACGTCAACTCCAAGGCCTTCCGTATCCTCGGTACTTCGGAAACCGCCGCCCTGCGCACCGTCGAGGTCTACCTCGATGTGCTCAAGCGCCGCGAGATGGTGACGCTGGCCAAGAACAACCTGCAGGCCCACGAGCGCATCGGCGACCAGATCCGCCTGCGCAGTGAGCGCGGCGTCGGCAGCACTGCCGACAATGACCAGGCGATCGCCCGTCTGGCCCTGGCGCAGAACAACCTCTACACCGAGGAAGTGAACCTGGCCGATGCCGAGGCCAGCTTCTATAGCGCGACCGGGCGCATGCCGGACCAGTTGGAGGCGCCCTCCACGGTCAAGGCCGAAGTACCGCCGGACCTGCTCGTCGCCCGGCAGAACATGCTCAGCGACAATCCGCTGCTGAAATCGGCGCAGGCCGACGTCAACGCCGCCGAAGCCCAGTATGAGGCAGCCAAGGCGCCCTTCTACCCGCGCTTCGACGCCGAGCTGGCCAAGGCGGCCAACAACAACGTCGATGGCGACGAAGGCCACTACAACAGCTGGGAAGCCCAGGTAGTGATGCGCTACAACCTGTTCAACGGGATGCGCGACAAGGCCCACCTCAACGCCACCTCGCACCAGATCAACGAGGCTCAGGACATCCGCAACAACGCGCTGCGGCTGCTCAACGAGAACCTCTCGCTGGCCTGGGACGCGATGGAAAACGCCAAGAAGCAGACCCAGCCGGCCCGCGAATACGCCGACTACACCCGCAAGGTGCGTGAGGCGTACCAGCAGCAGTTCACCCTCGGCCAGCGCACCCTGCTCGACCTGCTGGACAGCGAGAACGAACTGTTCACCGCCAACCGTCGCTACACCGAAGTGCGCTACACCGAGGAATACTCGATGTACCGCGTGCTGGGCAGCATGGGTTACCTGCTGAAATCGCAGCATGTGGTGGCGCCGCACGAAGCCGTGGCGCTGTCGGATGTGAAGAACGAGGCACGCCTGCCTGACCTGAAATAAGAAAGTCGCTCGCCTCCGTCATTCAGCCCCGCGCCGCCCGGTGTCGGGGCGACGGCCGTGAAGCGATACGACAGGGCACGGAAAACCCGACGACCGGCGTGGCCCGGCGAGCACCTGCAAGTGTTCGCCGGATGCCGCCGGCGCGGGTCGGCCCGGCCCGGGAGGAAGTAGCGTGACCATGATCATCCAGGAGCGCGGCGCACCCGCGCCGGGCGATCCGCGCCTGAGCCATGACGACCCCCTGCTCGACGGACTGCTGATCCTCTGCCGACTGCACGGCTGCGCGGTGAGCCGCAACAGCCTCGCCGCCGGTTTGCCGTTGCCCAACCAGCGCCTGTCTGCCGCGCTGCTGCCGCGCGCCGCCGCCCGTGCCGGGCTCCAAGGGCGACTGCTACGCCGCGATCTGAAGAGCATCTCCAACCTCAACCTGCCGGTCCTGCTGCTGCTCAACGACGGCCGCAGCGCCGTGCTGCGCCAGTGGCGCGACGATGGCCAGGCGCTGATCCTGCCCTGCGAGACCGAAGGCGGCGAACAGGCCGTCAGCGCCGATGAACTGGCCGCCCAGTACAGCGGCCAGGCTCTCTTCGCGCGCCCGCGCCACGAACTGGAAGCCGCGCGCAAACCCCTGGTGCCGCGCGTTGAAGCCTGGTTCCGCGACACCCTGCGGCTGTCGCGCTGGCTCTACACCGATGCCCTGGTGGCCAGCCTGCTGATCAACCTGCTGGGCATGCTGGTGCCGCTGTTCGTCATGCAGACCTACGACCGCGTGGTGCCCAACCAGGCGCTGTCGACCCTCTGGGTGCTCGCCGCCGGCCTGCTGATCGGTACGTTGTTCGAGCTGCTGCTGCGGGTACTGCGCTCCAACCTGCTGGACATGGCCGGCAAGAAGACTGACGTGGTGCTCTCCGCCACCCTGTTCGAACGCATCACCGGCATGTCGCTCAAGGCCAAGCCGGAGACCGTCGGCGGCTTCGCCCAGAGCATCCACGACTTCCAGGGCCTGCGCGAATTCCTCACCGCGCTGACCCTGACCAGTCTGATCGACCTGCCCTTCTCGCTCCTGATGATCCTGGTCATCGGCCTGCTCGGCGGCTGGCTGGTGGCCGTGCCGCTGCTGGCTTTCCCCATCACCATCGTGTTCGCCCTGATCATCCAGAGCCGCCTGCGCGACACCGTGCAAAAGAGCCTGACCCTGGGCGCCGAGCGTCAGGCCCTGTTGATCGAGACCCTCGGCGGCCTGGAAACCCTCAAGGCCTGCGGCGCCGAAAGCGAGCGCCAGTATCGCTGGGAGTCCACCCATGGCGCCCTGGCGCGGCTGGACAACCATGCGCGCTTCCTCTCCGCCCTGGCCACCAACGGCACGCTGTTCCTCCAGCAGTTCGCCGGCCTGGCGATGATCTGCGCCGGGGTCTACAGCATCCTCGACGGCAACCTCAGCGTCGGCGCGCTGGTCGCCAGCTACATGCTCAACAGCCGCGTACTCGCCCCGCTGGGACAGATCGCCGGGTTGATTACCCGTTACCAGCAGGCGCGCCTGACCATGAAAAGCACCGACGCGCTGATGGAACTGCCGCAGGAGCGCCAGGCCCGGCAACGCCCGCTGGAGCGCACCCAGCTGCACGGCGCGCTGGAGGTTCGCCAGCTGAGCTTCAGCTACCCGGAGCAGACCACCCCAGCACTGAACCACGTCAGCCTGCGTATGGCTCCCGGCGAGAAGATCGGCATCATCGGCAAGAGCGGTTCGGGCAAGAGCACCTTCGGCCGCCTGCTGATGGGCTTCTATCACCCGGACGAAGGGCAGATCCTGCTCGACGGCCTCGACCTGCGCCAACTCGACGTCTCCGACCTGCGCCAGCAGATCGGCTACGTGGCCCATGACCTGCCGCTGCTGGCCGGTAGCCTGCGCGACAACCTGACCCTCGGCGCGCGCTACGTCAGCGATGCGCGGATGCTCGAAGTGGCCGAGCTGACCGGCGTCAGCGAACTGGCCCGGCAACACCCGGCCGGCTTCGACCGCCCGGTGGGCGAGCGCGGCCAGCTGCTCTCCGGCGGCCAGCGCCAGGCCGTGCTGATGGCCCGCGCACTGTTGCTCGATCCGCCGATCCTGCTGCTCGACGAACCCACCAGCGCGATGGACAACAGCAGCGAGGAAATCCTCCGCAAGCGCCTGCACGAGGCCTGCCGCGACAAGACCCTGCTGCTGGTCACCCACCGCACCTCGATGCTCAGCCTGGTCGACCGCCTGCTGGTGCTCGACAGCGGCCGCATCGTCGCCGACGGCCCGAAAGAAGCGGTCATCGAAGCATTGCGCAAGGGCCACGTCGGCCCGGCAGCGGGGTAATGGCCATGCATTTTTCTCAATCGATCCGCGGTTACCTGGGCGGCAACGGCGCCCGCGACACCGAATTCATGCCCGAGGTCCAGGGCACCCTGCTGGAAGACTCGCCAAACGCCACCCGTATCACCCTCTGGGCGGCGCTCGGCCTGCTGGTGGCGGCCATCACCTGGGCCTACTTCGCCGACATCGAAGAAGTGACCAAGGGCGAAGGCAAGGCCATCCCCTCCTCCAAGGTGCAGACCATCCAGAACCTGGAGGGCGGCATCGTTTCGGAAATCTTCGTCCGCGAGGGCCAGGTGGTGAACAAGGGGCAGCCGCTGCTGCGCCTGGACGACACCCGCTTCTCCTCCAACAAGGGCGAGACCGAGGCCGACCGCAACTCCCTGGAAGCCCGCGTCGAACGTTTGAGCGCGGAAGCCGAAGGGCGCGAGCCGGTGTTCACCGACGACCTGAAGAAAGCCGCGCCGCAGGTGGTGGAAGACCAGTTGGCGCTCTACCAGACCCGTATGCAGCGGCAGAACAGCGAACTGAGCATTCTTCAGGAACAACTGCGGCAGAAAGGCCAGGAGCTGCAGGAATTCCGCGCCAAGACCCAGCAGTACCGTTCGAGCCTCGGGCTGGTGCAGCAGGAGATCAACATGTCCGAGCCGCTGGTGAAGGCCGGTGCGGTGTCCCCGGTGGAACTGCTACGCCTGCGCCGCAGCGCGGTGGAAATCAGCGGCGACCTGAATGCCACCAACCTCGCCATCCCCCGCGCCGAAGCGGCGGTGAACGAGATCCAGCGCAAGGTCGAGGAATCGAAACTGGGCTTTCGCAGTGACGCGCTGAAGGAGCTCAACGACGTCCGTACCGACCTCAACAAGCTCACCGCCACCAGCCGCGCCATCGACGACAAGGTCAATCGCACACTGGTAGTCGCGCCCCTGCGCGGCATCGTCAAGCAGCTCAAGGTCAACACCATCGGCGGCGTGGTGCAGCCAGGCAACGACATGGTGGAAATCGTCCCGCTGGAGGACAACCTGCTGGTGGAAGCGCGGGTGCGCCCACAGGACATCGCCTTCCTCCACCCCGGCCAACCGGCCACGGTGAAGTTCACCGCCTACGACTACACCATCTACGGCGGGCTCAAGGCCAAGCTGGAAGTGATCAGCGCCGACACCATCACCGATGACAAGGGCAACAGCTTCTACATGATCCAGGTGCGCACCGACAAGAACCACCTGGGCACAGACGCCAAGCCCCTGCTGATCATCCCCGGCATGGTGGCGACGGTGGACATCATCACCGGCGAGAAGAGCGTGCTGGATTACATCTTGAAGCCGGTGCTCAAGGCGCGTTGGGAAGCCTTGCGGGAGCGCTGAGCCGAGCATTCGCGAGCAAGCTCGCTCCTACAGGTGCCGGGTGCGCCATGCAGGAGCGAGCTTGCTCGCGAACCCTCCATCACTCATCCCCCCGCCAATGCGCCCCCGGCCCCTCCTCCGCCAACTTGTCGCCCGGATTGCGCAGCGGGCAGGCCTCCATCGATAGGCAGCCACAGCCGATGCAGCCATCGAGCTGGTCGCGCAGCAGCAGCAACTTCTCGATCCGCTCGTTCAGGTCATCCCGCCAGCGTGCCGACAAGCGCGCCCAGTCCGCTGCCGACGGGTTGTGCCCTTTCGGCAGCGAGCCCAGCGCCTCGGCGATCTCGCCCAGGGGAATGCCGACCCGTTGCGCGACCTTGATCACCGCCACCCGGCGCAGCGTGTCCCGCGAATAGCGGCGCTGGTTGCCGGCATTGCGCGCGCTGCTGATCAGGCCCTTGGCCTCGTAGAAGTGCAGCGCGGAAACGGCAACGCCAGCGCGCCTGGCCAGCTCGCCGACACTCAACTCGCGGTGCATCGAACAGGAAGAAGATTCTTTCATGGACTATTGACCTCAACTTAAGTTGAGGTTTTACCCTCGCCAGGCATTCGGTTCAAGCCAGGGAGCCAAGGAACATGACGCAACCCGCCCCGATCACCGCCCATGCCTGCGTGGACAACCCTCACTTCGTGCTGCAGATCGAGATCGACGTAACGCCGCAGCAACGCCCGCACATTGCCGCGCGGCTGTGCGATTACCTGTCGCACCTGCAGGAGCTGTTCTACCTGCGCCCCGGCTACCTCGCCAGCGAGCTGCATGCCGAAGGCGAGCCGCCGCGCCTGGTAGGCCGCCTGCACTGGCGCCGCCAGGAAGACTGGGAAGCTGCCTGGGACTGCCGCCACACCGCCAGCGACCTGTTCGCCGACAGCCTGCTCAAGCTTGGCGCGCGGAGCATCCGCTTCGGCAGCGGCGAGACCGAGCGCACAACGTAACCCCCGGCTTTTTGTAGGAGCGAGCTTGCTCGCGAACAAACCCATCGGTGGCGTCCGTTCGCGAGCAAGAACTAGGCGTCCCCCCTCGCTCCTACAAGTTCTGCCTGTGCTTATTGACCGCCCGGCAGGCTCATGTGCAGCAGCGGGAACGGCCGCCCCTCGCCATCCAGCGGCGATCGCCCGGTCTGAGCGAAGCCATAGTGCAGATAAAAACCCACTGCCTGAGGATTCTGTTCGTTGACGTCGACACTCAAGATCCCGCGCAACTCGCGCACGAAATCCAGCAGCGCGCGGCCCAGGCCCCGTCCCCGGCTATCCGGATCGATGAAGAGCATCTCCACATGGGATTCGTTGAGGCCGATGAAGCCCTGCGGGCGGTCTTCGCTGTCCACCGCCACCCAGACCTCGACGGCGGGCAGATAGAGGTCGCGAACCTGAGGCAAAAGCGCCTCGATGTCGGCGGGTTGCAGGAAGTGGTGGGTCGCGCGCACGGCGCTCAGCCAGATATCGAGCAGGCGCGAGTTGTCCGCGGTGATGCGTTGGCGAATGAGCATGAATCCATCCTGATTCAGCAGATCACAAAGGGATAGCACGCCACACAAGGTGACGGCCGCAGGAGCGTCGGCAGCATGAATGCCCGCTTCGCGAATCAACGCCTGGGCGGAGCACGGCAGAGGCAGCCGGAAAGAGAGGGAGGTCGATCCTACCCAGCCCTTCCCGGCCGGTAAAGCCTCACTCAGCCAACCAACGCCAGCCGCCCGCCCCACACTCCAGCCGCGCCTCCAGTTGCAGCCGGCCGAGAAACGCCTCGTCATGGGACACCACCAGCAGCGCGCCGCGGTACTGCCGCAAGAGGTTTTCCAGCGCCTCGCGAGACGGCAGGTCGAGGTGGTTATCCGGCTCGTCCAGCAGCAGCAACTGGGCTGGATGCTCGGCGTAAAGCTCGCACGCCAGCGCCGCCTTCAGTCGCTCGCCGCCGCTGAGCAGCGCACAGGGCAACTCGACCCGGGCCGCCGGCAATCCCAGCTGCGCCAGCCGCGTCCGCAACAGCGACGGCTCCGCCGCTCGATTACGCTCCTGCAGCAGTTCCAGCACCGAGCGCTCGGGCGATAGCGCGGCGAGATGCTGATCCAGGTAGGCACTGCGCACCTTCACCTGGCAAGAACCGGCCGCTGCGGCGAGCACGCCTGCAACCACCTTGAGCAGCGTCGACTTGCCGCTGCCGTTGCGCCCGGTGATCGCCACGCGGCGCGGCCCGCTCAGTTGCAGGTCCAGCGGCGCAGCATTGCCATACGGCAGGCGCAGCGCCTCCAGCATCAACACCCCTCGTGACTCGGGCAACTCACAGTCTGCCGCGTGCAGTACCACCGCAACGTCTTCGCGCAACTGTTCGAAAGCCTCCTACACCTCCTGCGCCAGCCGCTCGCGGCGGTCATCGTGCTGCGTGGCCAGGCGCGCAATGCTGCCTTGGCTGCGTTCCTTCTGCCGATCGACAAGGATCTTCGCCTGGTTCGCCTCCCTGGCATCCTTGCGCCCCTTCGCCTGCCGATGCTCCTGGCGCTCGCGCTGCTCCTGCATGGCGTGCTGCTGGCGATCGCGCTCCAGCTTGCGCCGCTGCAACTCGCGCTGGGCAGTGTCCTGCTCCTGCTGGCGAGTCTCACGGTAGAAGGCATAGCCGCCGGAGTAGCTGCGCAAACCAGAGGACGACAGCTCGACGATCCGCTGCATACCGTCCAGCAGCTGACGGTCATGGCTGATCAGGATCAGACCGCCGCGCCAGCGCTGCAGTTGCTCACGCAAGGCCTCGCGCCCGGCGCGGTCCAGATGGTTGCTCGGCTCGTCGAGAATCAGCCAGTCCGCGTCGCTGAGCCAGGCGCCGAGCAACGCTACCCGCGTGCACTCACCACCACTGAGGCACGAGGCAGGCGCATCCGGCAGCAGATGGGCGAGCCCGGCGGCTGCCAGCTCGGCTTGCAGGCGGGCGCGGATATCCCAGTGGCCGTCGAGTTGCTCGAAGTCTGCCGGTTCGACTTCACCGGCTTCGACCCGGGCCAGCGCATCCAGCAGCGGTTGTACGCCGGCCAACTCCGCGACGCTGCGGAACGCTTGCGGCTCGATATGTTGCGGCAGGTAATGCACCGGCCCGGACGCCAGACGGCGACCAGCGCTGGCGGCCAGTTCGCCCGCCATGATCCGTGCCAGCACGGACTTGCCCGCGCCATTGCGCCCGACCAGCGCGGTGCGGCGGTCGTCGAAGGTTTCGTTGAGGTTGCTCAGCAGCAGCTCGCCGCTGGGCAATTGGAAAGAGACGCCTTGCAGCGCCAGGGTGAACGGGCTCGTCATGCGCAGTACCAGATTGATGCCGGAATTCCCCCGGAAACGGGCCAGGGAAGGAAACGGGCCGTGAAACCACGGCGGCATCAATTGCGCATCGGACGAACACCTCGCGAAGGGGAATGAGGGGCGCAGTATAACGAAACCAGCCCCACCGTGCTCTTGTAGGAGCGAGCTTGCTCGCGAACCCGCCCCACTCCGCAGTCGCCGGACAATCGGTTCGCGAGCAAGCTCGCTCCTACGAAAAGCGGGTCAGCGGCGCGGCCCGTGGTTGCGCTGGAAGGTCTCCTCGCCCATCGCGGCGATCTGCCCATCGATCAGCGCATCGAACGGGCGCAGCAGGTCGGCATGGGATTGCGGCGCATCCAGCACATCGAGCGCATGCACTATCGCTTCGATAGTGGACAGCGCGCCTTCGGCCGGCGCCTTGCGCAGCCGGTAGCGCGAGCTCAACCCACCCGGCAGCACCACGCGCGGCAATGTCCCGAGATTGGGGTTGAGGTGCAGCAGCTTGCGCGCCTTGCGCCAGGTGCCGTCGGGGACGACCAGCAGGCGTGGTTTATCCACAGGACGGGCGGCCAGTTCGGCCAGCGCCACGGCGGATTCGTCGGGGAACAGCAGCCAGGCGTCCCAGGCGGACAGATCGAGGTCAGTGAAATCCTCACCGACCATCAGCTCCGCATTGGCCAGCCCAAGCGCCGCCAGCCGTGCGGTGTTCAGCGCATGTCCGACCTCACTTGGATGCTGTAACAGCAGAACGCGGGTAAGGTTATCCACAAGGGGAATCAGCGCGCACAGGCAGTGGTTCAGCGGGCGCTCGCAGCGCGGGCAACGGGCGCGGCTCATGACTGGCTCGGCTGGGTGCGCAGCAGGTCGCGGAAGTTCTGGATCAGCGGCTCGCGGGAACGGCCGCGGCGCAGGATCAGCGAGAACGGTGCCTGGTAGCCGAAGGTCGCCGGCAGCAACGCACGCAGGCGGCCCTGCTCCACCCAGGGGTGGGCGTAGTGTTCGGGCAGGTAGCCGATATAGCCGCCGGAGAGAATCAGGATCAGCTGCGCCTCCATACTCTCCACGGTGCCGGCGCTGTGCTTGAAGCCGTGCCGCGCCAGCTCCGCCTGGCTCCAGTAGCCACGGCCGACCATGCGCTGCTGGGTGATCAGCTCGGCGGGAATGCGCCGTCCGTCGAACAGCGGGTGGCGGTCGCTGCAGTACAGCCAGTGCTGCTCTCTATAAAGAGGCTGGTAGACCAGGCCGTTCATCCGACTGAAGAAGGAGCCGATGGCCAGGTCCAGACGGTTGTCCAGCACCGCCAGTTGCAGCTCGTAGGGGCTCTGCACCTGCAGGTGCAGGTGTACCGCCGGATGCAGGCTGCTGAAGGAACCGATCACATCCGCCAGTGGCAGCGCTGGGTCGCTCACGGTGGAGTCCAGCACGCCGAGGTTCAGGGTGCCGCGCAACTCCCCTTTCAAGGTCGCTGCGTAGCGCTCGAAACCTTCCAGCTCGCCGAGGATGCGCAGGGTTTCCTGATGGAACAGCTCGCCCTTGCTGGTCAGCCCGAAGCCGCCGCGACCACGGTGGCAGAGCACGATGCCCAACTGGTTCTCCAACTGGCTCATGTAGGTGCTGATCGCCGAGGTCGACAGGTTCAACTCCTGCTGGGCGGCGGCGAAGCCCTGGCTACGCACCACGCAGGCGAAAATCCGCAGCAGTTTGACGTCGGGCAATGCGCTGGCGCTCATGAAGACTCCGCAAAACCGCGGCCGGGCCGCTCTAGTTCAGTACTTTCTGTACCTGAAAAAAGGATGATAGCAAGCCAGCTATCTATTCAGGAACCGCAGGCCACAAGCCCGGCGGGCCGTCTGCTGCGGCAAGGTAGCGCAGTCTAGCGACCGTTATTAGTTTAGAAAACTCTGAAGTGATTATTTGTAGCCAGCGATTTTTTCCACTACCCGGTGTGATGAGAATCCGGTCTCAGTATTCAACAAGCCTGTTTCCACGAAGACAGCGATCAGCCTGAGGCCCTCCCCATGGACAAGAAACTTCACCAGCCCCTGGGCGGTAACGAAATGCCGCGTTTCGGCGGCATCGCCACCATGATGCGCCTGCCGCATATCCAGTCCCCCGAAGAGCTCAACCAGCTCGATGCCGCCTTCGTCGGCGTGCCCCTGGACATCGGCACCTCCCTGCGCTCCGGCACTCGTTTCGGGCCGCGCGAAATCCGCGCCGAGTCGGTGATGATCCGTCCGTACAACATGGCCACCGGCGCTGCGCCGTTCGACTCGCTGAACATCGCCGACATCGGTGACGTGGCGATCAACACCTTCAACCTGATGGAAGCCGTACGCATCATCGAAGAGGCGTACGACAAGATCCTCGACCACGGCATCCTCCCGCTGACCCTGGGCGGCGACCACACCATCACCCTGCCGATCCTGCGTGCCATCCACAAGAAGCACGGCAAGGTCGGCCTGGTCCACATCGACGCCCACGCCGATGTGAACGACCACATGTTCGGCGAGAAGATCGCCCACGGCACCACCTTCCGCCGCGCGGTGGAAGAAGGCCTGCTGGACTGCGACCGCGTGGTGCAGATCGGCCTGCGTGCGCAGGGCTATACCGCTGAAGACTTCAACTGGAGCCGCAAGCAGGGCTTCCGCGTGGTGCAGGCCGAAGAGTGCTGGCACAAGTCGCTGGAACCGCTGATGGCCGAAGTTCGCGAGAAAGTCGGCGGCGGCCCGGTCTACCTGTCCTTCGACATCGACGGCATCGACCCGGCCTGGGCGCCCGGCACCGGCACCCCGGAAATCGGCGGCCTGACCACCATCCAGGCGATCGAGATCGTCCGTGGCTGCCAGGGCCTGGACATCATCGGCTGCGATCTGGTCGAGGTCTCCCCGCCCTACGACACCACCGGCAACACCTCGTTGCTCGGCGCCAACCTGCTGTACGAAATGCTCTGCATCCTCCCGGGCGTAGAGCGCCGCTGAGCGCACGAGCACAACAATGAATAACGACGCCTGCGTAGCACAGGTGCTGGAGGCTGCCCGCGATCTCGTGGCAGCCTTCGCGCGCACCGACACCGAAGCCTACTTCGCCGCGTTCAGCGAAGACGCCTCCTTCATTTTCCACACCTGGCCGGTGCCGCTGCTCTCGCGCGCGGCCTACCGCGAGGTGTGGGAAGGCTGGCTGCGTGACGATGGCTTCGAAGTCCTTGACTGCCTTTCGAGCAACACCTTTGTGAGCCTGCAGGGCGAAGACGTGGCCGTGTTCTGCCACGACGTCGCCACGCGGCTGCGCATCCAGGGAGAGGAAAGCCTGAACCACGAACGGGAGACCATCGTCTTCCGCCGTGATCCGAAACAGGGCCGCTGGCTGGCCACACACGAGCACCTGTCACCGTCGCCGACGCCATAAAGACAGGGCTCCCCGGGAGGAAGTCATGGATAACAAGAACAACGCACACGCAATCACAACGATCGAGACATTCGGGGTCGAACAGATCCCGGACAATGAACGCAACGCCACGCCCACCGACCTGTTCCGCATGATCTTCGGTGGCGCCAACACCTTCGCCACCGCCGTGCTCGGCAGCTTCCCGGTCCTGTTCGGGCTGTCGTTCCAGGCCGGCGTCTGGGCCATCGTCCTCGGCGTGCTGGTCGGCTCGATCATCCTCGCACCGATGGGCCTGTTCGGCCCGCTCAATGGCACCAACAACGCGGTCTCCTCGGGCGCCCACTTCGGCGTGCACGGGCGGATCGTCGGCTCGTTCCTGTCGCTGCTCACCGCCGTCGCCTTCTTCTCCCTCTCCGTGTGGAGCTCGGGCGATGCACTGATCGGTGGCGCCAAGCGCCTGTTCGACCTGCCGGAAACCGACCTGACCCTGGGCCTGGCCTATGGTCTGTTCGCCGTGCTGGTGCTGATCGTCTGCATCTACGGCTTCCGCTTCATGCTGATGGTCAACAAGATCGCCGTATGGGCCGCGAGCCTGCTGTTCCTGCTCGGCCTGTTCGCCTTCGCAGGCCCCTTCGATGCAGGCTACGCCGGTACCGTGCAGATGGGCAGCGAAGGTTTCTGGGCCGCCTTCATCGGCGCCGCCCTGCTGGCCATGAGCAACCCGGTATCATTCGGCGCCTTCCTCGGTGACTGGGCGCGCTACATTCCGCGCCAGACCTCGCAGAAGCGCATCATGCTGGCGGTGATCTGCGCCCAGCTGGCGACCCTGATTCCGTTCCTGTTCGGCCTGGCCACCGCGACCATCGTGGCCGTCAACGCCCCGGACTACATCGCGCAGAACAACTACGTCGGCGGCCTGCTGGCCGTTTCGCCGAGCTGGTTCTTCCTGCCGGTGTGCCTGATCGCGGTGATCGGCGGCATGTCCACCGGCACCACCTCGCTGTACGGCACCGGCCTGGACATGTCCAGCGTGTTCCCGCGTCTGCTCAACCGCGTGCAGGCCACCCTGCTGATCGGCCTGCTGTCCATCGCCTTCATCTTCATCGGTCGCTTCGCCGCGAACCTGGTGCAGAGCGTGTCCACCTTCGCCGTGCTGATCATCACCTGCACCAGTCCCTGGATGGTGATCATGATCCTCGGCCTGATCATCCGTCGTGGCTTCTACCACGCCGATGACCTGCAGGTGTTCACCCGTGGTCAGGAAGGCGGCGCCTACTGGTTCCACAACGGCTGGAACTGGCGCGGCATGGGCGCGTGGATTCCGAGCGCGGCCCTGGGCCTGTGCTTCGTCAACCTGCCGGGGCAGTTCGTAGGCCCCCTGGGCGACCTGGCCGGCGGCATCGACATCAGCCTGCCGGTCACCCTCGGCATGGCCGCCCTGCTCTACGTCGCCCTGCTGCGCACCTTCCCGGAACCCGCTGGCGTGTATGGCCCCAAGGGCCCGCGCTGGGTTGCCAGCCATGACCGCCCGGTGCGCAGCATCAGCGAGCCAGCAGCCTGATTCACCGTCCGTGACCTGACACGGACCGCACCACCCCAAAGCCTCCATCGGACCGGTTGCCGCCGGTCCGATGGCCTACCGCACGCCACAAGCGCGCGGCAACAATGACAATGCAAGTGTGAGGAGCCGACCATGGCGTTAGATCTGATCGTCGTACTGATATATGCCGCTGGCATGTTGTGGCTGGGTTATTACGGCATGCGCCGCGCCAAGACCCACGAAGACTACCTCGTGGCCGGTCGCAACCTCGGCCCGTCGTTCTACATGGGCACCATGGCCGCCACCGTCCTGGGTGGCGCCTCCACCGTGGGCACCGTGCGCCTGGGCTACGTCCATGGCATCTCCGGCTTCTGGCTGTGCGCCGCCCTGGGCGCCGGCATCATCGCGCTGAACCTGTTCCTGGCCAAACCGCTGCTCAAGCTGCGCATCTTCACCGTGACCCAGGTGCTGGAACGTCGCTACAACCCGATGGCCCGCCAGGCTTCCGCGGTGATCATGTTCGCCTACGCGCTGATGATCGGCGTGGTATCCACCCTGGCCATCGGCACCGTCATGCAAGTGCTGTTCGGCCTACCCTTCTGGGTGTCCGTGCTGCTGGGCGGCGGCGTCGTGGTGATCTACTCCACCATCGGTGGCATGTGGTCGCTGACCCTGACCGATATCGTGCAGTTCATCATCAAGACCGTTGGCCTGATGTTCATCCTGCTGCCGATCTGCCTGTACCGCGTGGGCGGCTGGGACGAACTGGTGGCGAAGCTTCCGGCTACCGCCTTCAGCTTCCACACCATCGGCTACGACACCATCATCACCTACTTCCTGATCTACTTCTTCGGCATCCTGATCGGCCAGGACATCTGGCAGCGCGTGTTCACCGCCCGCGACGAGAAGGTCACCAAGTACGCCGGCACCGCCGCGGGCGTCTACTGCGTGATCTACGGCCTGGTCGGCGCGCTGATCGGCATGTGCGCCAAGGTGCTGCTGCCTGACCTGGACAACGTCAACAACGCCTTCGCCGCCATCGTCAGCGCCGCCCTGCCGGACGGCATTCGTGGCCTGGTGATCGCCGCTGCCCTGGCCGCGATGATGTCCACCGCCAGCGCCGGCCTGCTCGCCGCTTCCACCACCATCACCGAGGACCTGCTGCCGATCGTCACCGGCCAGCGCTCCACCCGCCTGAGCCTGAACCGCATCTGCACCCTGGTTACCGGTGTCGTGGTCCTGGGCATCGCCCTGGTGGTGAACGACGTGCTCAGCGCGCTGACCCTGGCGTACAACCTGCTGGTCGGCGGCATGCTGATCCCGCTGATCGGCGCCATCTACTGGAAGCGCGCCACCACCGCCGGCGCCATCACCAGCATGGCCCTGGGCTTCATCACCGCCCTGGTGTTCATGCTCAAGGATGGCTTCGACGCCAACACCCCGATCTACTACAGCCTGTCCATCGGACTGATCAGCTTCATCGTCGTCAGCCTGCTGTCGCCTCGTCCGGCAGCGGTCGCCGACGCGGCCTGATCCAACGCTTGCGCAAGGCAAGAGGGCGCGGCGAGATGATCTCCGCGCCCTCTTTGCTTGATGGCCACGACCTCACACCAGACACGACCTCACTCACGAACTCTAAGGAACTGCCATGACCACCTGCGGCGAATTCCTCGTCAAGCAACTCCAAGCCTGGGGCGTCGACACCGTCTTCGGCATCCCCGGCGTGCACACCGTCGAGCTGTACCGCGGCCTGCCCCACAGCAGCATCCGCCACATCACCCCGCGCCATGAACAGGGCGCCGGCTTCATGTCCGACGGCTACGCACGCGTCACCGGCAAGCCGGGCGTGTGCTTCATCATCACCGGCCCGGGCATGACCAACATCCTCACCGCCATGGGCCAGGCCTACGCCGACTCCATCCCCATGCTGGTGATCAGCAGCGTCAACGAGCGCTCGCGTCTCGCCCACGGCAACGGCTACCTGCACGAGCTGCCGAACCAGCGCGCCATGGTCGCCGGCGTCAGCGCCTTCAGCCACACCCTGATGAGCGTCGAGGAACTGCCCGCCGTGCTGGCCCGCGCCTTCGCCGTGTTCGACAGCGAGCGCCCGCGCCCGGTGCACATCGAACTGCCGCTGGACATCATCACCGCCCCGGCCGACCACATGCAGGTGCGCCCGCGCGTGCAACTGGCGCGCCCTGCCCCGGCCCGCTCGCCGCTGCATGAAGCCGCCGCCAAACTGGCCAAGGCCAAGAACCCGCTGCTGCTGCTCGGCGGCGGCTGCGTCGAGGCCCAGGCCGAAGCCCGCGCCCTGGCCATCGCCCTGGACGCGCCGACTGCGCAGACCATCAACGCCAAGGGCCTGCTGCAGCCCGAACACCCGCTGCTGATCGGCAGCAACCAGTCGCTGGTGCCGGTGCGCGAACTGGCCGAGCAGGCCGACGTGGTGCTGGCCATCGGCACAGAGCTGGGCGAGACCGACTACGACGTGGTGTTCGATGGCAACTTCAAGATCGGCGGCGAGCTGATCCGCATCGACATCGACCCGCAGCAACTGATGCGCAACTACGCGCCGAGCATCGCCATCCACAGCGACGCACGCACCGCCATGCGCGCCCTGCTCGAATTGCTGCCGGCCCGCGAAGCCGACGCCAACAGCCCTGGCGCACAACGTGCAGCCAAGGTGCGCGCGCAACTGGCCGAGGACTTCAGCGGCTGGGCGCACTACCGCGAGCTGTTCGGCAAAATCCTCGAAGTGCTGCCCGATGCGCGCTTCGTCGGCGACTCGACGCAGACCGTCTACAGCGGCAACCACCTGGTGGAACTGGACGGCGGTCGCCGCTGGTTCAACGCCTCCACCGGCTACGGCACCCTCGGCTACGGCCTGCCGGCGGCCATCGGCGCCAAGCTCGGCGAGCCGGGCCGACCGGTGATCAGCCTGATGGGCGATGGTGGCCTGCAATTCACCATGACCGAACTGGCCAGCGCCGTGGAAGCCAAGGTGGGCATCATCGTCCTGCTGTGGAACAACCACGGCTACGGCGAGATCAAGCGCTACATGGAACGCCGCGACATCACCCCGCTGGGCGTGGACATCTACACCCCGGACCTCCTCGCCATCGCCAAGGGCTTCGGCTGCGCCGCCGAGCGCGCCCGCGACCATGCGCACCTGCAGGAGCTGCTGCGCAACGCGCCGAGCGATCGTCCGCTGATCGTGGAAGTGATGGAAGCGGCGCCCTTCGCGCCTTAATCCGGACCGAGGCGGGTTATCCACAGCCCGATCCGCCACCTCTCCTGTAGGAGCGAGCTTGCTCGCGAACCACCCAGCTCGGAACTGTTCGCGAGCAAGCTCGCTCCTACGAGAGCCCCAAACGCTCCGAGCTTGGCCCTGCTATCAATCAATGGCACGGTGTATCGGCGTACAACCGCGAACGGTTGTACGCCCTACGTTCAGCACAACAAGGCGCACCGCCATGAAAATCGTCACCCGCGACCGCTGGTTCGAGGTCCGCCACTGCTACGACGGCGTCAGCCTGATCCACGAGCCCTACGTCCGCCCCTTCTACCGCTGCAACATGTGGCATATCCAGGGCCGCGACCGCGACGTGCTGGTGGACAGCGGTTCCGGCCTGGTCAGCCTGCGCGAGCAACTGCCCTGGCTCACCGACCGCCCGCTGCTGGCCGTGGCCAGCCACACTCACTTCGACCACATCGCCGGCCACCACGAGTTCGACGAGCGCCTGGTACACCCGGCCGAAGCCGACATCCTCGCCAGCCCCGATGGCGAACGCACCCTGGCCACGGCCTTCGTCGACGACGAGATGTTCGACGCGCACCCGGATTGCCCGCTGTGCTATGCCGAATACCGCGTCAAGGCCGCACCGGCGACCCGCACCATCGATGAAGGCGACGTGCTCGACCTCGGCGACCGCACCCTGCAGGTACTGCACACTCCCGGCCACTCGCCGGGCGGCATCAGCCTGTGGGAAGAAAAGACGCAGACACTGTTCTCCGGCGACATCATCTACGACGGCCCGCTCATCGAGGACGCCTACCACTCCAACCTCGACGACTACGCCGCCAGCCTGGCGCGCCTGCGCGAACTGCCGGTGCGCACCGTGCACGGCGGGCACTTCGACAGCTTCTCCGGGGAACGGTTGAAGGGAATGATCGACGACTGGTTCAAGACCCACGAATGACGGACAAGAAAAAACCCGCCGACTGGCGGGTTTTCCTTTTGCGGTAGCGGGCGCGATCAGTAGCGCCGGCGCTGCTCCATCAGGCGACGTTGCTCGTCGCTGCGGATCGGGATGGGTTGCAGACGTGGAGGCTCGATCAGGCCGAGCGTGACACCGAGTTTCCACGCAATGCTTTGCAGCCAGACTTTCATGGATACCTCCTCGTGCGAATTCAGGTCGGGCGGCCCGTTACCACCATGGGCCGCCCTAGGAAGAATAGCCCGGCGTCCCACTCTCCGCCCGTGCCACTCACTCCTTGAAACAAAGACTATCGCCTTACCTCGTCGCAGCGCCTGACCTGAATCAAGAGCGCGACAATTCCCGCATCAGCGGCGAAGCATCCGGCGAATCCACTGCTCACTGCTCACCAGGGTGATACCCGCCAGCACCAGCACGGCGCCGGCGACGAAGTTCAGGGTCAGCGGCTCGCCGAGGATCAGCACGCCGAAGGCGATGCCGAACATCGGCGTCATGAAGGAAAACACCGCCAGGTTCGACGCCAGGTAGCGGCGCAGCAACCAGAACCAGGTGAAATAACTGAAGAACGACACCACCAACCCCTGGAACAGCACACTGCCCACGCCGATGGCGGTGAAGCTCACGTCCTGGGTCTTGCCCAGCGCCAGCGCGGCGAAGGGCAGGAGCAGCGCGGCGATCAGCAACTGGTAGAACAACGTCAGGATCGGTTTCGCCTCGGACAACCGCGTGGTGCGCACCGCCACCGTGGTCATGCCCCAGGAGAAGCCCGCCAGCACGCCGAAGGCATCGCCCAGCAACATGCGGCTATCCATGTTCGCCAGGTCGAACCCGCCACCGAAGCACATTGCGATCCCCGCGAAGCACACACCGATGCCCAACCATTGCAGCGGCCGAAGCCGTTCGCTGGGCAGCAGGAAGTGCAGCGCCAGCGCCGAGAAGATCGGCGCCGTATAGATGAACACCGCCATGTGCGAGGCCGACGTGTAGACCAGCCCCTGGGCGATGAAGAAGAACTCCGCGGCGAACAGCACGCCGGCCAGCAGCCCGCCCTTGACGGTGCCATGGCGAAGGAAGCCTTCCCAGCCGCCGCGCCAGCACATCAGCAACCCCACCACCACGGCAGCCACCAGGTTGCGCCCGAAGGCCTGCATGATCGGCGCAATGTCGTGCGCGGCCAGTTTCACCATCACCGCCTGGATACCCCAGATGATGCACAGGCCGGTCATGACCTGGATGGCAAAGGCATCGGCGCCCTTGCGCTCGACGATGGTGGCTTGGGTATTCATGACAAGGCTCGGCAGTAATGGGCTCAGCAATCAAAGAAAAGCGGGAAGCCCAAAGAACAATCGGCGGACTTCCTCAAAGAAAGTCCGCCGATCATGCCAGTTCGCAGCAGCTACCCGCCAACGGAAATCCGCTGTTCAGAGCACCGCCAGCGACATTATTTCCCGGATTTCACCTGGGTCCAGGTGCGGGTACGGATGCGCTCCAGCTTCGGCGGCAGCATTTCCACCGAGAACAGCTTGGCCTGCACGTCCGCCGGCGGGTAGACGTTGGGGTTGTCGTGCAGCTCCTTGGAGATCAGCCCGTCCGCCGCCTGGTTCGGGTTGGCGTAGGCGACGTAGTCGGAGATCGGCGCGACCACTTCCGGGCGCAGCAGGTAGTTGAGGAAGGCGTGGGCCTGCTCGACGTTCTTGGAGTCCTTCGGAATCGCCAGCACGTCAAACCAGGCCGCGGCGCCTTCCTTGGGAATGCGGTACTCGATATGGATGCCGTTGCCCGCTTCCTTGGCGCGGTTGGCCGCCTGCATCGCGCCGCCGGACCAGGCCAGGGCCACGCAGACATCGCCGTTGGCCAGGTCGGTGACGAACTTCGAGGAACTGAAGTAGGTGATGTTCGGACGCAGCTTGGCCAGCAGAGCCTCGGCCTTCTTGTAGTCGTCCGGATTGTGACTGTTGGGCGACAGGCCCAGGTAGTGCAGGACCTGCGGAATCACCTCGGTGGGCGAATCGAGGAAGGCCACGCCACAGGACTTCAGCTTGGCCAGGTTCTCCGGCTTGAACACCAGGTCCCAGGAGTCCACCGGCGCGTTGTCGCCAAGCACGGCCTTGACCTTGTCGACGTTGTAGGCGATGCCGTTGGTGCCCCACATGTAGGGCATCACGTACTGGTTGCCCGGGTCCTTGCTCTCCAGCACTTTCAGCAGTGCAGGGTTGAGATTCTTCCAGTTCGGCAGCTTGCTCTTGTCCAGCGGCTGGAACACGCCGGCCTTGAGGTAGTTGGGGAGGAAACTGTCGCTGGGCACGACCACGTCATAGCCCGAATGACCGGACAGCAGCTTGGCTTCCAGCACTTCGTTGCTGTCGTAGACGTCGTACTGCGGCTTGATGCCGGTTTCGCTCTGGAAGCCCTTGAGGGTGTCCGGACCGATGTAGTCGAACCAGTTGTAGATGCGCACTTCCGGCGCAGCGCTGGCGGCGCTGGCCGTGACGAGGGTGGCGGCGGCGAGCAGGCCGCGCAGCGCGGTATTCTTGTTCATGTCCTTCCCCAGTTGGATGCGCTCGCACTCTGACCACTACAAACAGCGGGTCGCGAGCCAATAAATGCAGTGGGGCGGATCAATGTCCGCCCCACCTTGCCGATCAGCGTGCAGCGCTTTCGTAGCCCTGCAGCACGTTCACCGCGTTGACGCCAATGGCCTCGACCGCGTACCCCCCTTCCATGATGAACAGGGTCGGGATACCCAGGGCAGCGATGCGCTCGCCCATCTTCAGGTAGTCCGGGCTGTCCAGCTTGAACTCGGAAATCGGGTCGTCCTTATACGTATCCACGCCCAGCGATACAACCACCGCGTCCGGCGCATAGTCAGCGATCTTCCGGCAAGCGTCGTCCAGCGCGGCGAACCAGCCGTCCCAGCCAGTGCCGTGCGGCAGCGGGTAGTTGTGGTTGTAGCCTTCGCCGGCGCCTTCGCCATGCTCGTTGGCGTGACCGAGGAAGTACGGGTACTCCACCAGCGGGTCGCCGTGGATCGAGGCGAACAGCACGTCGTTGCGGCGATAGAAGATGTCCTGGGTGCCGTTGCCGTGGTGGTAGTCCACGTCGAGGATGGCCACGCGCTTGGCACCCTGGTCGAGGAAGGCCTGGCTGACGATGGCGGCGTTGTTCAGGAAGCAGTAGCCGCCCATGAAATCGCTGCCGGCGTGGTGGCCCGGCGGACGGCACAGCGCGAAGGCAGTGCTGGCGCCCTGGCGCATGTGGTCCTGGGCAGTCAGTGCGACCTGGGCCGAGCTGTACACGGCCTGCCAGGTGCCGGCGGTGATCGGCGCCTCGGTGTCGAAGCTGTAGTGGCCCACTTCGCCCATCAGCGCAGTCGGGATCGGGCCGTCACGCAGCAGGCGGCGGCCCGGGAAGGTGGTGGAGACCAGGTCGCCGGTGTGGCCTTCGGCCGCCCAGCGCGCCCAGGCGCCCTTGAGGAATTCGACGTAACGGGCGTTGTGCGCGCGCAGGATCGGCTCCATGCCGAAGTCCTTGGGCTCGATGATCTCGCCCAGGTTTTGCGACTTCACGCGGGCCAGCACGGTGTCCGCGCGGCTGGGCATCTCGAAGCAGGGCTGGAGTTTGCCGTCGACCAGTTCGGACTGGCCGAAATGCAGGCGGTGATCGTCGCTGTACACGGTAAGCATGGGAGTACCCTCTGAAGGATTCTTGTTGTCCGGTGGCGGAATTCTGCCCAGCGCCTGCGCTTCGCAAAACAGCGGGAGCGGCCAAAAGGGGATCGATGTGGCCAGAATTTATGACCCTTAACCATCTGCATCCGCGGATTGGGCGAATTCGCCCAGGCGCAGCCGCGCTATGCTCCAGGGAATTGCCACGGCGCTGCTGGGTCAATACCCGATAAGCGTTTTGACCACAGGATGGGGGATCATGCGGGAAACCTTCTTGCGCGCCTGCTATGGCGTGCTGCTGATGCTGAGCTTGTTGTTCACCGGAGCGGAACTGGCGCTGGCGGGAGAGCCCACCGACGTACAGGCCGGCGCCGGGATCGAGCTGCCCGACCTGCCTGACGATGCCAGCCTTGACCAGTTGAGCGACCGTCTCGAATTGATCCGCCAGCGGGTATCGGCCGACAGCGACGATGGCCTGCTGTCCAATCTGCGCCAGGCCGCACTGGGCGTACAGGCCCGCGCCGAACAGAGCGCTGCGGACATCACCACGCAACTGGCGCGCACCGAAGACCAGCTGAAGGTCCTCGGCCCGATGACGCCCAACGAGGCGGCGAGCCTCACCAACCAGCGCAACGACCTGCTCGCCGACCAGAAGCAGCAGCAGAAGCAGCAGGACCGCGCCAACCAGCTGGACAAGAATGCCCAGGACCTCGCCGCGCAGATCGTCAATCTGCGCCGCAGCCAGTTCAACTCGCAGATCGCCACGCGCTACCCGCCGCCATTGAGCCCGCGCTTCTGGTCCAGCCTGATCCGCCCGACCGACGACGACCTGTCCCGCCTGCAGGCGATTCGCGGGCAGATCGGCGATGCCTTCGCACTGACCTGGCAACCGGAACACCGTTGGCCCTTCATCGCCTGCCTGATGGCTGGCGCGCTCCTTTGGATTCCCGGCCGGCGCCTGCTGGAACAGATGCTGACCAAGGCGATGATCCGCTGGATTCCGGTGGGCCGACTGCGTCGCAGCGCCCTCGCCGTGGCGGTCAGCCTCGCCACCATTCTCACCCTGGGCGGCGGCGCCGCGCTGATCCGCGAAGGGCTGGACTGGCACGATCAACTCAATAACAGCATGACCAGCCTGGGCGATCAGTTACTGACCCTGGTGATCTTCTGCACCTTCACCGCCGGCCTGGGCCGCGCCCTGCTCGCAGTGCAGCGACCGTCCTGGCGCCTGCCTGACCTCCCCGACCCGGTGGCCGACGCCCTCTCCCCCTTCCCGTGGCTGATGGCCTGGCTGTTGCTGGTACTCGGCACCCAGGAGCGCCTGAACAGCGTCAGCGGCGCCAGCCTGGCGTTGACCGTCGCGGTGAACGCCATCACCGCCATCGCTACCGCCGTGCTGTTCTCCATCGCGCTCTACCGTTACCGGCGCGCGCGGCGTGAGAGCGAGGGCCACGAGACGTCGGCGTTGGCCGGGATCATTGTGCTGGCGATGATGATCACCGTCTTGCTCATCGTCCTGGCACTGGTCAGCGGCTACCTGTCGCTGGCGTATTTCCTTGCCGGCAAGCTGCTCTGGGCGAGCGTTGTCTGCGCTACCGGCTACCTGCTTACGACCCTGTTCGTCGACCTGTGCGAAGCGCTGCTCTCCCCCCGGCAGAAGCTCGGCGCGCGGCTGGCTGAGAACCTGGGCGTCGACCCGCGCCACCAGGCGCAGTTCGCCACCCTGCTGACCGGCGCCGGGCGCACCCTGCTGGTGCTGTCCACGGTGCTGATCGCCTTTTCCACCACCGGCACCAGCCCCGGCGAGTTGCTCCAGGGCCTGGTACGGCTGGTGGAAAGCGGGCAATCCCTGGGCCGGCTGAACATCGTCCCGCAGGACATCCTGCTGGCGCTGGGCACCCTCGCCGCCGGGCTGTTCGGCCTGCGCCTGCTCAAACGCTGGCTGGCCGAGGAACTGCTGCCGGAAACCAGCATGGACGTAGGCATGCGTGCCTCGCTGGTGACCCTGGTGGGTTACATCGGCATGGTCATCCTGGTGCTGCTGGTGCTATCGGCACTGCGTATCAACCTCACCAGCCTGACCTGGGTGGTCAGCGCCCTGTCGGTGGGTATCGGCTTCGGCCTGCAGGCCATCGTGCAGAACTTCATCTCCGGCCTGATCCTGCTCACCGAGCGCCCGGTGAAGGTGGGCGACTGGGTCAGCCTCACCGGCGGCGTGGAGGGCGACATCCGCCGCATCAACGTGCGCGCCACGGAAATCCAGATGTCCGACCAGTCCACGGTAATCGTGCCCAACTCCCAGTTCATCTCGCAGAACGTGCGCAACGTGACCATGGGCAGCGCACTGGGCGTGGTCGGCATCAACCTCACCCTGCCGCTGGATACCGACGTGCAGAAGGTCCGCGAACTGATGCTCAAGGCCTATACCGAGCACCAGAACATCGTCGAGACGCCGGCCCCTTCGGTGACCTTCAAGGATCTGAGCGCCACTGGCCTGACGCTGGCCGCCTCGGGCAACGTGAGCAGCCCGCGTGCGGTGTATGGCACCAAGAGCGACCTGCTGTTCACCATCTTCAGTGGCCTGCGCGAGGCCGGCATCAGCCTGACCGTGGCGCAGAACCTGATTCTGCAGCGGCCACAGGTGGTTCGTGAGCAGAGCGCCGGCGAGACGGCAGCACCGCAAGTCGGCGACGACACCGGAGCGAACCCGCCGCCGTAGAATGAAGTGGTTACGCCGGCGAGGCGGTCGCTTCGCCGGCCTTCGCGCAACAGTCCCGCACGGGAGTCGCCGTTGCGCCCGCAGCGTCCCGTGCCCGCCGTTGGCCGGCGCCCGTCGCGGCACCCGGCATTGCCGCTTGCCGCCTTCCTTCCTCGGTTGCCGCCGGGCCTCCCTGCGGCCTCGTACGGGAGTTCGCGCGATGGACGAAGCCAGACTCAACGAATTCATGGGCAAGCTGGTCACCGACATGGGTGGCGCGGCGATGCTCGCCAACATCATCCTGGGTGAAGAACTGGGCCTCTACAAAGCCATGGCCGATGGCCAATGGCTGAGCCCGGCGCAACTGGCCGAGCGCAGCGGCTGCAATGCCCGCCTGCTGCGCGAGTGGCTGAGCGCCCACGCCGCCTCCGGCTACATGGAGCATCAGGACGGCAACTTCCGCCTGCCCGAAGAACAGGCCATGGCGCTGGCCATCGAGGACTCGCCGGTCTACGTCGCCGGCGGCGCCTCCGTGGTCGCCGCGCTGTACCACGACAAGGACAAGCTGGTCGCCGCCATGCGCGGTGACGGCGGCCTGGCCTGGGGCGATCACCACCCCTGCATGTTCTCCGGCACCGAGAAGTTCTTCCGCCCTGGCTACCGCGCGCACCTGGTGGCCGAATGGCTGCCGGCCCTGGACGATGTGGTCGACAAGCTCCAGCGTGGCGCACGGGTCGCCGACGTCGGCTGCGGCCACGGCGCCTCCACCATCGTCATGGCGCAATCCTTCCCGGCGTCCAACTTCGTCGGCTTCGACTACCACCAGCCGTCCATCGAAGTGGCCAACCAGCGCGCGGATCAGGCCGAGGTGGCCAGTCGCGCCAACTTCCAGCGCGCCAGCGCCAAGGACTACCCCGGCAACGACTACGACCTGATCTGCTTCTTCGATTGCCTGCATGACATGGGCGACCCGGTGGGCGCCGCGCAGCACGCACGCCAGGCACTCAAGGCGGACGGCACCGTACTGCTGGTGGAGCCCTTCGCCAATGATCATCTGGACGACAACCAGAACCCGGTCGGCCGGCTGTTCTACGCCGCCTCCACCTTCATCTGCACACCCAACTCGCTGTCCCAGGAAGTCGGCCTGGGGCTTGGTGCCCAGGCGGGCGAGTCGCGTCTGCGCAAGGTATTCGAGGAAGCCGGTTTCAGCCGCTTCCGCCGCGCCGCCGAAACGCCGTTCAACCTGATCCTCGAAGCACGCCCCTGATTGACCAGAGACCCGCCGCAGCCCCGGATTCCGGGCGCTGCGGCGTGGAAACAATTCGTCATCTGGCCGTCATCAATCCGTTACGTGGCGCCCTGAAACTCGCAGGCTTTCAACCCAGGGAAGCCCCCAAGATGTTCAATAAAAAGACTGCCAACAAAGCTGCATCTCTCGCCCTGCTCGTTGCCGCCCTCGCCGGCTGCGCCGCGCAGGCTCCGGTAGCCAGCAAGGAAGCCACCCCCAACAACGACGACTGGTACCTGGTGCGTACTGACGAGACCCTCTACCTGTTCGATGACGCCGCTGTCTACCGTGACTACATCGTCACCGGCAAGACCACCTACACCAAGGAAGTGGGCGAGAAGGACAAGTTCGGCCAGAACGTCGTACTGGTCGTACGCGCCGAGGACAAGGACAAGGACGCGAAGAAGATCGCCTCCTACCAGTTCTACAAGCAGAGCCTGCCGCCGGCCGCCGGCTTCTACGGCGAAATCCGCCAGGAAGGCGTGATCTATGTGGCCCAGCGCTACGGCGACATGGTCGACATGAACGGCCTGGGCGAACCGATCTTCCGCCACACCGAAATCGCCAGCGGTCCCAACGGCGAACGCGTGGTCTACCTGATGCAGAAGGAAGAGAAGAAACCGGTCGGCCTGATCGCCCGCTTCCAGAAGATCTACGGCATCACCCCCGCCAAGGGCTGATGACGAAAAAGCGCGCACTCCGGGGAGGGAGTGCGCGCTTTTGCCTTGACCGGCGCCGCAACGGCGCGGGTATACGCTAGCTGGAGGGCTCCAGCTGCACCGCAGGAATCGTCTTCGGCGCCTCGATACCCCAGTCACCGAACAGGTACCAGTCATCACCGAGCATCTCGGCTGGATGCATGGTGCGATCCGCGCCATTGCCGCAGGCCAGGTTGGTGGCCGGGCAATAGCGGTCGCAGCCCCAGCAGATACGCTCGGGGTGCGGCGGGTTGAGCGGGAATTTCTTGGCCATGATCAGGCCCTCGGAGGTTTCCTTGTGGGATTCCTCAAGGCTATGGCAAAAGAATATGCCGGCATTGTCCTGAGACAAGATTTTAGTAGTGGCGCAGAATTCCACTCATCATTTGCCCCAAGACATCAGGGCAGACAACCGAAAATGGACTTTCCAATGAGCAAACTAGCCTGCCATTGCGGCCACATCATTCGTGATCAATCCGATCAGTTACCGTTCAAGGCAACAGTCATCAGAGACCGAGATGAGGGTCGGCTACTTGAAAAGATTGGAGAAGCGGCAGTCAATCTAGTTGCCGCGGCAAGGGAAGGGAATATCGATCAATTAATTGCGGACCGATTCGGACCCAACTGGCGCCCCAGCTTTCGTGTTGCCGTGGAAGAGATTGTCACTCAGCCATACATAGGCGAAATATCCATGGCTTACGAATGCGAAGCATGCGGCCGCCTCTGGCTGAATCGAAAGGGCAGCAATGCTTTCCTCTCCTACTCGCCCGATAGCAACAGATATGAAGGTGTGCTATCGCCCGCTGACATGCAGGAAACTCATGAAGAAAAGTAACCTGAATCGATTGTTCGAGAATCGTGAGGCGTTGCGATGGTCGCTGCTCCAGGCACCGCAGACGACACATCACATTGTCGAACTCGTGAGCAGCGATGAGGGCTTGGCAAGCGCGAACTTTTTCCTGATCGACAAAGCCAAGAAACTTGAACCAGTACAAGCATTGATCGCGCTGCTCAGTATCGAGTTGCATTTCTACGAAGAATGGGAGTTGGACGAAACCACCGAGAAAAACGTCGACCTGATCATCGATCACTGGCTACTGAAAAGCTGCGACCACTTGAAATTCCAGGAAATCTCATCGGCTATCGCGCTAGCCGAGATCAGAGATACAGCCAACGCGATAATTCGGCATTTAGCTCTACGCGACAGATCGAGACCAGCCCGGGGTGGTATCTACATCGATACAGCCCAAACAGAAGACTTCCCCCTTCATCTCCTTACCAGCAGCACGCCTTCGACGCTGGGTAATTTCTCTCGCTGGAATGAAAGAGAGATTTTCTACGAAACATCCACTCACTTCGTGTTGTTCAGCTGGAGCACCAGCGCCTGATTCTGGCGGTACCCTACGACTATCTTACGCACGGAAGTGACTGGGCGGCTGTCCGCTCCAGCGCTGGAAGGCGTGGCGCAGGCTGGCCGTCTCGCTGAAACCGAGTTCTTCGGCGATGCGGTAGATCGGCATGTCGCCGTCCTGCAGCAGTTCCTTGGCACGGGCGAAGCGCAGTTCGTCGAGCAATTGCTGGTAGCTGGTCTGCTGTTGCTGCAGGTGGCGGCGCAGGCTGCGCGAGGAGCAATTGAGGCGGCGCGCCAGTTCTTCCAGGCCCGGCGGCTCCTGCAGGCGCTCGCCGAGGATCGCGCGGACCTTGTCCAGCCAGGCGCGGCGGGCGGCCAGGTCGATGTTCTGGCGGCGGCACTGTTCGAGCATTTCCCGGTGGGTCACGGCGTCGGCCAGCGGCAGGCGCATGTCCAGCCAGCTCGCGGGGAAGCCGATGGCGCTGCGCGAGCAGTTGAAGCTCAACTGGCAGCCGAAGAGCGTGGCGTAAGCGGCACGGCGATCCACCGGCCCCTCATAATCGAACTCCGCGCGCACCAGCGGCAGCGGCTGGCCGAGCAGGTCGGCGCAGGCCACCTTCAGCGAGCCCAGGCACAGCTCGGTGTTGAATGGGCGCAGCTCTTCCTCTTCGCCGTAACCGGTGGCAACCAGCCAGGCCATGTCGCCGTCCACTTCCAGCGCGAGGTGGAAGTAGGTGCCCAGCAATACCGGGTAGCTCAGGCCAATGCGCAGCGCCTCGCCCAGGGTCGGCGCGGAGATCAGCGCATAGCCCAGCAGGCCATAGGCGGTGATCCGCGTGCGCACGCCAAGGCGCAAGCCGAGGGCCGGCTCGCCCGCGAGGTTCTGCACATTGCCGAAGACCTGCTGCTCCTGCCAGGGGCTGACCAGCCGACGCAGGTCGAGCAGGTCGTCACCGGTGATGCCACTGCCCTCGAGGATGGACTCGCGGCTGTGCCCCTCGGACTCCATCAGTGCGACGGTCAGCGAGGTCATGTGCAGGGAGTTGAGCCAGGTGGAGCGGGAGAAGGTCAGAGGATTCATTCGATGCCCATCGTAGACGCTACGGCGCGCCGCCCGATGTTACCGCGGCAGGCGCAGGTCAGGGTGAGGCAAGTTGCGTGCCGGCCACCCGGCGTGGCCGTATCGATCCCCACGGGCCGGGGCTTTCGACGCCAGGCGAGATATTTCCCCTCCGGCTGACGGGTTACCTTTGCGGACATCGGGACGGTGCACGCGCACCGTCCCGGTGCTCAATAGTGGGAACGATCAACCGCGGGAGAGGAAGCGCATGCCCTCTTCCAGGCCGCTCAGGGTCAGCGGGAACATCTGTTCCTTTACCAGCTCGCGCACGAGGCCCGTGGAGGCGGTGTAGTTCCAGGTGTCCTTCGGGTACGGGTTGATCCAGATGAGCTTCTTGTACTTCTCCATGAAGCGCTGCATCCAGACGTACCCGGCCTCTTCGTTCCAGTGCTCGACGCTGCCGCCGGCCTGGGTGATCTCGTAGGGCGCCATGGCGGCATCGCCGACGAACACCACCTTGTAGTCCGGCCCGTACTTGTGCAGCAGGTCGAAGGTGGCAGTGCGTTCGCTGGAACGACGCAGGTTGTTCTTCCACACCGATTCGTAGATGAAGTTGTGGAAGTAGAAGTACTCCAGGTGCTTGAACTCGGTCTTGCAGGCCGAGAACAGCTCCTCGCAGACCTTCACGTGAGCGTCCATGGAGCCGCCGATATCCAGCAGCAGCAAGAGCTTCACGGTGTTGCGGCGCTCGGGGCGCATCTGGATGTTGAGCAGGCCGGCATCCTTGGCGGTGTGGTCGATGGTGCCGTCGATGTCCAGCTCTTCCGCCGCGCCTTCACGGGCGAACTTGCGCAGGCGGCGCAGGGCGATCTTGATGTTGCGCGTGCCCAGCTCGACCTGGTCGTCGAGGTTCTTGTACTCGCGCTGGTCCCAGACCTTGGCAGCCTTGCCCTGGCGCTTGCCGGCGTCGCCGACGCGGATGCCCTCGGGGTTGAAGCCGCCGGAGCCGAACGGGCTGGTGCCACCGGTGCCGATCCACTTGTTGCCGCCGGCGTGGCGTTCCTTCTGCTCTTCCAGGCGCTTCTTGAACTCCTCGATGAGCTTGTCCAGGCCGCCCAGGGACTGGATCTGCGCACGCTCCTCGTCGGTCAGCAGGCGCTCGAACTCCTTGCGCAGCCACTCTTCGGGGATCAGTGCCTTGAGGTGATCGTCGAGCTTTTCCAGGCCCTTGAAATAGGCGCCGAAGGCCCGGTCGAACTTATCGAAATGGCGCTCGTCCTTCACCATGATGGTGCGGGCGAGGTAGTAGAACTCGTCCATGTCGGCGAACACGACGCGGTGCTTGAGCGCATCGATCAGGTCGAGCAGCTCGCGCACCGACACCGGCACCTTGGCCGCGCGCATTTCGTTGAACAGGTTGAGCAGCATGGCTGCATCCTCTCGTGGAGCATGTGCCCTGTAGGAGCGAACTTGCTCGCGAACGAGCCCCGCTACGGTGTTCTGTTCGCGAGCAAGCTCGCTCCTACGAGAGCAAATCCGGTAATCAGCGACTGGCGCGGCGGCTCATGAAGGCGAGGCGTTCAAGCAGTTGTACATCCTGCTCGTTCTTCACCAGGGCGCCAGCCAGCGGCGGGATGGCCTTGGTGGGATCGCGCTCGCGCAACACTGCTTCGCCGATGTTGTCGGCCATCAGCAGCTTCAGCCAGTCCACCAGCTCGGAGGTGGAGGGCTTCTTCTTCAGGCCCGGCACCTTGCGAACGTCGAAGAAGATGTCCAGCGCCTCGCTGACCAGCGTGCCGCTGATCTTCGGGTAGTGCACGTCGACGATCTTCTGCAGGGTCTCGCGGTCGGGGAAGGCGATGTAGTGGAAGAAGCAGCGGCGCAGGAAGGCGTCCGGCAGTTCCTTCTCGTTGTTGGAGGTGATGATGATGATCGGGCGCTGCTTGGCCTTGATGGTCTCGTTGGTCTCGTAAACGAAGAACTCCATCTTGTCGAGTTCCTGCAACAGGTCGTTGGGGAACTCGATGTCGGCCTTGTCGATCTCGTCGATCAGCAGGATCACGCGCTCCTCGGCCTCAAAGGCCTCCCAGAGCTTGCCCTTCTTGATGTAGTTGCGCACGTCGTGGACCTTGTCCACGCCCAGCTGCGAGTCGCGCAGGCGGCTGACCGCGTCGTACTCGTAGAGCCCCTGGTGGGCCTTGGTGGTGGACTTGATGTGCCAGGTGATCAGCTTGGCGCCGAAGGACTCCGCCAACTGCTCGGCGAGCATGGTCTTGCCGGTGCCCGGCTCACCTTTCACCAGCAGCGGGCGCTGCAGGGTGATGGCGGCGTTGACCGCCAGCTTGAGGTCGTCGGTGGCGACGTAGGACTGGGTGCCTTCGAACTTCATCGGTGAATCCTCGAACGATAGCGGGCCGGGCGTTCTGCCGGGCCGGGCGAATGGTCGGACAAGCTGCGACTATACCGCGCACCCAAGGCGAGTGTGAACGCAGACGCGGCATTCAGTCATTGAATGGCGGGTCAGGCGGTGACTGATCGCAATTGGCCTGCCGATGACAAGTTTACTTTACATCCGAAAAAGACCGATGTTAAGTTTGCTTTACATCACAAGGAGACCGCGATGAATCCCGCCCTGCGCCGCTACACCCTTTCCTGCGCCGCCCTCATGTTCATCTACTCAGCCCTGGTCGCGCTGATCAGCTGGGGCCTGGACCTGCAGCGGCTGCCTTATGCCCTGCGCGTCCTGGCCGCCGCCTCTCCGGCGCTGCCGCTGCTGGCTATGCTCTACGTGTTCGACCGCTACTTGCGCAGCGAGCCGGACGAATTCCTGCGTTTCCTGCTGTCCCGCGCCGCCATGCTGGCCGGCGGCGTGGTGGTCGGGCTGTTCAGCGCCTGGGGCTTCCTGGAGCAGTACGCCGAGTGGCCGCGCTTCCCGGTGATCCTCGCCTTCCCGTTGTTCTGGGCGGCCTATGGCGTCGCCGTGGTGCTACTGCGCCGGCGCTTCGTGTGAGGACTTGACGTGCACAATCGCCTCAAGGAACTGCGCGCCGGGCGCGGCTGGAGCCAGCAGGACCTGGCCCTGCAACTGGGGGTTTCGCGGCAGAGCGTCATCGCCATCGAGAGTGGCAAGTTCGATCCCAGCCTGCCGCTGGCCTTTCGTATAGCGCGGGCCTTCGGCCTGCCCATCGAGGCCATCTTCAGCGACGCGCCGGCAGACTGAGGCCGGCGCCCCGACTGGACGCGAACGCCCGCCGGGCATAGGCTGCTGGGTCTGCACAGCTCCGAACCTAAGGAACGCATCATGAGCCGCATTTTCGCCGACAACGCGCAGTCCATCGGCAACACGCCGCTGGTCCAGATCAACCGCATCGCCCCGCGCGGCGTCACCATCCTGGCCAAGATCGAAGGGCGCAACCCGGGCTACTCGGTGAAGTGCCGGATCGGCGCCAACATGATCTGGGATGCCGAATCCAGCGGCCGCCTGAAGTCGGGCATGACCCTGGTCGAGCCGACCTCAGGCAACACCGGTATCGGCCTGGCCTTCGTCGCTGCGGCCCGTGGCTACAAGCTGATCCTCACCATGCCCTCCTCCATGAGCCTGGAGCGCCGCAAGGTGCTCAAGGCCCTCGGCGCAGAGATCGTCCTGACCGAGCCGGCCAAGGGCATGAAGGGTGCCATCGCCAAGGCCGAGGAAATCCTCGCCAGCGACCCCGCCAAGTACTTCATGCCGGCGCAGTTCGACAACCCGGCCAACCCGGCGATCCACGAGAAGACCACCGGCCCGGAAATCTGGAACGACACCGACGGCGCAGTGGACGTGCTGGTCGCAGGCGTCGGCACTGGCGGCACCATCACTGGCGTGTCGCGCTTCATCAAGAACACCAAGGGCAAGCCGATCCTGTCGGTGGCCGTGGAGCCGGTCAGCTCGCCGGTGATCAGCCAGACCCTGGCCGGCGAAGAGGTCAAGCCCAGCCCGCACAAGATCCAGGGCATCGGCGCCGGCTTCGTGCCGAAGAACCTCGACCTGTCCCTGGTCGACCGCGTTGCCACCATCGCCGACGAGGATGCCAAGAACATGGCCCTGCGCCTGATGCAGGAAGAAGGCATCCTCTGCGGCATCTCCAGCGGTGCCGCCATGGCCGCCGCGGTGAAACTCGCCGAAGAGCCCAACATGCAGGGCAAGACCATCGTGGTGGTACTGCCGGATTCGGGCGAGCGCTATCTCTCCACCATGCTCTTCGACGGCCTGTTCGAGGACCAGGAACTGGTCCAGTAAGCTCTACTTCGCCCCTCTTCGGGGCGGATTCCCGCCCGCCGCTCCGATCGGCAGCGGCTCGGGTCATGTGCGCTGTCTGCGGACCCGCAGGCAGCCATGGCCCCTCGCCATGTTCCGGCAAAATGGTTAATTCTTGCCCAGCCCCGCGACACAGCGTCGCCCATCTCTAGGGGATGGCCGGGTTTTCCGCACCGTTGTCAGGAACACAAGAATGAAAATTTCCGCCCCGTTGCTCTCCACCCTCGCACTCTCGCTCACCATGGCCGCCGGCGCCGCCCAGGCCGACAGCGTGAAGATCTACAACTGGTCCGACTACATCGCCCCGGACACCGTGCCGACCTTCACCAAGGAAACCGGCATCCAGGCGACCTACGACGTCTACGACAGCAACGAAACCCTCGATGGCAAGCTGATGACCGGCAAATCCGGTTACGACATCGTGGTGCCGTCGAACCACTTCATGGCCAAGCAGATCCAGGCCGGCGCGCTGAAGAAGCTGGACAAGAGCCAGCTGCCGAACTGGAAGAACCTCAACCCGGTGCTGATGAAGGCGCTGGAAGTGAACGACCCGGGCAACGAGCACGGCTTCCCCTACCTGTGGGGCACCACCGGCATCGGCTACAACCCGGCGAAGATCAAGGAAGTCCTCGGCGACAACGCGCCGATCGATTCCTGGGACATCTTCTTCAAGCCCGAATACATGGAGAAACTGGCCAAGTGCGGCGTCGCCGTGCTGGACAACGGCCCGGAGCTGCTGCCGATCACCCTGAACTACCTGGGCCTGCCGCATCACAGCCAGAAGCTGGATGACTACAAGAAGGCCGAGGAAGCGCTGCTCAAGGTGCGTCCGTACATCCGCTACTTCCACTCCTCCAAGTACGTCAGCGACCTGGCCAACGGCGAGATCTGCGTAGCCGTCGGCTTCTCCGGCGACATCCTGCAGGCCGCCACCCGCGCCAAGGAAGCCAAGAACGGCGTGGAAATCCAGTACTCCACCCCGAAGGAAGGCTCGCCGCTGTGGTTCGACATGGTCGCCATGCCTAACGACGCGCCGGATGAGAAGGCCGCCTACGCCTTCATGAACTACCTGCTGCGCCCGGAAGTGATGGCCAACGTCAGCAACTACGTGCACTACGCCAACGCCAACCTGGCAGCCGACCCGCTGGTGGACAAGGCGATCAAGGCGGACCCGGCGATCTACCCGCCGCAGGACAAGATGGCCAAGCTGTTCGCCCTCGAATCCATGCCGATGAAGATCGACCGCGTACGTACCCG
Source organism: Pseudomonas sp. NY15435 (assembly GCF_048068295.1). Taxonomy (NCBI): domain Bacteria; kingdom Pseudomonadati; phylum Pseudomonadota; class Gammaproteobacteria; order Pseudomonadales; family Pseudomonadaceae; genus Pseudomonas; species Pseudomonas sp. NY15435. The sequence goes on from NZ_JBLUQA010000003.1 coordinate 357,755, forward strand.
CACCTGGAACACCATCAAGACCGGCAAGTAAGCGTCGCCCTTACCTGACGACGCGCGGCCCCGGCCGCGCGTTGTCGTTTCTGACGATAGGACCGGCCGAATCTCGCGGACAGAGCTTGCCCCCCATGGGAGATGCAGGAGGAAAACCCCCTGTAGGAGCGAGCTTGCTCGCGAACGGGCCCCGCGACGGAATCGGTTCGCGAGCAAGCTCGCTCCTACGAAAAACGCCAGCACGCGCGCGTTGTCGTTTCTGTCGCAGGAATCGCACATTGCCGCGCGACTCGCACAGGGCTCGCCAGTCGCGTTTCCGGCCGCTATAGTCAGCCTACGCAGCACCGTTGCTGCCCCACTGAACAGGTTCGCCTTCCATGTCCCGATACCCATTGCCCGATCCGGCAATCAACGTTGCAGCCTCCCCGGCATGCGGCGCGGGTGCGGGCGCGGCCTGCCCTCCCCCTCCTGTCGTCGCTGTCGCGTCGCCTCCGCCTCCCGGTGCGGCATACCCGCCACCCGGCGTGAGCTTCTGACGCCAACCGCGTTTTCCATCGCCTGGTTTTCCGCGCCTCACTGACGCGGCTCCCGGTATGTGTCCGGCCCTCGAAGGCCGGTCGTGATCTGCCTGACGACAGGTGCATTGCATGATTTCGCTCAATCGTTCTTCCCTGGCCGCCCTGGCCAGTACTTCCCTGTTCGTGCTGCTGTGGAGCAGCGCTGCCATTATCAGCAAGTGGGGCCTGGCCCATGCCTCACCGATGGTATTTCTCATCGCCCGCTTCGGCACCGCGCTGGTGGCGCTGCTGATCCTCTCGCCACTGATCGGCCTGCGCTGGCCGCGCGAACGCAGGCAGGTGCGCCATGCCGTGCTCACCGGCCTGGTGATGCTGGGCATCTATCCGATCTTCTACCTGATGGCGCTGGACCTGCACGTCACCCCGGGCGTGATCGCCACCGTGCTGGGCGTGCAGCCGATGCTGACCAGCTTCCTGCTGGAACGCCGGCATTCGCCAGCGCGTCTGGGCGGCCTGGCGCTCGGGCTGATCGGGCTGGTCATGGTGGTTTACCAGAGCATCGGGCTCTCGGGCCTGACCTTCGCCGGACTGGCCTGTTGCCTGCTGGCGCTGCTGTCGATCACGGGTGGGTCGATCCTGCAGAAGAACATCCGCGAGAACCCGCTGGGCACCCTGCCCCTGCAATACATCGCCGGGCTGTTGCTGTGCCTCGCCGTAGCGCCCTTCCAGCCGCTGCACGTGGAATGGAATGCCGCGTTCATCCTCAGTGCGCTGTGGATGGGACTGATGGTCTCGGTGCTGGCTACTGTGCTGCTGTACCGGATGATCGCAGCGGGCAACCTGGTCAACGTCACCAGCCTGTTCTATCTGGTACCGGCGGTTACGGCGCTGATGGATTACCTGGTATTCGGTAATCGCCTGTCTGCTCTCGGCCTGCTGGGCATGGGGCTGATCGTGGTGGGGTTGATGCTGGTGTTTCGCCAGGCGGCTCCGGCACGAGGCGCTGGAAACGCCCAAGAGGTGGGGAACGGGTAGTCCACCGTGGGGCCCGCTCCCTCTCCCTAACCCTCTCCCTGAAGGGAGAGGGGACTTTCTACGCCGCCTGAAAGGTCCGAGCGGTCCCGCCAGCATCGGAAGAACTCAGGCGTTGTAGCGCGCAGAGGACTGCTCCCTCTCCCTTCAGGGAGAGGGGGCTATTCTGCGCCGCTTGGAAGGTCCGAGCGCTCCCGCCAGCACCGGAAGAACTCAGGCGTTATAGCTCGCAGAGGACTGCTCCCTCTCCCTTCAGGGAGAGGGCGGGGGAGAGGGAAACCCGTCGGCACAAACTATCAGGGAATCTCCGTAGCCCTCACCCCGCCGCCTCCACCTTCGCCACCGGCGCCGGCCGCAGCACCAGCCAAAGCGCCAGGGCGATCAGCACGCCGCCCTGCAGGTGTGCCCAGGACAACGACTCGTCCAGCAGCAGCACGCCCCAGAACACGCCGAAGGGCGGAATCAGGAAGGTCACCGTCATGGTCTTCAGCGGGCCGATGCTGGCCAGCAGGCGGAAGTACAGGACGTAGGCGAAGGACGTGCAGAGGAAGCCCAGCCCGGCCAGCGCCAGCAGGATCTTCGGCTCGGCCAGCGGCGCCAGCGGCATGTCCAGGCTGGTGCCGAGGAAGAACGGCAGCAGACACAGGGTTGCGCCGGTCTGGCTGCCTAGGGCCGAGACGGCAAAGTCGAGCCCGCCCTGGTCGTTGATCCAGCGCTTGGTGAAATAGCCGGCAAAGCCGTAGCAGGTCGTCGCCACCAGGCAGGCAGCGGCACCCCAGAGCACCTGGGCATCGAAGGGCACGGGGCCGGCACGGGTCAGCACCGCAACGCCTGCCAGCCCCAGCAGCACGCCCAGAGCCTTGCCGCCAGTGAGCGCTTCACCGAAGAACAGCGAACCGATCAGCACGCCCATCAGCGGCGTGGTGGCGTTGAAGATGGCCGAATATCCTGCCGGCAGGAACTGCGCCGCCAGGCTGTACATCAGGACCGGGATGCCGGAAGCGATTACGCCGATCAGCAGGATGCGCGCGAGCTTGCCGCGAAAGTCCCAGCGCGTGCGCAGGACCAGCATGATCACTACCAGCCCCAGTGCAGACAGCACGACACGGAAGAAGGCCGTCGGCATTACGCCGATAGCGGGCACCAGTTGGCGCATGAACAGGAAGCTGGCGCCCCAGATGGCGGCCAGCCCGAACATATTCAGCAGAGCAGCGGGATTCATCGCGGAAGGCTCCAGGGCAGGTAAGCCACCAGCCTACGCTGGTGGCGAACACCATCCATCCATAGCTGACTTTCAAAGTCCACCGTCAGATGCGGCGCAGGCGGGCCATGCTCAGCACATCAGCATAAACACCGTCGCGCAGGGCGAACTCACGCAGCGTTCCTTCCACCTCGAACCCGAACTTGCGGTACAGCGCGATGGCCGGCGCATTGTCGGTGTAGACGGTCAGCTCGACGCGACGCAGGCCCATCCAGTTATCGGCCACCTCCAGCAGCTCCGCCAACAGCCGCGAGCCAACTCCACGCCCCTGCCAGGCCACGGCTACACCCATGCCGATGCTGCCGCATTGGCTACGGCGCACGCGCGGGTACTGCTCAAGGCTGGCGCTGCCGACCACCTGATCCTGGTGCATTGCCATCAGCGTGACGCGGCGCTCGTCGTCCAGCACCAGTCGCTTGCGCCACAGCTCCGGCGCCTGGTACGGCATCTGCAGCACCTGGCGGGCGACTGCCGGATCGTTGTAGAGGGCGGCGAGGCCATTGATGTGATGCTCGGTGCAGCGCTCGATGCGGAAGTCTTCCATTGCGTGCCGGCTCCTTGCCGAAGGGGCTTTTTCCAGGGCTCTTTATCCAAGAGCGTGGCCGGCCAGCATACGCGCTAATTTCACGGGAAAGCGCCATGATCCTCCGGCGAATTCACCCTTTCCCTCACCGTTCACCATGGCTAAGCTCGCTGCACAAGAACACTGCAGAGGCGCTCCCATGGCTCAGCACTGGCCAGCGACCGAGATCGCGACCCTGATCCTCGAAGGCTTCGACGACTACCGTGCGAGGTTCCACCAGATCACCGCCGGGGCGCCGGCGCGCTTCGAGCAGGCGCTCTGGCAGGAAGCCCAGCGCGCCTCCGCCGAACGCATCGACTTGTATGAGGAAATGGTCGCCGAGACCGTGGGCCGCCTGACCCGCACCATGGTCGACATCGATCTGGTGGACGTGGAGCGTTGGCCCATCGCCAAGAGCGCCTACATCACGCTGATCGATCCGCGCGCCGACGATGAGCTGGCGGAAACCTGGTTCAACTCGATCTTCTGCGGCCTGTTCAGCCACGACAACATCAGCGACGGCACGATGTTCGTGCACACCACCCGCCCTTCGCTGCGCGCCCATTCGCGCGACCCGCACACGCGCATCTACCGCCCCGGCGGCAAGTTGCGCCAGGCGCTGGAAAGCATCTTCGAAGACTATCGTTTCGCCGTGGACTACGACGACCGCGAGCGCGACCTGGAGCGCATGGACAGCCTGCTCCACGCGAACCTGCCGGACTGGGTGTGCAAGGACCCGACCCTGACCATCGAACTGATCGGCTCGGTGTTCTACCGCAACAAGGGCGCCTACCTGGTGGGCCGCCTGTTCACCCCGGAGGAACAGTGGCCACTGGTGTTCCCGCTGGTACACCACGAGGGGCGCGGCATCCAGTTCGACACGGTGATCACCGATGAGGCGGAAGTCTCGATCATCTTCTCCTTCACCCGCTCCTACTTCATGGTCGATGCGCCGGTGCCAGCAGAGATGGTGGCCTTCCTCAAGCGCCTGCTGCCGGGCAAGCACATCGCCGAGCTGTATACTTCCATCGGCTTCTACAAGCAGGGCAAGAGCGAGTTCTATCGCGCGCTGATCAACCACCTGGCGACCACCGACGACCGCTTCGTCATGGCCCCCGGCGTGCGCGGCATGGTGATGAGCGTGTTCACCCTGCCGGGCTTCAACACCGTGTTCAAGATCATCAAGGACAACTTCAACCCGGCCAAGACCGTGGACCACGCCACGGTGATCCAGAAGTACCAGTTGGTGAAGAACCACGATCGAGTGGGTCGCCTGGCCGATACCCAGCAGTTCGCCGACTTCCGCTTCCCGGTGAGCAAGTTCGACCCCGAGTGTCTTGCCGAACTGCTGGACGTAGCACCGTCAACCGTAGTGCTGGAAGGCGACGTGGTGCTGATCCGTCACTGCTGGACCGAGCGCCGCATGACCCCGCTGAACCTTTACCTGGAACACGCCACCGAAGCCCAGGTGCACGAGGCGTTGTACGACTACGGCCTGGCGATCAAGCAACTGGCGGCGGCGAACATCTTTCCCGGCGACATGCTGTTGAAAAACTTCGGCGTTACCCGCCACGGCCGCGTGGTGTTCTACGACTACGACGAGATCAGCTACCTGACCGAGGTGAACTTCCGCCACATCCCGCCGGCGCGCTACGAGGAAGACGAGATGTCCTCCGAGCCCTGGTATTCGGTGGGGCCGATGGACGTGTTCCCCGAGGAATTCCCGCGCTTCCTGTTCGTCGACCTGAAGCTGCGGCGGCAATTCGCCAAACTGCACGGCAACCTGTTCGATGCGGACTACTGGAAGGGGCTGCAGGAGCAGATCCGAGCGGGGAAGGTCATCGATGTATTCCCTTACCGCCGCCACGAATCGCCGGAGGAAGCCTTGGGGCGTCAGGCCAACCTGTAGGAGCGAGCTTGCTCGCGAACAACGGCATCCCACCTGACATCGACACGTCGGGCTGATACCGGCTCGCGAGCAAGCTCGCTCCTACGAAGAGCGTCGAGGTTCAGTTCCAGTGGCGCCGCGAAGCGCGACGGTTGTCTCCCAGGCCGACCAGGGCGGCCACCGAAGCCATCAACACCTCGGCGATCCACGCCAGCAGCAGGCCGCCGGCCAGCGCCCAGCCGATGGCCTCAGGCTCCAGCACCACCTGGTAGCGGTAGTTCGCGTAGGTCTCCTGCAGCAACTCGTGGTTCGGCGCCGTCACCATGTGCAGGGCGCGCTGGTACCAATTGCCCTGCAGCACCTGCCATTCGTTCTCGAACAGTTGAGCACGGCGCATCAGCCGCTCGATGTTGTCAGCGTCACGCTGGAATACCGGGTCGGCGCTGCCACGGTAATGCGCCACCAGGGCATTGAGATCACCCTTGAAGAACTGCCCGGAGGTGTCCTTGAAACCCTGCAGCGCCTGCGCCGCCTCGATGCGATGGGCATCGACACGTTGCGCGTAATCCTTGATGAACCCCGGCACCTGGACCGCGACCATCAGCCCCAGTGCGAATAGCACCATGCGTACGTAGCTGCGCAGCATTCTCTCCCCCTTTCGTTCTTATGGTGTGCAAGGCGCCGGCAGATTCTCCCGGTTGTCGCGCCTGCGTTCCGGGATTGCTTCACGTCCCACTCAGATGCGGCCCTGGGTGACGATCTCGCCACGCCACCAGAGCATCCATTCGCCGCCCTGCATCAGGGTCCAGTTCTCATTGTCGGTCAAGGGTTCGGTAGCAATCACCGTCACCACGTCGTTGGGTGTGGTTTCCGACTGGAAGTCCACAGTGACATCGGCATCCTTCAGGCGCGCAGGCCCGAATGGCGCACGGCGGGTGATCCACGCCAGCTTGGTCGAGCAGAAGGTGAACAGCCAGTCGCCATCGCTGAGCAGGCAGTTGAACACACCCTTCTCGCGGTACGAGGTACAGGCGGTGACCAGGGTGGGCAGCAGCACCTCCACCGGCACGGGCTCAGGGAAGGCACGGCGCACGCGGTTGAGCAGGTCGCAGAAGGCCGCCTCGCTGTCGGTGTCGCCCACCGCGCGGTAGAGGCCGGGCTCGGGATGGAAGTCGGCGAGCTGGCCATTGTGGGCAAAGGTCCAGTAGCGCCCGCCCATCTCGCGCACGAAGGGGTGCGTGTTGGCCAGGCAGACCTTGCCGACGTTGGCCTGGCGGATGTGGCCAATCACCGCCTCGCTCTTGATCGGGTAGCGCTGCACCAGTCGCGCGACTTCCGATTCGACGCTGGCGGACGGGTCCTGGAACAGCCGAACGCCACGTCCTTCATAAAAGGCGATGCCCCAGCCATCGCGGTGCGGGCCGGTTCCGCCGCCGCGCTGCATCAGTCCGGTGAAGCTGAAGACGATGTCCGTCGGGACGTTGGCGCTCATGCCGAGCAACTCGCACATGAATCAGTTCTCCTCCATCAGTGCCTCGCGCAGCTGATGCAGCTCGCGTTCCAGGCGATTCTGCATCCTTTTCCGCCCCAACGGCAGGAACCGCGTGAGCGCGCGCAGCAGCAGTGCCGGCAGGTCGCTCAATTCACGCGGGATAAGGTGCAGATGAAAATGTGGGACGTGCTGGTTGGCCGCGGGACCATCGTTGACCAGCAGGTTGATACCGACCCGGCCATAGCCGGCGCGGCGCAATACGCGCTCCATGCGCTCGGCGAGCGGGATCAGGTCCTGCTGGGCGCTTTCCGAAAGCTGGTGCAGGAAGGTCGCGTGCTCGCGAGCCACCAACAGCAGGTGCGCGGGGCGCAGCGGGTAGATGTCCAGCAGCACGATGAAATGGTCGTCTTCGTAGAGGGTACGGGCCGGCACGCGACCGGCCGCAATGGCGCAGAACACGCAGTCCATGGGAACTCCTCGAAAGGCCGTTCAGTTCATGCTGGACGCGTGCGGGGCAGGACGCAAGGCCGGACTACAGGCGCGGTTCGATCCGCGCGCGGTTGTCGTGCCGCTCGCTCGGGTGGGAGTCCACGCCCTCGACCAGTTCAGGCTGCATCAGCTGGCGCAGGGTCGGCTCGTCTTCGTCGATCTTTTCCTGGCGGCGCTTCTTCAGCGAACGCTCCAGCGGCCAGCGGATCAGCACGAACAGCAGGTACAGGCCGAACGCGGCGAGCAGCACCAGGGCCAGGTCGGAGACGGCGCGCCAGGCGTTGTTGCCGACCTTGAACACCACGTCCAGCGCGGTGATGGCGATGGCCGGGGCATACATGTTGTTCGCCGGGTCCACCGGGGTGGGGGTGAACAGCAGGACGATGACGATCACCCGCAGGGGTTCGCGCAGCCAGCGCCACATCCAGCCGGTCATCAGGAACCAGACCAGGGTCAGGCCAAGGCCGGCGGCAATGTAGGCGCCCCAGGCAAGCGTGTAATCGTGTTCGTTCATGCGCGTGCGTACGTGCGGTGTCGACAGAGGGGTGCGTATGATAGCTGCTTTTCCCCATGGGTGCGCAGCCGAGCGTCATCCACGCCGCCCCGAGGAGCCGCCATGACAGACCGTCAGCCCCCCATCGCCCGCCGCGAAGCCGCCGCCGATCCGTATGCCTGGCTGGAAAATCGCGACGCAGAGGACGTCCTCGACTACCTGAAAGCAGAAAATGCCTACCTGGAAGATCGACTTCTGCCTCAGACGCAATTGCGCGAAACCCTGTTCCAGGAGATCAAGGGCCGCATCCGCGAAACCGACCTGTCGCTGCCCACGCCCTGGGGACCCTGGCTCTACTACCAGCGCACCACCGCCGGCGACGAGTACCCGCGGCACTATCGCAGCCCTCGCCCCGCCGATGGTTCGCTGACCGTCGAGGAGAGCGCCGAAGAGCTGCTGCTGGACCCGAACGAGCTGGCTGGTGACAGCTTCCTGTCGGTCGGTGCATTCAGCATCAGCCCGGATCATTCGAAGCTGGCCTACAGCCTGGATACCAGCGGCGACGAGATCTACACCCTGTACGTGAAGGAACTGTCTGACGGCAGCATCACCACCCTGCCCTTCGACGACTGCGACGGCAGCCTGACCTGGGCCAACGACAACCGCACCCTGTTCTTCGGCGAACTGGACGATACCCACCGCCCGCACAAGCTGTATCGCCACCGCCTGGGCGAAAGCGGCGCGCAGCTGATTTTCGAAGAGCCTGACGGACGCTTCTTCCTCAACTGCTACCGCGCCAGTTCCGAGCGCCAATTGATCCTGCTGCTCAACAGCAAGACCACCAGCGAAGCCTGGGTGCTGGACGCCAATACGCCGGAAGGCGAATTCGTCTGCCTGGCGTCGCGCGAGGAGGGCCACGAGTACTATCCCGACCACGGCCGCCATGGCGGCGACTGGGCCTGGCTGATCCGCAGCAACCAGACCGGCATCAACTTCGCGCTGTACCAGGCCAGTGAAGTGCAACCCACCCGCGCCCACTGGCAGGAACTGGTGGCACACCGCGACGACGTGATGCTCGAAGGCCTCACCCTCAACGCCAGCGCCCTGACCCTGAGTCTGCGCGAAGGCGGCCTGCCCATCGTCGAGGTCCACCCGCACGGCCAGCGGGCACACCGCGTCGACCTGCCGGACGCTGCCTACAACCTCTACGTGCAGGACAGCCTGGAGTTCGACAGCCCGGTCATCCGCCTGCGCTACGAGGCGCTCAACCGCCCGGCACAGATCCGCCAGCTGGACCTCGCCAGCGGCGAACAGAAGGTTCTCAAGCAAACTCCGGTGGAAGGCCCGTTCGACGCAGACGCCTACGACAGCCGCCGCCTCTGGGCCGAAGCCGCCGATGGCGTGCAGGTGCCGATCAGCCTGGTCGGCCGCCGCGATGTGCTGGAAGACATCGCCCGCGGCAAGCCCGCCCCGCTCTATCTCTACGGCTATGGCGCCTATGGCGAAAGCCTCGACCCCTGGTTCTCCCACGCCCGCCTGAGTCTGCTGGAGCGCGGCTTCGTCTTCGCCATTGCCCATGTTCGCGGCGGCGGCGAGCTGGGCGAAGCCTGGTACCGCGCCGGCAAGCTGGAACACAAGCAGAATACCTTCAGCGACTTCATCGCCTGCGCCGAGCACCTGCTCAACCACGGCTACAGCACCCCGGCGCAACTGGCCATCAGTGGCGGCAGCGCCGGCGGCCTGCTGATCGGCGCGGTGCTCAACCAGCGTCCGCAGCTGTTCGCCGCCGCCATCGCCGAAGTGCCCTTCGTCGACGTGCTCAACAGCATGCTCAACCCTGACCTGCCGCTGACCGTCACCGAATACGACGAGTGGGGCAACCCGCAGGAGCCCGAGGTCTACGCGCGGATCAAGGCGTACGCACCCTACGAGAACGTCAGCGCCCAGGACTATCCCGCCCTGCTGGTGGTGGCCGGCTACAACGACAGCCGCGTGCAGTACTGGGAAGCCGCCAAGTGGGTCGCCAAGCTGCGCGTCAGCAAGACCGACGACCGCCTGCTGCTGCTCAAGACCGACCTGGGAGCCGGCCACGGCGGCATGAGTGGCCGCTATCAGGGCCTGAAGGATGTGGCGCTGGAATACGCCTTCCTGTTCAAGGTGCTGGGCATCGAAGGCAACGCCTGATGCTCTATACCTGTCCCTGCTGCGGCTATTTCAGTTTCGGCGACCCTCCGGGGTCGTCAGGGTCGGCTGGCGTTTCGACATGAGTCGCGCTGCCGCGCCAAATCACGCCAGGCTAGGCGAGGGACGACGACAATGGCATTCCCTTGTCTAGTCCCGCAACGACGCATGGCGTGATTTGGCGCGCAGCCCGAAGGGACGGGCCGCATTTTGCGCAGCGCCGCGTTACTCGTCGTTCATTTGGAATACCAAATCTCTCTCCTCGCGCCTTGCCCTGCGCAAAATGCGGCTCCGTCGCGGCCATGTCGAAACGCCAGCCGACCCTGTCATCTGCGAGATCTGCTTCTGGGAAGACGATCACCTGCAGCTCTGCTTTCCCGACGCGCGCGGCGGCGCAAACGCCGTCAGCCTGATCGAAGCGCAGGTCAACTTCGTGCAATGGGGTGCCTGCGAACGGCGCTTACGCGCGAAAGTGCGACCGGCAACCATTGACGACGAGAAGGACGAGCGCTGGTTCCCGCTGTGGGAGAAACGCGTGGAACTGCCGGACAACGAGGCGCCGCTGACCGGCGAGGAAGCTTGCTACTGGCTGCGCACGCCGGCCTGAACGCCCGTCAGCGTCGGCTGCTGACGGCCAGGCCGAGGCCCATGGCAACGATCAGCCCACCCGAGGCAGTCTGCTGCCAGCGCCGCCAGGTCGGGTTGCTGCCCACGCGGTTGCCGACGCGCCCGGCAACCACCGAAACCACCGCGTTCACCAGGCAGCCGCCGAGGTTGAACAGCAAGCCGAGGCAGAGAATCTGCAGCACGAAGTTCGGGCTGCCAGCAGGCACGAACTGCGGCAGGAAGGCGAGGAAGAACAGCGCCACCTTGGGGTTGAACACGTTGACCAGCATGCCCTGCAAGAACACCCGGCCCAACCGCGCGGGCTCAAGCCTGGTGTGCTGCTGCTCGCGCCAGGCGCCACGGATCAACTGCACACCGAGCCAGATCAGGTAAAGCGCGCCCAGCCACTTGAGCACGCCGAAGGCCACACTGGACATCATCAACAACGCCGACAGCCCGAAGGCCGCCGCCAGCATGTGCACCACGCAACCAGCGCCGATCCCGAGCGTCGACATCAGACCAGCCGCCGTACCCTGGGCGGCCGAACGCGAGGCGACGTAGAGCATGTCCGGGCCGGGCGTGAGGTTGAGCGCGAGGGTGGCGATGAAGAACAGGCTGAGGCTTTCGAGACTGGGCATGGCGCGGCTCCGGGGCGGAAGACGCGCAGCATGCCATGGGCGACCTGAGCGGCGGAAGGATCAGCCGGCGCGGAAGATCAGGTGCTCTTCCCAGTCGTCTTCGGGCACCGAGCCTTCGGCGAGCATGCGCCCCGACTGGGAGATTCGCTCATGGTGCACCGCGTCCGGATCACCGCAGACCAGGTGGTGCCACAGCGGCAGGTCCTTGCCTTCGGATACCAGGCGATAGCCGCAGGTCGGCGGAAGCCACTGGAACTCGTCGGCCTGGGCCGGAGTGAGCTGAATGCAGTCGGGCACGCTGGCACGGCGATTGGCGTAGTCGGTGCAGCGGCAGGTCTTCAGGTCCAGCAGCTTGCAGGCGATACGCGTGTAGTAGACGGTGCCGTCGTCTTCGTCCTCCAGCTTCTGCAGGCAGCACAGGCCGCAGCCGTCGCACAGCGACTCCCACTCTTCCTGATCGAGCTGGTCGAGGGTTTTGCGTTTCCAGAAGGGTTCGACTTTGGCGGCCATTTTTTGTACAGGGGCAATTTCACGGGGCGCAAAGTCTAAGCCCCACGAGCAGCAAGGCCAAGTGCAGGCGACCATTGACCGCGCAATGCTTGCCAGAGCGGGCCGCGCTGGTTAGTTTGATCGCCCCACGGGCCCGGTCCGCCTGCCTTCTACCAGTGCCGCGAGACCCGCCAGCCGCCCGCCCCCACCGCGATGCCCGGCCGACCACGGCACCATCGGCAGATTCCAAGCCCTTCAAGGAGCCATCATGAGCGCCAACCCTCGCGTTTCCGAGCACCCCATCGACCCGCAGTTCATCAATCGCTGGTCGCCCCGCGCCTTCAACGGCGAAGCCATTCCCCAGGAGACCCTGCTGAGCTTCATCGAGGCCGCGCGCTGGGCGCCGTCCTCCTTCAACTCGCAGCCCTGGCGTTTCCTCTTCGCCCTGCGCGACACGCCGAACTGGCAGCGTTACCTGAACCTGCTGGGCGAGTTCAACCGCGGCTGGGCGCAGCATGCGTCGGCGCTGGTCGTCGTGCTGTCCAAGACCACCTTCGCCCCGCCCGGCTCCAGCGAGGAGAAACCGGCCCTGTGGCATAGCTTCGACACCGGCTCCGCCTGGGGCTTCCTCGCCCTGCAGGCGAGCCTGGCCGGCTGGCACACCCACGGCATGGCCGGCTTCGATCGCGAACTGGCGCGCACCGAGCTGAAGGTTCCGGCGGACCATGAGATCCACGCCGTGATCGCCATTGGCAAACTGGGCGACAAGTCGATCCTCTCCGAAAGCCTGCAGGCTCGCGAAGTGCCCAATGCGCGCCGCCCACTGGCGGAGATCGTGGCCGAGGGCGATTTCTCGCTCTGATGCTACCTGTAGGAACGAGGGGGACGCCTAGTCCTTGCTCGCGAACCCGCAAGGCACGCTGCCCATCGGTTCGCGAGCAAGCTCGCTCCTGCGAAAAGCCAAAAGAAAAGGCCCCGAATGGGGCCTTTTTCATGGGTGCGACGGCGATTAGTAACCGCGGGAGAAATCCACCTCGCCACGCATGGCCTGTCCCGCCCAGAAGCGGGTCAGGTTATCGCGGAACAGGTCGATCAACAGGCTCGGCAGCGTCGGTGCAGCCGTATGCCCGGTCAGCAACAGGCGCGGTGTGTGCCAGAACGGGTGCGACGTCGGCAGTGGCTCCTGGCGACAGACATCGATCACCGCACCGGCCAACTGGTTGCCTTCCAGCGCCGCGACCAGGTCTTCGTCCACGACCGATGTGCCGCGCCCGGCATTGAGGAACAGCGCGGTGGGCTTCATCCGATGGAACAGCGCGAGGTTATAGATATCGGCGGTTTCCGGCGTATCGGGCAGCAGGTTGATCACGTAGTCGGCGGTCTCGGCCAGGCGCGGCAGGTCATCCAGCCCACCCATGCGACCGAAGGGCACCAGAGCGCGCGGGTTCTTCGCCACGCCGACCAGTTCCACGCCGAAGGGCGCCAGCATGTGCGCCACAGCCTGGCCGATCTCGCCGGTGCCGACAATGAGGATCTGCCGGCCACTCAGGCTGCCCGGCACACGGTCGTCCCACTGCACGCCGACCTGGCTGGCCAGGCGGCCGAGGAACTGCCGTTCATGGGCGAGCATGTAGGTGAGCAGGTATTCGGTCATGACCTGGCCGAAGATGCCGACGGCGCGGGTCAGGGCATAGTCCTTGGGCAGGTCGTCGGCCAGTAGCGGGGTGATGCCCGCCCAGCTCGACTGAATCCACACCGGATGCACGCCCCGGCGCAGCAGTTGCGCCGCCAAAGTCGGCTCGCCGAGCCACACCGGGCATTCTGCAGCCGCTTCCAGCAGGTTCTCCGGGTTATTGCCGGAGATCACCGTCAATCGGGGTTCGGCCGCCATCAGCAGGGCGGCGTAGAGGGCGTGTTCGCGATCGAGTACGAGCAGGCGCATGGTCAGGCCTTTCGCTTCGAACGGTGGAGCATTTCCGGCTGGCGCATCTGGACTCGCTTCAAGGGAGCTTCCCTGGGGTAAACCGTGGTCAGTTCTAGGGAAGTCAGGCGGCTATAGACACAGCCAGAGACCAAGCGTTCCGCTCCGTTGAACCCTATTTCTCCGCGCATAATGCGCTCAAGCCGCGAACTTGCACAGTGCCAGCACTGGGCAAATACGCGGCCTGAGCGGAGTGACGAGCCAGTCGCGATCAGACCGGGTCGTTTCTGCGCAGCAACTCCTCGGGCAGGTGTTCGATGTACTCGTCTTCGGCCGGCGGCATCTGCAGGTGGAAACCTTGTTTCTCGATGTTTTCCAGCACGACATTGATATCTTCGCGAGCCAACTGACGCTCGGGGCTCAGGACCAGGTCGAAGGTGTGCCTGGGCGCGCCGAAGGCCGCGAGCAGCGCCTCGGGTACACGGCTGAGGGCTTCGCGCTTGTCGACGTACAGGTACATCTCGTTCTTGCGCGGACTTTTGTAGATGGAGCAGATGCGTTTCATGTCGGTGCTTTCCGCGTAATTGAGTGGGCCGCGTTATGCAGTGGGCCGCGTTATTCGGGAGCCTGGGCAGCCAGGCTGTCCAGCAGGGCCTGCCCCATCAGCTCGCGGCGCCAGCCTTGCAGCGAATCGGGCAGTTGGTAGGGGCCGTTGGGCCAGCCAGTCTTGAGCAGGGCCTCGAGAATCTTCTTGCGCAGCATCAGCTCGGGCGCCATCTCCAGGCGCTCGGCTTCCTTCTGGCCGACTTCGCGCAGCTTCTTCAGGACCGGGGTGATTTCGCGCGGCAATGGCTCGGGCAGGGTTTGCGGCCAGACCGCCTCGGGCAGCTTCGCCGCATGGGCCATCAGTGCGATCAGGGTGTCGCCGTCCTGCCGCACGGTGCGCGGGTGCATGTCGTCAATGCGCGCCAGCGCGACCTTGTCGCTGGGCTGAAAGCGCGCCAGCGGCCACAGGGTGTGCTCGCGCAGTACATGGTTGCGCGGCTTGTTGCGCAACCGCGCCTGCTCCTCGCGCCACACGCACAGCTCGCGCAGCACCGCCAGTTGCTGGCGACCCAGCTTCCACGCGAGCTTGACGTCGAGGTAGGCCTGCTGCGGGTCACTCACGCGGCTCTGGTTGAGGGTCAGGTCGGTGCCGTCGGCCAGCAGCCACTGCAGCTTCTCATCGCTCAGGCGCGGCGCAAGCTTCACGTAGACCTCGGCCAAGTGCTGCACGTCTTCGGCGGCGTAGCGCACCTGCATGTCGGTCAGCGGCCGCTGCAGCCAGTCGGAGCGGGTCTCGTCCTTGGGCAGGTCGAGACCGAGGATTTCCAGCACCAGCTTGGAGTAGCCCATGGAATGAGGCATGCCCAGGTAGGCGGCGGCAAGCTGGGTATCGAACAGCGGCTGCGGCAGGCTGCCGGTCAGGCGCTGGAAGACTTCCAGGTCCTCGCCGCAGGCATGGAAAACCTTGACCACCAGCGGCGACTCCAACAGTGCGGCAAAAGGCGACCAGTCGCGGATCAGCAGCGGGTCGATCAGCCACACGCCGCTGCCGTCGCCCACCTGCACCAGCCCGGCTTCCGGGTAGAAGGTATCGACACGCATGAACTCGGTATCGAGCGCGAGGTATGGCAGTTCTTTCCAGTCCTGGCACTTGCGCTCCAGGGTGGCATCGTCGCGAATCCACTGAATGTCGAGGACGGTCACGAACATCTCCTTCGTTTCGGTGCGCGCATTATATAGAGATGCATGATGTGCGAGCATTCCACTCGGCCATCGGTCTGTGACGACTGCATGGCAACTTCTACGCTTTGCCCCGCCCACAACAACAAGAAGGCAGCTTGCGCATGAAAAAGCTTCTCGGACTGGTTGTCCTGCTGGTGGCCGCCCTGGCGGTCTACCTGGCGCTCACGCCCAGCCCCATCGACCCGCTGGCCTGGACGCCGCCCAAGGCGCCGGCGATGACCGGCGTGATGGAACCCAATGACACACTGATGAAGGCCGAACTCCTCGCCCAGGGCCAGATCGTCGGCCCCGAAGACACCGCCGTAGACAGCCAGGGCCGGGTTTTCGCCGGGCTGGATGACGGGCGCATCGTGCGCATCGGCGCCGACGGCAAGGCCGAAACCTTTGTCGAGACCGGCGGCCGCCCGCTCGGCCTGGCCTTCGACAAGAGCGGCAACCTGATCGTCGCCGACGCCTGGAAGGGACTGCTGGAGATCGATCCGCAGGGCAAGATCCGCGTGCTGACCGATTCAGCGGACGGCGTTCCCTTCGCCTTCACCGACGACCTGGACATCGCCAGCGATGGCCGCATCTATTTCAGCGACGCCTCAAGCCGCTTCCACCAGCCTGACTACATACTCGACCTTCTCGAAGCCCGCCCCCACGGCCGCCTGCTGCGCTACGACCCGGCTACCGGCAAGACCGAAACGCTGCTCAAGGACCTGTACTTCGCCAATGGTGTGGCACTGTCACAGAACGAGGACTTCGTGCTGGTCAACGAGACCTATCGCTACCGCATCACCCGCTACTGGCTCAAGGGCGAGAAGGCCGGGCAGCATGAGGTGTTCATCGACAACCTGCCGGGCCTACCGGACAACCTCGCCAGTGATCGCAGCGGCACCTTCTGGGTCGCGCTGCCCTCGCCGCGAAAGGCCGACGCTGACATGATCCAGCAGATGCCCTGGCTGAAACGCCAGCTCACCAAGCTGCCGCGCGCCGTGCTTCCCAAGCCGGTGCCCTACGGCCTGGTGATCCAGGTGAACGAGAAAGGCGAGATCGTGCGCAGCCTGCATGACACCAGCGGCCAGCACCTGCGCATGGTGACCTCGGCCAAGCCGGTGAACGGCGTGCTCTACCTGGGCAGCCTGGAGAACGACCGCATCGGCCGGCTGCCCATCCATTGACGCTTCAGGCCGGCGCCTGCTCTTTCAGGGCCGGCGCCGGCACCGGCGCGGCGGAAGGCTCCAGCAACTCCAGCATGCGCTCGCGCACCTCGCTCATCAGCGCGTCGATGCCGTGCTCGGTGAACTGGGTGGAATCGATCGGCGCACCGACATGCACTTCCACCGGCATGCCCAGATTCAGCTTCAGGCCGCCGGCCGGCAGCAGTTGCTGGATACCACGAATCGCCACCGGGACGATGATCGCGTCGGTCTGCTGGGCCAGGCGGAAGCAGCCCTTCTTGAACGGCTGCAGCTTGCCGTCCTTGGAGCGCGTGCCCTCGGGCGCGGCCCAGAGCACGATGCCGCTTTCCATCATTTCCCGCGCCTTGGCCAGGTCGGCCATGGCCTGGTGACGGTTGTGCCGGTCAATGGAGGGGAACTCCGCCGCGCGCATGGCCGCGCCCCAAACCGGCACCGCGAACAGCTCCTTCTTCGCCAGCATGCGGATCGACCCGGGCATGCTCACGAAGATCGCTGGAATATCGTAGAAGCTCGAGTGGGTGCAGAGGATCATGTAGCGGCGGCCGTCGCCGAAGTCCGGCACCTCGCCATGGCGGCTCATTCGCGCTCCGGTCAGACGCAGCAGACTGCCCGACCAATCGCGGGTAAAACCGTCGACCTTGCTGCGGCGCAGCCGGCCGATGGCGCCCAGCGCCAGGACCCGGACGCTGTAGCCCAGAGTGATCAGAACGGTCGCCAGCCCCACCAGGGCCACGCGCAGCGGGCCGGCCTTGCGCGGCGCCGATTGCTGGTTGTGCATGTTCGCCAACTCCCACCAACTTTTCATCGTACAAGCCTTATGATGCGTTTCGGCCCCGTCACGACACAGGAATGCGCCCATGACCCAAGCCCGCCTGCTAACTCCCGAGCAACTGGCCGCCCGCCTCGATGACCCGAATCTCGTCCTGCTCGACTGCCGCTTCGCCCTCGAAGACCCGGCCTACGGCGCACGCAGCTACCGGGAGAACCATATCCCCGGCGCGCATTTCGCCGATCTCAACCGGGATCTTTCCTCGCCGGTGATTCCTGGCACCACCGGCCGTCATCCGCTGCCCGATCCGCAGCACCTGCAGGAACACCTGCGCGCCTGGGGCCTGAACGCCGACAGCGAAGTGGTGCTGTACGACGACGGCCCCGGCGCCTTTGCCGCGCGCGCCTGGTGGTTGCTGCTATGGCTGGGCAAGAGCGAGGGCGTTTACCTGCTCGACGGCGGCCTGACCGCCTGGCGCAACGCCGGCCTGCGCCTGACCACCGCCGAAACACCGCTGCGCCTTGGCGACTTCAGGGGCGAGCCGGACAACAGCCTGCTGATCAGCGCCAGCGAACTGGCCGCTAAACTCGGCGAGGCCGAACTGCCGCTGATCGACGCCCGCGGCCTGCCGCGCTTCCGTGGCGAGGTCGAGCCCATCGACCCGGTCGCCGGGCACATCCCCGGCGCCCAGTGCGCCGCCTTCACCGACAACCTCGGCAATGACGGCCGCTTCCTGCGCCCGGAACACCTGCACCAACGCTTCGCCGGCCTGCTGCGCGGACGCCCGGCCGAGGACCTGGTGGCCTACTGCGGTTCCGGCGTCACCGCCTGCCACAACCTGTTCGCCCTGAGCCTGGCGGGCTATCCGCTGGGGCGCCTGTACGCGGGCTCATGGAGCGAGTGGATCACCGATGCCCGGCGCCCGGTGGCCAAGGGCGACTGATCACCCCGCTCCGGCGGAAAAAACGGAAGGCGCTTCACACCGGCGCCCTCCGTTCCTATGGATAGGTGTCAGGGCATCGGTCAGACTCGTGCCCATTCTTCAAAGGAGTGAACACATGCCTTCGCGCATCCGCCAAACCCTTCTGGCCAGCCTGCTGCTGGGCCTGTGCAGCGCAATCCCCGCCCACGCCGCAGAGCTCGAAGCCACCCCCTGCGCCATCCAGGACCAGTGGTCCGATCTTTATGGCGAGGACCTGGTGAAAGCCGCCAAGGCCGGCCACGCCTCCGCCCAGTACACGCTCGGCCTGGAATACGACTCGGGCAGCGACGAGTACGACCAGGACTACGAGAAGGCCGCCTATTGGTACGAAAAGGCCGCGCAGCAGGGCCATGCCTGCGCCCAGTACAACCTCGGCAATGCCTACGACAATGGCGATGGAGTCGAGCAGGACTCGGCCAAGGCGGTGTACTGGTACCAGAAGGCCGTCGACCAGGGTGACAAGGACGCCCAGTTCAACCTGGCGATCATGTACGAGAACGGCACCGGCGTGACCCGCAGCTACAAGAAGGCCTTCGCCCTCTACCTGCTGTCGGCCGAACAGGGTGATGTGGACGCCGAGTTCCAGGTCGCCGAGAGCTACGCCAAGGGTCGTGGCGTGGCAAAGAACCCGGCGCAGGCCCGCGCCTGGTACCAGAAGGCGGCAGACCAGGGCCATGAAGAGGCCGAGGAAAAGCTCTCTGCGATGCCGGAGTTAGCGCCGAGCATCTAATCGCCAGAAGGAATATGAAGGAAAGCCGCGCCGACGAAACAATTTAAAAACAGTCCTTTACATCATCTTCATCGCACTACACTTCAAATCGAGCGGCTAAGTCCGCTTCCGGCGGGGCCGAGGATAATCATCAGAAGCTGCCAAGACGCCCAGCCCCGCCGGTCATTGATGACGAGGATGTCATGGGAATCGCCGCGAACGATCTCTGCCAGTATGTGATCCGCCCTACCCTGCACTACCTGGGGCGTCACAGTGTCGCGGCCGAATCGCTGCTGCTGGGGGCAGCGGCCTGTCAGTCGGCGCTGGGGAGCGCCCTCGATGACAGCCATGGCCACGGGCTGTATCGCATTGGTGAGCAGCGACACCAGACGCTCTGGGACGGATTCCTGGCGCTGGACCCCGAGCTGGCCAGCCGCGTCCGAGGGCTGGCCAGCCAGCATGCCTTCCTCGACGCGCCGCACCTGGAACTCACGGTCAACCTGCGCTACAGCACCGCCATCGCCTGGATGCTGGTGGAAGCGGAACGCCTGCCCCTGCCGCTGACAGATGACCCCATGGAACTGGCCCGCATCTGGCGCCAAGTGTTCCACCCTCACGGACGCCTCCATGACTTCGTCGACGCCTGGCACAGCTACGTCGGAAATTTCAGCCGCGTCGCCTGAACATCACACACCCAAATAGTGACCAACCGGTCAGAAAATATTTACATACAGCGACGAACGGACATCATTCAGATGGAACGCTCGTTTGAGCCCTGAAGCCCAAGGTAGAGCGCCTGCCAACCACTACCCAAGACCCGGGAATCTTGGTAGCTTGCGCGCCGATAAACACAGGAGTTGCTCTTACAATGAAAACAACATGGCTCAAGACCACCCTCGCACTGACCATCAGCGCTGCCTCTGCCCAGGTGCTTGCCAACGGCATCGCCATCAACGAGCAGAGCGCCAGCGGCGCCGGTACCGCCTACGCGGGCCGCGCTTCCTCGGCATTGGACGCCAGCACCATCTACGGCAACCCTGCCGGCATGTCCAAGCTCAAGCGTACTGAAGTCAGCGGCGGTCTGGCCGTTGTCTCTGCCAAGGACGATATCAGCGACGCGAACAGCACTGCCACCGGCTCCAACAAGGGCGATTCCGTTCCGCTGGCCGCCGTTCCGTTCGGCTACTTCGTCACCCCGCTGGATGACAAGGTCAGCGTCGGCCTGGGCATCTACGTGCCGTACGGCATCATCAACGACTACGAAAGCAGCTTCCAGGGCCGTTCCCATGGCTCCTACAGCAAGGTCCAGGTGATCACCGTCCAGCCGACCATCAGCTACAAGTTCAACGACGTGGTGGCAGTCGGCTTCGGTCCGACCATCAACCGCATCGACGGCAAGCTGGAAAACGACCTGGCCACCAAGGGCCTGTTCGGCGCGCCGAATGACACCGAGATCAGCATCAAGGGTGATGACACTGCCGCCGGTTTCAACGTCGGTATCCTGGTCACCCCGACCGAGAGCACTTCGATCGGCGCCACCTACCACTCCAAGGTGAAGTACGAACTCAAGGGCCACACCACCGTGTCCAACTCGCCGGCCGGCCTGTTCGACTCGCGCATGGACGCCAGCCTGGACATCACCCTGCCCGAATCCCTGGACCTGTCGATCACCCAGAAACTGGATGACCGCTGGACCGTCTACGGTGGCACCACCTGGACGCGCTGGAGCCGTCTGAAGTCCATCGAAGTGCAGAACACCGGCGCTCCGATTGCAGCCTTCGACACCATCGGCGAAGACCTGAGCTGGCACGATACCTGGTCCGCGGCCATCGGCACCTCCTATCAGTGGAACGACCAGTGGGTGCTGCGTACCGGCTTCGCCTACGATCCGTCGCCGACCACCAACGAGCACCGTACCGTGCGCATCCCGGTGGGCGATCGCAAGATCTTCACCCTGGGCGCCGGCTACTCGCCCAACGCCGACATGACCATCGACGTGGCATACGCCTACCTGTGGGAATCCACCGCCGGTGTGAACCAGCCCGACGGCCAGGAACTGGCAGGCCTGCAACTGCAGCCGGCCTACAGCGCCAAGTACGACAACAGCGCCCACGGCCTGACCGCGCAGATGACCTATCGCTTCTGATAGCTTCCGCGTCATGAAAAAGCCGGGCTCATGCCCGGCTTTTTCATTTGTGCCTTACCGCATCTTGTAGGAGCGAGCTTGCTCGCGAACAGCGCTCCCGGCGACTTCGGAGTCAATTCAGTTCGCGAGCGAGCTCGCTCCTACAACTATCGACTCAGGCCGCTTCGTCAGGCGCGGCATGCTCGCGGCAGATCAGCTCGCCTTCGCGCGCGTCCAAGCGTTCTCCCGTCAGCCCGCAGAGGGCGCCATCATCCAGCTTCTGATGGAAGCGACAGGTGCGGCACAGGCCAAAGCCCGGCACATTCTCCTGGCGCTGCACGGTCGCCAGCAACTCCCGCAGCAGTTCGACCAGCAACTCGCTGCGCTCCCCCAGCGCCTCCTCGGCGCTGCGCAGGAAGG
Source organism: Pseudomonas sp. NY15435 (assembly GCF_048068295.1). Lineage (NCBI taxonomy): Bacteria > Pseudomonadati > Pseudomonadota > Gammaproteobacteria > Pseudomonadales > Pseudomonadaceae > Pseudomonas > Pseudomonas sp. NY15435. The sequence goes on from NZ_JBLUQA010000003.1 coordinate 379,293, forward strand.
CCGGCGGCACCAGGGCATCGATCAGCCCCCTGCCCTCCCGTGTCAGTTCCAGATGCACGCTGCGGCGATCCTGGGCGTCCGGACGCTTCTCGATCAGCCCCTTTGCCTCCAGTGCCTTGAGCGACTGCGACACCGTTCCCTTGGTCAGCCCGAGGAAATCCGTCACCCCCAGCGGTGTATTCGAATAGCGGTTGCAGCGCGCCAGGTAGTTCAGCGCACTCAGCTGGATTGGCTGCAGATCGGCCATCAGCGGCTGCTCGCGAGCCCAGGCGCGCATCAGACTGGCGATGCGTTCGAGGTAGTCGTACAGGGTCGTATCGGTCATGGGCTAATCCTCCCGATAGATAGTATCGATCAAAAACCAGTTTGACAGAAGACCTGTTCCGCTCGCAGACTGAAATAGTATCGAATCGATACATAACTAATCAGGAGAACGATCATGAGCAAAGCCGTTTACTACCATGCCGGTTGCCCCGTCTGCGTCGAAGCCGAGCGTGCACTGTTGCCGCTGCTGAATCGAGAGGTTGAAGTGGTGCACCTGGGCGAGCAGTCGCCGCGCGTCGCCGAAGCCGAGGCGGCCGGAGTGCAATCGGTGCCGGCGCTGGTGGTCGATGGGCAGGTGCTGCACCTGAACTTCGGCGCCGCACTGGCCGACCTCAAATAGGGCCGGCGACATGGGCGACTACCAGCCGCTGCAGTGCGATCTCCATGATTACCTGGAGATCGCCTGCCTCTACCGTTACTGGCTGCGTATTGAGTTGCGTGACGGCCTGGCGTTCGACGCCCAGGCCTTCACCACGCACTCGCGGCGAAACATTGACGGATCGCTGGAGGAATTTCTGGAAGTGCGAGTGGACGACGCCAGCCGGGAACTCCGGCTGGACCGTCTGCGCGCCATCACACCGTTGTCGGCGCAGGCGCTGTTCGCAAGAGTGGTGCTGGATGCGGCAGGCTGAACCGCCGCAACGACCTCACCACATGAGGTCGTCGGGCACCACATAATCCTTGTACGGATCGTTCTCGTCCGGCTCGCCGCTGGGCTCGCTGAGGACGATGATGCGACGCTCGTCGCGCTCCTGGATACGCAGCGCGGCATCACGCGGGACAATCTCGTAGCGACCGTCATAGCTGACGATGGCCAGGCTGCCACGGCTGAGCTTGTCGCGGATCAGGTCGTTGACCGCGATGCGCTTGACCTTCTTGTTGTCGACGAAGTTGTAGTAGTCGTCCGACTCTAGCTTCGGCAGGCGCGTGCCCTCGATCAATTGCTTGATCTGCGCGGCCTTGGCCTTCTTCTCGGACTTCTCCTGCTGCTGGCGATTCAGTTCGGCGTCGCGAGCCTGCTTCTCGGCCTGGGCCTGCAGGGCTGCCTGACGCTGACTGTCGTCCTTGGCTACCTGGTTCTTGTGCTCCAGGCGTTGCTGCTTCTGTTTCTGCTTGCCGGCCTGCTTGGCCTGCTTCTCGTTGACCAGCCCGGCTTTCAGCAACTGATCACGCAATGACATGCTCATGAATCAAGGCTCTCCAACAGCCCAATTGATGCCAGACAAATCCCAGACCAACGCATAGGTGCAGCGGGACTGTCCTCAGGGGGTATAATCCTCGGGCCTGTGCCAGCGCAGCGCAAGTGCCTGGCTCGAATTCACTCATCTGGAGCGGACTCGTAACCTCGATGCTGAAGCTCATCGTTCTCGCGATACTGGCCATCTTCCTCGTCGCCATCCTCTACGTGCACCTGCGCGGCAAGGTTCGACTGCCCTTCCTGCGCCAGGTGGTGAACCACTCCGCCTGGTTCGCCCCGTACAATTCGCTGATGTACCTGAACTCCAGCGTGCCGTCCAAGCCCTACCTGGACCGCGAGCGCTTCCCCGAACTCGACAAGCTGCGCGACAACTGGCAGATGATCCGCGAGGAAGCCGAGCAGCTGTTCGACGAGGGCTACATCCGCGATGCCCTGAACAACAACGAAGCCGGCTTCGGCTCCTTCTTCAAGAAGGGCTGGACCCGCTTCTACCTGACCTGGTACGACGGCCCCCTGCCCTCGGCACAGCAGCTGTGCCCCAAGACCGTGGAGCTGGTGAGCAGCATCCCCAACGTCAAGGGCGCGATGTTCACTCGCCTGCCACCGCGCAGCCACCTGAACAAGCACCGCGACCCCTACGGCGGCTCGCTGCGCTACCACCTGGGCCTCGCCACGCCGAACTCCGACGAGTGCCGCATCTTCGTCGACGGCCAGCCTTACGCCTGGCGCGACGGCCAGGACGTGATGTTCGACGAGACCTTCGTTCACTGGGTGAAGAACGAGACGGACGAATCGCGCCTGATCCTCTTCTGTGACATCGAACGTCCGCTCAAGTCGCCGCTGCTGACCCGCGTAAACCGCCGCGTCAGCGCCTTCCTCGGTCGCGCCACGGCGCCGCAGAACGTTGAGGGTGAGCGCGTGGGCGGGATCAACCAGGCCTACTCGGTATTGATTCGCCTCGGTGACGCCGTGGGCAGCAAGGTCAAGGTGTTCAAGCGCGCCTATCCCAAGGCCTACCGCATCGGCCGGCCGGTGCTGGCGGTGGTGCTGCTGGTGCTGATCCTGCGCTGGCTGTTCGGCTGATCGATATTTCTGTAGGAGCGAGCTTGCTCGCGAACAGATTTCCCGGCAGCTACGGCATCAAGGGGTTCGCGAGCAAGCTCGCTCCTGCGAAGAGCAAAAAAAGCCCCGCATTGCGGGGCTTTTTCATGGTCGACGTTTCAGCAAGACAAGAACTTATCCACAGCTGAGCGGGTTCTTCTCGTCACGCTTGGCAGCGCCCCACAGCTCGTCCATCTCTTCCAGATTGCTGTCTTCCAGCGTGCGGCCCTGGTCACGCAAGGCAGTCTCGATGTAACGGAAGCGTCGTTCGAACTTGGCATTCGCGGCGCGCAGGGCGGTCTCCGGGTCGACCTTGAGCTTGCGCGCCAGGTTGACCACCACGAACAGCAGGTCGCCAACTTCCTCTGCCTGGGCTTCGGTGTCGCCGCCGGCCATGGCCTCCAGTACCTCGTCCAGTTCCTCGCGGACCTTGTCCACCACCGGCAACGCGTCGGCCCAGTCAAAGCCGACCTGGGAGGCGCGCTTCTGCAGCTTGGCCGCGCGGCTCAGCGCCGGCAGAGCGTTGGGCACATCGTCCAGCAGGGAGAGCTGCACGGGTTCGGCGGCCTTGGCAGCGCGTTCCTCGGCTTTCAGTTCTTCCCAACGCTGTTTCACCGCCGCTTCCGCCAGCTTCGCCGGGTCGGACTCGCCGTAGAGATCGCCGTCGGGGAACACATGGGGATGGCGGCGGATCAGCTTGCTGGTGATGCCATCAACCACCGCGTCAAACTCGAAGCGCCCCTCCTCCCGCGCCAGCTGCGCGTAGTAGACGACCTGGAAAAGCAGGTCGCCCAGCTCCTCGCGCAGGTGGTCGAAATCACCGCGCTCGATGGCATCGGCGACTTCGTAGGCTTCCTCGAGGGTGTACGGGACGATAGTCGCGTAGCTCTGCTTCAGGTCCCAGGGGCAACCGTGCTGCGGGTCGCGCAGCCGGGCCATGAGGTACAGCAGGTCTTCGAGCTTATGCATCCTTGGCACCCGCGCGGTCGCGCCGCGCCTCGATGATGTTCGGCAACTGCGAGATGCGCGCCAGCAAGCGTCCCAGCGAATCCAGACCGGGGATCTCGATGGTCAGACGCATGATCGCGGTGTTGTCTTCCTTGTCCGAACGGGTATTCACCGCCAGCACGTTGATGCGCTCGTTGAGCAGCATCTGCGAGACGTCGCGCAACAGGCCGGAACGGTCGTAGGCGCGGATGACGATATCCACCGGATAGGTGCTGACCGGCACCGGCCCCCAGCTGACCTGGATGATCCGCTCCGGCTCGCGGCCGGCCAGTTGCAGCGCGGTGGCGCAGTCCTGGCGGTGGATGGTCACGCCGCGGCCGAGGGTGATGTAACCAACGATCGGGTCGCCCGGCAGCGGCTGGCAGCAGCCGGCCATCTGCGTGAGCAGGTTGCCGACGCCCTGGATCTGGATGTCGCCGCGCTTGCCGTGGCCGATCTTGCTCGGCTTGCGCGGGATGAGCTCGAGCTGCTCGGTGCCGCGTTCGGGCTCCACCAGCTGCTGCGCGTAGTTGACCACATGGGCCAGTCGCAGGTCGCCGGCACCCAGGGCGGCGAACAGGTCCTCGCCGGTCTTGTAGTTGGCCTTCTCGGCGAGCTTCTCGAAGTCCACCGGCGGCAGCGCCAGGCGGCCCAGATCACGTTCGAGCATGGCCTTACCGGCGGCAACGTTCTGGTCGCGTGCCTGCAGCTTGAACCAGTGGACGATCTTCGCCCGCGCTCGCGAGGTAGTGACGTAGCCCAGGTTCTGGTTCAGCCAGTCACGGCTCGGGCCGCTCTGCTTGCCGGTGATGATTTCCACCTGCTCGCCAGTCTGCAGGCTGTAGTTCAGCGGCACGATGCGGCCGTTGATCTTGGCGCCACGGCAGTTGTGGCCGACCTCGGTGTGTACCCGGTAGGCGAAGTCCAGCGGCGTGGAACCCTTGGGCAGGTCGATGGCGTGGCCGTCGGGGGTGAAGACGTAGACCCGGTCGGGTTCGATATCCACCCGCAGTTGCTCGGCCAGGCCGCCGATGTCGCCCAGTTCCTCGTGCCACTCGAGCACCTGGCGCAGCCAGGAAATCTTTTCTTCGTAGTGGTTGGAGCTGGCCTTGACGTCGGTGCCCTTGTAGCGCCAGTGGGCGCAGACGCCCAGCTCGGCTTCCTCGTGCATGGCGTGGGTGCGGATCTGCACTTCCAGCACCTTGCCCTCGGGACCGATCACCGCGGTGTGCAGCGAGCGGTAGCCGTTTTCCTTGGGGTTGGCGATGTAGTCGTCGAATTCCTTGGGGATGTGTCGCCACAGGGTATGGACGATGCCCAGCGCGGTGTAGCAGTCGCGCATTTCCGGCACCAGCACGCGCACGGCGCGCACGTCGTAGATCTGGCTGAAGTCCAGACCCTTGCGCTGCATCTTCCGCCAGATGGAATAGATGTGCTTGGCGCGGCCGGACAGGTCTGCCTTGATACCGGTGGCAGCCAGAGCGTCCTTGAGTTGCTGCATCACGGTGGCGATGTACTGCTCGCGGTCCAGCCGGCGCTCATGCAGCAGCTTGGCGATCTGCTTGTACTGGTCGGGCTCGAGGTAGCGGAAGGAAAGGTCTTCCAGCTCCCACTTGATGTGGCCGATGCCCAGGCGGTGGGCCAGCGGCGCGTAGATGTCGAACACCTCGCGGGCGACACGCATGCGCTTTTCTTCGTCGCCGTTCTTCACCGCGCGGATTGCGCAGGTGCGCTCGGCCAGCTTGATCAGCGCGACGCGGACGTCGTCGACCATGGCCACCAGCATCTTGCGCAGGTTCTCGATCTGCGCCTGGGTGCCGAGCACCAGGGATTGTCGCGGGCTGAGGCTGGTGCTGATCGCCGCCATGCGCAGCACGCCTTCGATCAGCTTCGCGACCACAGGGCCGAAGCGCTGCGCCACGTCCTCGAGTTTGACCTTGCCCTCGCGCACGCCACGGTAGACTACCGCGGCGACCAGCGATTCCTGGTCGAGCTTGAGGTCCGCCAGGATTTCGGCGATCTCGAGCCCCGTCTGGAAGCTGGAGGTGCCATCCGCCCAGGAATTGTCAGCCGTGCTGACAGCCCTGTCTTCCACCTCGCGAGCGAACTCGCAGGCTTCCAGCAGGACCTTGCGATCCAGGCCCGGGACCAAGGTCTGGACATGGTCCAGCCAGGCCTCGAGATTGATGCTGCCGTCGGTGTTGACCGGCTGGTGCGCTCTCACCTGTACCATCGTGTCTACCCTTCCCCACGGTGCGCCACAACACACCGCTCACTGCGCCGGCCTTTCTTGCTTGAGCCGGTCGGATTGCGCAGGCCGTCCTAGCCTGCCTCGAACAAAGCCATGGCCTCGACATGAGCCGTCTGCGGGAACATGTCGAGAATGCCGGCGCGCTTCAGACGATAGCCCTGTCGGGCCAGCTCGCCAGCGTCGCGCGCCAGGGTCGCCGGATTGCAGGACACATAGAGTACCCGCTCCGCGCCCAGTGAACGCATCTGCCGCGCCGGCTCGAAGGCTCCGTCACGCGGAGGGTCGAGCAGCACGGCGGTGAAATCCTCCGCCGCCCAGGGGGCGTCGGCAAGCGGTTTTGTCAGGTCAGCCTGATGGAACCGCGTATTGGCCAGGCCGTTGGTCCGGGCATTGGCGGCGGCGCGCTCGACCATGGTCTGCACACCTTCCACGCCCACCACCTCACGCACCTGGCGCGCCAACGGCAGGGCGAAGTTGCCCAGGCCGCAGAACAGGTCCAGCACGCGCTCGTCGCTGCCTGGCTTCAGCCAGTCCAGCGCCTGGGCGACCATCGCCTCGTTCACCGGCTCGTTCACCTGAACGAAGTCGCCGGGGCGGTAGGCCAGGGTCAGATTCCAGGCTTCGAGCCGGAAGCCGAGCTCCCGGTTCCCGCTGTTTTCTGCGCCATCGGAACAAAGCGTCGGTTCGCCGTCACCCTGCAACCACAGCTGCACATCCCGTGCCGAACAGAATTCCAGCAGTCGCGCGCGGTCGCTATCGGACAAAGGTTCGATATGCCGCAGCAGCAGCGCGCTGGAAGTGCCGTGGAACAGCTCGACGTGCCCCAGGGACTGCGGCTTGGCAAAGCCGCGCAGTAGCTCTGGCAGCTCGCGGGCGAGGACTTGCAGCTCAGGCACCAGCACCAGGCAGTCGTCGAAAGCGACGATGGCCTGGCTGGCGGCGGCGCGGAAGCCGACGTCCAGGCGCTTGGCCTTCACGTCCCAGCGCACGGCGAGGCGCGCGCGCCGGCGGTAGCCGAATTCCGGCCCGACCAGCGGTGCTGCCCACTCCTGCGAGACCAGGCCGGAGAAGCGCTCCAACTGCTCTGCCAAGGTACGCTGCTTGAGTGCCAGTTGATCGGCGTGGGACAGGTGCTGCAGGCTGCAGCCGCCACAGGTGCCGGCCACAGGGCACGGCGCGGCGCGGCGGTTGGCAGCAGCGGTGAAGATTCTTTCGCTACGGGCGTCGACGATCTGCGCGCGAGCAGAAAGCACGCGGGCTTCCACCGACTCGCCCGGCAGGGCGTTGTCGACGAACCAGGTGCGCCCGTCGACATGGGCAATACCGCGGCCGTCGTGGGCCAGGCGCTCGATGTTCAGGCGCTGCTTCTTGCCCACCGGTACCGCGGGGCTGCGCGCTCCGCCGCTGGGCTGGAAGCGCAGGCCGGATCTCTGCTTGGCCATGTCAGTTGGCGTCGAACACGCCCGAGGACAGGTAACGGTCGCCACGGTCGCAGATGATTGCCACCAGGGTCGCGTTTTCCAGCTCGCGGGACAGTCGCAGCATGGCCGCTACCGCACCACCGGAGGATACGCCGCAGAAGATGCCCTCTTCGCGGGCCAGGCGGCGCATCACGTCCTCGGCTTCGGTTTGCTGCATGTCGACGACGCGGTCCACGCGGGTGGCGTCGAAGATCTTCGGCAGGTATTCCTGCGGCCAGCGGCGGATGCCGGGGATGGCCGAGCCTTCCATCGGCTGCAGGCCGACGATCTGCACGTTGGGGTTCTGCTCCTTGAGGTAGCGCGATACGCCCATGATTGTGCCGGTGGTGCCCATGGAACTGACGAAATGGGTGATCTCGCCGCCGGTCTGCTGCCAGATTTCCGGGCCGGTGGAATGGTAGTGGGCGATCGGGTTGTCGCCGTTGGCGAACTGGTCGAGCACCTTGCCCTGGCCTTCGCGGGCCATCTGGTCGGCGAGGTCGCGGGCGCCTTCCATGCCCTGCTCCTTGGTCACCAGGATCAGCTCGGCGCCGTAGGCAGTCATGGCGGCTTTGCGCTCGGCGGTGGAGTTGTCGGGCATGATCAGGATCATGCGGTAGCCCTTGATCGCCGCCGCCATCGCCAGGGCGATGCCGGTGTTGCCGGAAGTGGCCTCGATCAGCGTGTCACCAGGCTTGATGTCGCCGCGCAGTTCGGCACGGGTGATCATCGACAGCGCCGGGCGATCCTTCACCGAACCCGCGGGGTTGTTGCCCTCGAGTTTCACCAGCAGGGTGTTGGAGGTTTCCCCGGCCAGGCGCTGCAGGCGCACCAGCGGGGTATTGCCGACGCAATCGGCGATAGTCGGGTACTGCACGATCATGGAGGCACTCGGTTCCGAATCGCAGAGGGGGAAGACCCCCTATGATACCGGCAAACGACGCCTCGCCATACGAAACTTCCTAACAAGCCGTGTTCGGCGTCCGCGGCCCGGCTCAGGCCGCTGCCGCATCCGGCAGGCGCAGGTGCACGCGCAGCCCGGCCTCGGCGCAATCGGCCCAGAGTTCGCCGCCCTGCATGCGCAGCGAGCTGCGGGCGATGCTCAGGCCCAGGCCGAAGCCTTCGCCGGTGCGCGCATCGGAGAGCCGGGTGAACGGCAGGAAGATGCGCTCCAGGTCACTTTCCGCCACACCCGGGCCATCGTCCTCCAGGCAGAGGTGCCAGCCAGCGGACTCGCGCCGACCGCTCAGGCGGATGCGACCGTTTTCCGGGGAATGGCGGATGGCATTGCGCAGCAGGTTTTCCAGCGCCTGGGCAAGACCGTTGAGATGGCCGCGCACACGGCAACCCGCCGGGACCTGATAAAGGAAGCGTTCGGCACTCCAGCCCGCCTCGAAGCGCGCATCGTCCACCAGCAGGTCCCACAGCGAACGCAGGTCGATCTCTTCCAGTTCCAGGCGCGGGCGCTCGGTGTCCAGCCAGGCCAGTTCAAGGGTGTCGGCGACTAGGCGCTGCATCACTTCCACCTCGCGCTCCACGCGCTGGCGCAGTGCGGCTTCGCTGATCGGGCTGTCCCCCGCCACCCGCAGGCGGCTGAGCGGTGTGCGCAGTTCGTGGGACAGGTCGCGCAGCAACTGGCGCTGCAGGCCGACATGGCCGCGCAGGCGCTCGGCCATGTGGTCCAGCGCGCGGCCCAACTCGCCCAGTTCGTCGCGGCGGGCAATCAATTCCGGGCCGGCGACCGAGCCGAGATTATCTGCCTGCAGGGCGTTGGCGTGTTCGCGCAGGCGCTTCAGCGGGCGCACCAGGCGGCGGTAGATCAGCCCGCAGAGCAGCAGCGCGAGTATTCCCGGGACCAGCGCATGGCTGATGGACTGGCGCAGGAAAGTCAGACCGCCGGGCAGGAAGCGCTGCGGCAGTTGCACGACCAAGCGGCCGGCATTCGGCTCGTCGGGGAAGGGAATGCCGATGAACGGGAGATTCACCGAACGCGAGCTTACCGGCCAATCCAGCCCGCGCTGGAACGTCAGGTGCGCCACATCCTCTATCGGCAATGGCCGCGTGCCCAGCGACTGCAGGCGCGCATCGACCACGACCATCCACACCGGCTCGCGCTGCTTCATCTGCGCCAGCCAGGCGTCGACGCCCGCCGGGCCGCCGGCACGCCAGGCCTGCTGGGCCTCGTCGGCGTACCCCGCGAGCACCTGCCGCGCGGCTTCGGAGAGGAAGTAGCTGTCGCGCTCCATCTGCTTGCCCCAGCTCCAGGACAGCCAGATCACCGACAGGCACAGCATCACCAGGGCGACGGCGAGTTTCCAGAACAGCGAGTGGCGACCGGGCATGTCAGTCCTCGGCCTCAGCGAACACGTAGCCCTTGCCCCAGACGGTGTGCAGCTGGTGGCGAACATAGCCGATGGCCTGCAGCTTGCGGCGCAGGTGGCTGACATGCATGTCCAGGCTGCGGTCGTGGGCGGTGAAGGCGCGGTGCAGCACGTGCTGGTAAAGGAAGGGTTTGCTCAGGGTCTCGCCCTGGCTGCCAAGGAAGGTTTCCAGCAGACGGTACTCGGTGCCGGTGAGGCCCGCCCATTGGCCGTCGAGGCCAACGTCGTCCTTCTGCGGGTCCATCTGCAAGCCGGTGGGCGCGCTGGCCAGCGCCTGGCTGCCGCGCTCCAGCGCCACACGGCGCAGCACCGCATCCACACGCACGCTCAGCTCGGCGAGACTGAAAGGCTTGGGCAGATAGTCGTCAGCGCCCTGTGAAAAGCCAGCGATGCGATCCTGCTCAGCGCCCAGGGCGGACATCAGGATAACCGGCACCGCACGCTCGCGGCGCAAGGTGCGGAGGATATCCAGGCCGCCGGTGCCGGGCAGCATGATGTCCATCAGCACCAGGTCGTAGTCGCCGCCGCGCGCCTGGGCCAGGCCCTCGTCGCCGTCCTGGCACCAGGTGACCTCGAAGCCGCGTTCGCTCAAGTGGGAAGACAGGTGGGCGCCCAGGGTCGGGTCGTCCTCGATGGTCAGCAGCCGCAGACCGGAGGAAGCAATGGCATTCATATCAAATAAGAGTGATTAGCAATTGCGTGAAGTATTCACGATTCCACGCGATCTCGGCAAGGCAAAGGGCTTCCGATGAGGGTCTGAACCGCTACACTGCCGGGGATAAACGCATCGGAGGAAGCGCGTGTTCAAGGATCTCGGCATCAAGGGACGGGTACTGCTGCTCACCCTGCTGCCCACCAGCCTGCTGGCGCTGGTGCTGGGCGGCTATTTCACCTGGGTGCAGCTGTCGGACATGCACGCCCAGTTGATCGAGCGCGGGCAACTGATCGCCGAACAACTCGCGCCGCTGTCCGCCCCGGCCATGGCCAACCACAACAACGAGCTGCTCGAGCGCATCGCCAACGAAGCGCTGGACCAACCCGACGTACGCGCCGTGACCTTCCTTGACCCGGACCGGGAAAAACTCGTCCACGCCGGCCCCAGCATCCTCACCCCCATGCCTTCGGGCGACGGTTCGCACCTGAGCATGGCGAGCAACCTGGATACCACCCACTTCCTCCTGCCGGTGCTGGGCAAGCACCGCAGCCTGTCCGGCGACCCGGACGATGACGCCGAGAAGCTGCTGGGCTGGGTCGAGCTGGAATTGTCGCACCACGGCACCCTGCTGCGCGGCTATCGCAGCCTGTTCACCAGCCTGTTGCTGATCGGCGCGGGGCTGGCCGTCACCGCCCTCCTCGCGCTGCGCATGAGCCGCGCGATCAATGCGCCCCTTGGGCAGATCGCCCAGGGCGTCGCCCAGCTCAAGGAAGGCCGCCTGGAAACTCGCCTGCCCGCCCTCGGCAGCCACGAACTGGATGAACTGGCCGGCGGTATCAACCGCATGGCCGAGGCGCTGCAAAGCGCCCAGGAAGAGATGCAGCACAACATCGACCAGGCCACCGACGACGTGCGGCAGAACCTGGAGACCATCGAGATCCAGAACATCGAGCTCGACCTCGCGCGCAAGGAGGCCCTGGAGGCGAGCCGGATCAAGTCCGAGTTCCTCGCCAACATGAGCCACGAGATCCGCACTCCGCTCAACGGCATCCTCGGCTTCACCAACCTGCTGCAGAAGAGCGAGATGACCAGCCGCCAGCAGGACTACCTGGGCACCATCCACAAGTCCGCCGAGAGCCTGCTGGGAATCATCAACGAGATTCTCGACTTCTCGAAGATCGAGGCCGGTAAACTGGTGCTGGAGAACATCCCGTTCAACCTGCGCGAACTGATCCAGGACACCCTGACCATCCTCGCCCCCGCCGCCCACGAAAAGCATCTGGAGCTGGTCAGCCTGATCTACCGCGACACCCCGCTGCAGCTGGTGGGCGACCCGCAGCGGCTGAAGCAGGTACTGACCAACCTGGTGAGCAACGCCATCAAGTTCACCCACGACGGCAGCATCGCCGTGCGCGCCATGCTCGAAGACGAGAGCGACGACCGCGCACAGCTGCGCATCAGCGTGCAGGACACCGGCGTGGGCCTGACCGACGCCGACCTGCGTGCGCTGTTCCAGGCGTTCAGCCAGGCCGACAACTCCCTCTCGCGCCAAGCCGGCGGCACCGGTCTCGGGCTGGTGATCTCCAAGCGCCTGATCGAACAGATGGGCGGCGAGATCGGCGTGGAAAGCAGCGCCGGAGACGGCTCGGAATTCTGGATCAGCCTCAACCTGCCCAAGGCCCGCGACGATGGCGACGACCTACCGCACGCCCTGGCCGGCGGCCTGCGTGTGGCGCTTTACGAACCCCACGAACTGACCCGCACTGCCCTGCACCACCAACTGGAAGACTGCGGCCTGGAAGTCACCGAATTCCCCGACCTCGCCGCCCTGGAGAAGGCCCTGTTGGCCGGGCCGTCCGACAAGGCGCCGATCACCCTGGCGCTGCTCGGCGTGACTGCCGCCGAACACCCGCCCGAGGCGCTGCGCCAGTCCATCCGCGAACTGGAGCAGCACGGCTGCAAGAGCCTGGTGCTCTGCCCGACCATCGAACAGGCGCACTACAACGACGTGCTGCCCGACGCCCAGGTGCAGAGCAAACCCGCCTGCACCCGCAAGCTGCAGCAGGCGATGAACGAACTGCTGCACCTGCGCCCGTTGCGCAAGGACAAGAACGTCAACGGCAAGCTCGAACGCACGCCACGCCTGCTCTGCGTCGACGACAACCCGGCCAACCTGCTGCTGGTGAAGACCCTGCTGACCGACATGGGCGCCGAGGTGATCGCCGTGGACAGCGGCCTGGCCGCCGTCGAAGCGGTGCAGCGCGAGCGTTTCGACCTGGTCTTCATGGACGTGCAGATGCCGATCATGGACGGCCGCCAGGCCACCGAGGCGATCCGCCAGTGGGAAGGCGACCGCGAGGTCAGCCCGGTGCCGATCATCGCCCTCACCGCCCATGCCCTGGCCAACGAGAAGCGCGCCCTGCTGCAGGGCGGCATGGACGACTACCTGACCAAACCCATCGACGAGCGCCAACTGGTCCAGGTAATCCTCAAGTGGACCGGCCTCGCACTGGGTGAGCCGCGCGACGAGCGTCCGCGCCAAGCAGAATCCTCCATCGACGGCCTCAGCGTGCTCGACCCGGAGGAAGGCCTGCGCCTGGCCGCCGGCAAGCCGGAGCTGGCCGCAGACATGCTCGGCATGCTGCTCGCCTCGCTCTCCGCGGACCGCCAAGTCATTCGCCAGGCCCGCGAGCGCAACGACCGCAACACCATGCTCGAACGTATCCACCGCCTGCACGGCGCCACCCGTTACTGTGGCGTGCCGATGCTGCGCGCCGCCTGCCAGCGCGCCGAAACGCTGCTCAAGCAGGGCGACCCGGACGCGGCCACCGCCCTGGACGAACTGGACAAGGCCATGGCCGAGCTGGCCCTGGCGACCGAGGGCCACCTGGAAGCCGAAGCCGGCCAGCCTCATTGAAGACGGACGACCCTGCGATGCGCATCATCCTGTTCAGCAATCAGACCTACGACCGTGACAGCTTCCTGGCCGCCAACCATGGACTCGGCTTCGAGCTGCATTTCCAGCAGGCGCAGCTGCGCGAGGACACCGTCGCCCTGGCCATGGGCTTCGAGGTGGTCTGCCCCTTCGTCAACGACGACCTGTCGCGTCCGGTGCTGGAGCACCTGGCAGCCGGCGGGACGAAACTGATTGCCCTGCGCTCGGCCGGCTACAACCATGTCGACCTGGCCGCCGCCCACGCGCTGGGGCTGGCCGTGGTGCGCGTACCGGCCTATTCGCCCCACGCCGTGGCCGAACATGGCGTGGGATTGGTCCTGGCGCTATGCCGGCACCTTCACCGTGCCTACAACCGCACCCGCGAAGGCGACTTCTCCCTGCATGGCCTGACTGGCTTCGACCTGCACGGACGTACCGTCGGGGTGATCGGCAGCGGCCAGATCGGCGAGGTCTTCGCCCGCATCATGAGCGGCTTCGGCTGCCACATCCTGGCCTACGACCCTTACCCCAACCGCGCCATCGAGGCTTTGGGCGGGCGTTTCGTCGAGCTGGACGAACTGCTCGCGCAGTCCGACATCATCAGCCTGCACTGCCCGCTCAACGAGGCCACGAAACACCTGATCAACGCCCAGAGCCTTGCGCGCATGAAGCGCGGCGCCATGCTGATCAACACCGGCCGCGGCGCGCTGGTGGATACCCCGGCGCTGATCGAGGCGCTGAAAAGCGGCCAATTGGGCTACCTGGGCCTGGACGTCTATGAAGAAGAAGCCGAGATATTCTTCGCCGACCGCTCCGACCAGCCGCTGCAGGACGACGTCCTGGCACGCCTGCTGACCTTCCCCAACGTGATCATCACCGCGCACCAGGCCTTCCTCACCCGCGAGGCGCTGGCCGGGATCGCCCAGACCACCCTGGCCAACATTGCCGCCTGGCGGGCCGGCAATCCGGTCAACCTGGTGAAAAACTGAGCAGAAGGCACTCGCATCCGCACGCCACGCGCCCTAGAATGCCGCGCTTTCCCGGAGGACCCATGGCTCAGCACGATTTCCGCTACACCCTGCTCAACCCGCAATTCACCCTCAACGAGTGCCGCGCACTGACTCCGGGCCGTTACCAGGTCACCGGCATCGGTGGCTCGATCAAGGCTGGCGACACCCTGCTGGTCAGCCTCAAGGGCAGCAAGAGCCTGAGCATGACCCTGGAAGTGGAAAAAGTCCGCCACCTGATCAACCCGCCGGGGCAGTGGATGGCCGTGGCCAAGGGCCCGGTTTTCCGGGAACTGGGCATCCATGAATGGAAGGTCAACTGCGACGGCTGCGAAGCTACACTGGACTTCGAATTCGCCGTCGATGCCACTCTCGGCAAGGCTGCCCAGCAGCCCGCCGCCGAGCTGCGCATCGCCGAACTCGGATGGACGAAGGTCGGCAACCGCCACCTCTGCCCGGACTGCCAGAGCAAGGAGACCGCATGAAAGCCCTGATCGCCAGCGCCTGCACCGCGCTGGCCGTGGCCGGCTGCGCAAGCAAGCCGGTTCCCGAAGCGGAGCAGGCCTACCGCGTGGAGTGGATCGGTGAACGCCCGCTGATCGACTACACCCACATCAGCCTGACCCTGGACGGCAACGGCCGCGCCTACGGCAGCGCCGGCTGCAACCACTGGTTCGCCAGCTACAAGCTCGAGGGCGAGCAGCTGACCTTCGGCCAGCCCGGCGCCACCCGCAAGCTGTGCGCCGACCTGGTGATGGAGCAGGAACAGCAGTTCCTCAAGATGCTCGGCGAAGTGCAACGCTGGGATATCACCGACGAAGGCGAGCTGCGCCTGTGGCCGGTCTCCGGCCGCGCCATGCGCATGTGGCCCGAAGGCTGAGGCTCTTGGGAGCTAGAAGAGACTGAGCTGTTCGTGGGCGCCGCGCAGATCGACCAGGCGCACGCCCACGCCAATCAGCCGCACCGCCTTGTTGCCGCGCTGGAAGGCCTGTCCCAGCAGCAACCGGTAGCTTTCCAGGTCTCGCGCCGCGCCTGCCTGCTCCAGGGTGGTCTGGGTGAAGTCGTGGAACTTCAGCTTGATGAACGGCTTGCCCGGCCGGTAGCTCGTGTCCAGGCGCGTCATGCGCCGCTCCAGTTCGCCCAGCAGTGACGGCAATTCCTCCTGGCACGCTGCCAGGTCCGGCAGGTCCTGATCGAAGGTGTTCTCCACGCTGATCGACTGACGACGGCTGTCCACCTGCACCGGCCGGTCATCGACGCCCCGCGACAAGCCCCAGAGCCGCTCGCCGAAACTGCCGAACTCCTTGGCCAGCTGGATCCGCGACCAATCGCGCAGGTCCGCGCAGGTGCGAATCCCCAGGCGCGCCAGCTTCTCGGCGGTAACCTTGCCCACGCCATGCAGCTTCTTCACCGGCAGTTCGGCGACAAAGCCGTCCACCTCATCGGGCGTGACCACGAACAGGCCATTGGGCTTGCGCCAGTCGCTGGCGATCTTGGCGATGAACTTGTTCGGCGCCACCCCGGCAGACACCGTGATGTGCAGGGTCTCCCAGACACGCTGGCGAATTTCCTGGGCGATACGCGTAGCGCTGCCGCCGCAGCGCTCGCTGTCACTGACATCGAGATAGGCCTCGTCCAGGGATAGCGGCTCGATCTGGTCGGTGTAGTCGCGGAAGATCGCGTGGATGTCCCGCGAGGTCTCGCGATAGACGTCCATGCGCGGACGCACGATGGTGAGGTCCGGGCAGAGTTTCACGGCAGTGCGCATGGCCATGGCCGAATGCAAGCCGTAGGCACGGGCTTCGTAGTTGCAGGTCGCGACCACGCCACGCTTGTCCGGCGAGCCCCCCACAGCCAGCGGTTTGCCCGCAAGGCTCGGGTCGTCGCGCATCTCGATGGCGGCGTAGAAGCAGTCGCAATCGATGTGGATGATCTTTCTCTGCCGAGTCACGAAGAAGGCGCCTGCATCACCATCGGAAGCCGCCTGGGCAGGCGGCGGAAATCCCGCCCATGGTAATGCAAAAAGCTGCAGCTTCGGTTATCCACAGCCAGGAAAATCCCCCGCGCCGCCACCTGCCCCGCCGCCCTTTCACTCAGCTAAATATCTGAAAGAAAATCACTTTTTCTCTTTTTTCATTGACACCAAAGCCCACCGGCGTAGAATGGCTGCCGCGGGATGGAGCAGTCTGGTAGCTCGTCGGGCTCATAACCCGAAGGTCGTAGGTTCAAATCCTGCTCCCGCAACCAGATACCGTGAAAAGGCCACTCTTCGGAGTGGCCTTTTTCGTTTGCGCGCGATTTAAATTATTGATCGAAGCAGAAATATCGATTGACAGAGGCTTTCATTTCCGTAGAATGGCCGGCGCGGGATGGAGCAGTCTGGTAGCTCGTCGGGCTCATAACCCGAAGGTCGTAGGTTCAAATCCTGCTCCCGCAACCAGACACAGAAAAAGGGTCACTCTTCGGAGTGGCCCTTTTTCGTTTGCGCGCATTTAAATCTTTGATCGAAAACGAAAATATCGTTTGACACCACGCCTCATATCCGTAGAATTGCCGCCGCGGGATGGAGCAGTCTGGTAGCTCGTCGGGCTCATAACCCGAAGGTCGTAGGTTCAAATCCTGCTCCCGCAACCAGACACCAAGAAGAAAGCCACTCTTAGGAGTGGCTTTTTTCGTTGTGCCGGAAAAATTGATCGCCCACGGGTGGCGTCTCACGGATCGGGAAAATACTCTTCCGGGGACTTGGGAATTCGCGTCAGTGCCCCTACTCTGTCGCGCTAAATCGATTGAGGTGCCCGATGAGCGCCAACCCCGCCACACCTGATACACCCGCTGCACCTGCCGCCGAAGACGTCGCGCCACGAGCGGCCTGGCTCGACTGGATCAACAGCAATCGCCAGGCACTCGGCCTGGGCGTAACCCTGGTGCTGTTCAGCCTGGCGCTGATCGCCTGCTATCACCTGCTGCGCGACATCGACGCCTATTCCCTGCACGACGCCCTGCTCGACGTGCCCAGCACCGCACTGTTCGGCGCCTTTGCCGCCACCGTGGTCGGCTTCATATTCCTGCTCGGCTACGAATGGTCGGCCAGCCGCTTCGCCGGCGTGAAGCTGCCCGTGCCGGCACTGCTGACCGGGGGCTTCTCGGCGTTCGCCATCGGCAATGCCGTGGGCCTGTCGATGCTCTCGGGCGGTTCGGTGCGCTATCGCCTGTATGCCCGCCAGGGCCTGGGCGCCGGCGACGTCGCGCTGATGACGCTGTTCGCCAGCCTCTCGCTGGGCTGCGCCCTGCCAGTGCTGGCCGCGCTCGCCGCGCTGAGCGATCTCTCCGACGCCTCCCTGGCCCTGCACCTGCCACAGTGGCTGGTCGCCGTGCTGGCGCTGGGCATCATCGGCTTCTGCCTGCTGCTGGTCGTGGCCATCGAACGCCGCCGCCTGCCGGAGCAGCCTTCGCCCGACAGCCACCTGGTCCGTTTCGGCCGCCGCACACTGCGCCTGCCGGGCCTGCGCCTGTCGCTGCTGCAACTGGTGATCACCGCACTGGACGTCGCCGCCGCCGCCACCGTGCTCTATCTGCTGCTGCCGGAGGCGCCGCCCTTCGGCGCCTTCCTGCTGGTGTACCTGATCGCCCTGGCCGCTGGCGTGCTCAGCCACGTACCGGGTGGCGTCGGCGTGTTCGAAGCGGTGTTGCTCGCGGCATTCGCCAACCAACTGGGCGCCGCCCCGCTGGCCGCCGCGCTGCTGCTGTACCGCCTGATCTATGTGGTGCTGCCACTGATTGCCGCCTGCCTGCTGCTGCTGTTCCTCGAGGCACGGCGCATCCTGGTGGCCAAGCAGGCGGTACGCATCACCTCAGGCTTCGCCGCGCAGATCCTTTCGCTGCTGGTATTCATCTCCGGCATCGTGCTGCTGTTCTCCGGCGCCACGCCCTCCATCGATACCCGCCTGGACGAAGTCGGCTTCCTCGTGCCGCACCGCCTGATCGATGCCTCGCATCTGGCCGCCAGTCTGATCGGCGTGCTCTGCCTGCTGCTCGCCTACGGGCTGCGTCGCCGCCTGTCTGCCGCCTGGGCACTGACGATCGGCCTGCTGATCGCCGGCGCGGCGCTGTCGCTGCTCAAGGGCTTCGACTGGGAGGAAGCGCTGATCCTCAGCTTCACCGCCGGCCTGCTGGTGATCTTCCGCAGCGCCTTCTACCGCCGCAGCCGCCTGATGGACCTGCCGTTCTCGCCGATCTACCTGGGCGCGGCGGCCTGCGTTATCGCCGCGTCGATCTGGCTGTTGCTGTTCGCCTACCAGGACGTGCCCTACAGTCACGAACTCTGGTGGCAGTTCGCCCTGGACGCCGATGCCCCCCGCGGCCTGCGTGCCGCCCTTGGCAGTTGCCTGCTGCTGGCCGCGCTGGCGCTGTACTGGCTGCTGCGCACCGCGCCGCCGGCGATCCACGCGCCCACTCGCGAGGAGCTGGATACTGCCGCCGGCATCCTGGCCAATTCCGCGCAACCCGACGGCGGCCTGGCCCTGTCCGGCGACAAGGCGCTGCTCTTCCATGAGGGCAACGACGCCTTCCTGATGTACGCCCGCCGTGGCCGCAGCCTGGTGGCGCTGTTCGATCCGGTTGGCCCGGCCCAGGCCCGCGCCGAACTGATCTGGCAATTCCGCGACCTGTGCGACCTGCACCACGCGCGCCCGGTGTTCTACCAGGTGCGCGCGGAGAACCTGCCGCTGTACATGGACATTGGTCTGACCGCGCTCAAGCTCGGCGAGGAGGCGCGCGTCGATCTGCGCCGCTTCGACCTGGAGAGCAAGGGCAAGGAGATGAAAGACCTGCGCTACACCTGGAACCGCGGCCAGCGCGACGGCCTGAGCCTGGAGTTCCATGACGCCGGCCACGCGCCGATGGATGAGCTGCGCGCGATCTCCGATGCCTGGCTGGGCGGCAAGAACGTCCGCGAGAAGGGCTTCTCCCTCGGCCGCTTCACCCCCGAATACCTGCATTATTTCCGCGTCGTCGTGGTCCGCTTCCAGGGCCGCGCCGTGGCCTTTGCCAACCTGCTGGAAACCTCCGGCAAGGAACTGGCGAGCATCGACCTGATGCGCGTGGCCCCCGACGCACCCAAGCTGACCATGGAGTTCCTCATGCTCGGCCTGATCCTGCATTACAAGGAGAGCGGGCACACCCGCTTCAGCCTCGGCATGGTGCCCCTGGCCGGCTTGCAGCCGCGCCGTGGCGCCCCGCTGACCCAACGTCTCGGCGCGCTGGTTTTTCGCCGGGGTGAGCAGTTCTACAATTTCCAGGGGCTGCGGCGCTTCAAGGACAAGTTCCAGCCCGACTGGGAACCCCGTTACCTGGCCGTGCCCGCCGGACTGGATCCGCTGGTGGCCCTGGCCGATACGGCCGCCCTCATCGCAGGCGGCCTGAGTGGATTGGTAAAACGCTGATATGTTGAAACGACGCTGGCGACACCTGCTCGCCCTCCTCCTGCTGATCATCATCGCCGTGGGTCTGCTGCTGTGGAGCCGCCCGGCTTCCCAGGCTTCCCTCGAACACCGCCAGCTCACCGACGGCAGCGCCGTCGCCCTGGCCATCCCCGGCAAGCAACCGAACGCCCGTGTACTGCTGGCCGTGCAGGCCGACCAGAAACTCGACGACGGCCAGTTGCTGGCCCTGGCTCACGACAGCGGGGCCCGCGTGGTGCAGTTCGTCTTCCCGGACAAGGACTGCGCCACCCAGCAGGCCCGTATCAAGGCTGCCAGCGAGCTGCTCGACGGCCAGCCGACCCTGGTCGCCGGCATTGGTCCTGGCAGCGCCTGGGCGTTCCGCTGGCTCGCCGGGCAGACCGACGACAAGGCCAAGGCCCTGTCGGTCGGGTTCTCCCTGGAGAAGCCCGACTGCGCCGCCACCCCGCTGCCGACGACTGCCGCCCACGGCCACTGGCTGGCCGCCTGGAATGACAACCCGGACGACGCCAGCGCGCGCTTTGCCCGCGGCCTGAAGAACGCCGAGACGGTGATCAGCGATTACGACACCCCGCTGCCCAAGGTCCTCGCCGATCAACTGCGCCAGCAGCTGCAAGGCGGCGGCGACAACGTGCCGGTGGTGGAAGTCCCGGCCGCCAAGCCCTCGGAAACCGTCACCCTGTTCTATTCGGGCGACGGCGGCTGGCGCGACCTCGACCGCGACGTCGCCGCGCAGATGGCTGAGCTGGGCTACCCGGTGGTGGGCGTGGATGCCCTGCGCTACTTCTGGGAGCACAAGACGCCGGAACAGAGCGCCGCCGATCTCGCCGTACTGATGCAGCACTACCGCGAGAAATGGGGCGCCAAGCACTTCGTGCTGGCCGGCTATTCCTTTGGCGCCGACGTGCTGCCGGCGATCTACAACCGCCTGCCGGCGGACGCCAAGAAGGACGTCAGCTCGGTAATCCTGCTGGCCTTCGCCCGCAGCGGCAGCTTCGAGATCGAGGTGCAGGGCTGGCTCGGCAAGGCCGGCCAGGAAGCCTCCACAGGCCCGGAAATGGCCCGTCTGCCCGGGCCCAAGGTGCTCTGCGTGTACGGCATCGAGGAGAAGGACGAGAGCGGCTGCACACAGCCCCAGGCCGTGGGTGAAAACCTGCAGCTGCCCGGCGGGCACCACTTCGACGAGGACTACCCGGCGCTGGCCAAGCGACTGGTGAACGCCATCCGCTCCCGCCAGTCAGCCGACGACGAAGGCTGACCGACGTCAAAAGGGCCGCACATTGCGGCCCTTTCACTTTGCCTTCACGGTTTTTCAGGCAGGGTTAAGGCTCTATGCTGAGACTGACAACCCCGTCGCCAGAACGGAGCGTCACGACTCCGAGCCAAACAAGGAACCGTCATGAGCCTGTCCAAGACCCCGTCCCGCTATGGCAGCCTGTCCATAGCCATGCACTGGATAATGCTGGTGCTGATCGCCGCCACGTACTTCTGCATGGAGTACCGCACCAACTTCCCCAAAGGCAGCGACACCCGCGCGCTGTTCTCCCAATGGCACTTCATGCTCGGCCTGAGCGTCTTCGTACTGGTCTGGCTGCGCATCATCGGCCGCTTCATCTACCCCACCCCGCCGATCGTCCCGGCACCACCGGTCTGGCAGATGGCGCTGGCCAAGCTTGCGCACCTGGCGCTCTACGGCCTGATGATCGGCCTGCCGCTGGCCGGCTGGATCATCCTCAGCGCCGCCGACAAGCCGGTGCCGTTCTGGGGCATGGAGCTGCCGCACCTGGTGGACAAGAACCCGGACCTGGCCAAGCAAGTGAAGTACTGGCACGAGACCATTGCCGTGCTCGGCTACTGGCTGATCGGCATCCACGCCCTGGCGGCGCTGTTCCACCACTACATCAGCCGCGACAACACCCTGGTGCGGATGCTGCCGGGCAAGGGTGAGGCGAAGCCGGAGTGACGGCCCGCGCAAGGCCCATGCTGCCAGCTCCCCGTAGGAGCGGACTCCGTCCGCGATCGGCTGGCCGCGCTTCCGGATTGGCCTGAGCGGCCGCAAAACGATCGCGGACAAAGTCCGCTCCTACACGGAATCCCCCTGCCGGTATGGCAGTGCGGTGCGGGCCTCTTCGGCGTAGGCCAGGATGCCCGCCCGCTCCCCCACCAGGAACTCCGCCACCGCGTCACGCAGCCCCGGATGCCCCAGGCGGTGCCAGGAGCGAGTGATCACCGGCTCGAAGCCACGGATAAGCTTGTGCTCGCCCTGCGCCCCGGCGTCGAAGCGTTTCAGGCCGTGGCTAATGGCAAAATCCAGGCCCTGGTAGAAACAGGTCTCGAAGTGCAGGCGGTCGAATTCCGCCAGGCAACCCCAGTAGCGGCCATACAGCGTGTCGCCGCCCAGCAGGCTGAAGGCCATGGCCACGGGCCGGCCATTCTGGTGAGCGAAAACCACGCGTATCGCCTCGGGCATACGCTCACCGATCAGGCTGAAGAATTCGCGACTCAGGTAAGGCGCCTGCCCGCGCACCTCATAGGTACTGCTGTAGCAGGCGTAGACGAAGTCCCAATGCGCCTCGGAGAGCTCGCGCCCTTCCATCCAGATGAAATCCAGCCCGAGCCCGGCGACCTGCTCGCGCTCCTTGCGCAACTGCTTGCGCTTACGCGAGCTGAGGGCGTCTAGGAAGTCCTGGAAGTCGCGATAGCCGCGGTTGCTCCAGTGGTACTGGCAGCCCAGGCGCTCCAGCCAACCATCGGCGTCACGCAGCAGCGCATCGGCGGCAGGATCGGTGAAGTTCACGTGCACACCGGAGCAATGCCCTTCGTCCACCTCCCCTGCCAGGGCGCCGACCAGGCTCAGCGCCGCTTCCGGCGTTCCCAGCAACCGCGCGCCGCCCACCGGCGTGAAGGGAATGCCCACCAGCAACTTGGGGTAGTAGGGAATACCAGCGCGCAGGCAGGCATCCGCCCAGCTCCAGTCGAATACGTACTCGCCGTAGGAATGGCTTTTCAGATAGGCCGGTGCGGCGGCGAGCAGGCGGCCATCATCGCCCAGCAGCACACGATGGGACGGCTTCCAGCCAGTACGCCCACCGACGCTGCTGCTCTCTTCCAGGGCGCAGAGAAAGGCGTGACGCAGGAACGGCTGATCGTCCGGCAACAGGGCGTCCCACTGGCGGGCGTCGACTTCGGCAAGGCGGGAAAGGGTCTGAATTGGCATGGCCGACAGTCTGGCGCGCCGCGCGGGTGTTGGGAAGATTCGCGCGGGAAATCTCCGGCGAAGCTGACATTCACGTTCGTCGGTATCCGGCGGAAAGGCCTGGTGGGGTGGTCTATGTTGGGGGCTGAGAAGGCTTGCCGGCGCATGACGCCAGCACCGTTCCGCTCGCCATCCGCCCGTTCCGGGCCCTTGGCGAACCGCCAGGAGGACGCCCCATGAGCCTGATGCAATGCGAGTACCGCAAGTACACCATCACTGCCGATGTCGTCGAACACCCCGGCATCCCCACTCCCTGGGCCGCCGGATGCCACATCACCGCACCGGACGGACAGACCACCAAGCGCAAGACACTGCCGGTTGAATTCGCCTTCATGTCGGACCTGCAGAAAGCCCAGCACGCTTCCATCGCCCACGGTAAATGGCTGGTGGACCAGAGCCTGGACCACGACCGCCACCTGTTCTGATCAGCCGTTCACGTAGCCCGGCTCTTCACTGACCGGTATCTGCGACAGGCGCACCTGAAGCGCCAGGAATTCATGCGCCGATGCCAGCCAGGTCTGCCCGCGAGCCCATTGCGCGCAGGCCTGGCGATCCAGCTTCAGTGCCTGCAGACAGGCGCTGCGCAGATCGGCGTCCATCACCCCGGTCACGCCCTGTTCCAGTACATCCAGCGGTCCCGCCACCGGGAACGCCGCCACTGGCGTGCCGCATGCCAGCGCCTCATACATCACCAGGCCAAGGGTGTCGGTCAGCGACGGGAACACCAGCACGCTGGCGCTACGGTAGGTATTGGCCAGTTCATCGCCATGGCGATAGCCGAGGAATTGCACCTGTGGATAAGACGCCTCCAACTCGGCGCGCTGCGGGCCGTCGCCCACCACGCGCTTGTGTCCCGGCAGGTCCAGGGCGAGAAAGGCCTCGAGGTTCTTCTCCCGCGCCAGGCGACCGACATAGAGGAATACGGGATCATCACTCGGCACGCCCTCCCCCGGCTGGAAGCACTGGATATCCACGCCCTTGCGCCACAGCACAAGGTGGTCGAAAGCGTGATCGGCGAAAGCGCCCCGCATGCGCTCGCTGCTCACCAGCACGGCTTGGCTCGGTGCGTGGAAACGCCGCAGGAAGGCATAGCCCCAGCCCAGCGGGAGCCAGGGCCAGCGGGTGTTCACATATTCGGGAAAGCGCGTGTGGATTGCGCTGGTGAACTTCAGCCCCCGGCGCATCAGCCAGCGCCGCGCGGCCCAGCCCAGCGGACCTTCGGTGGCGAGGTGGACGCAGTCGGGAGCGAAGTGGGTGATCTTCTCACCCAGCGTCCATAAGTCCCACGCCAGCGGGATCTCCGGATAGCTCGGGCACGGGCGGTGACGAAAATCCTGCGGGGTCATCAGGCCGACCACGTGACCCAGTGTTTCCAGTTCGGCCACCAGCGCCTTCAGGCTGGTGACCACGCCGTTGACCTGCGGCAGCCAGGCATCGGTGACGATCAGCAATCTCATGCCGCCGACTCGACCACCACTGGCTCTTCGGCGCGGGCCTGCTCCTCGGCCAGTCGGTAGAGCTGGATGCTGCCGTCCCAATGCTCGATCAGCGCCGAGCAGGATTCCACCCAGTCGCCGCAGTTGAGGTATTCCACCTCGCCGATCTGGCGGATTTCCGCATGGTGAATGTGCCCACAGACCACGCCGTTGAGGCCGCGCTTGTGCACCTCGTGGGCGATGGCTTCCTCGAAGTCGCTGATGAAGTTCACCGCTGTCTTCACCTTGTGCTTGAGGTACGCCGACAGCGACCAGTACCCGTAGCCATAGCGGCTGCGCCAGTGGTTGAGCCAGCGGTTCAGGGTCAGGGTGAATTCGTAGGCAGAGTCACCGAGGAAAGCCAGCCAGCGGTGGTAGCGGGTGATGACGTCGAACTGGTCGCCGTGGATCACCAGCAACTGTCGGCCGTCTGCGGTGGTGTGGACGATTTCGTCGACCAGACGGATGTTGCCCAGCAGCAGCGAGGAATAGCGGCGCAGGAACTCATCGTGGTTGCCGGTGACGTAGATCACCTCGGTGCCGCGCTTGCTCATCGTCAGCAGGCGGCGGATCACGTTGGTGTGCGCCTGCGGCCAGTAGATGCCGCCACGCAGCTTCCAGCCGTCAATGATGTCCCCCACCAGGTAGATGCGGTCGGCGTGGTAGCGCTTGAGGAAGCCGGCCAGGTGCTCGGCCTGGCAGTCGCGGGTACCGAGGTGGACGTCGGATATCCACAGGGTCCGTACCCGTTGTTTCTTCGTCGGCGTCATGCGTTGTGCGCTGCTCATCGTCGGCGACCTCCAGTGGGGTTTCTCCGAGTGTCGGCGCTCGCGGTGAAGTCCACATGACCGACTGGCGACAGTCCCGTTACAGCCCGCGGCGCGCTAGACTGGCAACCTGCCCGCCAGCTTGAAAGCCACCTTGCATGAGCCGGATTCTTTCCCTGCGCCATTACAGCCACGACCACCTCGCCCATAGCCACAGCCATGCGCAGCTGGTGCTGGGGCTGTCCGGCAGCCTGGATTTCGAAGTCGGTGGCCGCGGCAGCCTGGTGACCCGGCAGACGTTCGCCGTGGTCCCGCGCGAAGAACACCACGCCTGCGCCAGCCCCGACGGCAGCCGCTGCCTGGTCGTGGATCTGGAGGATGAAGAAGACCTGCTCGGCGGCCTGGGCCTGCATTCAGACGCCGGCCGCCGCCTGCTGGAAACCCCCGGCCAACGCCTGCTCAGCAATGACCAGGCGCAGTTGGTGCACTGGCTTGCCGGCAGCCCGCTGCACGACCCGGTGCTGGCCCGCCAGGGCGCGATCCTGCTGCTGGCCAGCCTCGCCGCCGGCCAACAGCGCATCGAGGAACCGGTGCAGCTGCCACTGGCCAGCCTCGACAGTTACATCGACCGCCACGCCGCGCACCCATTGCAGGTGGCCGACCTGGCTCGGCTCGCCGGGCTGTCCGCCGCACGCTTCCATGCCCGCTTCCTCGCCGAAACCGGGCAGACACCCATGGACTATGTACGCCAGCGCCGCCTGCAACTGGGCCGCGATCTGCTGCGCGGTTCGCATCAATCGGTCGGCGAAATCGCCGCACAGGTCGGTTACGCCTCACAGAGCGCCTTCACCGCCGCCCTCGTCCGCCAGTTCGGCACCACGCCACGGCAACTGCGCCAGCAGGCACGCGACAATTCCCGCTAGCCGCGCGACAGACAGCCGCGCGCCCAGGGCCTAGACTGCCGGCCATCGAACCGAGCAACCCCAACGGGAGCAGCAATGTCGGCAGACACCATCGAATGGAAGGATTTCGAACGCGTCGAACTGCGCGTGGGCACCATCGTCCAGGCCGAACCCAACGTGAAGGCGCGCAAGCCTGCCTACATCCTCCAGGTCGACCTCGGCCCGCTGGGCATCAAGACCTCCAGCGCGCAGATCACCGCCCACTATGAAGCCAACGAACTGATCGGCCGCCAGGTGCTGTGCGTGTGCAACTTCGAGCCCAAGTCCATCGCCGGCGTGCGCTCGGAAGTGCTGATCACTGGCGCCTACGACAGCGACGAGAAAGTGGTGCTGGCAGGCTTCGACAAACCGCTGCCCAATGGCGCGCGGCTGGCCTGACGTTCGTTTCACCGCGCGCCGGCTGATCCGGCGCGCCTTTCCACTTCCAGTCAAGGCCCCGCCAGCGCAGTCGGCGGGGGGTCCGGCATGAATCGCATTACCCAGCTCACTCCCCGCGGCGCTCTGATCGGCCTGCACATCGGCGCCCTGATGTTCGGGCTGTCAGGCATCTTCGGCAAACTCATCCTCGCCGGCCCGTTGATCATCGTCTTCGGCCGCGCACTGTTCGGCTCGCTGTCGCTGGCGGCGGTTTTCGCCGGACACCTGCGCCAACAGAAGCGACCCACGCTGAAGCAGGCCGCCATGCTGCTGGGCGGCGGCGTGCTGCTGTGTACGCATTGGCTGACCTTCTTCCTCGCGGTGAAGGTGGGCAACGTCGCCGTCGCCACCCTCGGCTTCGCCAGCTTCCCGGCCTTTACCGTGCTGCTGGAGGGACTGCTGTTCCGCGAACGCATCCGCAAAGGCGAGTACCTGGTGGTGGCGCTGGTGTGCATCGGCCTGGTGATGGTCACGCCGACCCTGGACCTGCGCGACGGAGCCACCGCCGGCCTGCTCTGGGGCACCCTCTCCGGACTGCTGTTCGCGCTGCTGTCGCTGGCCAACCGGGTGAGCGTGCGCGGCATCGACCCGATCCAGGCAGCGCTGTGCCAGAACCTGACGATCATCGCCTGCCTGCTGCCACTGGTGCTGTTCGACCTGCCCTCGGTCCGCGGCATGGACTGGCTCTGGCTGGTCGCGCTGGGCGTGCTCTGTACCGGTGTCGCCCACAGCCTGTTCGTCGCCAGCCTGCGGCTGATCAAGGCCCGTACGGCGGCGGTGATCTTCGCCCTGGAGCCTGTCTACGGCATCGCCTTCGCCTCCATGCTGTTCGGCGAAGAGCCGAGTGCACGGATGCTGGCAGGTGGCGCGCTGATTATCTTCGCGACCTTCCTCAGCGCACGCGGCTCGCATTAGCGACCTGTAGGAGCGAGCTTGCTCGCGAACAAGCCTTGCTCCGCTGCCAAGCGGTTCGCGAGCAAGCTCACTCCTACAAGAGCCTCAAGCAGTGCGTGAGACAAAAAGAAGGCCGCCCCGCAGCGTGCGTATCTCGAACCTTGCCCCGGGGAGGGAATGCCAAGGATTCATCGCACGACAGCCTGCGAGGCGGCCTGTTCGGTTTGGCGCCTGTGGATAAGACGCCGGGCAATCAGTTGATGCTGTAACCGCGCCCGCTCAGGCAGGCGCCCAGCGCGCGGCGGTAGGTGTCGGACTGACCGGGCGGCGGCGCCTGGGTGGCGACGGCCGGGTCGAAGCCGCTCTGGCCGACAGCCCAGGTGTGGCACTCATAGCGGTCGCGGCTTTGCTGCTCCGGCGACTGGCCGTTGGCGGGATAGGCGATCACCTCGTAGCTGGTGGTCGGCGCGGCCTGTACGGCTGGCGGTGTCTCCACCGCGACGTACTGGCGGCGGTCGGCGTTCCACAGGTAGTAAGTTCCGGCGGCGACGAAATAGAGCATGCTGCCGATCCAGACTTCCCGCGCGTAATCCGGCAGGCCATAGCCATGTCCGGGGCCCCAGCCATGGTACGGGCCAGGTCCCGGCCCGCCCGGGCCACCATGGGGTCCGGCCACCGCTGCAGCCGCCAGGCTCAGGGCCAGCAGCGTGGCGATGGATTGGTGCGCGATGCGCGGGGACAGCTTCATTTCACCTCCGGTCACGGGCGATCCACCGCCCGCCGTTCATGGTGAGCATTGTCTCGCGCCGCCCCTGCGCCGAGTGTCAGCACTGGGTAAAGACTGGGTAAAAAGCCCGATACACGCGGTGTCAGTCCTGTTGCAGGAGCCACCGGCAATAGCGCTGCACGCCCTCTTCCACGCCCATCATCGGCGCGCGGTAGCCCGCCTCGCGCAGGAAGGCGATGTCGGCGCAGGTGTAGCACTGGTACTTGCCGCGCAGTTCATCGGGGAACTCGGTGTACTCCAGCAATCCGGCGCGGATCGCCGCATCCAGGGTCATCGGTTGCAGGTCCTGCTGTTCGCGCAGGGTATTGATGACCGCCAGGGCCACGTCGTTGAACGGTTGGGCACGGCCGCTGCCGAGGTTGAAGATGCCACTGCGTTCGGGGTTGTCGAGGAAGTGCAGGTTGACCTTCGCCACGTCCTCCACCGAAACGAAATCGCGCAGGTGGCCGCCGGCCGGGTAGTCGCCGTACTCGCCGAACAGCTTCACCTTGCCGGTCTCACGGAATTGGTTGAAGCAGTGGAAGGCCACCGACGCCATGCGCCCCTTGTGCTGCTCGCGCGGGCCGTAGACGTTGAAGTAGCGGAAGCCGGCCACCTGGGTGCGCGCGGTAGGCAGCACCTTGCGCACGCGCTGGTCGAAGAGGAACTTCGAATAGCCGTAGACGTTCAGCGGCTTCTCGCAGGAACGCATCTCGCGAAACTCGTGGCCACCGCCGTACACCGCCGCCGACGAGGCGTAGAGGAATGGCACGCCCAGCGACAGGCTGGCGTCCAGCAGCTCGCAGCTGTAGCGGTAGTTGTTGTCCATCATGTAGCGCCCGTCGCGCTCCATGGTGCTGGAGCAGGCGCCCTGGTGCAGCAGTGCGCGCACCACGCCGAAGTCACCGCGGGCGTAGCGCTCGATGAAGTCGCGCTTGTCGAGGTAGTCGCTGATGTCGCAATCGGCGAGGTTGGCGAACTTGTCACCTTCAGTCAGATCGTCGACCGCGATGATGTCGGTCTCGCCGCGCTGGTTCAGCGCCTTGACGAGGTTGCTGCCGATGAAGCCGGCGGCGCCTGTGACGATGATGCTCATGAGGGCACCTCCTGTGGAGAATGGGTGCTCTCAGACTAAAAGTGGAACCGGCGTACCCCGTTGACATGAAGCAAGGAAGTTAGCCAGCTATCGAATGGTTCCGCCGGCCGGTACAGCGCCGATTCAGGAACGGTCGTTATGGCCCAGGTCGCGCTGCGGATCGATGCGGTCGCGTACTCGCTGCTTGAGCACCTTGGCCTCGGGGAAACCGCCGTCGGCCTTGCGCTCCCAGAGCTGCTCGCCATCGCAGGTAATGTGGAAGACCCCGCCGGTACCCGGCACCAGGCTGACCTTGCCCAGGTCATCGCCGAAGGTGCTCAGCAGTTCCTGGGCCAGCCAGGCGGCGCGCAGCAGCCACTGGCACTGGGTGCAATAGGTGATGACGATTTCGGCTTTGGCTTCGGACATGAATCAGACTCTGCAGTAGGACGCGAACCTATAATACCGCTCTGAAATACCCTACCGGACTCTTCTCTTCATGCGCCGACTGCTGTTCGCCCTTCTCCTGTTCCTTCCCCTCGGCGCCCTGGCGGCGAACCCTCCGCCGAAGATCGGCCTGGTTCTCTCCGGCGGAGCGGCGCGCGGCCTGGCACATATCGGCGTACTGAAGGCGCTGGACGAACAGGGCATCCACGTCGACGCCATCGCCGGCACCAGCATGGGCGCGGTGATTGGCGGCCTGTACGCGGCCGGCTACACGCCCAAGGAACTGGAGCAACTGGCCCTTGGGCTGGACTGGAAAGAAGCGCTGTCCGACTCGCCGCCGCGGGTCGACGTACCCTTCCGCCGCAAGCAGGACGACCGCGACTTTCTGGTAAAGCAGAAGCTCAGCTTCCGCGACGACGGCACCCTCGGCCTGCCGCTGGGCGCGATCCAGGGGCAGAACCTGTCGATGCTGCTGGAAAGCCTGCTGGTGCACACCAGCGACACCCGTAACTTCGACCAGTTGGCGATCCCGTTCCGCGCCGTGGCTACCGACATATCCACAGGCGAGAAAGTGGTGTTCAGCAAGGGCCACCTGCCCCAGGCGATCCGCGCCAGCATGTCGATCCCGGCGGTATTCGCGCCGGTGGACGTCAACGGCAAGCTGCTGGTGGACGGCGGCATGGTCGATAACATCCCGGTGGACGTGGCGCGGCAGATGGGCGTCGACGTGGTCATCGTGGTCGACATCGGCAACCCGCTGCTGGACCGCAAGCAGCTGACCACGGTGGTGGACATGCTCAACCAGTCCGTCACCCTGATGACCCGCAAGAACTCCGAGGCACAGCTGGCCACCCTGAAGTCCAGCGACATCCTCGTGCAGCCGCCGCTCAGCGGCTACAGCTCCACCGACTTCGGCCGCGTGCCGCAGCTGATCGACGCCGGCTACCGCGCCACCAGCATCCTCGCCCCCCGCCTGGCCGCCCTGCGCAAGCCGGCCGACGCCGAGGCCGTTGCGCTCAATGAAGCGCGCGAGCCCGGCGAGCGCCAGCCGGTAATCAACAGCATCGAGGTGGAGAACAATTCCAAGGTCAGCGACGACGTCATCCGCCACTACATCCGCCAGCCGCTGGGCGAGCACCTGGACCTGGAGCGCCTGCAGCGCGACATGAGCACCCTCTATGGCCTGGATTACTTCGACCAGGTGCAGTACCGCGTCGTGCACCGCAAGGAGGGCAACGCGCTGGTGATCCACGCCTACGGCAAGCGCGGCGGCACCGACTACCTGCGCCTGGGCCTGAGCCTCTCCGACGACCTGCGCGGCGACAGTACCTTCAACGTCGGCGGCAGCTATCGCATGAACGGCATCAATCGCCTCGGCGCGGAATGGCTGTCACGCGTGCAGATCGGCGACCAGCAGGAGCTCTACAGCGAGTTCTACCAGCCGCTGGACGTGGGCTCGCGCTACTTCGTCGCACCCTATGTATTCAACCAGGCGCAGAACGTCGAGGCCACCGACAACGACGACCCGATCGCCGAATACCGCCTGGAGCGCTACGGCTACGGGCTGAATCTCGGCCGGCAGATCGCCAACAACGGCGAGATTCGCCTCGGCGTCGCCCAGGCCTTCGGCAAGGCCGACGTGCGGGTCGGGGAACAGGACCTGCCGGACTTCCACTTCACCGAAGGCTATGCGCAGCTGCAGTACTCCTTCGACACCATGGACAACGTCGACTTCCCCCGCGAAGGCGAGAACATCCAGACCTCGTTCCGCGAACACACGCCATCCCTGGGCGACGACGACCGCTACCGGCAATGGGATTTTCGCCTGGACAAGGCGCTGAGCAGCGGCCCGAATACCTGGGTGCTGGGCGGCGGCTACGGACGCACCATCGACGATGCCGAGGTGGTGGTATCGAGCTTCCTGCTCGGCGGCGCGCGGCAGCTCTCCGGCTATCGCCAGGACGCACTGGCCGGGCAGAACTACAGCCTCGGCCGGGTCATCTACTACCGGCGCATGACCGAGCGCTCCTTCCTGCCGCTGAACTTCCCCTTCTACCTGGGCGGCAGCCTGGAGCGCGGACGGGTGTGGAACAACGACAACAGCTACGACACCGGCTACGTCAACGCCGGCAGCATCCTGATGGGCTTCGAGACGCCGCTGGGGCCGCTGTCCTTCAGCTACGGCCTGAACGATGCGAGCGAGCACGCGGTGTATATCAACCTGGGCCGCAATTTCTAAGGCCTCACGCAGAAGGTGCAGGAAACCTGTAGGAGCGAGCTTGCTCGCGAACGATCCCTCCGACAGCTCCGGCACTAGGCGGTTCGCGAGCAAGCTCGCTCCTACAATAGCCCTCGCAGCCCCATCCTCGGGAGGTGAGCAATATCGGCCTCTCGCCCATGAAAAAGCCCGGCATGTGCCGGGCTCTTTCATTCAGACAGCAGATCAGGCAATCAGCGCCAACAGCTCGCGCGCTTCGGCCTTGGCCTTGGAGTCACCGCTGGCGATCACCTGCTTGAGGATGCCGTAGGCTTCTTCCAGATTGCCCTGGTCGATGCAGCGACGGGCACGGTCGAGGCTGGCAAGCAGCTCGTCGTGCTCATGGCCGACATCATCCGGCAGGTCGAAGATCAGGTCCTCGTCCGCGCCCTGGACCTTGCTGCCATGGCCGAACATCTCGCCATGCTCACCCAGGTCCAGTTCGGTGATTTCCGGCAACTCATGCAGGTTGCTGCGGAAGTCCGACGGCACTTCCTGAGCAGCCTTGGGAGCCGGCTTGCCCTGCTTGGGCGAATCGAAGGGGTTGTCAAGCTTGTCCCAGTCCAGATCCAGCGACAGGTCACTGAGGTTCATGGCGAAGTCCGGCTGGTCCTGCGCAGCCCTGGGCTGCTCCAGGGGGGAGACAACCGGCTCGCCCAGCTCCAGGTCGTCCCAGTCGGTGAGCGTCTCGCCGGTAGGCGGCTGCAAGCTGTCTTCCGGGCGGATCAGCATCGCCGGATAGCGCGACTTGAGCTGATCGATCTGTTTCTGATCGCCGCCAACGGCCACCAGGGCGTGCTCTTCGTCGTGGAAACCGGCCACGTCGCCCAGTTCGGCGAGCACCAGCAGCAACTTCATGCGCAGCTCACGGCGATTCGGCTCGGCATTGACGGCCTTGCGCAGCATGTCTCGGGCCTGGGTGAAGCGGCCGTAGGCAATGTAGATATCCGCGCCTTCCAGGCTGTCCGAGCTTGCGGCTGGCAGACGGGCGACGCCGGGCTCCGGGGTGGCGACCACCACTGGATGCGGCACCGGGACCGGAGCCACCACCGCAGCAGCCAAGGGTTTGACTGCCGGAAGCGGTTTGACCGGCTCGGGGGCAGCCGCTCTCAGCGGCGGCATCTCGACCGGCTTTTCCTCGCGCTTGCGACGGGCGAACAGCAGGCCGACCAGTAAAGCGCCAAGGGCCCCTGCGCCCAGCCAGGGCCAGTAGTTGAAACCGGAGCCTTGCGCATCCTGCGCCGGGGTTGCCGGCTGGGCAACGCGCGGGGCTGGAGTGTCCTGCTGCGCCGGTACCGCGGGAGCAGCGGGCACGGCATTTGACGCAGTATTGGCGGTCGCGGCATCGGTGGCCGGAGCGCTGGCTGCCGCAGCATTGCCCGAGGCCTCGGCGCCCTGGCGGCGATCCAGCTCCGCCTGCAGCGACTGCACCTGCTGATCGCGGCTCTGTAGCGCCTGCTGGAGCGTCTGCAGCTGCTTCTGCAGGTCGTCCATGCGCTGGTTCATCTGGTCGCGCTGGGCATTGGCCACCAGCAGGTCGGCTTCGACCTTGGCGATATTGCTGTCACCGGCAGGCGCCACCGGTGCGGCGGCATTGCCTTGCGGTTGTGCACCGGCTGCGGCCGAGACAGGGGCCTGCGGTGCACCAGTGGGCTGTTCAGCGACCGAGGCAGGCGCGGTGGCTGCCGGCTGCGCTACCGATGCGACGTTGCCGGCGCCGACGTACTGCTGGCCCTGCGGCAGGGTCAGCGTCTGGCCGACCTTCAGCCGATGCGGGTCGCCATTGACGAAGGCCTGCGGGTTCAGCGCGACGATGCTGTCCATCAATTGCGCGCGCGAGGCACCGGCGCCACTCAGGTGCGACGTGATCTTCCACAGGGTGTCGTTGCGCACCGTGGTGTAGCGACCATCACCCGCCGGCAGGGGCGGTTGCGCCGGTGCGCGGCGCACGGGCTCGGAACGGTAGCTGTCCGGCTGGTAGCCGGAAGACCGCGCCGGCGCCCTGTCGCTCGCGCCGACATTGGCGGCCACGCTGCGGTTGGCGCTGTTGTACTCCGGCGGATCGATCAGCAGGGTGTACTCGCGCAGCATGCGGCCGTTGGGGCGCTCCACGGCGATCAGGAAATTCAGGTAGGGCTCGTGGACCGGCTGCGTGGACACCACCTTGATGTAGCCACGCCCGTTGCGGATCACCGGGGTGAAACGCAGGTTCTGCAGGAACACGAAACGGTCGACACCGGCGTTCTCGTAGTCGGTGGGACTCGCAAGCTTGGCGATCAGCTCGTCGGACGTCATGTCGCCAGTCTCGAGCAGGGCAATCTCGGCATCCAGCGGCTGGTTCAGCCCTGAATGCAACGTGATATCCCCAAGACCGAGGGCATTCGCGTGAGCGGAGACAAAAACCGAAAGTGCGGCAAGCGTCAGCGGAATTTTATTTATTCGAGCCATAACCCCATCCCATTGTCCGGGTCTGCACGCCATTCCCTGACCACTCGAAAGCGGCAGGCTGAACCTGTCCACACGCTTGAACCATGCCGGACTGCAGACCGTCACGCACCACTCCTCTGTACCTTGCAGGGTACAGGCCGTCTGATATCACGGATTAGGTGGTGCACTGGGTTTGGTCAAGATAATTCGTCGAAAAACCGGCGAATGGTTAAGGGGTGGCTAGCGAATGGCCAGCGGCCCCGCGAAGGACCGCCAGAAAAATGGCTACTTTACCCGAATAACGTGATGAATTGCTCAGTTTCGCTCGAGATTGCCGAGAATCCGACTGAGCGTTTTCTGGCACAGCGCGATTTCTTCCTCGGTGATCCCCGCCAGCACTTCGTTGCGAACGGCGGCGGCGATATTCTCGATGTCGGTGATCAGGACGTCTGCCTTGGGGGTCAGGGCGATGCGCTTGGCGCGGCGATCCTCGGCGACAGCCTGGCGGCGAACCAGGCCCTGCGCTTCGAGGCCGTCGAGCAGGCGGGCCAGGGTCGGCCCTTCGACACCGACAGATTGGGCCAGCTCGCGCTGAGTCGGAGCGGCGGAGTGGCGCGCCAGGTGCAGCAGCACCAGCCAGCGCGCCTGGGACAGACCAAGATGGCTGAGACGGCGGTCGAGTTCGGCCCGCCATGCACGCGAAGCCTGGGCCAGTTGGGTACCGAAGTAGTGCTTATCGTTATCTGACATTGTTCCGCAAATTTCGGGAGTGAATCGGCTAAGTTGATTTGACTAATTATTAGCCAGCTAATCAAGACCGTACAATGACAGATTGTCGCAGGGTGTAAATCGCTACTTCACCATTTCGCGTACTGGTCCTCGACGAATCCCCACAGGTTCTCGATGCGCACCTCGGCCTGCCCCGCCGGTCGCAGCACGCCGCTGAAGCGTCCGAATATCTGCTTGAAGTTGCTCGCCAGCACGCCAAGGTTCAGCCGCTCCTGGTGCAGGCCGTGGGCTTCGAAATGCAGCTCGACCTGGCCGTCGTGGGAACGAATGGTCCAGGGTTGCAGCGGGTGATCGCGGTCGAACTCGAAGCGCACCGTGTCAACCTTCACCAGTTGGCCGTCGAGCCAGTAGCAGTTCTCGGTGAAGCTGGTCTCGTTGACCCCGCACGACAGGTTCAGCCCGATGCGCCGCCCTTCCGTCTCGCCGGACAGGCACGCCCAGTTCCAGAAGGTCTCGCGGCGCATGTAGCCGGCGGACCAATCGTGGTGCGCGTAGGCATCCAGCGCACGCAGGTCGTAATTGCCCAGCGCGCTGCGCACCTCACCGTGGCAGTGCACGCCGGCCACCTTGCGCGCGTAGACCCAGCCGTTCACCGCGGTCGGCGTACAAATACTCATGGGCTCGAACGTCGGCTGCTCTTCGCTGAAGCGCGCGTCGATACGCGTGCCGTCGTCCAGCTCGACCAGTAGACGCTTCTCGAAGGGCGAGGTGCTGTTCTCCAGGCGCAGCAGGTTGCGCCCCTGGCGCAATTCACAGACTCCGTCGTTGGGCGTCTGCGAGAAGTTCGAGCCCATGCCCAGCGGGCACTTGAACTGGCGCTCGATCATCCGCCCGCTTTCGGGGTGATAGAGGTAGACGAAACCGATGGTGAGCAGGCTGACATCTGCCAGTGCACAGCCGCCGATCAACGTCGGGCTGATCAGGCCGAAGTATTGGAACTGATGGAAGCTGCGCCACTTGCTCAACGCGCCGAGGCGGCGGCCCATGGGTGAGCGGAAGTCGAAGTCGCGGTAATTGATAGTCGCCGGGGTGCCGGGAAAGATGCCGTAGTGCGGTTGGCCGTTGGGCTGGATCAGCTGCTGCATGGGCGCGGGCTCGGTGGCAAGGTCCGGCGCATGCTAGCACCGGGCCTGCGCGTGCCGCAGTCACGCACGGCGCCAGCTCGGGGGACCGAATGGGCCATCAGGCGACGACCTGGTTGCGCCCGAATGCCTTGGCCTCGTAAAGCGCACGGTCAGCGTGTTCGTAGATGCTGCGCAACGGGTGGCCGGTCTCCGGCCATAGGCAGGAGACGCCGATGGACAGCGTCACCTCATCCGCCGTCAGCGACCCCTCGTGGGCGATGCCCAGGGCTTGCACCGACTCGCGCAGCACTTCAGCGCGCTCCTTGGCTTCGCGCTCACTGGCGCCGTAGAGCAACACGGCAAACTCCTCGCCGCCCAGGCGCACGGCCATGTCCAGCGGGCGCCGCGCGCTGGCCGTCAGCACCTCGCCGATTCGCTGCAGCACGCCGTCGCCGGCCTGGTGGCCATAGCGGTCGTTGTAGGCCTTGAAGT
This sequence comes from Pseudomonas sp. NY15435, assembly GCF_048068295.1. NCBI lineage: Bacteria > Pseudomonadati > Pseudomonadota > Gammaproteobacteria > Pseudomonadales > Pseudomonadaceae > Pseudomonas > Pseudomonas sp. NY15435. The sequence goes on from NZ_JBLUQA010000003.1 coordinate 416,139, forward strand.
GGTCGACATCGCAGAGCAGCAACGCCAGCCCCACGCTTTCGCGCTGGGCCTGGCGCCACAGGCGCTCCAACTGGCGATTGAAGCTGCGGCGATTGTGCAGGCCGGTCAAGGCGTCGTGCTCGGCCATGACCTTCAGCAGGCGGCTGATCAGGAAATGCTGGCGGGACTTGTAGTCGAGCAGGTAGCAGCCCACGGCGCCGACCAGGTTGCCGAACAACAGGAACACCACGTTGCTGATCAGCTTGGGCAGCGGTAACCCGGCGTACAGCTCAAAACCCACATAGGCCAGCAGGATCACGGAGGCGCAGCCCACCGCCTCGGTAAAGCGCAGGCCGATCAGGAAATACGCCGCCATGCTGACCAGCAGCAGCCCCTCGTAGGGATAGCTCTGGTCCACGGTATGGGCGATACCCGCCACGGCCGCCGCACCGATGCCGACGCTGAGGATGCAGGCCAGGCTCAGCGGCACCAGCAAGTGAATATGCCGACGCTGCAGGATCAGCCCGCCGCAAACGCTCAGCAGCACCAGCACGCCGATACGCACGGCAAGCATCTGCCAGTGCTCGGGACCACGGATGAGGAGGAAATCGATGGCCGCCAGCGCCAGCCAGATCAGCACGCCGATGGTCAGCGCGGTGCGCTTGAGATCGAAGCTGTCTTCCAGCAGGTAATGGCGGTACTGGGTCTCGAGGTCGGGTTCGAAACGCAGGCGGCGAAAGCCCCGGGAGAGCTGTTCGGCATAGGCATTGGAGCGGACGTCGTCCAGCCAGCTTTGTTGTTGTGGCACGCTCACCTCTTCTCGTGGAGGTCTAAGTGCCACCATAGCCGTTCGGGACGTGCGTCACAAGTTTGTCAGTTTGCCCCGTCACGAAAATGACGGAGCAATGGCCTGACGAAAAAAGATCTTGCCGCAGGAGCGGACTCCGTCCGCGATCGACTGGCCCAGCTCCCTGGTCGACAGGAGCGAACGGTGAACCGATCGCGGACAAAGTCCGCTCCTACACGGGTGTTGCGGTCAGACTTCCAGTTCGGCCTGCAGGGCGGCGCGCACGCAGTGCAGCACGCCCAGCGGCACGCGGCCTTCGAACAGCTCGGCGATGGCGCTCACCAGCGGCAGCTCGCCGTCTTCGTCGAGGAAGGCATCCTGGACTTCGCCAAGCAGCTCCTCGGGCAGGTCCAGCGCTTGCTCCAGAGTCAGTTGCTGCTTGCCGATGGCTTCGGCCAGCAGGCTGTAGACGTTCTTCTCGCTGCAATCGAGCTGGCGGGCGATCTGCGCGGGGGTCATGCCGGCGCGGGCCAGCGTCACCAGTTCGTGGCGCAGGTCAGTGACCGGTGCAGGCGCTTCGGGTGCCGCCGCGGACTCGGTGAGCACATCGAGGAAGGCCTGGCCGTAGCGCTCCAGCTTGCGCGCGCCGACGCCGCTGACCTGGGCCATGGCGGACAGCGTGGTGGGCTGGCTGCGGAGCATTTCCAGCAGAGTGGCGTCGGGGAAGATGACGTAGGGCGGCACCGAATGTTCTTCGGCCAGCTTGCGCCGCAGGGTACGCAGGGCTTCCCACATCTCGCGTTCTTCCTGGCGCACCAGTTGGCTGGCCGGGCTGGCGCCGCCGGAGGAGGAGGACTTGCTGCGCTGCGGCTTGGGATCGCGGCGCAGGGCCAGCGTCTCTTCGCCACGCAGCAGCGGGCGGCAGGCCTCGGTCAGGCGCAGGCCGTTGAAGCCATCGACGTCCACGTCGGCAAAGCCTCGGGCGACCAGTTGGCGGAACAGCGTGCGCCATTCGTCTTCACCACGGGATTTGCCGATGCCGAACACCGCCAGGTGCTGGTGCCCGACGCTGCGCACCTTTTCGGTGTCCTTGCCCAGCAGCACGTCCACCAGATGGCCGACGCCGTAGCGCTGGCCGCTGCGGTAGATGGCCGAGAGGGCCTGGCGCGCGGGCTCGGTGGCGTCCCAGGTTTCCACGCCGTCGACACAGATGTCGCAATGGCCGCAGGGGTTGGGCATCACCTCGTCGAAGTAGGCCAGCAATGCCTGGCGGCGGCAGCGGGTTTCCTCGCACAGCGCCAGCATGGCTTCGAGCTTGTGCCGCTCGACGCGCTTATGGCGCTCGTCGCCCTCGGAGTTCTGCATCATCTGCCGCAGCAGCAACACGTCCTGCAGGCCGTAGGCCATCCAGGCGTCGGCGGGCAGGCTGTCACGGCCGGCGCGGCCGGTTTCCTGGTAGTACGCCTCCAGGCTCTTGGGCAGGTCCAGGTGCGCGACGAAGCGCACGTTGGGTTTGTCGATGCCCATGCCGAAGGCGATGGTGGCGACCATGATCAGCCCTTCCTCGTTGAGGAAGCGCTTCTGGTGATAGGCGCGCAGGTCATTGGACAACCCGGCGTGGTAAGGCAGCGCCGGGAAGCCCTGGTTGGAGAGGAACTCGGCGACCTCCTCGACCTTCTTGCGCGACATGCAGTAGACGATGCCCGCGTCGCCGCGCCGTTCGGCGAGGAAGCCCAGCAGCTGCTTGCGCGGCTGCTCCTTGGGCACGATGCGGTAGAAGATGTTCGGCCGGTCGAAGCTGGAAAGGAACTGCTCGGCATCCTGCAGGTGCAGGCGCTGGATCATCTCCTCGCGGGTGCGCATGTCCGCCGTGGCGGTCAGGGCGATGCGCGGCACATGCGGGAACAGCTCGGCAAGCTGGCCCAGTTGCAGGTATTCGGGACGGAAGTCGTGGCCCCATTGCGACACGCAGTGCGCTTCGTCGATGGCGAACAGGCCGATCTCCAGGCGCTGCAGGAAGGCCAGCATGCGCGGCTGCACCAGGCGTTCCGGGGCCAGGTAGAGCAGTTTGATCTCACCGCGCTGCAGGCGGTCGGCGATGTCGCGCTGGGCCTCGGGGCTCAGCGAGGAGTTCAGCGCCGCCACCGGCACGCCCAGTTCGTCCAGCGTGGCGACCTGGTCTTCCATCAACGCGATCAGCGGCGAGACCACCACCGTCAGGCCTTCGCGCAGCAGCGCCGGGACCTGGAAGCACAGCGACTTGCCACCGCCGGTGGGCATCAGCACCAGGGCATCGCCGCCGCTGGCCACGCGCTCGATGATCCGCGCCTGATTGCCGCGGAAGGCGTCGTAACCGAAAACGTCTTTGAGGATGCGCAGGGCCTGATCGAGCATGGGGGACTCCGAATGAAGCCGCGCATTATACGCAAGCGATCCCACTGCGGCCGGCACCTTGTCCGGGAAACTGCGGAAAAATCCGCCACATGCGTCCGAGGTCTGCGTCGGAGCCCTGCGTCGGCGCGGGCTGCACGGGCATTTGGCTTTTGCCGCGGGCCCGCGGAAAGACTACAATTCGGGACCGATCACCTCCGAGGTAGTACCCGATGTCCTTCGCCGACCAATTGTCCCGCCTGCAAGCCTTTCTCGATGCCGATGACCTGCACGAGGAAGCCTTGGACTACGTGGCGGCACACGGCTACCTGACCGCCCTGGCGATCTGCCCGGAGGAAGTGCCGGAGCGCGAGTGGATCGACGCCCTGTTCGCCGAGCCGCCGCACTACCGCAGCGAGGAAGAGCGCAACGAGATCGAGTCCACCCTGGTCCAGCTCAAGGCGCACATCATCCGCCAGATGGCCGGTGACGAGGAACTGGAACTGCCCTGCGAGCCTTACCTGGGCGACGAGCCGGACGACTCCGACATTCGCGGCTGGTGCATCGGCTTTATGGAAGGCGTGTTCCTGCGTGAGGCCATCTGGTTCGAACAGGCCGAGGAAGAAGTCAGCGAGCTGCTGCTGCCGATCATGGTCGGTTCCGGCCTGTTCGACGAACAGCCCGAGTTCGACGAGATCGCCAGCGACCGCGGGCTGGTGGACGACATGGTCGCGCAGATCCCCGAGCTGCTGACCAACCTGTTCCTGCTGTGCCAGGCGCCGGAAGAGAAACCGGCGCTCCTGAAGCCGCGCACTCACTAAGCGTTCGATGCCTTCGCGGGAAATCCGCCAGAGCCGCCACGCCTGGGTTCGCTACTGCCTGCTCGGCGTGGGCTGGCTCAGCGTGGCACTGGGCGTGATCGGCATCTTCCTGCCGGTCCTGCCTACCACGCCCTTCCTCCTGCTCGCCGCCGCCTGCTTCATGCGCAGCTCCCAGCGCTTCTACGACTGGCTGGTGAACCACCCGAAGCTCGGCCCGTGGATTCGCGACTATCTCGACGGCGAAGGCATTCCGCTCAAGGGCAAGGTCTACGCCATCGGACTGATGTGGTGCAGCATCCTGGTTTCCGGCTTCATCGTGCAGCGGCCCTGGGCCTGGGCGTTCATGCTGACCAGTGCGACGCTGGTGAGCATCTACCTGATCCGTACCAAGACCCGGCGGCTGGACTGAGTCCTCTGCAGGCTCGAAGACCCTCTCCCTAGCCCTCTCCCCAGCCCTCTCCCTGAAGGGAGAGGGAGCCGTTTGGTGGGCATGGGTACAATCGCGCCGAGCTTCTCAAAGCGTAGAAGACTGCCCCCTCTCTCTGAAGGGAGCGGGAGCCATTTGGTGTGCATGGGTGCAATCGCGCCGAGCTTACAAGGCGCAGAAGACTGTCCCCTCTCCCTTCAGGGAGAGGGTTAGGGAGAGGGCAAACGCCCAAGCGCCGAAACGCCGAAACGCTCAGACTGGCACTACCGCCCCGACCAGCCCATCATCATCCGGCCGCCTGACCACCGGCCCCACTGCATCTACGGTGAAGCCAAAGGTATTCACCCCACCCTCGCTGCGCACGAACACCGAGCCGCCATGCATGCTCGCCACCGCCTTGACGATGGACAGCCCCAGCCCATGGTTGCTCTGGCTGTTGGCGCGGGCCATGTCGGCGCGGTAGAAGCGCTCGAACAGGCGCGCGCGCTGCTCGGCGGTGATCGGCTCGCCGGGATTGCTGACCTCCACCAGCGCGGCGCCGCGCTCGCCACTCAGGCGCACCTCGATACGGCCGCCCGGCGCGGTGTGCTGGGCGGCGTTGTACAGCAGGTTGGTCACCGCACGCTGGAACAGTGCCCGCTCGACACAAGCCCGCGCGTCACCGCGCAGGTTCACCTGCACACCCTGCTCATCGAAGATCACCTCGAGGAAGTCCAGGGTGGTCGCCACCTCGGTCGCCAGCGAAGTTTCCACCCGCTCGGCGGCCAACCCGCCCTGGTCGACGCGGGCGAGGAACAGCATGTCGTTGACGATGGCGCGCAGGCGCTCCAGCTCTTCCAGGTTGGATTGCAGCACCTCTTCGTAATCCTGCGCGCTGCGCTCGCGGGACAGCGCCACCTGGCTCTGGCCGATCAGGTTGGCCAGCGGCGTACGCAACTCATGAGCGACATCGGCGTTGAACGACTCCAGGCGCAGGTAGGCCTGCTCCAGTCGGTCCAGCGCTTCGTTGAAGGCGCCAGCCAGCGCCGACAACTCCGCCGGCAACCCTTCCAGGCGCAGGCGCTGGGAGAGCTGCTTCGGACTGATCTGCCGCGCTTCGGCGGAAAGCTCATGCACCGGTCGCAGGCCGACCCGCGCGATCCAGTGCCCGCATAGCGTCGCCAGGGCAATGCCCAGCGCGGACAGCACGAAGAGGGTGATCAAAGTGGCGTGGCGGGCATGCTGGAAGGCCACGCTGTCGATCGCCGCAAGCAGCACCAGCGCCGGGCGACCGCCACTGGCCGGCAGCACACCGACACGGGCGCTGAGCGGCGATTCATGCTCGGGCAGTTCCAGTTCGGCGTAACCGTTGCCGCTGCCGAGCATCCGCAGCACCGCATCGTTGGGCTGGCCGTAGCGGAAGCGAGAATCGTCGCTGTCGATCCAGAAGCGGATCAGCTGGTACTCCTGGCTCAGGGTGTTGAGCTTGAGCTGCATGTGCGGCCAGCGTTCGGCGAGGTCCGGCTTGTCGAGCATGCGCGCGACCATGTTGAAGCGGGTGTCGAGCTCCGATCGCTGCAACCGCTCGATCTGCCCATCCAGCACGCAATACAGGGCCGAGCCGATGAGCAGGAAGATACCCAGCGCGGCGGCAGCGAACATGCCAGCCAGGCGGGTCGACAGCGACAGGCCTCTCACGCTTCGCGCTCCTGGGCCGCGCGACTCTCCAGGACGTAGCCCATGCCGCGGATGGTATGCAGCAACTTGGTGTCGAAAGGCCCGTCCAGCTTGGCGCGAAGACGCTTGATGGCGACCTCGACGACGTTGGTGTCGGTGTCGAAATTGATGTCCCAGACCAGCTCGGCGATGGCTGTCTTGGAGAGGATTTCCCCACTGCGCTGGGCCAGCACACAGAGCAGCGAATACTCCTTGGCGGTCAGCTCCAGGCGCGTGCCGCCACGCTGGACGCGGCGGCTGACCAGATCGATGGCAAGGTCGGCGATGCGCATCTGCGTCGCGCTCTCCAGGTGGGCGCCACGACGGGTCAGAGCCTGCAGGCGCGCCACCAGTTCGAGGAAGGAGAACGGCTTGATCAGATAGTCATCGGCGCCTTCACGCAAGCCGCGCACGCGATCTTCCACACGCTCGCGGGCGGTGAGCATGATCACCGGCGTCTGCCGTTGTTCGCGCAAGGCGCGCAGCACACCGTAGCCATCGATGCCGGGCAGCATCACGTCGAGGACGATGACGTCGTATTCGCCGTTGAGCGCCAGGTGCCGGCCGTCGATGCCGTTGCTCGCGACATCCACGGTGAAACCCTGCTCGCTCAGCCCGCGCTGCAGGTAGTCGGCGGTCTTGCTCTCGTCTTCGACAATCAGTACGCGCATGCCCGTTCCTCGTTCGCCACGCCCATCATCCATGCTACCCAGCCCCGCCTCACGCCGCACCTTCGATCAGCGCCGGCGCGGCCTGGCGGTGGAACAGCCGGTCCAGCGCCAGGTACACCACCGGGGTGCTGAACAGGGTCAGCGCCTGGCTGACGATCAACCCGCCGACCACCGCCACGCCCAGCGGCTGACGCAGCTCCGAGCCGGTGCCGAAGCCGATCATCAGCGGAATGGCGCCCAGCAGCGCGGCCAGCGTAGTCATCATGATCGGCCGGAAGCGCGCCAGGCACGCCTCGCGAATCGCGTCATAGGGCGACAGCCCGCGCTGGCGTTGCGCGGCCAGGGCGAAGTCGACCATCAGGATGCCGTTCTTCTTGACGATGCCGATCAACAGCACCAGACCGATCAGCGCCATCACCGAGAACTCCAGCCCCCAGCCCCAGAGCAGGAACACCGCACCGATGCCCGCCGAGGGCAAGGTGGACAGGATGGTCAGCGGGTGCACGAAACTTTCGTAGAGCACGCCAAGGATCACGTATACCGCGAACAGCGCGGCGAGGATCAACAGCGGCTGGCTCGCCAGCGAACTCTGGAAGGCCGCCGCAGCGCCCTGGAATTCGCCGCTGATGCTGGACGGCATGCCGATCTCCTCCTGCGCGCGCTGCACCAGGCCCACCGCATCGCCCAGGGCCACGCCCGGCGACAGGTTGAAGGACAGGGTCACCGCCGGGAACATGCCGTTGTGGTTGATCTGCAACGGCCCGGACTTATCCGGCACGACCCGCGCCAATGCCGCCAGCGGGACCATCTCGCCGGTCAGTGGCGAGCGCAGGTGGAACCACGCCAGGCTCTCGGCGCGGCCGCGCTGCCGCGCATCCAGCTCGAGGATGATCTTGTACTGGTTGACCTCGGTCTGGAATTCACCGACCTGGCGCTGGCCGAAGGCGTCATACAGCGTCTGGCTGACGTCCTCGGCGGACAGCCCGAAGCGCGCCGCCGCCACCCGGTCGATCTGCAACGAGGTCACGCTGGCGCCCATCTGCAGGTCGTTGGAGACGTCCTGCAGGCCGCCCTCCTCCTTCAGCCGCTGGGTCAGGCGGTCCGCCCACAGCGCCAGCGCCGCGCTGTCATTGCTGCGCAGGGCGTACTGGTACTGGGTGCGTACCGGGCCGGTGGCGAGGTTGATGTCCTGGGCCGAGCGCAGGTAGAGGACGATGCCCGGCACCTCGGCCAGCTTGGGTCGGATGCGGTTGATGAACTCGTCCACCGACACATCGCGGTCGCCGCGGTCCTTGAGCACGATCCAGAAGCGCCCGTTGGACAGGCTCTGGCTACCGCCGGTGATGCCGATGGCGTGGTTGTAGCTCTGCACCGCCGGATCGGCGGCGATGATGTCGGCCAGTTGCTTGTGCTTCTGGGCCATGTCGGCATAGGAGATGTCCTCGGCGGCCTGGGTGGTGCCGAAGACGAAGGCGGTGTCCTGGGACGGGAAGAAGCCCTTGGGAATGCCGACGTAGCCGCCCACTGCGATGGCCACGCAGACCACGAAGCCGGCGAGCACGGTGCGCTGGTGATGCAACGACCAGTCCAGCCCCTTGGCGTAGCGCGCCAGGAGCCAGCCAGCGATACCGCCATCCTCGCTCCCATGCTTTGGCGCGCCCATGAAGCGCGAAGCGAGCATCGGTGCCACGGTCAGCGAGGCCAGCACGGAAATCAGGATGGCGGCCGTGACACTGACTGCGAACTCGCGGAACAGCCGGCCGACGATGCCACCCATGAACAGCAGCGGGATGAACGCGGCGATCAGCGAGAAGCTGATGGAGACCACCGTGAAGCTGATCTCCGAGGCTCCGGCCAGCGCCGCCTCGACCCGATCCTTGCCCTGCTCCAGATGTCGGTGGATGTTCTCCACCACCACGATGGCGTCATCGACGATGAAGCCCACGGCGATGATCAGTGCCACCAGCGTCAGGTTGTTCAGCGTGAAGCCCAGCAGGTACATGGCCGCGAAGCTGGCGCTGAGCGACACCGCCAGCACCGTGGCGACGATCAGGGTCGCCGACAGCTGGCGCAGGAACAGGCCCATCACCAGCACCACCAGGCCCATGGTCAGCAGCAGGGTCAGTTCCACTTCGTGCAGCGAGGCGCGGATGGTCCGGGTGCGGTCGTTGAGCACTTCCACCTCGACGCCCGCCGGCAGCATCTCGCGCAGGCGCGGCAACTCGGCCTGAATGGCATCGGAGGTCTCGACAATGTTCGCGCCGGGCTGGCGCAGGATCACCAGCGCAACGCCCGGCCGGCCATCCGGCCAGGCCTGTACGTAATCGTCTTCCGGCGCCTTCACCACCTTCGCCAGGTCGCGCAGGAACACCGGCGCGCCGGCACGGTAAGCCACCACCAGATCGCCGTATTCTTCAGGGCTGAACAACTGGTCGTTGGCGGCCAGGGTGGACACGCGGCCATCGCCGAACAGCGCACCCTTGGCCAGGTTGATGCTGGCCGATTGCAGCGACTGGCGCAGGTCGGCCAGCGTCAGACGGTAGGCGGCGAGCTTCTCCGGCTGCGCCTGGATGCGGATCGCCGGGCGCTGCTGGCCGACCACGAAGATCTGTCCCACTCCGCTGATCTGGCTGAGCTGACGCGCCAGCAGCGTTTCAGACAGGTCACTGAGTTCAATCAGCGGCATCAGCTCGGAGTTGACCCGCACGATCATGATCGGACTGTCCGCCGGGTTGATCTTGCGCCAGGTGGGCAGGTTCGGCATGTCTGCCGGCAGTCGTCCGGCGGCAGCGTTGATCGCAGCGGTGACTTCCTGGGCGGCGACGTCGATGTTCTTTTCCAGGTCGAACTGCAGCGTCAGGGTGGTCGAACCCAGCGCACTGGTGGAGAGCATCTGGGTGATGCCGGGAATGGCGCTGAACTGCACCTCCAGCGGAGTCGCCACCGAAGATGCCATGGTCTCCGGGCTGCCACCGGGCAGTAGCGCCTGCACCTGGATGGTGGGGAAATCCACCTGCGGCAGCGGCGCCACGCCGAGGCGGAAGAATGCCAGCAGGCCAAGCAGCAACGAGGCGATGGTCAGCAGGCAAGTGGCGATAGGGTGGCGCACGCACCAGCCGGACATGCCGGCGCGCACGCTCATGGTTCGCTCCGGCGGGCCAGGGCCTGCACGTCGCCCTGCACGTCCACGCGGGCGCCGGGGGTCAGGCGCGAGTGGCCGTCGAGCACCACTTCATCGTCCGCCGCCAGACCTTCGACGATGGTGCGACCGTCCACTTCCTGGACGATACGCACCGGCACCTTCTGCGCCTTGCCGTCCTCGATGCGGAACACGAAGGCGCCGTCCAGGCCACGGCGCACCGCGTGGCTGTCCAGCACCAGGCCGTTGCGCAGCACGCCGGATTGCAGGTCGATGGCGACGAACTGCCCCGGCCAGAGCTGGCCGTCCTTGTTGTCGAACACAGCGCGCACGCGGATGGTGCCGGTGCTGCTGGCGACCTGGTTGTCGATGCTGCGCAGGTGGCCCTCGCCGAGCACTTGGCCGCCGTCGCGGCTGCGCGCAACCACCGGAGAATCACCCTTCATCAGCGGTTGCAGCTGCGGCAGGTTTTCCTGCGGCAGGGCAAAGACCACCGAGATCGGCGACATCTGGGTCACGCTGAACAGGCCGTTGCTGTCGTTGGTGCGCAGCAGGTTGCCAACGTCCACGTTGCGGATACCGACGCGGCCGGCTACGGGTGAGGTGATACGGGTATAGGACAGGCGCACCCGCTCGGCGTCGATGGTGGCGTCGTTGCCGCGCAAGGTCGCGCGCAGGCGGGCGGCTTCTGCCTCGCTCTGCTCCACCGTCTGCCGGGATATCGAGCCGCGCTGGATCAGCGTCTGGTAGCGCGCCAGGTCCTGCTCGACGATGCGCAACTGCGCCTGGTTGCTCTGCTTGGTGGCTTCGGCCTGCTCCAGCGCGGCCTTGATGGCACGGTCATCGATGGTCGCCAGCAGTTGCCCCTTCTCCACCATCTGCCCCTCCTCGACCAGCAGGGCGGTGAGCTGGCCTTCCACCTGCGGGCGCACCAGCACGCTGGCCAGCGAGGTGACGGTGCCGACGCCATCGATGTTCTGCGTCAGGTCTTCGCGGGCAACGCGCGCCAGGGTCACCGGCACTCCGGCTGCCTGGGCTGCGGCCTGCGGCGCCTCGTGGCGGCCGGCAAAACCCCAGATGCCCGCTCCCAGCGCCGTCACCCCCAGCAACCCTGCTGCCAGCCAAACCCGCCGTTGCCCCTGCATCCCGCTCTCCTGCGTCTGGTTCGGCCACAGCGGCCGCATCCTGGGGTTATAAGCCCGCCGTCGGGACCGGATGCTGACCCTTAAATGACAATCCTGTCAGTTTCACCGGCAAGGCCCGTATGACGCGGCCTTGCGCCCAGTGGCGATACGCCAGCGCAAGTTTACGAAGAGCGCCTAGACTCCACACATCCCACATGGAGCGCTGGCGATGCAGCCACCCCGAGGAGCCCTTAGGCTGTTCGCCAGCCCGCTGCGTCTGCGGGCCGGTGCGCTGCTGCTCGCGCTCCTCGCACTGACCGCCGGCGCCGCCTGGAACTTCGACACCATCCTGAAGAATGCCGAACAGCGCTACGGCAACCTCGGCACCGCCAAGACCCGCATCGAGTCCTGGGGCCGGCTCATCCAGGACAGCGAGAACCTCGACGAAAACGCCAAGCTCAAGGCGGTCAACGCCTTCTTCAACGGCGCCCTGGTGTTCACCGACGACCGCACCGTCTGGCACCAGGAGGACTACTGGGCGACACCGGTGGAATCCCTCTACAAGGGCGCCGGCGACTGCGAGGACTACTCCATCGCCAAGTTCGTCACCCTGCGCCGCCTCGGGGTCGCCAGCGACAAGCTGCGCATCACCTACGTCAAGGCGCTGCAACAGAACCAGGCGCACATGGTGCTCACCTACTACGCCTCCCCCACTGCCGAGCCGCTGGTGCTGGACAACCTGATCCCGCAGATCAAACCCGCTTCCCAGCGCAAGGACCTCCTGCCCGTCTACGCCTTCAACGCCGAGGGGCTGTGGCTACCCGGCCCCGGCGGCGGCAAGCGCACCGGCGACAGCAAGAAGCTGTCGCGCTGGCAGGACCTGTTGACCAAGATGCGCGCCGAGGGCCTGGACCTCGACGAGACGCGATAGGAGAACCCCGGCATGTCATTGCTCAAGCAACTGTTCCTGGCGATCTGCCTGTTCCTCGTGGTGGCCTTCGCCGGCAGCTTCGCCGCCAGCCTGGAAAGCTCCCGCGAGCAGATGATCAGCCAGTTGCGCTCCCACGCCCAGGACGCCGCCACCGCGCTGGGGCTGTCGCTCACCCCACATGTGGACGACCCGGCGATGATCGAGCTGATGGTCAGCTCCATCTTCGATTCCGGCTACTTCGCCACCATCCGCGTAGTCAGCATTCCCGAAGGCAAGGTCATCGTCGAACGCGACAGCGATACGCAGAACCAGCAAGTACCGGCCTGGTTCGCCAAACTGGTCAACCTCAAGGCCCAGGGCGGCGACGCGCTGATCATGCGCGGCTGGGAACAGGCCGCGCGGGTCGAGGTGGTCAGCCATCCGCAGTTCGCCCTGGCCAAGCTGTGGGACGGCGCGCTGGGCAGCCTCGCCTGGCTGCTGGCCTGCGGGCTGGTCAGCGCCATCCTCGGCGGCTGGCTGTTGCGCACCCAGCTCAAGCCGCTGGATCAGATGGTGCAGCAGGCCCACGCCATCACCCGCCGCGAATTCCTCACCCTGCCCAAGGAGCCGCGCACGCCCGAACTCAAGCGCGTGGTGCAGGCGATGAACCAGATGGTCGACAAGCTCAAGGCGCTGTTCGCCGAGGAAGCCACCCGCAGCGAGAAGCTGCGCGAAGAGGCCTACCAGGACAGCCTCTCGGGCCTGGCCAACCGCCGGCTGTTCGACGCACGACTGGACGCGCAACTCTCGCCCAGCGAACAGAACGCCGCCGGTTATCTGCTGCTGCTGCGCCTGAACGACCTCGCCGGACTCAACCAGCGCCTGGGCGGGCAGCGCACCGACGCGCTGATCCGCGACGTCGCTGAGCTACTGGAGCGTGAGCGGGAGACCCACGGCACTCCGGACTGGCTGGCCGCGCGCAGCCGCGGCGGCGAATTCACCCTGCTCGCTCCAGGCGTCGACAGCGCCAGCGCCGAACTGCTGGCCGACCAGCTCAGCGCCGCCCTGGAAAACCTGCGCGGCACTGGCGCCAGCGACTGCAAGCCGGTCGCCCACCTTGGCCTCGCGGCCTTCCGTCCTGGCGAATCCGCCGCCAGCGTGCTGTCCCGCGCGGACCAGGCCCTGGCGCAATCGCAATCCTCACCCGATCGCCCCTGGCAACGCCTGGACAGCTCCGGCGGCCAGCCCGCGCAGGACTCTCGCGCCTGGCGTGAATGGCTCGATGACGCCCTGCAGAAGGGCAAGCTGCAGCTGTGGTTCCAGCCCGTGCGAGCCTGCGCCGAAGGTGGCGAGGTGCTGCACCAGAAGGTCCTCGCGCGGCTGCTCGATCCAAAGGGCGAGGCCATCGCGGCCGGGCAGTTCCTGCCCTGGATCGAACGCTTCGGCTGGTCCGCGCGCTTCGACCTGGCGATGCTCGAACACGCCCTTGCCCACCTCGCCCAGCAACCGGCACCGCTGGCCCTGTCGCTCTCGGCGGAAACCGTGCGCAGCGCCGAGCCGCTGCGCCAGCTCTTCGAAATCCTGCGCGCCCACCCGCAGGAAGCGCAGCTGATGACCCTGGAAGTGGACGAGCGCTACCTGCCGCCACCGGCTGAGCTGGAGAAGCTCGCCCAATCGGTGCAGGAAGTCGGCGCCAAGCTTGGCTTGCAGCACTTCGGCGGGCGCTTCAGCCTGATCGGCAACCTGACCCGCCTGGGCCTGGCGTACCTGAAGATCGACGGCAGCTACATTCGCGCCATCGACCAGGACAACGACAAGCGCCTGTTCATCGAAGCCATGTACCGCGCCTCCAACAGTATCGACCTGCCGCTGATTGCAGAGATGGTGGAAACCGAGGGTGAGCTGCAGGTATTGCGGGAGATGGGGATTGCCGGGGCGATGGGACGGCTGGTCGGGCCGCCGAAACCGTCACAGCGAAATGGGGGGTAGGACGCCGGCCTTGCCGACAGATTTCAGGCAAGGCCCGCGACTTCAGACCCGCTCCGGCGTATCGGTTTGCGTAGGAGCGGACTTCGTCCGCGATGCTTGGGGTTAGGCGTTTCTGCGCCGCTTCGGCGTGTGCTGAAGGTTTGTGTTTCGCCCCCTCGGGCGACCTACTTTGCCAAACGACGCAAAGTAGGCAAAGGTCTCTGCCCCATCATCCGGCCCCGGCTTCGCCGGGGTTCCCTCGCTCCATCGGAGTGTCAGGGGCACGCCGCGAAGGGCCATCCATGGCCCATCGCGGCTCTCGCGGCATCCATGCCGCTCAACCCCTGAAACTCCGATTCCACTCGGCCTCCTGGAGGGGCGCTCCGGTGAGCGCGGAGGTTTCTCTGGAAGTCGTTGAATCCAGAGCCACAGTGATGCGGTGCGCACGCTTTCAAGGGAAAGGCAGGGGCGCCTTCCCCTTACCGCGAAATCCCTCGCGGAGAAATCCGCGCTGACAGGGATTCACCCGGGGTAGCCGCCAACCTGTAGCAACGAGCCACGCCCGCGATCCGCCGGCAAGGCCGGCGCCAGGCCTGGTTCGCGAGCATGGCTCGCTCCTACAAAAACGGACCGACGTTTCAGTCCTTCTTGCTCTTCTTCGAACTCCCGTAAGCCGCCTCCAGTGCATCGTTGATGGTCTTGAGCACCTTCACCCGCGCATAGCGCTTGTCGTTGGCCTCGATCAGGGTCCAGGGCGCGATCTCGGTGCTGGTGCGATCGACCATGTCCCCCACCGCGTCCACGTACTGATCCCACTTGTCGCGGTTGCGCCAGTCTTCCTCGGTGATCTTGAAGCGCTTGAAGGGAATCGACTCGCGCTCCTTGAAGCGCTCCAGCTGGGTCTCCTGGTCGATGGACAACCAGAACTTCACCAGCACGATGCCGTAGTTCGTCAGTTGCTCTTCGAAGTCATTGATCTCCGCATAAGCGCGCAGCCAGTCGGCGTCACTGGCGAAGCCCTCGACCCGCTCCACCAGCACACGCCCATACCAGGAACGGTCGAAGATGGTGAACTGCCGGCGCGCCGGGATGTGCCGCCAGAAGCGCCACAGGTAGGGCTGCGCACGCTCCTCCTCGGTAGGCGCGGCGATCGGCACGATGCGGTATTGGCGCGGGTCCAGCGCGTCGGTGACGCGGCGGATCGCGCCGCCCTTGCCGGCGGCGTCGTTGCCTTCGAACACGGCAATCAGCGAGTGGCTACGGAAACGCTTGTCGCGCATCAGCGTCGCCAGCCGCGCCTGCTCCTTGGCCAGTTGTTCCTTGTACTGGTCCTTGTCCAGCTTCAGGCCAAGGTCCAGCGCATCCAGCAGGCCCTTGTTATCCAGGCTGGAGACCAGCGGCGCGGCGTGGGGCTGCGGAGTCGGGCGGTCCTTGCGCTTGAGCGCGGCCTGCAGGCTTTCGAGGATGGTGCGGCCAACCGTCAGGCTGCGGTAGCGCTCGTCGGAGCCTTCAACGATGTACCAGGGCGCATAGTCCCGGCTGGTGCGGCGCAGCACGCGCTCGCCGTAGCGCACGAACTTGTCGTAGACCTCGCTCTGCTTCCAGTCGATCTCGCTCAACTGCCAGCTGCGCGTCGGGTCATTTTCCAGTGCCTTGAGGCGCTCCTTGAGCTGCTTCTTGGAGAGGTGGAACCAGAATTTGAAGATCAGCGCCCCCTCGTCGGAGTACATCCGCTCGAAGCGCTCGGCATCGTTGATCAGGCCATCGAGCTGGCTGTCCTTGATCTCGCCGGTGACCCGCGCGTAGAGCATCTGGCTGTACCAGTTGCCGAAGAAGATGCCGGTCGTACCCTTGGGCGGCAGGCGGCGCCAGAAGCGCCACTGCGGCGGCCGCGAGAGTTCCTCGTCGGTGGGCAGCAGGAAGCTTTCCACCCGGATCAGCCGCGGGTCCATCCACTCATTGAGCAGCTTGACCGTCTCGCCCTTGCCGGCGCCCTCGATGCCGTTGATCAGGATGATCACCGGGAAGCGCGCCTGCTGCTTGAGCTCGTACTGCGCCTCGAGCAGGGCCTCGCGCAGTACCGCGACTTCCTTCTCGTAGGTTTCCTTGTCGATGGAATGACCGATCTCGGCGGATTCGAACATGCAGCTCTCCTTGATTCGAAGTGAATAAAAGGTAGCGGATGTGACGCAGGCTGTCTGCGCGGCGGATCGGCTAAACTGCCGCCTTCGTATCCCTGCCCTGCCTTCACATGCCAGACATCAGCAGCGCCCAGATCGACTGGGACGAAAACGGCCAGCCCACGTCCCGCCTCTATGACGACGTGTATTTTTCCCCCGTCTCCGGCATCGAGGAGACGCGGCACGTGTTCATCAACGGCAACCGCCTGACCGAACGCTTCGCCGCGCTGCCCGCTGGCGGGCGCCTGTGCATCGGCGAGACCGGCTTTGGTACCGGGCTGAACTTCCTCTGCGCCTGGCAACTGTTCGAGGCGCAGGCCCCGCTCGACGCACGGCTGCACTTCGTCAGCACCGAGAAGTACCCAGTGGCGCTGGACGACCTGCGCCGCGCCCTCGCCCTCTGGCCGGAACTGGCGCACCTGTCGGCACCGCTGCTGGAGCAGTACGTGGCGATCAACCCCGGCTTCCAGCGTTTCGTCTTCGCCGGGGGCCGCGTGGTCCTGACCCTGCTGGTGGGCGACGTACTGGAAACCCTGCCCGAGCTGGACGCGCGCATCGATGCCTGGTTCCTCGACGGCTTTTCCCCGGCGAAGAACCCGCAGATGTGGAACGACGCGCTCTATGCCCAACTCGCGCGCCTGTCCGCACCGGGCACGACGTTGGCCACCTTCACCAGCGCCGGCTTCGTCCGCCGTGGGCTGGGCGCCGCCGGCTTCAAGATTCGTCGCACCCTGGGTTTCGGCAAGAAATGGGAGATGTCCCAGGGCGAATTCATCGGGACCGAACAGCCCGCCAGCAAACCGTGGTATGCGCGCCCTGCCCGTCACACCGCGCGAGAGGCGCTGGTGATCGGCGGAGGCATGGCCGGTTGTGCCAGCGCCGCCAGTCTCGCCGCGCGCGGCTGGCAGGTGACACTGATCGAACGCCACGCGGGGCTTGCCGAAGAGGCCTCGGGCAATCCCCAGGGCGTGCTCTATCTCAAGCTGTCCGCCCACGGCACCGCGCTGTCGCGGTTGATCGTCAGCGGTTTCGGCCATACGCGCCGGCTGATCCAGCGTTTGCAGAAGGGCGAGGAATGGTCCGATTGCGGCGTGCTGCAACTGGGTTTCGATGACGCCGAAAGCCAACGCCAGGCCAAACTGGCCGAAGCCTTCCCGGCCACGTTGCTGCGCCTGCTGGACAAGGCCGAAGCCGAATCCATCGCGGGCGTCGGCCTGCCCGCCGGCGGACTGTTCTACCCCGAGGGCGGTTGGGTACACCCACCGGCGCTGTGCCGGCACCTCGCCCGGCATCCGAACATCCGTGTACTGACTGGCGAGGAAGTCCGCCTGCAGCGCGAAGCCGATGGCTGGAGTGCCTGGAACAGTGATGAAAAGCTCGCCAGCGCGCCCATCGCCATCCTCGCCACCGCGGCTGAAGTGCGCCGATTTGCAGGAGCCCAGACGCTGCCGATGAAGCGCATCCGCGGGCAGATCACGCGCATCCCCGTGACCGCCGACAGCGCGGCGCTGAATACCGTGGTCTGCGCCGAAGGCTATGTCGCCCCGCCGCGTCACGGCGAGCACACCCTGGGCGCCAGTTTCGAATTCAAACGAGACGACACTGAGCCATCATTGGAAGAACACCTGGGCAACCTCAACCTGCTCGCGGAGATATCCACAGACCTGACCGAGCGCCTGCACATCGCCCAACTCGACCCGGCAACCCTCCAGGGCCGCGCTGCCTTCCGCTGCACTACCCCGGACTACCTGCCACTGGTGGGCCCGCTGGCGGATCGCGATTCCTTTGCTCAGGCTTACGCGGTACTCGGCAAGGATGCGCGCCAGGTGCCGGAAACGCCCTGCCCCTGGCTCGACGGCCTGTACCTCAACAGCGCCCACGGCTCACGCGGGCTGGTCACCGCACCGCTGGCCGGCGAACTGCTGGCAGCCTGGATCGACGACGAACCGCTGCCCGTGCCGCGCGCCGTGGCCGAGGCCTGCCACCCGAACCGTTTCTTCCTGCGCGACGTCGTGCGCGGCCAGAAGAACTCCTGATTACCTCACGGTCCATCGACAGGACCGCGACCAGCCTCCAGAGCGGACCACCGACATGGATGCACTGCTGCTTGAATCCTCCGCCATCGGCCTGATCCTCGGGCTGCTGCTGGGCCTGACCGGCGCCGGCGGATCGCTGGTGGCCCTGCCGCTGCTGCTCAGCCTGCACCTGCCACTGCACGATGCCATCGGCGTCAGCCTCGGCGCCGTCGCCCTCTCCGCCGCCATTGGCGCAGTACCGCGCGCCCGGCAGGGCCAGGTGGCCTGGAAGCCGCTGTTCTGGCTGGTGATCACCGGCTGGCCGGGCAATGCCATCGGCCAGTGGCTGGGCAAGTTCGTGCCCGACGCCTGGCTGATCATCGGTTTCTGCCTGCTGGTGCTGTGGTCGGCGTGGCGCATGTGGCAAGGCTCCAGCCAGGCACGTGTGTCCGACCTGCCGACGCGCAATGGGCCGCTGCTGGGGGTCGGGCTCGCGGTGGGAATGCTGTCCGGCCTGATGGGTGTGGGCGGCGGCTTCCTGATCGTGCCGGGGCTGCTGTGGTTCACGCCGCTGTCGATGCTGGCGGCAACCGCGACCTCGATGGCGGTGATCGCGCTGGTGTCAGGTGGCGGCTTCCTGCTCTACCTCACCCACGCACAGCCGCCGCTGCCGTTGCTGGCCTGCCTGGCGGCGGGTGGCGCGCTCGGCGTGCTGTTCGGCAATCGCCTGGCCGTGCGCCTGGGCGGCGCGACATTACAGCGCCTGTTCGCGCTGATGCTGGTGGCAGTCAGCCTGTCGCTGGCTGCGCAGAAGCTCATGAGTTGAGCCTCAGAACTCCTCTTCTTCCTCGGTGCCGCTACCCGGCGTCTCGAACAGCTCGGCGGCGCGCAACAGCCCGGCGAGAATGGCGTGCTGTTCCCACTCCGGCAGCCCGGCAAAGCGCTCCAGGGCGTGCTCGGGCAGCAACGCCGGGCCATGCTTGAGCGCCGTGCGGCCGTCTGCGTCCAGGCTCAGCCACTGCTTGCGCCGATCATCTTCGTCGCGCCGCCGGCTGAGCAAGCCCTTGCTTTCCAGGCGGGTCAGCGCACTGGAGATGGACGACTGCGATAGCGCCACCTGCCGCGCCAACTGACCGGCGGTCATTTCCCCCTCCAATTCCACCACCTGCAGGATCAACAACTGCAGCGGCGTCAGTTCGCCATCGCGGCCCAAGCTCTTGGAGTGCACTTCCGCTGCCTGCTGCAGGCGCCTCAGGGCCTGCAGCATGGAGAGTGCGTGGGCGTTGCTCATCGAAGCCTTGCTGTCGGTCATCTCAGTCCACCTGCTGCTCCGTCATTTTTCCTCAATGAAATCAAATAGAACTCTCGCCGGATCGATGGGTCATCCCCTAAGGCGTCCGTGAGGCGCCACCCACTTCATCCCCAACGGAGATCCGGTAAGGACATGTGCGGAATAGCAGGAGAGTTACGTTTCGATAAACAGGCTGCGGACCTTGCCGCAGTCGAACGCATCACCCATCACCTGGCCCCACGAGGCCCCGATGCCTGGGGCTTCCACAGCGAAGGGCCGGTGGCCCTGGGGCACCGGCGACTGAAGATCATGGACCTGGCCGAAGCCTCCGGTCAGCCGATGATCGACACTGCGCTGGGCCTGTCGCTGGTGTTCAACGGGGCAATCTACAACTACCCCGAACTGCGCGGCGAGCTGGAAGCCCTTGGGTACCGCTTCTTTTCCGGAGGCGATACCGAAGTACTCCTCAAGGGATACCACGCCTGGGGTGAACAACTATTGCCACGCCTCAATGGCATGTTCGCCTTTGCCATCTGGGAACGCGACAAACGGCGCCTGTTCATTGCCCGCGACCGCCTCGGCATCAAGCCGCTGTACCTGTCGCAGACTGGCAAGCGCCTGCGCTTCGCCTCCAGCCTGCCGGCCCTGCTCAAGGGCGGTGACATCGACCCGGCGCTGGACCCGGTGGCGCTCAATCACTACCTGAACTTCCACGCCGTGGTGCCCGCGCCGCGCACCCTGCTGGCAGAGGTGCAGAAGCTGCCACCGGCCACCTGGATGACCATCGACGCCGAAGGCCACACCGAGCGCCAGCGCTGGTGGACCCTGGACTACGGCCCGCTGCCGGACGAGCGCGAGCTGACCCTGGACGATTGGGAAGACCGCCTGCTGACCAGCCTGCGCGATGCCGTAAGCGTGCGCCAGCGCGCCGCCCGCGAAGTCGGCGTGCTGCTTTCCGGCGGCGTCGACTCCAGTCTGCTGGTCGGTCTGCTGCACGAGGCCGGCGTCGAGGACCTGCTGACCTTCTCCATCGGCTTCGAGGACGCTGGCGGCGAGCGCGGCGATGAATTCCAGTACTCGGACCTGATTGCCAAGCGCTACGGCACCCGCCACCACCAGTTGCGCATCGACGAGAACGAAGTCATCTCGCAACTGCCGGCGGCCTTCCGCGCCATGAGCGAACCGATGGTCAGCCATGACTGCATCGCCTTCTACCTGCTTTCGCGGGAAGTATCGAAACACTGCAAGGTGGTGCAGAGCGGCCAGGGTGCCGACGAGCTCTTCGCGGGCTACCACTGGTACCCGAAAGTGGCCGGCGCGAAGGACCCATTGCAGGCCTATCGCGCCGCCTTCTTCGACCGCACTCACGGCGAGTACCTGGACACCGTGCGCGAAGCCCTGCGGGTAGAAGACGTGGCCAGCGAGTTCGTCCGCGAGCACTTCGCCCAGCCCGGCGCCCAGGACCCGGTGGACAAGGCGCTGCGCCTGGACAGCACCATCATGCTGGTGGACGACCCGGTCAAGCGCGTGGACAACATGACCATGGCCTGGGGCCTGGAGGCCCGCGTGCCGTTCCTCGACTACCGCGTGGCGGAGCTGTCGGCACGCATTCCGTCGCGCTTCAAGCTTGGCGACGGCGGCAAGCAGGTGCTCAAGGCGGCCGCGCGCAAGGTCATCCCCAGCGAAGTGATCGACCGGCCCAAGGGTTATTTCCCGGTGCCGGGCCTCAAGCACTTGCAAGGCAATACCCGCGCCTGGGTCAGCGAACTGCTGCTGGACCCGAGCCAGGACCGGGGGCTGTTCGAGACGGCAATGTTCGACCGCCTGCTCAGCGACCCGGCGACCGACCTCACCCCGCTGCGTGGTTCCAAGTTGTGGCAGTTGGCGGCCCTCAACCTCTGGCTGACGGAACAAGGCCTCTAGAGCCCGGCGGCGTCGGGTACGACGCCGCCTTTCCCTTCAGCCCAGGACAGATGCCTTATCAGGGAGCGCAAGATGAAACCCCATTCCAACCTGCCCCATCCACACAACCAGCGGCTGCTGCGCGGCCAGACCCCGACCTACGAACGGCTGCAGGCGCGCTTTGCCGGTGATCACACAGAGAGCCACGGCCCCCTGATCCTGCAATGCGGCTGGGGGCGCCTGCTGATCGGCCACACCTTCTCCAGCCCCGACAAGCTCGCTGCCGAGTTGCTCAACGAACAGCCCGGCGAACGCGACATCGCCCTCTACGTCGCCGCGCCGCAGCAGGTGTTGGCCCATGCCCCGCAGCAGCTCTTTCTCGATCCGTCCGACGCACTGCGCCTGTGGTTCACCGACTACCGTCCGGCACGCCGGCCCTTCCGTGGCTTCCGCATCCGCCGCGTACACAGCGATGACGACTGGGCGGCGATCAATCGCCTGTACCTCTCGCGTGGCATGCTGCCGGTCGATCCGTCCAACGTCACCCCGCGCCACCAGGGCGGCCCGGCCTACTGGCTCGCCGAAGACGCCGAGACCGGCACGGTGATCGGCACCGTCATGGGCATCAATCACGCCAAGGCCTTCCGCGACCCGGAAGGCGGCTCCAGCCTCTGGTGCCTGGCGGTGGACCCGCAGTCCAGCCGCCCCGGCGTCGGCGAGGCGCTGGTGCGCCACCTGATCGAGCACTTCATGAGTCGCGGCCTGGCGTATCTGGACCTGTCGGTGCTGCACGGCAACCAGCAGGCCAAGTCGCTGTATCGCAAGCTGCGCTTCCGCGAGCTGCCGACCTTTGCGGTGAAGTGCAAGAACGGCATCAACCAGTCGCTGTTCCTCGGTCCCGGCCCGGAGGAAGGCCTCAACCCGTACGCCAAGATCATCGTCGACGAATCCCATCGGCGTGGCATCGAGGTGCAGGTACAGGACGCCGACGCCGGCCTCTTCACCCTCACCCAGGGCGGCCGGCGCATCCGCTGCCGGGAGTCGCTGTGCGACCTCACCAGCGCGGTGAGCATGAGCCTGTGCCAGGACAAGACCCTCACCCACCGCGCCCTCGACCGGGCCGGCCTGCGTCAACCGCAGCAGCGCCTGGCGGGCAGCGCGGAGGACAACGCCGCGTTCCTCGAAGAACACCGCGCGCTGGTGGTCAAGCCAGTGGACGGCGAACAGGGCCAAGGCGTCGCCGTGGACCTGCGCACACCGGAGGAGGTGGAGAACGCGATCGTCCACGCGCAGCAGTTCGACACCCGCGTCATTCTCGAGAGCTACCATCCCGGCCAGGACCTGCGCATCGTGGTGATCGGCTACGAAGTGGTGGCCGCCGCCATTCGCCGGCCTGCCGAGGTGATCGGCGATGGCCGGCACAGCATCCGCAAGCTGATCGAGGCGCAGAGCCGTCGACGCCAGGCCGCTACCGACGGCGAGAGCCGCATTCCGCTGGATGGCGAGACCGAACGCACGCTCAGTGCAGCCGGCTTCGGTTACGACGACGTGCTGCCCAGTGGCCAGCGCCTGGCCGTACGCCGCACCGCGAACCTGCACACCGGCGGCACCCTGGAAGACGTCACCGAGCGCCTGCACCCGGCGCTGGCCGACGCTGCCATCCGCGCAGCGCGGGCGCTGGAGATTCCGGTCACCGGCCTCGACTTGCTGGTCACCGAGGCCGACCAGGCGGACTACGTGATCATCGAAGCCAACGAGCGGCCGGGCCTGGCCAATCACGAGCCGCAGCCTGTCGCCGAGCGCTTCGTCGACCTGCTCTTCCCGCTCAGCCGCGAATTGCTGCACCGCGATAATCGTGACCAGCCACACCCCAACGTGGAGGCTCCGGCATGACCCAACTGCCACAACCCGACCTGAATTATCTGCAACGCGTGTTGCTGGAAATGCTCGCCATCCCCAGCCCCACCGGTTTCACCGATACCATCGTGCGCTACGTTGCGGAGCGGCTGGAAGAAATCGGCGTGCCGTTCGAGATGACCCGCCGCGGGACCATCCGCGCGACCCTCCTGGGCCGGCGCAAGAGCCCGGACCGCGCGGTCTCGGCGCACCTGGACACCATTGGCGCGATCGTCCGCGAGATCAAGCCCAATGGCCGTCTGGCACTGGCACCGGTGGGCTGCTGGTCGAGCCGTTTCGCCGAGGGCAGCCGAGTCACGGTGTTCTGCGAGAACGGCGTGTTCCGCGGCAGCGTGCTGCCATTGATGGCATCCGGGCACGCCTTCAACACTGCGGTGGATACCCTGCCGATCAGTTGGGACCACGTCGAGTTGCGCCTGGACACCTACACCGCCAGCCGCGCCGACAGCGAATCCATCGGCGTGGCCATCGGCGATTTCGTCGCCTTCGACCCTCTGCCGGAGTTCACCGAGAGCGGCCACATCAGCGCCCGCCATCTGGATGACAAGGCCGGCGTCGCTGCGCTGCTGGCTTCGCTCAAGGCTATCGTCGAAGCCGGCCAGGTGCCGCCCATCGACTGCCATCCGCTGTTTACCATCACCGAGGAGATCGGCTCGGGCGCGGCCGGCGCACTGCCCTGGGACGTGAGCGAATTCGTTGGTATCGACATCGCCCCCGTGGCCGAGGGACAGAACTCCAGCGAGCATGCGGTGAGCGTGGCGTTGCAGGACTCCGGCGGGCCTTACGATTTCCATCTTTCGCGCCACCTGCTGCGCCTGGGCGAACGCCACGAGGTTGCCGTGCGGCGGGACCTGTTCCGCTACTACCACAGCGATGCGCAGTCAGCGATCACCGCCGGCCATGACATCCGCACCGCCCTGCTGGCCTTCGGTTGCGACGCCACCCACGGCTATGAACGCACCCATATCGACAGCCTGGCCGCACTGGCCAAACTGCTGACCGCCTACATGCTCAGCCCGCCAGTGTTCGACAGCGATGCTGAGCCCAGCGAAGGTGCGCTGGAGCGCTTCAGCAAGCAGTTGGAGCATCCCGTGCACATGGAAAGCACCACCCATGTGCCGCCAGTGGACGACCTGATCGACAGTGGCGACGGAGCTGACAAGGGCAAAGACGCCGACAAGCGCAAGAAGTGAAGCTGCACTCAGCGCAGCGCGGGACTACAATCCCGCGCTGCGATTTCGAGTACGATTCACGAGTAGCCAGCCATGCTGATTCCCTTCGAGCTCATCGAAGCCGACACCCTCAACAACCTGCTGGAAGACTTCGTCACCCGCGAAGGCACCGACAACGGCGATGACACGCCGCTGGACGTGCGCGTGGAGCGCGCGCGCCATGCGCTCAAGCGCGGCGAAGCGGTGATCGTCTTCGATCCGGAAAGCCAGCAGTGCCAACTGATGCTGAAAAGCGAAGTGCCCAAAGAGTGGCTGGAGGACTGAGTGACGGCTTTTCGTAGGAGCGAGCTTGCTCGCGAACCCTGCGCCAGTCGATTGCTCCCGCATCGCCTGGTAATCCGGTTCGCGAGCTAGCTCGCTCCTACAGATTGCGGCGCAACGCCGATGCCAAGCGGATCAGTAGAGCAGAAGGCATAACGCCACAGGCGTTATCCGCCGAACTCGACCCACCGGCGAAACATCAAGGCGCGAGCCTGGGCCCCAGCAGCACCACGCTGGCGCCAATCACGCAGAGTGCCACGCCGACCCAGTCGCTCCACAGCGGGCGACTCTTCTCGACGAAGGCCAGCCAGAACAGCGACGCAGCGACGTAGATACCGCCGTACGCGGCATAGGCGCGCCCGGCATAGTTCGCCTCGACGCGGGTGAGCAGCAGGGCGAAGACCGTCAGGCTGAGCAGGCCGGGAATGATCCACAGGGCGCTCTTGTCCAGCCGCAGCCAGAGGTAAAAGGCGTAGCAGCCGGCGATCTCGCAGAACGCGGCGAGGACGAACCAGAGGTAATTGATCATGGGGTTCTTTCCGTAACGGGCAGTGCGCTGGTCAGCCGCGCAGGCCGCCCTCGCGTTCCCAGGCGCAGCGCACTTTCAGTTCGCCTTCGCGCGGGCTGTGGAAGCCGTTCTCGGATTCCCAGCGGAAGGTATGGCTGCCGTTGACTTCAGTTTCCAGGTGCACCACCGCGCTGGCCCAGTACAGACGGCGCAGCAGGGCTTCGAACTGTTCGACCCAGAGTTTCCACTCGTACTCGATGGTCTGGTAGCTGGCGCCGAAATGGATCACCTGCGACTGGTACAGGCCCGCGCCTTCGGTCTCGCAGCGGCTGAACATCTCGCGGCCAAGGAACGGCCAGGCCTCGCCCATGGGCAGACTGTCGAGCACCTTGCGGTTGGCGGCGCGGCGCAGGCGGCGCTCCATCGAGTCGCCGGGCCAGTCGCGGATGCAACCATAGACGATGGATTCAGAATGCAAGCGGGTTCTTCCTTCAATGACACCGGAGCCTTCTAACACAGGCCTGACGATGCGCAAAGCACGAATCCCAAGCGTTGGGCGGTAGCCCGAAAAAGCAAAAGCCCCGCGAAATAAGCGGGGCTTTCACCGGGGTCCAACGTACATCAGCCAGGCAGGCCGGTGACTAAAACTAACCCTTTGCACCGGCCTGGGCAAGCCCTGTCTTTCAGTGCACTGAAAGGGGGCAAATTCCTTGTTCAGAACCTGCTTTACGATCTTGCGAGCCAGAAGAGCGGAACAAGGCGAGGGCAGCTGAGAAAGCGGAGTGGACACGCAGTCCATGAACATTTCTCAGCGGCACTCAACGCCGTTATGCCGACGCGCAGCAGATCGCAATCAGGTTCTCAGGTCAGGCTGCGGCGCTTGGCCTGCATCTTCTCCGCCATCTTCGCCATCTCGTCGTAGATCGCCTGCGGGTTCTGCTGCTTGATCTGCCAGGCCATGCGGCCCTGCTCGTGGGGCAGAATCATGAAGACGTCGCGGGCCACTTCCTGGTGGATGTAGTCGGCAATGTCGGCGGCGCTGATCGGCGAGCTTTCCAGCAGTTTCCCGACCTGGGTCTTCATTTCCGGGCTCGGGCCGCGGAAGGAGTCCAGCAGGTTGGTCTGGAAGAACGACGGGCAGACCACGTGGACCTTCACGTCCACCAGGCTGAGGTCGGCCAGCAGGCTTTCCGACAGCGCTACCACGCCGGCCTTGGCCACGTTGTAGTTGCTCATCGCCGGGCCCTGCATCAGAGCGGCCATGGAGGCGATGTTGATGATGCGCCCTTTGCTCTTTTCCAGTAGCGGCAGGAAGGCCTTGCAGCCCTTGACCACGCCCATCAGGTTGATCGAGATCTGCCAGTCCCAGTCTTCCAGCGACAGTTCGCTGAAGAAACCGCCGGAAGCGACGCCGGCGTTGTTGACGATGATGTCGATGCCGCCGAATTTCTCTTCGCAGGACTGCGCCAGTTGGGTCAGCTGACTGTAGTCGCGCACGTCGCAGCGCTGGGTGAAGCCGTCACCGCCGGCCTCGCGCACCAGCTTCAGAGTTTCCTGCAGGCCTGCTTCGTTGACATCGGCCAGCGCCAGCTTCCAGCCCTCGCGGGCCCAGCGCAGGGCGATTTCGCGTCCGAGGCCGGAACCGGCGCCGGTGATCATGATGCGATTTTGCATAGGGGAGGTCTGCCTTTTCTTGTCTTGTTCGGGACGGAGGATCGACAACGCTTTGTCGACGACTGTGGCCCGAAGTGTAACCAAGGCTTTCCGCTTCCAGCGGCGAAATCAGGGCGCTGAATGCCCCTGGCAAACCGCCGGCGCACTAGCGCTTCGCGGGCTGCGCACTCAGGCCTGGAGAAGCACGCAGAGCTTGCCCAGCACCAGGGCGATACCGGCGGAGACGAGCAGATGAGCAGCACAGTTGATGCGTTCGCGTTTGAACTGGGCGAAGCCGCTGATGCGGTAGCGCAGCATGAAGATGCCCAGCGCAACGGGAAGGGCCGGGCCGAGGAAGGCGAACTGCCAATAGCGGTCAGGGTTGACCACCGGGTCCAGGGTCATGGCTTCGGCCAGCGGCGGCAGGCCCAGCCCGCACTGGACGAGCAACCACACCACGCCCAGCACAACCAGTACAACGCCCAGCATCCCCAAGACTCCCTGATGGCAAAGGCCCAGTATGGTATTACAGGCATCTGCGGCGGGGTGTGCGACGAATCACCCTGTGGCGTATCGGCGCTGTGACGAAGAGGGGCATCGCCGGAGCGAGCGTCGAACACTTACCGACAGAGACCCCTGCTCGGCGGAGCAGCGCCTGTAGGAGCGAGCTTGCTCGCGAACCCACCCAACGCCGGAGCCGTCGAGG
This sequence comes from Pseudomonas sp. NY15435, assembly GCF_048068295.1. Classification (NCBI taxonomy): domain Bacteria; kingdom Pseudomonadati; phylum Pseudomonadota; class Gammaproteobacteria; order Pseudomonadales; family Pseudomonadaceae; genus Pseudomonas; species Pseudomonas sp. NY15435. The sequence continues at coordinate 443,695 of NZ_JBLUQA010000003.1, forward strand.
AATCTGCTCGCGAGCAAGCTCGCTCCTACAAGATCCAGAGCCGCTCTGCGGGCCCTGGCTGGGCAGCGGAAACGCCGAAGGCACGAACTCGCAGAAGAAGACAGTCGCTCCTACGCAGGCCGAATGCCTGGAGCTTGCGCAGGAGCGAGCTCATCCGCGATGGCCCTGGCGCAACTTGCGTCAGATCCGCCCGAGCAACAACAACACCAGCAGCACGACCAGCACCACACCGATGATGCCGGAGGGGCCGTAACCCCAGTTGCGCGAGTGGGGGAAGACCGGCAGGCCGCCGATCAGCATCAAGATCAGGATGATCAACAGGATGGTCCCGAGTCCCATATCGTCTCTCCTCTTTCAGTCGACGAGGGGCGATGGCTCGCGGTAGTGCGATGGGCCAGCGCTTGTAAATTCCGACCGGGCCCGCGCATGGAAGATTCAAAGAATCTGCACGCGCCTGAAATCAGCTGAGGTCGCGGGGCAGCGAGCCCTTGCGCAAACGCAGGAACATCAGCGCGGCGGTGCGTGCGTCGCCGATGGCGGTGTGGCGGCCTTCAATGGGGATTTCCAGGTTGCGCGCCAGGGTGTCGAAGCGCAGGTCCAGGTGCAGGTCGGGGAAGCGCCGGCTCATCTTTCGATGGTAGATCTCCGAGACTTCCACGCGGGGGTTGTCCAGCCGCGCTCCCAACTGCTCGCGCAAATGCCGGCGCAGCACGGCAACGTCGAACGACAGGTAGTAGCCCAACAGCGGACGATCCGCGATGAATGCCTGCACCTGGCGCAGCGCCTCCGCCAACGGCAGTTGGCCTTCCAGATCAGCACGGCGCAGCTTGTGGATGCGGATGGATTCGCCGTCCAGCGACGGCGGCGGTTCCACCAGCAGCTCCAGGCGCTCGCCGAGGATCAGCTTGCCGCGCCGGATCACCACCGCGCCGATGCTGAGGATATCGGCCTTGCGCGGGTCGAGGCTGGTGGTTTCCAGGTCCAGCGAGACCAACTCTTCCGCTTCCGCCGGATCGTGTCGCCACCAGTAGAGGCGGCGACGCCAGGCAGACCAGTGCTGATCGGGAGCAACGACGCAGGCGTTCATCGGGTCTCCAGGTGGAATTGGCGGGTCAGGCTCTGCTTGAACTTCTTCACCGTGTGCAGCCCGAAGCGCAGCAGATCGCGCTCGTGGCGGCTCAGGCGCGACACGTCGAGACCCTGCACGCGGCCGTCGCGCTGGCCGTCCAACTGCTGGCGCAGTCGCAGTTGGAGGAACAGCTCGAAGGATTCGACCAGGTTGTCGACCAGCGACTCATCCAGCACGCCGAGCGCCTTCAGGGCTGCGAGGCGGCCGAGGGTGCCACGCTCCTCCAGCCCTTCACGCACGGCCAGCACGCGGGCGCCGTGGACGATAGGGAAGAGGCCACCGCGCTTCACATCCAGGTGCGCGTCATGGGTCTTCAGTTGGCCGAGGAAGGTCAGCGGCGTGTCGAATTGCAGTGCCGGCAGGGCGAGATCGCTCATCCAGCGACTGCTGTCGCCTGCCAGCCCTGCGAGACATTCGCGCAGGCCGTCGAACAGGTGCCGGCTGCCCGCCACCGGCCAGGCATCAGCGAGTATCGACAGGCGCATCAGTTGCTCCGGCCGGCCCTGCAAGGGCAACTCGCGCAACTCGCGCTGCCACTCCGACAACGGCTTGCACCATTCCGGCCGGCTGGCCATTACGCCACCAGGGCATGGCGGGTAGCCGAACTCCAGCAGCGCGGCGGAGAAGCGTTGCATCAGCAAAAGGCCCTGCTCCACCGGCAGGCCGTCGTCGAGGATCAGGGCGTTGTCCTGATCGGTTTTCAGCAATTGTTCCGCGCGGCCTTCGCTGCCCATTACCAGCAGGCAGCAGCGGCCGCGCAATACCGGCGGCACCTGCAGTTCGAACAGGCGCTCGAGCAACTGCTCATTGAGTGCGCTGACCAGTTGCATGATGAAGCGCAGGCGAATGCCATTGCCCGCCAGGGTCGCGATCAGGGTGTGCAGCGTCTCTGCCGCCGCGCGCAGTTCCGCCTCGCTTTCGGCGCGGGCGATACGCAGCGCCAGCACATGGGAATGAGTGGAGAACAGACTGAGCACCTGGGTCAGGTGCAGCAGGCCGACTACCCTACCCTCCTCGCACACCGCCACGCGCTCGATGCGCTGTCGGGTCATGAGGATCATCGCGTCGAAGAGAAAGTCGCCCAACTCGACGTGGCTCAGCGGGCGGTGCGCCAGCGGGCCAATGGGTTGCGCCGCGCTGAAGCCATCGCGGAAGTGCGCGGTCATCAGGTCGGTGCGCGTGACGATACCCAGGGCGCCGTCCTCGCGTACCAGCAAGGCGTCCGCGCCACGGCTGAGTTGCAGGCGGGCAGCGTCGCCCAGCGGCAGCGTGGGTTCCACCTCGATCGCTGGCAACAAATGTTCGGCGGCGATGCGGGTGAGGATGAATTCGGCCAGGTTCTGGCCGTCGCGGCGTTCCAATTGGCGCTTGCTGGCGAGGTCCGCACGGAAAAAGCGGGCGAACTGCGGGTTGTCGGCGCAGAGCTGGTGGAACACCGCCGCTGGCAGTTCGTAGACGATGCTCTCTTCCACCGCCTGGTAGCGGTGCTTGCTACTGCCGGAGAACAGCCCGCGCACATCGAACAGGTCTTCGGCGCCGTAGTGGGCGAACAGCTTGCCGTCCTCGCCACGCTCTTCGATCACGCCCTTCATCAGCACGAACAGGCAGGGCACCGGCGCGCCGGCTTCGAGCAGCACTTCGTCGACCGTGTAATAGCCCACACTCAGCGCGTCGCGCAGCTGTTCGCGCTCCAGCGGGCGAAGCTGGTCGAAGGGTGGCGAGGCGAAGTTGAAATCGTCGGACATCCGTTATCCATCCCTTTCGAAAAAAGCAGGGCCGGAGGTGTTTCCACCCCCGGCCCCGGCAGGTTAGCTCAGGCTATCAGTGGGCAGCAGCGCCACTGGCCCCCAGGCCGGTCTGCGAACGGATGAACTGCGGGAAGAAGCGTGCGCGCTCTTCGTCGGCAGCGGTGGACTTGTCGGTGATGGAGAAGAACCAGATACCGATGAAGGCCACGGCCATGGAGAACAGCGCCGGGTATTCGAACGGATAGATGGGCTTCTCGTGGCCGAGGATCTGCACCCAGATGGTCGGGCCGAGGATCATCAGCACGACGGCGGTGATCAGGCCCATCCAGCCACCGATCTTCGCGCCACGGGTGGTCAGCTTCTTCCAGTACATGGAGAGCAGCAGCACCGGGAAGTTGCAGCTGGCGGCAATGGAGAAGGCCAGGCCGACCATGAAGGCGATGTTCTGCTTCTCGAACAGGATGCCGAGCACGATCGCGACCACGCCGAGGCATACGGTGGTGATCTTCGAGACGCGCAGCTCATCCTTCTCGTTGGCCTTGCCGCCCTTCAGCACGCTGGCGTACAGGTCGTGGGAAACGGCCGAAGCGCCGGCCAGGGTCAGGCCCGCAACCACCGCGAGGATGGTGGCGAAGGCCACGGCAGAGATGAAGCCCAGGAACAGGCTGCCGCCTACGGCATCGGCCAGGTGCACGGCCGCCATGTTGTTGCCGCCCAGCAGCGCGCCGGTGGCGTCCTTGAAGTCAGGATTGGTGCTGACCAGCAGGATCGCGCCGAAGCCGATGATGAAGGTCAGGATGTAGAAGTAGCCGATGAAGCCGGTAGCGAAGAACACCGACTTGCGGGCTTCCTTGGCGTCACTGACGGTGAAGAAGCGCATCAGGATGTGCGGCAGGCCAGCGGTACCGAACATCAGCGCGAAGCCCAGGGAGAACGCGGAGATCGGGTCCTTCACCAGGCCGCCGGGGCTCATGATCGACTCGCCCTTCGGGTGAACCTTGATGGCTTCGGAGAACAGGGTGCTGATGTCGAAGTTGACGTGCTTGAGCACCATGATCGCCATGAAGGTGGCGCCCGAGAGCAGCAGCACAGCCTTGATGATCTGCACCCAGGTGGTGGCGAGCATGCCGCCGAACAGCACGTAGAGCACCATCAGGATACCGACCAGCACAACCGCGACGTGGTAGTTCAGGCCGAACAGCAGCTCGATCAGCTTGCCGGCGCCGACCATCTGCGCGATCAGGTAGAAGGCCACGACCACCAGCGAACCGCAGGCGGACAAGGTACGGATGTCCTTCTGCTTCAGGCGGTAGGACGCCACGTCAGCGAAGGTGTACTTGCCCAGGTTGCGCAGGCGCTCGGCGATCAGGAAGAGGATGATCGGCCAGCCGACAAGGAAGCCGATGGAGTAGATCAGGCCGTCGTAGCCCGACGTGAAAACCAGCGCGGAAATACCCAGGAAGGACGCGGCGGACATGTAGTCGCCGGCGATCGCCAGGCCGTTCTGGAACCCGGTGATGCTGCCACCGGCGGTGTAGAAGTCAGCGGCGGATTTGCTGCGCTTGGAGGCCCAGTAAGTGATGCACAGGGTCAGGCCGACGAAGGCGACGAACATGACGATGGCGGAGACGTTCAGCGGCTGGCGCTGCACTTCTCCGGTAAGGGCGTCAGCCCAGAGTGCGGGAGCGAACGCGGCCAACGCGAGCGCCGCAGAAATTCGGCCTTTCATTGCTGGGCCTCCTTGAGGATTTCCTGGTTGAGGCGGTCGAATTCACCGTTCGCCCGGCGCACGTAGATGCCGGTGAGCACGAAGGCCGAGAGGATCAGCCCGACGCCCATGGGGATGCCCCAGGTGACGGACGAATCGGCACTGATCTTCGTACCCAGCAGCTGCGGCTGGAAGGCGATGAGCAGGATGAAGACCACGTACAGGCCCAACATGACCGAAGAGAGCAGCCAGGCGAATCGCTCGCGCTTGGCCACCAATTCCTTGAAGCGCGGATTGGTATCAATCCGCTGGTAGATGCTGTCGTTCATTTTGTTCTTGTCCTCACAGCGGGGATGACGCGGATGTCGTCGATCCCTAATTTATTTGAGCGCTGCAAGGGCTCCAGACGACTTTAGTCGTAGCGTTGCGCCACGATGTGCGAACAAGCCCGGAATAGACGCTTCGGCATAAAAAAATCCCCCGCGAACGATAAGGTTCGCGGGGGATTTTTCTGTCTCTGGCTAGGGTGCGATGCTGGCGATCACAGCCATTCCTTCACACGGTCCGGGTGCGCTTCGACCCACTTCTTGGCGGCCACGTCCGGCTTCTCGCCATTCTGCACCGCGAGCATCACTTCGCCGATTTCCTGGCCGTCCTTCCACTGGAACTTCTTCAGGAAGGCCCAGACTTCCGGCGCTTTCTTCTCCAGCGCCGGGTTGGCGACGCTGTCGACGTGCTCCTCGTCGCCGTAGACCTTTTTCGGGTCTTCAAGGAACTTCAGCTTCCACTTGGCGAACATCCAGTGCGGAATCCAGCCGGTGACGGCGATGGCCTTCTTGTCATTCTCCGCACGAGTCAGCTCGGCGATCATGCCGCTGCCGGAACTGGCCACCAGCTTGTAGTCCAGGCCGTAGTCCTTGATCGCCTGGTCGGTCTTGAGCATCACCCCGGCACCGGCATCGATACCGACGATGCGACCGCCGAAATCATCCTTCTGCGCCTTGAGGTCCTCGATGCTGTTGGCTTTGACGTATTCGGGCACGATCAGGCCGATCTTCGCGCCCGGGTAGTTCACGCCCAGGTTGGTGACCTTGTCCTTCATTTTCTCGTAGTAGGCACCGTGGGTGACCGGCAGCCAGGCCGAGAGCATGGCGTCGAGCTTGCCGCGCGCCACGCCCTGCCACATGATCCCGGCGGCAACCGGCATCAGCTTGACCTGGTAGCCGAGCTTCTCGCGCATGATCTCGGCGGCGACGTGGGTGGTCGCCACGCTGTCCGACCAGCCATCCACGTAACCAATGGTGATTTCCGGCTTGGCCGCCGCACCGGCCAGCCCGGCCGCGGCCGATAACACCAGCCCTGCGCCCAGGCCCAACAGGCGTCGCATCATTGTCATGGTTTTCTCCCCGTGATTTTTCGTTGCAGCGTCCGGGCGGACCCGGCGCCATTCGCGGTCTTGGCCGCCCTTTCATGATCGGCGCACGCTGCTGGCGAACTGCTCTGAGAGCGACGCCAAACGGTCCGATCCACGACAGAATCCACCCATCCACGACCACGCGATTCCATCCGCGACCAAGGTGGCCGGCCTATCGCCTCCATACAGAGGCTCGATTACCCAGCGATGTTCCTCCGCAGTAGTCTTTCAACAACGGAGAATCATTCTCACCTTGAGGACCGCCGCCATGCTCAAGACCGTCACCTTCACCCTGATGCACTTCGCCATCGCCTTCAGCGTCGCCTACGCGCTGACCGGCAGCATCACCGTGGGCGGGCTGGTGGCCATCGTCGAACCGCTGTGCAACGCGGTGGGCTTCCACTTCCACGAGAAGTTCTGGAAGCGCATCGAGGGCAACACGGCGCAGCCGACGCACAATTGGATTCATCGCCACGCCTGAGTCCCCGCGCGGGCACTGACGGCGGCGAGCAGCGTTGCTAAGATGCGCGCCTCGCCACGGTTCGCGTGTCCCCATGCCACAGTCCTCGCGCTTTCCGCTCCTCCCCTACTGCCTCGCTCTGCTGCTCGCCTTCATCGCCCTTGCCGGGCTCTGGTACGGCCTGGGCAAACCGGTAACCCTGCCTGACGCGGCCACGCCTACGCATAAGCTGCAGTGCGCGTCCTACAGTCCGTTCGCCAAGGATCAGTCGCCGTTCGACCAGCCCTTCGTCCTGCGCCCAGAGCAGATGGACGCCGACCTGGCGCTGCTGGCGACGCGTTTCGAGTGCGTGCGCACCTATTCCATGACCGGCCTGGAAGGCATCCCGGCGCTGGCGCGCAAGCACGGCCTGAAGCTGATGCTCGGCGCCTGGGTGAACGCCAATCCGGTGGATACCGAGCGTGAGGTCGAGGCATTGATCAAGGCCGCCAACCAATACCCGGACGTGGTCCAGGCGGTGATCGTCGGCAACGAGACGCTGCTGCGCAAGGAAGTCACCGGGCGCTACCTGGCCGGACTTATCCACAAGGTGAAGGCCCAGGTGCGCCAGCCGGTGACCTACGCCGACGTTTGGGAGTTCTGGCATCAGCACCCGGAAATCGCCCCGGCGGTGGACTTTGTCACCATCCACCTGCTGCCCTACTGGGAAGACAATCCACGCGGCATCGACGATGCCCTCGCCCATGTGGCGAAGATTCGCGAGGACTTCGGCCACGAGTTCGCGCCCAAGGACATCCTCATCGGCGAGACTGGGTGGCCCAGCGAGGGACGTCAGCGCGAGACGGCCCTGCCCAGCCGCGTCAACGAGGCGCGCTTCATCCGCGGCTTCGTGCACATGGCCGAGGAGAAAGGCTGGCGCTACAACCTGATCGAGGCCTTCGACCAACCCTGGAAACGCCAGAGCGAAGGCGCGGTGGGTGGCTACTGGGGCTTGTTCAGCGCGGACCGCGAAGAAAAAGGCGTGCTCGCCGGGCCGGTCAGCAACCTGCCCGGCTGGCCGCTGTGGCTCGGGCTTTCCGGCGTGATCCTGCTTGTCGGGCTGCTTGTCGGCGGCCGCCCCACGTCTGTCCGCAGTGCCTTCCTGCTGCCCCTGGCCGGCGCGATGGGCGCAGGCTGCATCGGCCTGTGGCTGGAGCTGTCGGTGATCACCAGCCGCTTCTGGGGCGAGTGGCTCTGGGCGGCAGCGCTTACCGCTCTCAACCTGCTGGTACTGCTGCACATCAGCCTGGCGCTGTCGGCCCGCGAGGACTGGCGCGCCAGGGCTTTCGACTGGATGGAGCAGCGCGCAGGCCTGTGGCTGGCCGCCGCCGGTTTCGCCGGCGCGGTGCTGATGCTCGGGATGGTCTTCGATGCGCGCTATCGCAGCTTTCCCAGCGCGGCCTTGCTGTTCCCCGCGCTGGCCTACCTGTGCCGGCCAGTGTCGGCACCACGCAGGGAGGCACTGTTGCTCTCGCTGATCATCGCCGTCGGGATTCCGGCACAGCTGGCGCAGGAAGGGTTGAGCAATCTTCAGGCATTGGGTTGGGCGGCGGTGAGCCTGCTCCTGCTCGGCGCGCTGTTACGCGGACTGCGCCAGACAGAGCGAAAGACCTGATTCAGCGGGCCGAGGCGCGCACCAGACGCAGCCCGGCCAGTACCACCGCGAACACCGCGAGCCCGGCGTTGTACAGCACCAGCGCCGGCAGCGTAACGAGCATTGCCAGCACAGCCAGCCACCAACCCGCCTGACGCGGCACGAAGAAGGCCAGCAGCGCCAGCCCCAGCGCCAGCTTGCCGAACACACCGAAATGGATCGCCCAGCCCAGCTGTGAGCGCACGCCGCACTGCCAGCGCGCGGCCTCGTCGGCGCAGACTCCAACCCAGCGGCCGTCTTCCATCAACCCGAAACGCACGCCATAGCTGGCGGCCAGCCAGAGCGCCAGGGCGAGCAGCAGAAGGATCACGGGCAAAAAACGACGGGACATGGCGCCACTACTCCGGGCAGGCGGAAAACCGGAGCCCAGCATAACCAGCGCAAGGGCTGATGCAAGGGGAGCCGCTTGCAGCCTAGACTTTGCCCATCAACGGAGCCCTCGATGAAGCGATCGTCCCTGTTCCTGCTGGCCTGCCTGGCCACCAGCTTCTGGTGGCTGTGGCCGACCGACCGTCCCCAGGCCCCGCAGCAGCACAGCCAGTCCTTGTCCGATGGTGGCATGCGCGTCGAGCGGTACTCCATCTATCCCTTGCAGGACTTCAGCATCGAAGCGCGCGTACTGGGCCGCGAGGACTACCGCCTGGGCCGCGAGGCCGAGCTGTCGCCCACCGATCTCGCCCTTGGCTGGGGCCCGATGGACGACCCCAAGGTGCTGGCCGATATCCGCATCACCCAGGGCAACCGCTGGTTCTACTGGCACGCGGACAAGCTGCCGATTCCCCGCCGCGAGCTGGAAACCCACGCCGCCAACATGCACATGATCCCGGCCAACGATGAGGTGGCGCGCGCTTTGGCCCAGGTCAGCGCCGGGGAACACGTGCGCCTTTCCGGCAAGCTGGTGCGCGTGGAAGGCGACGACGGCTGGCGCTGGGTCAGTTCACTGACCCGCGAGGACACCGGCGCCGGCGCTTGCGAACTGGTCTGGGTGGAGCGCCTGGAACGCTACTGAAGCAACCGGTTGCCAGCGGCGCGGGGCTTTGGGCATGCTCGGCGCAATTCGCTCCACGAGGAATTTCCCCCATGCCCCGTGTCACCTTGCGTCCCGCCACACCCGAAGACATCCCGCTGATCCTCGATCTCATCCGCGAACTGGCCGACTACGAGAAGCTGGTCCACGAAGTGAGGGCCGACGCCCAGCGCATGCACGATCACCTGTTCGGCCCGCGCCCCTATGCCGAGGTGCTGATCGGCGAAGTGGACGGCGAACCCCAGGGCTTCGCACTGTTCTTCCACAACTACTCCACCTGGTTGAGCCAGCCCGGCATCTACCTCGAAGACCTCTACGTACGCCCCGCCGCCCGTGGCGCCGGCCTGGGCAAGGCGTTGCTCACCGAGCTGGCACGGCTGGCGGTGGAGCGCGACTGTGGCCGCCTGGAATGGTCGGTGCTGGACTGGAACGAACCCGCCATCGGCTTCTACCGCAGCCTGGGCGCGCGCCCGCAGGACGAATGGACCGTCTATCGTCTAACCGGCGATGCCTTGCGTGACCTCGCGCGCAAGGACTGAGACGCGCATTGCACTTGTAGGAAATGTGCTGGTCTTAATGCCCGGTCACCCTAGAGTTGGCCTCCTCTTGAAAGGACTCCGAACCATGACATTTCTTTACCGCGTGGCCGCCCTGATCGGTTGCCTCGCAATGGGACTGGCCGGGCCGGCATCGGCCCGCGACGTGGATCAAGCCAGCTACGGCTATCCGTTGGTCAACCCGTTCGAGGCGACCATTGCCACCACTCCGCCGGAGCTGCGCCCGCAACTGCCGACGGACGATGACATCCGCCAGTCGGACTACGCGCTCAAACTACGCCCGGAGCGCGAGTACGAGCTGCCGAGCAACTTCTGGCCAGTGAAGAAGCTGCACTACCGCCTGGCCTGGCAGGACCATGCTGCGCCACTGGTGTTCATCATCGCCGGTACCGGCGCGCATTACGCCAGCAGCACCCCGGAATACCTCAAGCGCCTCTTCTACGGCGCCGGCTACCACGTGGTGCAACTGTCCTCTCCCACCAGCTGGGACTTCATGGTTGGCGCTTCCCACGTCGCCACTCCTGGCTACACGCCCGACGATGCCGACGACCTGTACAGAGTCATGCAGGCGGTGCGCGCGCAGCATCCGGACCTGCCTGTCAGCGACTACTACCTGACCGGCTACAGCCTGGGCGCGCTGCACGCAGCCTTCGTCAGCAAGCTCGACGAAACCCGCCGCAGCTTCAACTTCAAGCGTGTGTTGCTGCTCAACCCGCCGGTGAACCTCTACACCTCGGTGAGCAACCTCGACAAGCTGGTGCAGACCCAGGTCAAGGGCATCAACGACACCAACACCTTCTACCAGGTGATCCTGGCCAAGCTGACCCGTTACTTCAACCAGAAGGGCTATGTCGACCTCAACGACGCCTTCCTCTTCGACCTGCAGCAGTCCAAGCAACACCTTTCCAATGAAGAGATGGCCATGCTGATCGGCGCGGTATTCCGCTTCTCCTCCGCCGACATCGCCTTCACCTCCGACCTGATCAACCGCCGCGGCCTGATCACCCCGCCCAAGTACCCGATCACAGAAGGCACCAGCCTGACGCCGTTCTTCAAGCGCGCCATGCAATGCGACTTCGAGTGCTACATGACCGACCAGTTGATGCCGCTCTGGCGCGCCAAGTACGACGGCGGCAGCCTCCCGCAGCTGATCGACCAGGTCAGCCTGTATGGCGTCCAGGACTACCTGAAGCAGAGCCCGAAGATCGCCGTCATGCACAACGCCGACGACGTCATCCTCGGCCCGGGAGATATCGGCTTCCTGCGCCGCACCTTTGGCGATCGCCTGACGCTCTACCCCCGCGGCGGCCACTGCGGCAACCTCAATTACCGCGTGAACGCCCAGGACATGCTGGGCTTCTTCAAGGGACAGGGTGCCCCGGCCGACGGCCTGGCCACCGCGCAGACAGGGAACTGACTCCATGCCATTCCGCCATTCCTGGACTCTCACCCTGCTGCTGGCCTGCGGCTTCGCCCAGGCCCAAACGCCACAACCGGTGCAGACGCCGACCACCACCAAATTCGACATGGCCCCGGACGAGGACGGCTTCAAGCACCCGCTGGATGCGCTGAAGTTCAACCCCGGCCTGGACCAGCGGGAATTCGAGCGCGCCACCTTCGACGCCCTCAACGTCTACGACCCCTGGGAGTCGTGGAACCGCAGGGTCTATCACTTCAACTACCGCTTCGACGAATGGGTCTTCCTGCCCGTGGTGCACGGCTACGAGTACGTCACCCCGCACTTCGTGCGTACTGGCGTGAGCAACTTCTTCAGCAACCTGGGCGAAGTGCCGACGCTGCTCAACAGCGTTGCCCAGCTCAAGCCCCAGCGCGCGGCGAACAGCACCGCGCGGCTGCTGTTCAACACCATCTTCGGCATCGGCGGCCTGTGGGACCCGGCCACCGCCATGGGCCTGCCCAAGCTCAGCGAGGACTTCGGCCAGACCCTGGGCTACTGGGGCGTCCCCGATGGCCCCTACCTGATGCTGCCGATCCTCGGCCCGTCCAACCTGCGCGACACCGGCGGGCTGGTCACCGACTTCGTCGCCGCCCGCGAAGTGAACTACCTGAACTACTCCGAGCTCAGCCGCGAGTACTGGGAACTGCCGGTGCTGGAGATCATCGACAAGCGCTACAGCAACGGCTTCCGCTACGGGCAGATGAACACGCCCTTCGAATACGAGAAGCTGCGCTACTTCTACACCGAAGCCCGGCGTCTGCAGATCCAGGAGTGAATCGGAACCGCCGCCTTCGGGCGGCGGTTTTCTTTCCCGATAACAATCTAATTTATCGATATTTAGACCGAAAAACTCGCAACCATTCATCCATCAATTGGGACTAGGATGATCTCCATTCTCAGATCAAGGAGGTCCCCATGACCCGCTTACGTACCGTGATCGACCAGCACATTGGCCACCCGGCCTCCGACGGCGCCGGCGTGCGCCTGACCCGAGTCATCGGTGGGCCAGGCATCGAGCGCTTCGATCCATTCCTGATGCTCGACCAGTTCGACACGCAGAACCCCGACGACTACATCGCCGGCTTCCCCGCGCACCCACACCGTGGTTTCGAGACCGTCACCTACATGCTCGAAGGGCGCATGCGCCACGAGGATCACCTGGGTAATACCGGCCTGCTCAAGCCCGGCGGCGTGCAGTGGATGACGGCCGCCCACGGCATCATCCACAGCGAGATGCCCGAGCAGGTGGAAGGCGCCATGCGCGGCTTCCAGCTGTGGTTGAACCTGCCAGCCAAGGACAAGCTGTCCCCGGCCGGCTACCGCGACATCGAACCCGAAGACGTGCCTCGCGTGACCACCGCGCAAGGCGTGGGTGTCACCGTGATCGCCGGGCGCTTCGACGACGGCCAGACCGCCATCGATGGCGCCGTGCAGCGCCCCGGCACCGAGCCGCACTACTACGACCTGGTGCTGCCGGCGGGCGCCTCCGTGGCTCCGCGGATTCCGGCGGGCCATCGAGTGATGCTGTACGTCTACGAGGGTGCGCTGCAGGTGCCGGGCGAGCGCGCGGATGAGACCGTCGCCACCAACCGACTTGTGCGTCTGGGTCAGGGCGACGAAATCCAGCTGTCCAGCGACAAAGGCGCTCGCGTCCTGCTGCTGGCCGGCAAGCCGCTGGGCGAACCCATCGTGCAGTACGGCCCGTTCGTGATGAACAGCCGCGAGGAAATCGAGCAGGCCCTGCGCGATTACCGCGATGGGGTTTTCGCGGTCTGACGACCCCGCCGGCTCCTGCTTTTCATGTGGGAGCGAGCTTGCTCGCGAACAGGCACCGTGCCACGCGGTTCGCGAGCAAGCTCGCTCCTACGAAAAGCAGCGCAGATTACAGCGACCAATCTTCCATCCCCAGAAAGCGCGCGATCTCCGCGCGCTTTTCCATGGCGTCGCGATAGCCCAATTCGATCAGCGCATTGCAGTAACCCGGTTCGAACAGCAGGTAACTGAGCACGCCCGCACCACTCGCCTTGGTCGCGCCCGGCCCGCGCAGGAACAGGCGCAGCGCCTTGGGCAGCTCATGGCGATATTGCGCGGCAATCTCGTCCAGCGGTCGACTCGGCGAAATCAGCAGTACATCCACCGGCGCCAGGCCCAACGTCTTGCGGCGCGCCTCTTCCGGCACCAGCGAGCTGAGGAAGTTGATGCGGTGCAGCAGCTCGATATCACCCTCCAGACTGTCGATGAAGGTGCTGTTGAGCAGATGGATGCCCACCTGCGCCAGGCTCGGCGGCTGGCCCGTGCGATAGTTGGCCACCTGCTCGTTGGCGCTACCGACCGTGGGGTTACCGCTGACGCCAATCACCAGCACGCGAGTGGCGCCCAGGTGCAGCGCCGGGCTGATCGGCGCCTGCTGGCGCACCGCACCGTCGCCGAAGAACTCGCGAAGTATCTTCACCGGGCGGAACAGCAACGGAATCGCCGAGCTGGCCAACAGATGCTCGATCTCCAGCCGTGTCGGCACACCAATGCGCCGGTGGCGCAACCAGGGATCGATGGTGGCGCGGCCCTGGTAGAAAGTCACCGCCTGCCCGGATTCGTAGCCGAAGGCGGTTACCGCCACCGCGCGCAGGTTGCGGCGGCGCACGGCAGCGGCGATGCCGGATAGGTCCAGTTCACGTTCCAGGAGATAGCGCAGCGGCGTGCTGTCCAGCAGCGCCACCGGCTCGCGCTTGCCCAGCCCGAGCAGGCTGTGACCGAGGAACTTGAAGGCTTGGCTGAACACACCCGGCCAGTCGGAACGGTAGACCTGCCCAGTGCGAAAGCCCTTCCAGACCTGGGTCAGGCGCTCCACCGCGCCGGTGAAGGACAACGCACCGCACGCCAGCCCGACCGCGTTGATCGCTCCAGCGGAAGTGCCGACGATGACCGGGAAAGGATTCTCGGCCCCCTCGGGCAGCAGCTCCGCGATGGCGGCCAGCACGCCGACCTGATAGGCCGCCCTCGCCCCGCCGCCGGAGAGGATCAGGCCGGTAACGGCCGGAGTTTGCTGGGGAGTGGCGGAGTCGGTCACGGCAGAAGTCCTTGTCTCGTCGTACCAGCGTAGTCCGCCGAAGCGCTACTTCTTCTTGTCGTAGAGCTTCGGTTCGCCCTCGGGGCGGCTCTTGAAGCGGCGGTGCGCCCAGAGGTACTGCTCGGGCTGGCGGCGAATCTCGCTTTCCACCCACTGGTTGATGCGGATGCAGTCGGCCTCTTCGCTCTCGCCGGGAAAATCGTCCAGCGGTGGGTGAATGGTCAGGCGGTAGCCGGAACCGTCGGCCAGGCGCGACTGGGTAAAGGGCAGCACCAGCGCCCGGCCCAGACGGGCGAACTTGGTGGTGGCGGTGACGGTAGCCGTCTGGATGCCAAACAGCGGCACGAACAGGCTCTGCTTGGCGCCGTAGTCCTGGTCCGGCGCGTACCAGATGGCGCGGCCGGCGCGCAGCACCTTGAGCATGGCGCGCACGTCCTCGCGCTCGATGGCGGTGGCGTCGGCGTTGTGCCGTTCGCGGCCGGTACGCTGGACGTAATCGAACACCGGGTTGTCGTGCTCGCGGTACATGCCGTCGATGGTCTGCACCTGGCCCAGCAGCGCCGCGCCGATCTCCAGGGTGGTGAAGTGCATGGCCATGAGGATCACGCCCTTGCCTTCGGCCTCGGCCTTCTTCAGGTGCTCGATGCCTTCGATGTGGGCGAGCTTCGCCAGGCGGGCCTTGGGCCACCACCAGCTCATGGCCATCTCGAAGAAAGCGATGCCGGTGGAAGCGAAGTTTTCCTTGAGCAGGCGCTTGCGCTCGGCAGCGGAGAGTTCCGGGAAGCACAGTTCCAGGTTGCGCTGGGCGATGGCGCGGCGGCTTCCCACTACGCGGTACATCAGCGCGCCGAGCGCACGCCCCAGGCCCAGCAGCGCCGGGTACGGCAGTTGCACCACCAGCCAGAGCACGCCGAGGCCGAGCCAGAGCGGCCAGTGGCGGGGATGGAGGAACTCACGGCGAAAGGTGGGGCGGTCCATGGAACTTTCCGGCTGGGTCAAAGCCCGACATTCTACCTTGCCGGCGCATGCCGTGCCCGCCTTCGCGCCCTGGCGTTCAGCCACGCTTGCGGCTACCGGGGCGCTCCGTTATAAGTCCACACCATTTAGTGATGCAGCCTGACCATGAGCCAAGCCGACCTTCTCGACCACGATCCCGTATTCCAGCTCAAGGGCAGCATGCTGGCCGTCACCGTTCTGGAACTGGCCCACAATGACCTGCCGCGCCTGGACCGCCAGCTCGCCGACAAGGTCGCCCAGGCGCCCAACTTCTTCCGCGATACCCCGCTGGTACTGGCGCTGGACAAACTGCCCGACGGCGAAGGCCAGCTCGACCTGCAAGGCGTGCTGGACATCTGTCGCCGCCACGGCCTGCGCACCCTGGCCATTCGCGCCAGCCGCGAGGAAGACATTCGCCTGGCCACCATGTTCGACATCCCCGTGCTGCCGCCGTCCGGCTCCTCCCGCGAACGCGCGGTCGAGCCCAAGGACGCCGTCCCACAGGTGACCGGCGCCACGCCAGTACGCCGTCCGCGTGGCGAGAAACTCTCCGAGAAGGTGGTCGAGCAGGCCGCCGGCGCTGGTGTGCAGGCCGAAAAATCGACCGAGCAGCCCGCCGAGGCCAAACCGGAAAAACCGACCGAAGCTGCCGAGGCAACCGCCGAATCTCCGGAAGCGGACAAGCAAGCCACCCCGGAAGCGGCTCCGCAAGCCGCTGCGGAAAAGCCTGTCGAGCCGCCGGCACCGGTCGTCCGTCCGACCAAGCTGGTCACCACTCCGGTACGCGGCGGCGTGCAGATCTATGCCGCCGGCGGCGACCTGATCGTGCTCGCCCCCGTCAGTCCCGGTGCGGAACTTCTCGCCGACGGAAATATCCATGTGTACGGTCCGATGCGCGGTCGCGCCCTGGCCGGAGTCAAGGGCGATACCAGTGCCCGCATTTTCTGCCAGCAGCTGGCCGCGGAACTCGTGTCCATCGCCGGTAATTACAAGGTCGCCGAAGACCTTCGACGCAGTCCGCAATGGGGGCAGGCAGTGCACGTCAGCCTGTCGGGTGACGTGTTGAACATCACCCGCCTTTAACGGATACTGCCGCGACTTTCAGGGACCAGAATTCTTCGTTTTTTCTTTGGGGTGAATCACCTTGGCCAAGATCCTCGTAGTCACTTCCGGTAAGGGTGGCGTCGGTAAAACCACCACCAGCGCAGCCATCGGCACCGGCCTGGCCCTGCGCGGCCACAAGACCGTCATCGTCGACTTCGACGTAGGCCTGCGTAACCTCGACCTGATCATGGGCTGCGAACGCCGCGTGGTTTACGACTTCGTCAACGTCATCAACGGCGAAGCGACCCTGACCCAGGCCCTGATCAAGGACAAGCGCCTCGAGAACCTGTTCGTGCTGGCCGCCAGCCAGACCCGCGACAAGGACGCCCTCACCCAGGAAGGCGTCGGCAAGGTCATCGAAGAACTCAAGCAGTCCTTCGACTACGTGATCTGCGACTCCCCGGCCGGCATCGAGAAAGGTGCCCACCTGGCCATGTACTACGCCGACGAGGCGATCGTCGTGACCAACCCGGAAGTTTCCTCGGTCCGCGACTCCGACCGCATGCTCGGCCTGCTGGCCAGCAAGTCCGCCCGCGCCGAGAAAGGCGAGGACGCGATCAAGGAACACCTGCTGCTGACCCGCTACAACCCCGAGCGCGTCACCAAGGGCGAAATGCTCGGCGTCGAGGACGTCGAGGAAATCCTGGCCATCCGTCTGCTCGGCGTGATCCCGGAATCCCAGGCCGTGCTGAAAGCATCCAACCAGGGCGTACCGGTCATCCTCGATGAAGAGAGCGATGCCGGCAAGGCGTACAGCGACGCCGTCGAGCGACTGCTGGGCAAGGACATGCCCCATCGGTTCCTCGATGTGCAGAAGAAAGGATTCCTGCAACGACTGTTCGGAGGACGTGAATGAGCCTTTTAGATTTCTTCCGCAGCCGGAAGGCGCAAAACAGCGCATCCATCGCGAAAGAAAGACTCCAGATCATCGTCGCCCACGAGCGCGGCAACCGTTCGCAACCGGACTACCTCCCGCAGCTGCAGAAAGACCTGCTGGAAGTGATCCGCAAATACGTGCCCATCGACCAGGAACAAGTCCAGGTCGAGCTGGCCAACCAGGGCAGCTGTTCGATCCTGGAACTCAACATCACCCTGCCGGAGCGTTGATCCGGCTTTGGTGAACCTGCGGCGGCTTCGGCCGCCGCAGTCGTTTTCGTCATTCTTATTCGCGCAAGAGCTTCCATGCCGCTTTCCCAGATCGAATTCGTCCATGAGGACGCCGCCCTGCTGGTGGTGAACAAGCCCACCCTGCTGCTCTCCGTGCCCGGTCGCGCGGATGACAACAAGGACTGCCTGATCACCCGCCTGCAGGAGAACGGCTATCCGGAAGCGCGCATCGTCCACCGCCTGGATTGGGAGACCTCCGGGCTGATCGTGCTGGCCCGTGATGCCGACAGCCACCGCGAGCTGTCCCGCCAGTTCCACGACCGCGAAACCGAGAAGGCCTACACCGCCCTGTGCTGGGGTGAGCCGGAACTGGACAGCGGCCGCATCGAGGCGCCGCTGCGCTACGACCCGCCGACCAAACCTCGCCACGTGGTGGACTTCGAGCAGGGCCGCCATGCGCTGACCTTCTGGCGCGTGATGGAGCGCCACGGCAACTGGAGCCGTGTCGAACTCACGCCGATCACCGGCCGTTCGCACCAACTGCGCGTACACATGCTGAGCATCGGCCATCCGTTGCTGGGCGACCGCCTGTACGCCGAAGGCGAAGCCCTGGAACTGCGCGACCGCCTCTGCCTGCACGCCAGCATGCTGGCCCTGACCCACCCGCAGACCGGCGAGCGCCTGCGCTTCGAGTCGCCCGCGCCGTTCTGACGGTTTCGGCGGTTGTAGGAGCGAGCTTGCTCGCGAACCGCCCAGCTCCAATCACCCGGCTGAATCCATTCGCGAGCAAGCTCGCTCCTACACCGCTCCTCCCAGGCCGCAGATTTGCACATTTACGTTAAACTTCCGGCCATTCGCTGTTCGGAGTTACCCATGCGTACAGAACTCAACCAGGGCCTGATCGATTTCCTCGCGGCCTCCCCCACCCCCTTCCACGCCACCCAGGCCCTCGCCCTCCGCCTCGAAGAGGCCGGCTACCAGCGCCTGGACGAGCGCGATGCCTGGCGCACCGAAGCCGGTGGCCGCTATTACGTCACCCGCAACGACTCCTCGCTGATCGCCTTCAGGCTCGGCACAGTGCCGCTGCTGGAAAATGGCCTGCGCCTGGTCGGCGCGCACACCGACAGCCCCTGCCTGCGCGTCAAGCCGAACCCCGAACTGGTGCGTAATGGCTATTGGCAACTGGGCGTGGAAGTCTATGGCGGCGCGCTGTTCGCCCCCTGGTTCGACCGCGACCTGTCCCTGGCCGGCCGCGTCACCTTCCGCCTGGCCGGCAAGGTCGAGAGCAAGCTGATCGACTTCAGGGCGCCCATCGCGGTGATCCCCAACCTGGCGATCCACCTCAACCGCGAAGCGAACATGGGCTGGTCGATCAACGCGCAGACGGAACTGCCGCCGATCCTCGCCCAGGTCGCCGCTGGCGAGACCCGCGACTTCCGCGACCTGCTCGGCGAGCAGCTGCAGCTGGAGCATGGCATCACCGCCGACGCCATCCTCGACTACGAGCTGAGCTTCTACGATACCCAGCGCGCGGCCGTGATCGGCCTTGACCAGGCCTTCATCGCCGGTGCCCGTCTGGACAACCTGCTGTCCTGCTACGCCGGCCTGCAGGCGCTGCTGGGCAGCAGTGACGAGCAGAGCGGCGTGCTGGTCTGCACCGATCATGAAGAAGTCGGCTCCTGCTCCGCCTGCGGCGCCGACGGTCCGTTCCTGGAGCAGGTGCTGCGCAGACTGCTGCCCGAGGGCGACGCCTTCACCCGTACGGTACAGCGCTCGCTGCTGGTTTCCGCCGACAACGCCCACGGCGTGCACCCGAACTACGCCGACAAGCACGACGGCAACCACGGCCCGAAGCTCAACGGCGGCCCGGTGATCAAGATCAACAGCAACCAGCGCTACGCCACCAACAGCGAAACCGCCGGCTTCTTCCGCCACCTGTGCCTGGAAAACGAAGTGCCGGTGCAGAGCTTCGTGACCCGCAGCGACATGGGTTGCGGCTCCACCATCGGCCCGATCACTGCCAGCCAGATCGGCGTGCGCACCGTGGACATCGGCCTGCCAACGTTCGCCATGCACTCCATCCGCGAACTGGCCGGCAGCCAGGACCTGCACTACCTGGCCAAGGTCCTCAGCGCCTTCTACGACAGCGCAGACCTGCCCTGACCCCCAACGCCCGGCACCCGCCGGGCGTTTTTCATTCAGGCCGCAACTACCAAGGCACAACTTCCTAGTAGGAGCGAGCTTGCTCGCGAACCACCCAGTCCCAGTGCCATTGGCTGACTCCGTTCGCGAGCACGCTCGCTCCTACAGATCCGACCTCAATCCGGCACTTCCACACTCACGTGGATAGCATCGTGCCGCCAGAACTCCAGGTCGCAATCGATGATGCGCCCATGCTGGTCGCCATTGATGCGGGTGATGCGCAGCGCCGGGCTGCCTTCGGCGACGCGCAGCACACTGGCGGCCTCGCCGTGCAAGGCGGTGGGCACCATGTCGAAGCGCACACGGCCGTAGCGAATGTCGTAGCGGCTGGCATACAGCTCGGTCAGCGAGCAGGTCAGGTCGCTGTCGAGGATACCGGGGAAGTAGGCCGGGTTGAGGTAGTGCTCGACGTACAACACCAGCCGCCCGTCCACCCGCCGCACCCGGCGGATCTGGTAGACGCTGGAGAGCGCCGGCAGCTCCAGCAGCTCGCAGATCGCTGCGCTGGCAGGCACCTGCCGCGCGGACAGGACTTCGGTCGCCGGCACCCGCCCCTGCCCTTCCACCATGGCATGGTAGTGGCTGCGCACCAGCGGGTTGTACAGCAGGCGCGGCGGCGAGACGAACCAGCCGCGGCGCTCCTCGCGGTAGATCAGGCCCTGTGCCTCCAGTTGCCCCAACGCCTCGCGCAAAGTGATCCGCGTGGTGTCGAACAGCTCGCTCAGCTTGCGTTCGGCCGGCAGCTTGCCGCCGGCGCTGAGCAGGCCGCTGTCGATCTGCTCGATGAGTGCGCGGCAGATCGCCGTGACCGTGGGTAGCGCCGTATCGCGCATTCGATTCCCTCTTTTGGACTAGTCCAGCCCCAGAACAGGGCATTTCTTTCCCCCAACGGGGTGCCGTCATCCTAGGAAAGCCCGATGACCGTCCCGTGACAGAGTCTTTGCAAGCAGCGCCCATGCCAGTTAACGACACCAGCGTAGACCAGGCGGATCAAGGCGTTGGCCATGGTCTACGCTTTTCTCCGACGACCCACAGGGCGCTCAAGGCCGGGCCGGCGCACCTGGGGCTTACATCAAACTGTCATCCGCCCCGCTTAGATTGGCCTGCGTCTTGCTGATCTAGACCACGCTTGAAAACACTGAACTTCATCCGAAGGAGCACCGAATGAAACGCTTGCTTGCTTCACTGCTGGGATCAGCCATTGCCATTGGCAGCGGCCTCGCCATGGCAGCCAACGCCGATCTGCAATCGCTGGAAGCCGCCGCCCGCAAGGAAGGCCAGGTCAACAGCGTGGGCATGCCCGACAGCTGGGCGAACTGGAAGGACACCTGGAAGGACCTGGAGAGCAAGTACGGCCTCAAGCACATGGACACCGACATGAGCTCGGCCCAGGAGCTGGCCAAGTTCAAGGCCGAGAAGGAAAACGCCAGCGCCGACATCGGCGACGTCGGCGCAGCCTTCGGCCCCATCGCCATGCAGATGGACGTCAGCCAGCCCTACAAGCCCAGTACCTGGGACCAGGTCCCGGATTGGGCCAAGGACAAGGACGGCCATTGGGCGCTCGCCTACACCGGCACCATCGCCTTCATCGTCAACAAGCAGCTGGTGAAGGACGTCCCGCACAGTTGGGCCGACCTGCTCAAGGGCAAGTACAAGGTCACCATCGGTGACGTCAGCGCTGCCGCCCAGGCGGTCAACGGCGTGCTCGCCGCGAGCATCGCCAACGGCGGCGACGAGAAGAACATCAAGCCGGGCCTGGAGTTCTTCGCCCAACTCGCCAAGCAGGGTCGCCTGTCGCTGACCAACCCGGTGATCAACACCCTGGAGAAGGGTGAAGTGGAAGTCGGCATCGTCTGGGACTTCAACGGCCTGAGCTACCGCGACCAGATCGACCCGTCGCGCTTCGAGGTGCTGATCCCCTCCGACGGCTCGGTGATCTCCGGCTACACCACCATCATCAACAAGTACGCGAAGAACCCGAACGCCGCCAAGCTGGCTCGCGAGTACATCTTCAGCGACGCCGGCCAGATCAACCTGGCCAAGGGCAACGCGCGGCCGATCCGCGCCGAGCACCTGACCCTGCCGGCCGAGGTGAAGGCCAAGCTGCTGCCCAACGAGCAGTACGCCAAGGCCCAGCCGATCAAAGACCCCAAGGCCTGGGAAGAGACCTCCAAGCGTCTGCCGCGCCAGTGGCAGGAAAGCGTGATCATCAACATGCAATAACGCCCAGCCGCCCCGGTTAGCACCGGGGCGGCTGCGTTTCGACGAAGGCTCCCGCCCATGCGCCACGACGTCATCCTGGTCGTCCTCGACGGCCT
Organism: Pseudomonas sp. NY15435; assembly: GCF_048068295.1. Lineage (NCBI taxonomy): Bacteria > Pseudomonadati > Pseudomonadota > Gammaproteobacteria > Pseudomonadales > Pseudomonadaceae > Pseudomonas > Pseudomonas sp. NY15435. The sequence continues at coordinate 465,684 of NZ_JBLUQA010000003.1, forward strand.
CAACTACAGCGTCGCCCACGACTGCATGGGCCACCTGCAAGCGCTGTGCAACGCCGGCCGCGGCCAGCTCTACCGGCTCGAATGCGAGCTGCCCTCACTGTCGCGCCCGCTCTACGAATGCATCCTCACGGGTGTGCGCCCCATCGACAGCGGCATCCTGCATAACGATGTGTCGCGCCTGTCCAACCAGCGCAGCCTGTTCCACTATGCCCGTGACGCCGGCCTGACCACCGCCGCGGCGGCCTACAACTGGGTCAGCGAGCTGTACAACCGCACGCCCTTCGACCCGGCGCGCGATCGTCATACCGACGACGAATCCCTGCCGATCCAGCACGGCCACTTCTACTGGACCGACCACTACCCCGACTCGCACCTGTTCACCGACGCCGAGTCGCTGCGCCGCCGGCATGCGCCGAACTGCCTGCTGGTGCACCCGATGAACATCGACGACGCCGGCCACAAGCACGGCCTGGGCACGCCGCAGTACCGCAACAGCGCGCGGCACGTCGACATCATCCTTTCCGAATACCTGCACCAGTGGCTGGCCGCCGGCTACCAGGTGATGGTCACCGCCGACCACGGCATGAACGACGACCGCAGCCACGGCGGCATCCTCCCCGAGGAGCGCGAAGTGCCGCTGTTCGTCTTCGGCGAGGTGTTCAGCCTCGATGACCAGGCGCGCCCGCGCCAGGTCGAACTCTGCGGCACTCTGTGCGAGATCCTCGGCGCGCCGCACGACAAACCGGTCTGCCGGGAGTTGCTCAAGGCATGAGATCGAACATCGGAAAACTCGTCGCCCTGCTCTGCCTGCTGCCCTTCGCGCTGTTCTTCTTCGCCTTCCAGCTCGCACCGCTGCTGTGGGTGATGATCAACAGCGTGCGCACCGGCGACGGCTGGGGCCTGGGCAACTTCAGCGAAATCTTCGGCTCACCGTTCTACCTGCAGGCGATCCGCTACAGCCTGGAAATCTCGCTGTGGTCGAGCCTGATCGGCCTGTTCATCGCCATCCTCGGCAGCTACTCGCTGCGCCAGGTGGACAGCAAGCTGCGTGACTTCGTGATGGCCTTCGCCAACATGACCAGCAACTTCGCCGGGGTGCCGCTGGCCTTCGCCTTCATCATCATCCTGGGCTTCAACGGCGCCATCACGCTGTTGCTGAAGCAGGCGGGGATCATCGAGGACTTCAACCTGTACTCGAAGACCGGCCTGATCATCCTCTACACCTACTTCCAGATTCCGCTGGGCGTGATGCTGCTCTACCCGGCCTTCGACGCCCTGCGCGAGGACTGGCGCGAATCCGCGGCACTGCTGGGCGCCAGCCACTGGGCATTCTGGCGGCACATCGGCATCCCGGTGCTGACGCCGGCGCTGCTGGGGACCTTCGTCATCCTGCTGGCCAACGCCCTGGGCGCCTACGCCACGGTCTACTCGCTGACCACCGGCAACTTCAACGTGGTGCCGATCCGCATCGCCGGGCTGGTCTCGGGCGACGTGTTCCTCGACCCGAACATGGCCAGCGCGCTGGCGATGGTGCTGGTCGGCCTGATGAGCATCATTACCCTGGCCCACCAGTGGCTGCTACGCCGGAGCTACCATGTCCAGAAACGCTAACGCGCTGTACCACCGCGTGGTGGTCCATGCGCTGTTCCTGATCCTGCTGGTGCCGCTGGCCGCCACCCTGCTCTACTCGCTGGCCACCTCGTGGAGCGCCAGCGTGCTGCCCGACGGCCTGACCCTGAAGTGGTTCATGACCCTGTGGAGCGACCCGCGCTTCCTCGTTGCCTTCGGCCAGTCGCTGCTGGTGTGCTTCGGCTCACTGATCCTCAGCGTTGCGCTGGTGCTGCCGCTGATGTTCGTCATCCACTACTACTTCCCGCGCCTGGATGCGCTGATGAACGTGCTGATCCTGCTGCCCTTCGCGGTGCCGCCGGTGGTGTCGTCGGTCGGCCTGCTGCAACTCTACGCCTCGGGCCCGGTGCCCATCGTCGGTACGCCGTGGATCCTGATCGGTTGCTACTTCACCATCGCCCTGCCCTTCATGTACCGGGCGATCAGCAACAACCTGCAGGCGATCAACCTGCACGACCTGATGGACGCCGCCCACCTGCTCGGCGCCAGCACCTGGCAGGCCGCCCTGCTGGTGGTGCTGCCGAACCTGCGCAAGGGCCTGATGGTGGCGTTGTTCCTGTCCTTCAGCTTCCTCATCGGCGAGTTCGTCTTCGCCAACCTGCTGGTGGGCACCCGCTACGAAACGCTGCAGGTGTTCCTCAACAACATGCGCAACAGCAGCGGCCACTACACCAGCGCGGTGGTGGTCTCGTATTTCCTCTTCGTCCTGCTGCTCACCTGGGCGGCGAATCGTTTAAGCAAGGACAAGGCATGAGCTTCCTCAGCGTCGAGACACTGAACAAGAGCTACGGCACCACCACGGTGTTCCAGGACATCGATTTCGCCGCCGAAAGCGGTGAGTTCGTCACCCTGCTCGGCCCCAGCGGCTGCGGCAAGTCCACCCTGCTGCGCTGCATCGCCGGCCTCACCGCCGTGGACAGCGGACGCATCCTGCTGGACGGCGAGGACATCGTGCCCAAGAGCCCGCAGAAGCGCGGCATCGCCATGGTGTTCCAGAGCTACGCACTGTTCCCCAACATGACCGTCGAACAGAACGTCGCCTTCGGCTTGCGCATGCAGAAAGTGCCAGCGGCAGAATCGGCCCAGCGCGTGCGCGAGGCGCTGGAGATGGTCGAGCTCGGCCCGCTGGCGGCGCGCTATCCGCACCAGTTGTCCGGCGGCCAGTGCCAGCGCGTCGCCCTGGCCCGCTCGCTGGTCACCCGCCCGCGCCTGCTGCTGCTCGACGAGCCGCTGTCAGCGCTGGACGCGCGCATCCGCAAGCATCTGCGCGAGCAGATCCGGCGCATCCAGCAGGAACTGAAGCTGACCACGGTGTTCGTCACCCACGACCAGGAAGAAGCGCTGACGCTGTCCGACCGCATCGTGCTGATGAACGCCGGGCGCATCGTCCAGAGCGGTGACGCCGAAACCCTCTACACCGCCCCGGAAAATGCCTTCGCCGCCGGCTTCATCGGCAACTACAACCTGCTCGACGCGGCCCAGGCGACCAGGCTGCTGGACCGCCCCTTCCGCCAGCAGGTGGCGATCCGCCCCGAATCCCTGCGTCTGAGCGTCGAGCCAGGCGAAGGCATCCCGGTTCGGGTACTCTCCCACAGCCTGCTGGGCAACGTGATCCGCTATCGGGTCGACGCCAGTGGCGTCGAGCTGACCGTGGACGTCCTCAACCGCAGCGCCGAGCGCCTGTACCCGGCCGGCACCGAGCTCAGCCTGCAAATCGACATTGAAAGTATTCGGGAGGTGGCCTGATGGCCCTGGTGATATTCGACCTCGACGACACCCTGATCGACGGCGACTGCGCGAGCCTGTGGAGCAAGCGCATGGCCGATCTCGGCTGGGTCGACGCGGAGTCGTTCCTCAAGCGCGACGCCGAACTGATGGCGCTGTACGCGCAGGGCAAGCTGCCCATGGAGGACTACATGGCCTTCGCCCTGGAGCCGATGGCCGGGCGCAGCGTGGAAGAAATCGAGCGTGACGTGGAAGCCTTCGTCGAGGACGTGATCGAACCGCTGATCCACAGCGACGCCTGCGCCGCCCTCGCCCGCCACCGCGAGGCCGGCGACCGTCCGCTGGTGATCTCCGCCTCTGGCGTGCACCTGGTCAAACCCATCGCCGAACGCATCGGCATCGGCGAAGTGCTGGCCATCGACCTGGAAGTGGTGAACGGGCACTACACCGGCCGCACCGTCGGCACCCTGACCTACCGCGAAGGCAAGGTGCTGCGCCTGCTCGACCTGCTCGAAGGCGACGACAGCCAACTGGCCGACGCGCACTTCTACTCCGACTCGCGCAATGACCTGCCGCTGCTCAAGCTGGTGGGCAAGCCGCACGTGGTGAATGCCGACCCGGTGCTGCTGGAACATGCGCAGAAGATGGGCTGGGACGTGCTCAACTGGAAGTGACGCTTGCCCCCGAAAAAAGGGCCGCTGATGCGGCCCTCTTCATTGGCGGCTCCTGTAGTAGCGAGCTTGCTCGCGAACCCTTAGCTCAGGCTCTCGTCGATCACGACCACCACCTTGCCCTGCACCTGATTGCTCGCCAGGGCATCGAACGCGCTCTGCGCCTCGCGGACCGGAAAGGTGCGTTCCAGTTGTGGGCTCAGCTTGCCGGTTTCGAACAACGGCCAGACCTTCATCCCCAGTTCGGCGATCAGCTGCGCCTTGAAGTCGGCATCCCGCGAACGCAGGGTCGAGCCGATCAGCTGGATACGCTTGCCCAGCAGCAGGGCCAGGTCCAGTTCGGCCTTGCGACCACCCATCAGGCCGATGACCACCCATCGCCCGTCACGGCCGAGGATTTCCAGATCCAGCTTGGCGTAGTTCGCGCCCACCGGATCGAGGATCACATCGAAGGGTGCGAAATCCCGAAGCGATTCGAGACTCTCGCCGCGCAACGCACCACCCTCGGCCCCCAGGCTTTCGCAGTAGGCCAGTCGATCGGCCGAACCGACGCTGACCCAGCAAGGGCTGCCGAAGGCCTTGCACAGCTGGATACCGGCCGAGCCGACGCCGCTGGCACCCGCGTGCAGCAACACCTTCTCGCCCGGCTGCAGCGCGCCGAGCATGAACAGGTTCAACCAGGCAGTGGCGTAAACCTCGGGCAGCGCAGCGGCTTCGGCCAGACTCAGGCCCGCGGGCACCGGCAGTGCATGGCGCTCGTCCACCACCACTTCCTCGGCCATGCCGCCACCAGCCAGCAGCGCGCAGACGCGGTCACCCACCTGCCAGGTACTGCCGGCGCCGACCTCGGTCACCACGCCGGAACATTCCAGCCCGATGATGTCGCTCGCCCCCGGCGGCGGCGGGTAAAGACCGGCCACCTGCAGCAGGTCGGCACGGTTGAGTCCCGCGGCGGCGACCTGGATCCGGATCTGCCCCTGTGCACAAGTCGGGTTGGGGCGTTCGGCCCACTCCACTCGCCCTTCGATGCCTTGCAATGCGTTCACGCTGCCTCCATAGTGACCTTGCAGGGCCCGATCCGTAAGGTCGGGCCCTTTCTTCGCGCCGAATTAATCTGCGATTGAACCCGGCGCCGCCAATTAAGGCCTAATATGCGTCATAACTCCGCGATCAGTCGAATCAGCATGAAGCGATTTTTGCCCCGTACCGCCCTGTTGTTCATCCTCGGCGCAACCGCCTTTTCCTCGTTCGCGGCAACCACCAGCCCGAACGTCTGGGACGGCCTGCAGCCCGACCGGGATCAAGTGATCGCCAGCCTCAACATCGTTGAGCTGCTCAAGCGCCATCACTACAACAAGCCGCCGCTGAACGACGAGCGCTCGGCGAAGATCTATGACAGCTACCTGAAGACTCTCGATCCGGCGCGGATGTATTTCACCCAGGCCGATATCGACCAGTTCGCGCCCTGGCGCACCCAGTTCGACGACTTCCTGAAGAGCGGTGAACTGGAGCCCGGCTTCACCATCTACAAGCGTCATCTCGACCGCCTGAAGGAGCGCCTGGACTTTGCCCTGGCCACCTTGAACAAGGGTGTCGACAAGATGGACTTCACCAAGGACGAGTCGCTGGAAATCGACCGCGAGAAATCGCCCTGGGCGAAGGACAGCGCGGCGCTCGACGACCTGTGGCGCAAGAAGGTGAAGGACGAGGTCCTGCGCCTGAAGATCGCCGGCAAGGACAACAAGGCCATCCAGGAACAGCTGACCAAGCGCTACAAGAACCAGCTGATGCGCCTGGAGCAGACCCGCAGCGAAGACATCTTCCAGGCCTACATCAACGCCTTCGCCCAGACCTACGATCCGCACACCCAGTACCTGTCGCCGGACAGCGCGGAAAACTTCGACATCAACATGAGCCTCTCGCTGGAGGGCATCGGCGCCGTACTGCAGAGCGACAACGACTACGTGAAGGTCGTGCGCCTGGTACCGGCCGGCCCCGCCGAGAAGAGCAAGCAGATCGCCACCTCCGACAAGATCATCGGCGTCGCCCAGGGCAAGGGCGAGATGGTCGATGTGGTCGGCTGGCGTCTGGATGAAGTGGTCAAGCTGATCCGTGGCCCGAAAGGCTCGCAGGTCCGCCTGGAAGTGATTCCGTCGACCAACGCGCCGAACGACCAGACCAGCAAGATCGTCACCATCACCCGCGAGGCGGTGAAGCTGGAAGACCAGGCGGCGAAGAAGTCGGAAATCACCATCGACCACGAAGGCAAGAACTACAAGCTGGGCATCATCGACGTGCCGGCGTTCTACCTCGACTTCAAGGCCTATCGCGCTGGCGACCCGGACTACAAGTCCACCACCCGCGACGTAAAGAAGCTGATCGCCGAACTGCAGAAGGACAAGGTCGACGGTATCGTCATCGACCTGCGCAACAACGGCGGCGGCTCCCTGCAGGAAGCCACCGAGCTGACCGGCCTGTTCATCGACCAGGGCCCGACCGTACTGGTGCGCAACAGCGATGGCCGCGTCGACGTGCTCAATGATGACGAAGGCAAGGCCTTCTACACCGGCCCGATGACCGTCCTGGTCAATCGCCTGTCCGCCTCGGCTTCGGAGATCTTCGCCGGCGCCATGCAGGACTACCACCGTGCACTCATCGTTGGTGGCCAGACCTTCGGCAAGGGCACCGTGCAGACCATCCAGCCGCTCAACCATGGCGAGCTGAAGCTGACCCTGGCCAAGTTCTACCGCGTCTCCGGCCAGAGCACCCAGCACCAGGGCGTGATTCCGGACATCGGCTACCCGTCCATCGTCGACGATAAGGAAATCGGCGAGAGCGCCCTGCCCGACTCGATGCCGTGGGACACCATCAAGCCCGTGCTGAAGGCCCAGGCCGACCCGTTCAAGCCGTTCCTCGACCAGCTGCGTACCCGCCACGACGCGCGCACCGAGTACAACGCGGACTTCGTCTATGCCCGCGAGCGTCTCGCCCTGGCCCAGGAGCTGATGAAGGAGAAGACCGTCAGCCTCAACGAAGCCAAGCGTCGCGCCCAGCAGACCAGCATCGAGAACCGCCAGTTGGCCATGGAGAATGCCCTGCGCAAATCCAAGGGCCAGGAGCCGCTCAAGGAGCTGAAGAAGGAAGACGAGAACGCCCTGCCGGAAGAGGACAAGACTAAGCCGCAGGACGACGCCTACCTCACCGAGTCCGGGCACATCCTGATCGATTACCTGAATCTGGACTCCCAGGTCGCCAAACACTGATCGGATGTAATCAAACAGTCATGACGCTGTCGTGAAATGCACAGGGCCGGGAAACCGGCCCTTTTGCTTTTTACAGCCACCGAGAACCGTCATGACCGTCACCGAGCAGTTGAGCGCGCTGGACCAGATCCTCGCTCACGGCGACCTGCACTGCCTGTTCCAGCCCATCCTGTCGCTTTCGGAAAGGCGCCTGGTGGGCTACGAAGCCCTTACGCGCGGCCCGTCCAACGGCCCCCTGCACTCGCCCCTGCCGCTGTTCAGCATCGCCCGCAGCAGCGGCCGCCTGAGCCAGCTGGAACTGCTCTGCCGACGCAAGGCCTGCGCACGCTTTCGCGACCTGAAGCTCGAGGGCAAGCTGTTCCTCAACGTGTCCCCCGAATCCCTGCTGGAACCGACCCACCAGCCCGGCCGCACGCTGCAGTTGCTGCAGACCTTCGGCATATCGCCCAGTGACGTGGTGATCGAACTGACCGAGCAGACGCCCATCGAGGATTTCACCCTCCTCGACACCGCGCTGCACCACTACCGCGCCATGGGCTTTTCCATCGCCCTGGACGACCTGGGCGCCGGCTATTCCAGCCTGCGCCTGTGGTCCGAACTGCGCCCCGACTACGTGAAGATCGACCGCCACTTCATCGAAGGCATCCACCTGGATGCGGTGAAGCGCGAATTCGTCGGCTCGATCCTGAAGATGGCCCACGCCTCCCGTGCCCAGGTGATTGCCGAGGGCATCGAGATTGCGGAAGAACTGGCGGTGCTTTCAGAGATGGGCGTCGACCTGGTACAGGGCTACCTGCTTGGCCGCCCGAACGAAACACCACCGCGCGACGCCCGCGCCCTGCTACCGGAAGTCGACAGCGCTGGCGCGCTGCTTGCCGAAGATCAGTCCGACCTCGAACCGCTGCTGCTGGACCAGCCGGCGGTACGCGACAGCACACCCATTGGCGACGTGCTGGAGGCCTTCCGCGCGCAGGCCAACCTCAACTCGCTGGCAGTGCTCGACAGCCATGACCAACCCGTCGGCATCGTCCACCGCCACGCACTGTCCGACGCGCTGCTCAAGCCATTCGCACCGGAGTTGTATGCACGCAAACCGATCAGCCGGCTGATGAGCGATGACTTCCTCGCGGTAGAACGCAGCCAGTCGCTGCAACAGGTCAGCCGCCTGCTCACCAGCCGCGCGCGGCAACGCATCGAGGAAGACTTCATCATCACCCTGAACGGCCGCTACCTGGGCCTGGGCCGGGTGATCGATGTGCTCAAGCTGATCACCGAACTGAAGATCCGCCAGGCGCGCCATGCCAACCCACTGACCCTGCTGCCGGGCAACGTACCCATCCAGCAGTGCCTGTCGCGCCTGCTGCAGCAAGGTCGCGAAGCCGTGGTGTGCTACGTCGACATCGACAGCTTCAAACCCTTCAACGATCTCTACGGCTATGCCCGTGGCGATGAAGTTCTGCTGTGCCTGGCGCAGTGCCTGGGCGAGCGCGTGGACCCGACGCGGGACTTCGTCGGCCATATCGGCGGCGACGATTTCATGCTGGTGCTGGGGACGCAGGACTGGCGCGAGCGGCTCAACCACTTGCTGGAGGATTTCCAGGGCCAGTGCCGGCGCTTCTACAGCCGCGAGCATCTGGACGCGGGCTGTTTCGTCGCGCACAACCGCCAGGGGCGACGCGAGGAATATCCGCTGCTATCCCTGTCGATCGGCGTGGTGCACGTGAAGAGTGGCGCCGGGCAGCGCCTGGATGCCAGTCAACTGGCCGGGCTCGCTTCGGAGGCCAAGCGCCACGCGAAGAACATGCCCGGCTACAGCCTGCACATCCTCACGGCGGAATGATTCAGAGGCCCAACTGGCGCGCGCGCGTCTCGTAGCGCTCGGCCTGGGCTTCATCGGGCTCAAGACCAGGGCCACCGCTGCGGTACAACTCACCGAGCTTGCGCGCCGCCAGCGGATGGCCGGCCTCGGCAGCCTGCGCCCAGTATCGTGCAGCCTCCTGCGCGTCACCGGCCTGCCGGGTATCGCCCTTGAGCGATTGCACGCCCACCTGATACGCGGCCTTGTGATCGCCTGCCGCAGCGGCGAGACGCAACAGACGCAGACCTTCCTCGCGAGCGCCGAAACCCTGTCCGCGAAACAGCAGCAGGTGGCCGTAGAAACTCTGCGCCCCTACGTCGCCGAGAGCTGCCATGCGTGCGAACTGGCCTTGCATCCAGGCCCAGGCGCGCGGTTGGCGAACCATCCACGGCCAGCCCATCAGGCGTCGCGCCACGGCGTAGCTCAGCCGCGCACGCAGGCGCCAGAACAGCTCGCGGGGTGTCGCCACGTCAGAGCTCCTCGGGGTACTCGAACTCGAAGACGCGCACCACTTCTGCGGCGTGCCAACCGGCGGCGGCGGGGCCATCCGGCGCACCGGAGAAGCGGCCGAGGCGCTCGACGTGCTCGAAGAATCCGGTGCGCGGCAGGCGGCTGGCGCCCTGGCTGATCACCAGCGAGCTGCGTATCGGGCGCCCCGCACGGGCGTCCAGCGCGGCCAGGTGCTCCAGCGCGGCTGTCAGCACGGTCATGGCCGGAGTCGGTAGTTGCAGGCGCTCGATCAGCGCTCGGTAGGTCAGCAGATGGCGCTGGCGGCGGGCGTCTTCCAGCTCGCCGAGCAGGCCTTCCCAATGCTTGCGACTGATCTGCACGCTCAAGAAGCAGACTCCCCAGTGCCCAGGGCACGACGCAGGCCATGCTGGATGGCGTCGCTGGCTTCGCGTTCGCCGTTCTCGATCAGTTCCAGGTAGGACGGGCTGATGCCCACCGAACGCGCCAGCGCTTCGATGGAGAAGCCCCGGGCTTCGCGCAGTGCCTTCCAGTCCGGCTTCTCATCGAGTGCCGGAGCGGCAGCCGGCTTGACGACCTGGGCGGCCCCCCGGCCGGCGGCTGCCAGCAGGGCCTGGTACTCGGCCCAGGGAACCACGGCGTACTCCGCTTCGCCGTCACGCATGATGACTTGAACGTTCATGACAACACTCCTTGCAGGCGGCCATCTTAACAGCCTGATGCGCGCCTGTGCCGGCTATACTGCGCAGCGCTTCTCGCCACCAGACATGGGGTCCGACTTGCAGCGCTTCCTTCCATTGTGCCTATGCCTGGCGAGCGCCCTGTGCGGCGCCGAGGAACTGCGCTGGGGCTATTCGCCAAGCAACGGCATGCCCTACGCAGAAAGTATCGACCATGAATTGGCGCCTGGCTTCATCCGCGATCTGGGCGAAACCGTCGGACAGCGTCTGGGACTGGAGGTTCGCTTCGTGGAAACCCCGGACAAGCGCGCCGAACCGGCTCTCGCCCAAGGCGCAATCCACCTGCTGTGCATCAACAATCCGCAGTGGATGAAGGCGCCGGAGAAGCTGCGCTGGTCGCCCAGTCTGTTCGAGGAAGAAGATTCCCTGGCCCAGCGTGCGGATGCGCCGCCGGTGGAAAATCTCGCGCAGTTGCGCGGCATACGCGTTGGCACCAGCCTGGGCTACGTCTACCCCGCGCCACTGATGCAGGCTTTCGCCGAAGGCCGGGTGAAACGCGCCGATGTGCGCGACCTGGATACCCGTCTGCACATGCTTGAGGCCGGCCGTCTGGACGCGTTGATAGACATGCGCCGACCGCTGGAGTTTCTCCTCGCGGAACACCGCCAACTGCCGGTCGCGATCAGCCGTAACACTGTGCAGCGCTACTCGATCTATTGCTCGTACGGCCCCGCGCTACCGCTCCCCGCCGAGCGCCTGGATGCCGTGCTGCAGGCGATGGTGAGCGACGGCTCCATACAGCGCCTGCTCGGCGAACAGACTGCACGGATGCATCAGAGACGCTGAATCGCTTCCGGCGGCGGCAGCTGCTTCAGGGCCTCGCGGGTTTCCACACCCTGCGCGTCGCGCCAGACCTTGAACGCATCGATCTCCGACTGCCAGCGACGAACCACCCACGCCAGCACCGCCAGGTCATCGAGGAAACCGACGCCCAGCAACCAGTCGGGCACCAGATCCACCGGCGAGAGGAAATACAGCAGCGCCGCCACGACGGAAACCAGCGCCTGGGAACTGATACCCCGGTAGTCGCCGCGCACCCAGGCCACCAGCAGTTCCTGCAGTAGCTTCAGATCGGTCTTTGCCAACTTGACCCGGCCACTCTTGCGCGCCACGGCGAACAGCAGCGCAGGCACCCGCCCACCCGCGATAAAGCGGCTGGCGAGATTGAGAAAACGGTCAAATCCCGGAGGCTTTTTCATCGACTCACCTCGATAGGAAGATTCGTACAGGGCGGGTTCAGGTTATCCACCTTTCCTGTGGATAACTCTGTTGAAAGCCACCCTTGATATCGCCCAAACGCCCGAGCCATGAGGGCTGCAGACAGATCGGCGATTTTTTGTTCACCCCTGTAAATGCGTTAAAAATCATGCAGTTGCGGCTAAGCGATGGGCTGATCAATGTCAAGGGGAGGACATTGTTTCAACTGCGTCAAATATGTGCATAAGGGTAACACCGGGTCCAAGGTTACTCCCTTTCAGACCCGACGGTCAGCGTACCGTTCCAGAGCGCTTCCCGCACAAACGAAAACGCCCCGTGGGTTACGGGGCGTTTTCACTGGTACGAAGGTACTCAGTTACTTCTTCGGCTGCTCTGCCGGAGCCTCAGCCGCGTCAGGCTGGTTCGGGTCCTTGATGGCCAGCAGTTCCAGGTCGAACACCAGCACGGAGTTGGCCGGGATGGTCGGGCTCGGGCTCTGGGCGCCGTAGGCCAGTTCGCTCGGGATGAAGAGCTTGATCTTCTCGCCAACGTGCATCAGTTGCAGGGCTTCGACCCAACCCGGGATCACGCCGCCAACCGGCAGATCGATCGGGCTGCCACGCTGGATGGAGCTGTCGAAGACCGTACCATCGACCAGCTTGCCTTCGTAGTGAACGGTGACGACGTCGGTGGCCTTGGGCTGTGCACCGTCGGCTTTCTTCACGACTTCATACTGCAGGCCGGACTTGGTGGTGACCACGCCCTCACGCTTGCCGTTTTCCTCGAGGAACTTCTTGCCGGCTTCCAGAGCCTCGGAGTTCTTCTTGGCGACCTGCTCTTCAGCGCGCTTCTGCAGGGCGGTGAAGGCTTCGGTCAGCTCTTCATCGGTCAGCTTCTGCTTCTGCTTGCCAACGGCGTCTTCGATGCCCAGGGCGACGGCTTTGGAATCCAGGTCATTCATGCCTTCCTGGGCGAGGCTCTTGCCCATGTTCAGGCCGATGCCGTAGGAGGCTTTCTGCGCAGGAGTCTTGAGTTCCACTTCGGCGGCCTGTTTGTCGCAGCCCGCGAGAACCAGGCCGACCAGCGCGATCGCTGCCGCCAACCGATGTTGTTTCATGCTGAATCCTTGTCTATGCGCCGTCATGGCTGAAGTAATGAAGCCGCGAGCTTATCAGGCGCTCGTGGCCAGTGGCTATGGGCAATAGGAACCACTGCCGAGGGAGAAGTTCCCACAGCAAACTTATAAGAAAATTAACAGGATAAGTCAGACGGCCAGCACGGAATCACTGTGACTCGGCGGGGCAATTTTCGACGGGAAGCTTTTGCAGGAACGAGGTTCGCAGATAAAAAAGGCAGGCAAAGAAAAAGCCCTCAGGTATTGCTACCTGAGGGCTTTTCGAATTGTGGCGCAGCGGACGGGACTCGAACCCGCGACCCCCGGCGTGACAGGCCGGTATTCTAACCGACTGAACTACCGCTGCGTCGGACCTCGAGTGGTGGGTGATGACGGGATCGAACCGCCGACCCTCTGCTTGTAAGGCAGATGCTCTCCCGGCTGAGCTAATCACCCTTCGTCTCGAAGTGGGGCGCATTCTACGGAGGACATTTGAACCTGGCAAGCCCCCGAATGAAAAAAATTTTCAGATGTTCCAAAGGCTTAGATGAAGAGGGTGAATGACGAAACGGGGTTGGCCTGAACCGCGCCGAACGGAATAATGCGTCCTTTGTGTCCAGGAGTTAGACCCTCATGTGGTTCCGCAATCTGCTCGTATATCGCCTCACCCAGGATCTGCAGATCGACGCCGATGCCCTGGAGAAGGCCCTGGCCAGCAAGCCGGCGCGCTCCTGCGCCAGCCAGGAACTGACTACCTACGGTTTCTCCGCGCCTTTCGGCAAGGGCCCGGACGCTCCGCTGGTGCATGCCAGCGAAGGCTTCTTCCTGGTCAGCGCCCGCAAGGAAGAGCGCATTCTCCCCGGCAGCGTCGTGCGTGACGCGCTCAAGGAAAAGGTCGACGAGATTGAAGCCGCGCAGATGCGCAAGGTCTATAAGAAGGAACGCGACCAGCTCAAGGACGAAATCGTCCAGACCCTGCTGCCGCGCGCTTTCATTCGCCGCTCGGTGACCTTCGCTGCCATCGCACCGAGCCTCGGCCTGATCCTGGTCGACACCTCCAGCGCGAAGAAGGCTGAAGACCTGCTCTCCACCCTGCGCGAGGCCCTGGGCTCGCTGCCGGTTCGCCCGCTGACCGTGAAGACCGCGCCGACCGCCACCCTGACCGACTGGGTGAAGACCCAGGAAGCCGCCGGCGACTTCTTCGTCCTCGACGAGTGCGAGCTGCGTGACACCCACGAAGACGGCGGCGTGGTGCGCTGCAAGCGCCAGGACTTGACCAGCGAGGAAATCCAGCTGCACCTGACCTCCGGCAAGCTGGTCACCCAGCTGTCGCTGGCCTGGTCGGACAAGCTGTCCTTCGTCCTCGACGACAAGGTGGCGATCAAGCGCCTGCGCTTCGAAGACATGTTGCAGGAAAAGGCGGAGCAGGACGGCGGCGAAGATGCCCTCGGCCAACTCGACGCCAGCTTCACCCTGATGATGCTGACCTTCGCCGAGTTCATCCCGGCGCTGATCGAGGCTCTCGGTGGCGAGGCGATGCCCGAAGGCATCTGACGCCCCTTCAGGCGCCGCGCCCGCGCGGCGCCTGACACCATAAAAGGCCCACTCACAAGAAGGAGGGCCCATGCGTGCTCTCATCCTGCTCAGCCGCTTCATGGGCAACACCTTCGCCCTCTGGGTGCTGCTCTTCGCCATCCTGGCGTTCCTCGTTCCCTCCCTCTTCACGCCGCTCGCTGTCGCCATCGTGCCCATGCTCGGCGTGGTCATGTTCGGCATGGGCCTTACGCTCAAGGTCGAGGACTTTGCCGAAGTCGCCCGACATCCCTGGCGCGTCACCCTCGGCGTGATCGCCCACTTCGTCATCATGCCCGGCATGGCCTGGCTGCTTTGCCAGTTGATGCACCTGCCAGCGGAGATTGCCGTGGGCGTCATCCTGGTCGGCTGCTGCCCCAGCGGCACCGCCTCCAACGTGATGACCTGGCTGTCGCGCGGTGACCTGGCGCTGTCGGTGGCCATCGCTGGCGTAACCACCCTCCTTGCTCCGCTGCTCACCCCGGCGCTGATCTGGCTGCTGGCTTCCGCGTGGCTGCCGGTATCCTTCGGTGCGCTGTTCTGGTCGATCCTGCAGGTGGTGGTAGTGCCGATCGTCCTCGGCATCGTTGCCCAGCGCCTGCTCGGCGCGCGGGTGCGCCACGTGGTGGACGTGCTGCCACTGATCTCGGTGGTGTCCATCGTCATCATCGTCGCCGCGGTGGTTGCCGCCAGCCAGGCAAAGATCGCCGAATCCGGCCTGCTGATCATGGCCGTCGTGATCCTGCACAACGGCTTCGGTTTCCTGCTTGGCTACTTCACCGCCAAGGTCTTCGGTCTGCCGCTGGCGCAGCGCAAGTCACTGGCGCTGGAGGTGGGCATGCAGAACTCCGGCCTCGGCGCCGCCCTCGCCAGCGCGCACTTCTCGCCACTGGCGGCAGTGCCCAGCGCACTGTTCAGCGTGTGGCACAACATCTCCGGCGCAACGCTTTCCACCTGGTTCCGCCGCATGACCGAAGAGCCATCCGCCCAGAAACAGGCCCCTCAATAGGGCAGGAATCCGGCGCCGGGTTGCCCGGCGCACCGGTTTTGTGCAAAATACTGCACATTGTGAGGACGACCTCACCACCTTCCGGTGCTCCAGCGGGGACGGCCCTCCAATCCATCCACCGTCTGGAGAGCTCCATGTCCTGGATCATTCTGTTCGTCGCCGGCCTGTTCGAAGTGGGTTGGGCTGTCGGCCTGAAATACACCGAAGGCTTTACCCGGCCGATACCAACCGTCCTCACCGTGCTGGCGATCATCACCAGCATGGGCCTGCTTGGCCTGGCCATGAGGAACCTGCCGCTGGGCACTGCCTATGCCATCTGGACCGGTGTCGGCGCCGTCGGCACCGTCATCGTCGGGATCGTGCTGTTCGGCGAGTCCATGGCGCCGGTACGCCTGCTCAGTGTTGCGCTGATTCTGTGCGGACTGGTCGGACTGAAAATGAGCCACTGACGCTGTATCGGTTTTCGATACCGGCGGGCTGTCGCTTTCCCGAAAATTTGTCGGTATGCTGCGGGCCACTGTGTTTGCTTGGGTCACTGTGGCTCGTGACCTGGAGGGGCCATTCCCCACCACCCGGCTTCGACTGCACCTTGCAACTCAGGACGAGCGCGGACCTTTTCCGCAAAACAATCTTCAATAGTTCAAGGTGTAATTCCATGTCCAATCGTCAGACCGGCACCGTCAAGTGGTTCAACGACGCTAAAGGCTTCGGTTTCATCACCCCGGAAAGCGGCAACGACGTGTTCGTTCACTTCCGCTCCATCCAGGGCAATGGCTTCAAGTCGCTGCAGGAAGGCCAGAAGGTCTCCTTCATCGTTGTTGAAGGCCAGAAAGGCCTGCAGGCTGACGAAGTTCAGGTTATCTGATCCTCGTCCTGCACCATGAAAAAGCCCCGGCAATGCCGGGGCTTTTTCTTTTCCGTCACCCGGCCCTCAGCGAGCCACGCCACGCAGTTCGGCTACCTGCTCCTGCAGCAGCAGGCGCTTGGCCTCTTCCGGCGCAACGGGCTGGCCGGCCACCAGGCAGACCCGCGACCACAGCCGACGCAGGAAACCCTTTTGCGGATCACGGCTGAAGAAGCTCCCCCATAGCCCCTGCAGCGCCATCGGGATAACCGGTACCGGGGTCTCTTCGATGATCCGCTCCACACCGCCGCGGAACTCATTCATCTCGCCGTCCAGGGTCAGCATGCCCTCGGGGAAGATGCACACCAGTTCCCCTTCACGCAGGTACTCGGCGACTCTGGCGAACGCCTTCTCATAAGTCTCGGCATCCTCGTTGCGCCCGGCGATGGGCACGGCGCCCGCAGTACGGAAGATGAAGTTGAGCACCGGGATGCGGAAGATCTTGTAGTACATGACAAAGCGCACCGGACGGCGCACGGACCCGGCAATCAGCAGCGCGTCGACGAAGGACACGTGATTGCACACCAGCACCGCCGGGCCCTCGTCGGGAATGGCTTCGAGGTTGCGGTGATCGACCCGGTACATCGAGTGGGTCAGCAGCCAGACCAGGAAGCGCATGGTGAACTCGGGCACGATCTTGAAGATGTACACGTTCACCGCGACATTCATCAGCGAGAGCACGAGGAACAGTTCGGGGATGCTCAGCTTCGCCACCGACAGCAGCAGGATCGAGACGATCGCCGCCACCACCATGAACAGCGCGTTGAGGATGTTGTTCGCCGCAATCACCCGCGCACGCTTGTCCTCCTCGGTGCGCGCCTGGATCAGCGCATACAGCGGCACGATGTAGAAGCCGCCGAAGATGCCGATGCCAAGGATATCCGCCAGCACCGCCCAGGACTGCGAATGCTCCAGCACGGCCAGCCAGTTGTAAGGCTGCTCGCCCTGCGGGAAGCCGCCCGAGTGCCACCACAGCAGAATGCCGAACAGGCTCAGGCCGATGGATCCGAAGGGCACCAGACCGATTTCCACCTTCTTGCCGGAGAGCTTTTCGCAAAGCATCGAGCCCAACGCGATACCCACCGAGAACACGGTGAGAATCAGCGTCACCACGCTCTCGTCGCCATGCAGCAGTTCCTTGGCGTAGGTCGGGATCTGCGTCAGGTAGACCGCGCCGAGGAACCAGAACCAGGAGTTGCCCACCAGCGAGCGCGACACCGCCGGGCGCTGGCGCAGACCGAGCAGGAGGATGCTCCAGGACTGACGAAAGATATTCCAGTCAACCTTCAGCTCCGGCAGCGCGGCGGCCGCGCGGGGAATGTTGCGGCTGGCAAGGAAGCCACAGATGGCCACCATCACCACGGCAATGCCGACGCCAGCAGCGTAGTCCTGCCGAGACATCAGTACGCCCGCACCGATGGTGCCGCACAGAATGGCCAGGAAAGTGCCCATTTCCACCAGGGCATTGCCACCGACCAGTTCGTCCTCACGCAGGTGCTGCGGCAGGATCGAGTACTTCACCGGGCCGAACAGCGCCGAGTGGGTGCCCATGGCAAACAGCGCGAGGAACAGCAGCGGCAGGCTGCCGAACACGAAGCCCGCTGCGCCCACCGCCATGATCACGATCTCGGCCAGCTTCAGCGCGCGCATCAGCGCGTCCTTGTTGAACTTCTCGCCGAACTGGCCGCCCAGGGCGGAGAACAGGAAGAACGGCAGGATGAAGAGCAGCGCACAGAGGTTGACCAGCAGGTTGCGGTCACCACCGATGGTGAGGTGGTAGAGGATCGCCAGGATCAGCGACTGCTTGAAGATATTGTCGTTGAAGGCACCCAGCAACTGGGTGATGAAGAAGGGCAGGAATCGCTTGGTGCCCAGCAGGGCGAATTGCGAGTGTTGAGACATCGTCCTTGTATACCTGCGTAGCGGCCTTGAGCCGGAATGACAGCACGGATATGACGGCAACAGCGTGAAGAAAAGCCACATTTTCCGCACAAATCCATTCCGGTGATGAAATCCCGGACAGAAAAAAGCCCGTCACGCAGGACGGGCTTTTTCGCTGGAGCGGGAGGCGGTCAGAAGCCGACGCTGCCCTGCACGTAGAAGGTGCGGGGCTCACCCAGGTAGATACCGGCGTTGTTGTCGCTGGAGCGGGTGTAGTTCATCTGATCGAAGATGTTCTTCACCCCGGCGGCGACCTTCAGATTCGACGCCTGCGGCCCGAAGTCGTAGCCCACACGGGCGTTCCACAGCACATAGCCGGGGATGTCGCCGTACTGGCCATCGGCGCTCGGCTCGGTAATGTAGTTGCCGGTGAAGCTGCCGTTGGAGTTGGTGGTCGGGCCAGGCGCGCGCTGCCCCGACTGGGCGAAGCCGTCGAAGTTGTAGGTCCAGCGGTCGTGCTCGTAGCGCAGGCCGATGGTGGCCACCTGGCGCGAGTAAAGCGGCAGGTCGCGGCCCTTGAACGACGGGATCTCGCCTTCGTAGGTGGCGCGGGTGTAGGTGAAGGTGCCGTAGGCGGTCAGGCCGGCGAGAACCGGATCGAGCGCGGCCATGTCGTAGTGCGCCGAGGTCTCGATGCCCTGGTGCTTGGTAGCGCCCAGGTTGGTCCAGCCCACGTCGTTGCTGATGTATTGCAACTCGTCGTCGAAGTCGATGTAGAACAGCGTGACTTCGCCACCCCAGGTGCCGTTGTCGTAGCGGGTGCCTACTTCGTAGGTCTTCGCCTTTTCCGGCTGCAGGCCGCTGGCGGTGTCGTTGCCGCGGCCACCCTGGCCAAGCTGGAAGTACTGCAGGCTGCCGAAGGAAGTCTCGTAGTTGGCGAACAGCTTCCACTCGTCCGACAGGTGATACATCACCGCCAGTGCCGGTAGCGGCTCGTTGTAGTCCTTGCTGCGGTTCTTTTCCTGGACCGGCTTGCCCTTGTTGTCGATTACCGGGCGCTCGTGCCAGTCGGTGGAGATGCGCTCAAAGCGGATGCCCGGGGTAACGGTCCAGTTGCCCACGTCGATCTTGTCGTCGAGGTAGATGGAGTTCGCCTCGGTGCCGCCGGTGCGGTCCTGATAGATGTGGCCGTCAGCGCCCGGCTGCACGGTGGGAATGTTGTTCACCAGGCCGACCTGGCTGGCGCGTTCGTGCATCGCTTCCTTCAGGTAGCGATAGCCGATGCTGGCTTCCTGGGTGGTCGGGCCGACCATGAATATCTTCGACACGCGCGGCTCGATGCCGAAGGTGTGGTAGTCGCGCGGGTAGGACGCCAGGGTCTTGAGGTCGCGGTTGGCGATGGTGCTGCCGCGGAAGCTGTCGCTGTAGTAGGTCAGCACTTCCACTTGCGTGAGGTCGTCGATCTGCCGCTTGTACTTGAGCGAGACGTCCTTGCGGCGGCCGGTGAAGTTGTCGTAGTCGCGTACCGACTGGTACGGGTCCTTGTCGAACTGCGCCTGGGTCAGGCCGCCGGGCATGTCGGCGCTGCCGTCGTAGTAGTGGAAGTTGGCGGAGAACTCGTCGACATCGGTGGGCGCCCAGTGGGTCTTGAACATCACGTCGTCGATGTCGGTGGAATCGTTGCTGTCGCGGTAGCCCGCGCCCTTCACGCCCGAATACAACAGCGCAGCACCCATGCCGTTGTCGGCGGTACCACCCAGGAAGGCGTTGTAGAGCTTCTTCCAGCCGCCGTGGGAAGCAGTTTCCACGGTGCTGCCAACATCGCCGGAGAATTCCTTGGGAATCGCGCGGGTGACGAAGTTGATCACCCCGCCAACGTTCTGCGGGCCATAGCGCACGGAGCCGGCGCCACGCACGACGTCGACGCTGTCGAGGTTGCCGACCGACAGCGGGAACATCGACAGCTGCGGCTGGCCGTAGGGTGCCACGGCGGCCGGGACGCCGTCGATGAGCACGGTCGAGCGCGGCGACAAGCGCGAGGTCAAACCGCGCACGCCGACGTTGAGGGAAACATCGCTGCCACCGGTGCCGTTGTTGTCCTGCACCTGCACGCCGGGAATGCCGCGCAGCACGTCGCGCACGTTCTGCGCGCCCTCTTCGATCATCTGTTCGCGCCGCACCACGGTGCGGGCGCCGGGGTGGTTCTGCACCACCTGCTGGTCGGCCTCGCCGAGCCAGTCACCGACGACGGTGACAGTCTCCAGCTCCTTGGTCTCTTCCTCGGCCTGCGCTGGCAGCAGCGGCGTGGCCAGGGCTACGGCGATCGCCAGGCGCGACCATGAACGAACGTGCGACATGCATCCCCCTCCCCGGGTACTTCGTGAAGGGGCGGGAAATTAGAACTGATTGTAAATTTTGTAAATGCAAATGTATCGCAAATGAAAAAATATTCCGGTTGACTCAGATTCTCTTTTCGGCATCTCGAACAACTGTTCATCAGGCACGGCAATAGGCCACCAGCCCCTGTGCGATGGGAGTTCCGAGAATCGATGAAGACAATCAGGCCGAACGGAACGACCGAGCACAGGCCTGACGGTACTCACCGGGACCGACGCCATAAGCCTGCTTGAACTGACGGCTGAGGTGGCTCTGATCGGCGAAGCCCAGCTGCATGGCGACGTTCACCGGCATGCAGCCCTGCTTGAGCAGTGCCCTCGCCTGCTCCAGCCGACGCTGCTTGAGCCAGGCATGCGGCGGCAGGCCGGTGGCCTTGCGGAACACCCGGGCGAAGTGGAAGGGCGACAGCCCAACAGCGGCAGCCAGTTCTTCCAGTGACGGTGGCTCCATCAACCGTGAACCCAGCAGCTCGCGGGCCCGAGCCACAGCCACGGGCTCGTTCCCCGCTGGCGGCGCCTCGGGAATCCGCGCATGACGCTGGAACAGCATCAGCAAGGCCTCGCGCCAGCAAGTCTGGCGTTGCAGCACGGTGGCATCGGAATCCAGCAGGTGGTGCGCGGCGAACAGCGCCTGCACCAGTTCCGGGTCGAACACCACGCTGGCATCGAAGGACGGTGTGCCGCCTCCGCCCAGCTCCAGCTCCTCCAGCACGCCCGAGACCTGCGCCAGCTCTGGGTAGAAGCCGCGATAGCGCCAGCCGGCCTCATCGGCCTTGGAGCCGGTATGGACCTCGTCGGGGTTGATCAGCACCACGCTGCCGGCCGGGGCGAAGTGCTCGGCGCCACGGTGGTGGAAACGTTGTGCGCCCTGCTCGATCATGACGAAGGCGAAGCCTTCATGGACGTGGGGCGAGAACACCTGCTCGATATAACGCGCGTGCAGCAACTCGACGCCGCCCAACTCCTGGGCGCGCCAGAAGCGGGTGCGTTCGCCGCTCGCGTCGTGTTCTGCCATGGGTCATCCCGTCAATCGATTCTCTGAGCACCGCGCCCTTCGGGAGCTACTACGGTGCCAGGGCTTTCCCCTCACCCCACCCCAGCCTCTCCCTGAGGGAGGAGGGACAGTCCGTGCCGGCTGACACGATGGCTTCAGCCTGCGCCGATCAGTCCTCGCTCCCCTGGGGAGAGGGTGAGGGGTTCTGAAGCCGCGACCAGAGTAGCACTCAGCCGACGAAACCGGCTTCCAGCGTGGCCTTCACCTGGGGCCATTCCTGGTCGGTGATGCTGTACAGGATGGTGTCGTCCAGCCGGCCGCCAGCCAGGCGACGGTGGTTGCGCAGCACACCTTCGCGCACTGCGCCGAGCTTCTCTATGGCGCGCTGGGAGCGCTCGTTGCTGGCGGCAGTCTTGAACTGCACGCGGACCATCTTCCAGCTGTCGAAGGCATGGCGCAGCATCAGGTACTTCATCGTGGCGTTGAGGCCGCTGCCGTGCTGGGCCTGGTCCAGCCAGGTGGCGCCGATCTCGCAGGCCGGCAGCGCCGGAAGGAAGTCCATGAAGCGCGTGGTGCCGACGATCTGGTTGCCCAGGCGCACTACCAGCGGCAGGGAGCGGCCCTCGCGCTGGTCCGCCAGGCCCTGGCGGTACCAGTCCGGGCGCCCCGGCGCACTCATGAACTGCAGGACGTCACGGTTCTGCTCCGCCAGCGTCACCAGGTCCGGCACGTCGGCCTCCACCATCGGCTCCAGGCGCAGGGCCCCGCGCTGCAAGGTGATGGGTAACGGTCTGAACATGGCGCCCTCCTCGAAACTCGACGCGAAATCATCGCTCACATCAGAGCGTAGCGGCCCGATGAAGTGCCGCGTGCCGGCAGGCGCACGACAGACGGACCGCGAAAAGGCCGGCAAGCTACCAGCCTGGCGCCGCGTCCTCAAGTGTGAGGCGCGACACAGCGCCACTGAGACATTGGTAGCAGGCGTCTGACAGTTCCGGACTTTGGTGCGAAACTGCTGCCAGTGCTCCTGCGGGGGAGCCAGTTCACTTCCGGAGTCAGCATGTCGTTGTCCAGTGGGTTGATCGCAACGGTCGCCCTGCTCTACATGGCGGTCCTGTTCGCCATCGCGTTCTATGGCGACCGCCGTCGCGCCCCTCTTTCGCCGCGTGTCCGCGCCTGGGTCTACAGCCTCTCGCTGGCCGTGTACTGCACCAGCTGGACCTTCTTCGGCGCCGTCGGCCAGGCCGCCGACCAACTCTGGTCATTCCTGCCGATCTACGTCGGCCCCGTGCTGCTGATGCTCTTCGCGCCCTGGGTGCTGCAGAAGATGATCATGATCAGCAAGCAGGAGAACATCACCTCCATCGCCGACTTCATCGCCGCGCGCTACGGCAAGTCGCAGGCGCTGGCTGTGGTGGTGGCACTGATCTGCGTGGTGTGCGTGCTGCCCTACATCGCCCTGCAGCTCAAGGGCATCGTCCTCGGGGTGAACCTGCTGATCGGCGCCGGGCCCGACTCCACCGGCATCCGCGCCCAGGACACGGCGCTGATCGTGTCGCTGATCCTTGCGCTGTTCACCATCGTCTTCGGCACCCGCAACCTGGACGTCACCGAACACCACCGCGGCATGGTGCTGGCGATCGCCTTCGAATCGCTGGTCAAGCTCACCGCCTTCCTCGCCGTCGGCATCTTCGTCACCTACGGCCTCTACGACGGCTTCGGCGACCTGGTGGACAAGGCCCGCGTCGCCCCGCAGCTCAACGAGTACTGGAAGGAGACGGTGCACTGGCCGGCCATGCTACTGCAGACCGGTGTGGCGATGACTGCCATCATGTGCCTGCCGCGCCAGTTCCACGTACTGGTGGTGGAGAACATCGAGCCGCGCGACCTGAACCTGGCGCGCTGGGTGTTCCCGATCTACCTGGTGCTGGCTGCGTTGTTCGTGGTGCCGATTGCCCTCGCCGGGCAGATGCACCTGCCGGCTGGCGTGATGCCCGACTCCTTCGTGATCAGCCTGCCGCTGGCCGAGGCCCACCCGGCGCTGGCCCTGCTTGCCTTCATCGGCGGCGCTTCGGCGGCCACCGGCATGGTCATCGTCGCCAGCGTGGCGCTGTCCACCATGGTCTCCAACGACATGCTGCTGCCCTGGCTGCTGCGCCGCAAAGGCGAAGCCGAGCAGCCCTTCGAGGTGTTCCGCCACTGGCTGCTGACCGTGCGCCGGGTGAGCATCGCGCTGATTCTCCTGCTGGCCTATGTCAGCTACCGCCTGCTGGGCTCCACCGCGAGCCTCGCCACCATCGGCCAGATCGCCTTCGCCGCCATCGCTCAACTGGGCCCGGCGATGATCGGCGCGCTGTACTGGAAGCAGGCCAACCGCCGCGGCGTGTTTGCCGGCCTGGCCGCTGGCTCCTTCCTCTGGGCCTACACCCTGGTGTTGCCGGTCGTTGCCAAGGGCCTGGGTTGGCCGCTGGAAACCTTCCCCGGCCTGGCCTGGCTCGCCGGCCGGCCGTTCGGCCTGTCCATCGAACCGCTGACCCTCGGCGTGCTGCTCTCGCTGATCGGCAATTTCGCGCTGTTCGGGCTGGTCTCGGTGTTCTCCCGTACCCGTGTTTCCGAGCACTGGCAGGCCAGCCGCTTCATCGGCCAGGAAATCTCCCAGAAGCTCAGCTCGCGCTCGATGCTCGCTGTGCAGCTGGAAGACCTGCTGATGCTCGCCGCGCGTTTCGTCGGCGAGGAACGCGCGCGGCAGAGTTTCATCCGTTTCGCCTACCGCCAGGGCAAGGGCTTCACCCCAAGCCAGAACGCCAACGACGAATGGATCGCCCACACCGAACGCCTGCTCGCCGGCGTGCTCGGCGCCTCCTCCGCGCGCGCCGTGGTGAAGGCCGCCATCGAAGGCCGCGAGATGCAGGTGGAGGACGTGGTGAAGATCGCCGACGAAGCCTCCGAGGTGCTGCAGTTCAACCGCGCGCTGCTGCAGGGCGCCATCGAGAACATCACCCAGGGCATCAGCGTGGTCGACCAGTCGCTGCGCCTGGTGGCCTGGAACCACCGCTACATCGAACTGTTCGAGTACCCGGACGGGCTGATCTACGTCGGCCGCCCGATCGCCGACATCATCCGCTACAACGCCGAGCGTAACCTCTGCGGGCCGGGCGACCCGGACCTGCACGTCGCCAAGCGCCTGTACTGGATGCGCCAGGGCACGCCGCATACCTCCGAGCGACTGTTCCCCAATGGCAGGGTGATCGAACTGATCGGCAACCCGATGCCGGGCGGCGGCTTCGTCATGAGCTTCACCGACATCACCAACTACCGCGATGCCGAACAGGGCCTCAAGGACGCCAACGAGAGCCTGGAGCAACGCGTGCAGGAGCGCACCTTCGAGCTGTCGCAACTCAACCAGGCGCTGACCGAAGCCAAGGGCACCGCGGAAGCCGCCAACCAGTCGAAGTCGCGCTTCCTCGCCGCCGTCAGCCATGACCTGATGCAGCCACTGAACGCCGCGCGGCTGTTCTCCGCCGCCCTCGCCCACCAGGAAAAACTGCCCGAAGAGGCCACCGAGCTGGTACGCCACCTGGACTCCTCGTTGCGCTCGGCGGAAGACCTGATCACCGACCTGCTGGACATCTCGCGTCTGGAAGGCGGCCGCGTCAGTGCCGACATCGCGGCCTTCCCGCTGAGCAACCTGTACGACACCCTCGGCGTGGAGTTCCGCGTGCTGGCCCAGGAGCACGGCATCGACTTCCACGTGCGCGGCAGCAAGCTGCGCGTGGAAAGTGATATCAAGCTGCTGCGCCGCGTGCTGCAGAACTTCCTCACCAACGCCTTCCGCTACGCCAAGGGCCACGTATTGCTCGGCGTGCGTCGCGAGGCCGGGCACTTGCGCCTGGAAGTCTGGGACCACGGCCCGGGCATCCCGCCAGACAAGCTGCAGGTGATCTTCGAGGAATTCAAACGCCTGGACAGCCACCAGACCCGTGCCGAAAAGGGCCTGGGCCTCGGCCTGGCCATTGCCGACAGGTTGTGCAAGGTACTCGACCACCGCCTGGAAGTGCGCTCGTGGCCGGGCAAAGGCAGCGTGTTCAGCGTCAGCGTACCGCTGGCGCGCCAGCCGGCCCCGGCGCCGCTCAACGGGCACAAAGTGGAAACCCCGGAACAACTCAACGGCGCGCAGGTGCTCTGCGTCGATAACGAGGACAGCATCCTCACCGGCATGAACAGCCTGCTCACTCGCTGGGGTTGCCGCGTGCTCACCGCACGCAGCCGCGAGGAATGCCAGGCCCTGCTCGACGGCGACGCTCGCCCGCAACTGGCGCTGATCGACTACCACCTGGATGACGGCGAACTGGGGACGGACCTCATGGCCTGGCTGCGCACCCGCCTGGGTGAGCCGGTGCCGGGCGTGGTGATCAGCGCGGACGCTCGCCCCGAACTGGTGGCGCAGATCCACGCGGCCGGGCTGGACTTCCTGCCCAAGCCGGTGAAGCCGGCGGCGTTACGCGCGTTGTTGAGTCGGCATTTGAGCCTGAAGTAGATCGTCCAGCCGTGCCTGGCAGCGGCGGCGGTTCGCGAGCAAGCTCGCTCCTACAGCCACACCGAGCCTCTGAGTGGCTCTTGTAGGATCGAGGGGGACGCCCAGTTCTTGCTCGCGAACCCACCCAAAACCAGCAGCCAGCGATACTTCACGCCACCCTCCCGCGCCACTGCAACAACACCACCCCGGCAATGATCAGCCCAATGGCCAGATAGCCCTCGGGCGATAATCTTCGCACCGAAAACCCCGCCCAACCGAACTGATCACACAACGCCGACATGAGCATCTGGCCCGCCACCACGCATGCGAGGAACGTTGCCGCGCCCAGCTGCGGCGCCAGCATCACCGCCACCGTCAGATAGGCCGCCCCGAACAGCCCGCCGAGCCAGCCCCACCAAGGCGTGGTGGCAATGCCGGCAGCCGCTGGAAGCGGCACCCTGAACGCCAGCAGCGCAATGATCACCGCCGCCAGGCTCACCCCCAGCGACGTCAGGCTGGCACTCAACGGGTGTCCCAACTGGCGCCCCAGCAGCGAGTTGCTCCCAGCCTGCAAGGCAACCAGAGCGCCCACACCAATGGCGGGCAAGAGCAGAAGCAGTTTCGACATCGAAAATTCTCCATGGCTTGTCGATGAGGCTCAGCTTCTGCTATCCATCCAACGCATGGAAATGAATGAATGGTACAACCTGAATGCACTCAATTCATGACTTGCGCCGCATCGACCTCAACCTGCTGGTGATCCTCGACGCCCTGCTGGAAGAGCGCCACGTCTCCCGCGCAGCCGAGCGGTTGGCCATGACCCAGCCGGCGGTAAGCCATGCGCTGAATCGCCTGCGCGACTTGCTGGATGACCCGCTGCTGCTGCGCGCCGGCAACCAGATGCAGCTGACCCGCCGCGCCTTCGAGCTGGCCGGCCCGCTGCGGGACATCCTCGGTGGCGTGCGTCGGCTGGTGCTGGGCGACGACTTCGAACCGGCCAGCGCCGAGCTGGAGCTGCGCTTGGGTATGTCCGACTACGGCGCCTGGGTGGTGTTGCCGGCTTTGCTGCCGATCCTGCGCCGCGAAGCGCCGGGTATTCACCTGGACGTACGCCAGGCTTCGCGGGTGGGCATGGCGGAACAGGTGGCGAACGGCGAGCTCGATGGCGCTCTGGGCGTCTTCCCGATGCTGCCCGAAGGGCTGCGCGTACAGCGGCTGTTCGAGGAGCGCTTCGTCTGCCTGTGTTCGCGCGAAACCCTGGGCGCAAGAAAGCGCCTGGAATTGGACGACTACCTCGCCGCCCCACACCTGCGGGTTGCCCTGCAGCAGAGCCCAGCGGAAGAGATCGACAGCCATCTGGAAAAGCTCGGTCGCCGCCGCAAGGTCGCCGCCACCGTGCCGCACTTCAGCGTGGCGCCCAGCCTGTTGGCGGGCACTGATATGGTCCTGACGATTGCCGCGCGAATGCTCCCGGCTGATCTCGCCAGCCATGGCCTGGCCAGCTTCGAACCGCCCTTGAAGCTGGCGCCATTCGATTTCGTGCAGATCTGGTCAGACACCAGCGAGGACGACCCGGCGCGGCGCTGGTTGCGCGGCAAGCTGGCCGTGGTGACCAGCAGGACCTGAGGCGTTACTCCGGCGTTTCCAGCCGCCGGAGGATTTCCCCGACGCGCTCGCCGAGCATATCGTTGGCCGAGCGTTTCAGGCCGCGTGCCAACTCCACCAGCACCACCTGCTCGGCCACCGGCCGCAGGCGCTGAAAGACTTCGGCAAGTCGCTCCAGATCGGCAGCTCCGGGCAGCAGGTCGGCGCCGGGCTTGTCCACCAGATGAGTTACCACCAGGCGCACGATGCCGGCGGCGAGGTGCTCGGTATCACTGCGCAGCACCGCTAGATGATCCAGCAGCGACGCCAATGGAATACCCGCGCGGTACAGCTCGACACCGGCATTGAACAGGCGCGGGCTTGGAATGCTGATGCGCTCGCCATCGAAGGCCAACAGGCCCTGCGCCAGTGCCTGGTCGATCACTGCGTCGTTGAGCTCCTCGCCAAACAACGCCTGCAGGTCGCTGAACTCGATGCTGCCGGGCGACTCCAGGTTCCAGGGGCCGACGATAGCCTCGTCGAGGCCGAGCACGTGGTCCAGATCCTGGCCGCGCTCCCAGCTCTCCAGCAGTTCCTTGATATTGGCGATGTTGTAGCCACGCTCCAGCAAACGGTTGATCAACCGCAGGCGGCGCAGATGGCTGGCGAAATACACCCCGGCACGGCCCCGGCGCTCGGGCGGCGGCAGCAGGCCTCGGTCCTGGTAGGCACGCAGGTTGCGCACCGTGGTCCCGCCCTCGCGGGCCAGCTCATCCACGGAATACTCGCGCTCCTCTTCCAGTTCGGAAGGCGCGTCGTCCGGGCGCTGCAGCAGGCGCTGCAAGAGGTTCAGAGGTGTGCTCATGGCCGGATGATAGCCAGCGACATGCCCCCGGAACAATCGGAAGGATTAATCCTTCGGTGATCCCTTTCTCATCCCCGAGGCCCAACCAAAGACGGGAACTGCACCCGCCGTTTATCCCGTTTCCGCCCACAAGCCGCGCCGTCAGCGGTTCTCCGTTCCGGTAACACTCCAGGCCCGGCGCGCACGCATGGCGCAACGTTCAACGATGGGTCAGCATCGATCATGACATCGACCGATGTAACGATAACAACAACCAGCCTGGAGAAAGTCATGTCCCAAGGCGCCTGGGTGCCCACCCCCGAAGACCTGCGGCACTTCCGCGAGATTCAGCAACTGGCCTACCGCTGCTGCGAAACCATTGCCGGCGAACTGCGCCCGGGCATCAGCGAGCGCGAGACCGCCGCCCTGATGAAGACCTGGCTGCTTGATCACGGCGTGCGCGACTGGTTCCACCAGCCCTTCGCCTGGTTCGGCGCCCGCACTTCGTTCAAGGGTTTCGACGGCCTGCGCCACCTGGGCGGTTTCAACCTGGCCTTCTATCCCGGCAAGCAGCGCCTGGAAGAAGGCATGCCCTTCATCCTCGACTGCGCGCCAACCCTGGGCGCCTACACCGCCGACGTCGGCTACTCCGGAGCATTGGGCCACAACCTGCTGGTGGAACGGCTGATGGACGACCTGCTGGCACACCGCAACCTGATCGTCGAGCAGGTGCGCCAACGCCTGCCGCTGGCGGAAGTCAGCCAGTCGGTGGACCGTCTCTGCCATCGCCAGGGCACCCTGCCCCGACACAAGGCCTACCCCTTCGAAGTGCTGGCGCACCGCGTGGAAAAACTCGGCGCGCGTAATACCGGGCCCTCAGTGGCGCGCTTCGGCGTCCGCAATATTGCCACGCTGATGAAGAACGCCCTGGTCACCGGCCGCCGCGAAGGCTGGTCGCCGCTGTGGTCGAGCAACGACCGTTCGCAACACGCGCCAACGCCGGGCCTCTGGGCCGTCGAGCCGCACCTGGGCCTGCGCGGCGTGGGCGCCAAGTTCGAGGAACTGCTGGTGGTCACCGAGGACGATGCCTATTGGCTCGACGACGACCTGCCCCACGTGCGCCGCTGGACCGCGCGCGGCCTGATCAGCGCACCGGCGCGGCGGGAGGTGGCATGAACGCCATGCTGGAGAAAGCCCTGCCGGCACCGGAACGGCTGGATGTGCAGTCCGGCAACGTGCGCCTGGCGGTCTGGCGCTGGGGTGAGGCGCACCTGCCGATGGTGCTGTTCGTCCACGGCTACCCGGACAACCATGAAACCTGGCTGCCGTTGATCCGCCACCTGTCAGGCCGCTATCAACTGGTCGCCTATGACGTCCGCGGCGCTGGCGAATCGGATAAGCCGCGCAAGACCCGCGACTACCGCCTGGAACTGCTCAGCCAGGACCTCAAGGCAGTGCTCGACGCCGTCAGCCCGCAACGCGCGGTGCATTTGGTGGCCCACGACTGGGGTTCGATCCAGACCTGGGAGAGCGTCACCGATCCGCAGCTGCGCGCGCGCGTCGCTTCCTACACCAGCGTCTCCGGCCCCTGCCTGGACCACGTCGGCTTCTGGATGCGTGACCGTCTGCGTCGCAAGACGCCACGAGCGCTGCTGCAGATGGCCAGCCAGCTGCTGCACTCCTGGTACATCTACTACTTCCACCTGCCGCTGCTGCCATCGCTGTCCTGGCGCTTCGGCGCGGCGAAAGCGTGGCCGCAATACCTGCGCAAGGTCGAAGGCATCCGCAACCCGGTGCGCAACCCGCACCAGGCCAGCGACGGCGAACACGGCGTGAAGCTTTACCGGGCCAACTTCATCACCTCGATCTTCAAGCCGCGCAAACGGCATACCGAGGTGCCGGTGCAACTCATCGTGCCGACCCGCGACCGCTACGTAGGCCAGCAGCTGTTCCAGCAACTCTCGCTGTGGGCCCCACGCCTGTGGCGCCGCGACGTCACCGCCGGGCACTGGCAACTGCTCGCCGAGCCGGCTCAACTGGGCAACTGGATCGACGAGTTCGTGAGCCACATCGAGGGCGGCGAAGCGACGCCAGAACTGCAGCGCGCCGCACTGAAACCCGGCGCCGGCCCCTTCGCCGGCAAGCTCGTGGTGGTAACCGGCGCGGGCGGCGGTATCGGCCGTTCGACTCTGCTGAGCTTCGCCGAGCGCGGCGCCAGCGTGCTGGCCGCAGACATCGACCCGGCCGCCGCCGAGCGCAGCGCCGAGCTGGCCCGTGCGGTCGGCGCCAGCGCCCACAGCTATTGTGTGGACGTAGGCGACAGCGCCGCCATGGAGCGCTTCGCCCAGTGGGTGAAAAGCAGCCTTGGCGTGCCCGACGTGGTGGTGAGCAACGCCGGAATCGGCATGGCCGGGCCGATGCTCAAGACCACCCCGCAGGAATGGGAGCGCCTGCTGCGCATCAATCTGTGGAGCGTGATCGACGGCTGCCGGCTGTTCGGCCAGCAGATGGTCGAGGCCGGCAAGCCGGGCCACTTGGTCAACGTCGCCTCCGGCGTGGCCTTCGCGCCCTCGCGCAACTACCCTGCCTACGCCACCAGCAAGGCCGCAGTGCTGATGCTCAGCGAATGCCTGCGCGCCGAACTGGCCGGCCACGGCATTGGCGTCAGCGCGGCATGCCCGGGCTTCGTCGATACCGGCATCGTCCAGGCCACGCGCTTTGCCGGCATGAATGACGAACAACAAGCCAGACATCGCGCCAAGGTGCAGCGCTTCTATCGTCGGCGCCGGCTCAGCCCGGATACCGTCGGTGAGCGCATTACCCGCGCCGTAGAGCGCGACCAGCCGGTGGTGAAGGTCGGCAGCGAAGTGCACCTGGGCGCCCTGCAATGGCGCTTCATGCCCTGGCTGTCGCGCCTGTTCGCCCGCCTCAATCTCACTGCCTGAGAACTGCCATGAACGATCATCATCACAAGCTCGTGCAACGCAAGGTGCAGTTCGACTACAGCGACTCGCCACTGCACTGGATTCCCGGCGAGCCCGAGGCGTCCCACGCGATCAACGTCATCCATATGATGCTGCCGGCGGGCGAACTGTGGTTCTGCCGGCTGTACAACAAGGCCCTGCCCTTTGTGAAAGAAGGCCGGCTGCGCGAGGACGTACAGGGCTTCATCCGCCAGGAAGCGATGCACGCCCGCGCCCACTCGGGGGCTTTGGAGCGCTACCTGAGCCACCACGGCATCGACTCCACGCGCTACCTGAAGGTCATGGACTACCTGTTCGAGCAGCTGCTCAGCGACACGCCGCTGGGCATCGAACTGTTCAACCGCACACCCTGGCTCAAGCGCTGGTGGATCGGCCAGCGCTGCGCCATCGTCGCCGCGGTGGAGCACTTCACCTGCATTCTGGGCAAATGGATTCTCGAAGCCGATGCGCTGGACCGCGCCAAGGCCGACCCGGTGCTGCTCGACCTGTTCCGCTGGCACGGCGCCGAGGAAGTGGAGCACCGCAACGTCGCCCACGACCTGCACGTGCACCTGGGCGGCACCTTCATCAGCCGGCAGTTGTGGATGTTCGTGGTCTGGCCGCTGATCATCTACCTGTTCGCCTTCGGTACGCGCACGCTGTCGCGCCAGGACCCGACTATCGCCCGGCCACGCTCCTTCGCGGCGATCTGGCGCGATGGTTCGAAGGCCGGCGTGCTGCCGAAGATCAGCTCCCTGGCCACCAGCTTCCTGCGCTACTTCAAGCCCTGGTACCACCCCGACCACGAGGCCAACACCCAGGAAGCGCTGGACTACCTGGCCCGCTCACCGGCCGCCAGCCGGGCCGCGCGCGCCTCGTAAGGCCTGTCGGCGCGCCCGCGCAGTGGATGCAGGGCGCGGGGCAATCGCATACTGCGACATCCGTTATTCGATTCAGGGATGCCGCCGTATGCCGATGGGAACCTATCCGCTTCACCCCGCCCTTTCCTCCCGCGTGGAGCGCCTGCCGGAGCAGGTGGACGTGGTCATCGCCGGCAGCGGCATCATGGGTTGCGCCACCGCCTGGCAGCTTGCGGGCCTTGGCCTGAGCGTGCTGGTGCTGGACAAGGCCGGCCTCGCCAGCCAGCAATCCACCCGCGCCTGGGGCTTCGTCCGCCAGCAGGCGCGCGACCCGGCGGAAGTGCCGCTGATGATGGCGGCGATCCCGCTCTGGGAGCAGTTGGAAAAGGAGCTGCAACTGCCGCTGGAATGGCGCCAGGGCGGCTGCCTGTACCTGGCTGAAACCCCGGAGCAGCAGCACAAGTACGAGGACTGGCTGAAGGTCGCCGCCAACTTCGGCCTCGGCACCCGGCTGCTGGGCCGCGCGGAAGTCGCACAATTGATGCCGGCGCTGAGCGATCCCGCGCTCGGCGCCCTCTACACTGCCAACGACGGCCAGGCGGAACCGTGCCGCGTTGCTCCAGGTTATGCACTGCGCGCCATCGAGCGAGGTGCCTTGTTTGTCGAAGGCTGCGGCGTCACCGGCATTGACCGCGCGGCCAGTGCCGTCTGCGGCGTGCAGACCGAACGTGGCTATGTGAAGACCCGGCAGTTGCTGGTCTGCGCCGGAGCCAGCAGTTGGCGCCTGGTGCAGAGCCTGGGGCTGGAGCTGCCGCAACAGGCCGTGCGCTGCACCGTCTCGCGCACCAGCCCCGGTCCGGACGTCGGCGCGCAGAGCTTCATCGGCCACGGCATCGGTTTCCGCCAACGCGCCGACGGCAGCATCAACCTCGCCGACGAAACCCAGGCCGACATTGACCTCAATCTCGATTACCTGCGCGGCGCCAGGCACTACCTACCGCATCTGCCGGAGCACCGCGCGGGCTTCTCCTTCAAGCTGAACGGCGCACTCTTCCACGATCTGCGCCAGCGCCTGCCGGGTTCGGAAAGGGGCGTGAACGGCGCGGTACTGGGCGAGCGTGATCCGCAGGTGAAGGTGAACACTTCGCGTGTCTTCACTGCACAGCAGAATCTGGCGAAGGCCTTCCCGGCACTACGCGATGTGAAAGTCGTGGAAAGCTGGGCCGGTTTGATCGACGTGCTACCGGACGGCATTCCAGTGCTCGATGCACCAGCGCAAGTGCCCGGCCTGCTGATCGCCACGGGCTTCTGCGGCCACGGCTTCGCCATGGGGCCCATCGTCGGGCAACTGATGAGCCAGTGGATTCACAAGGGAGAGCCAGGAATGGACCTGCATGCCTTCCGGCTGCGGCGCTTCGCCGATGGGACCGCGGGCAAGCCTTACTCGCTATTCTGATTTTTTGTAGGAGCGAGCTTGCTCGCGAACAGAGCCCCCCGGCTGCATGGATGCATCCGGGGGATACGATTCGCGAGCAAGCTCGCTCCTACAGGAACAGCTACTCGCCCTCTTCCACCATCGGCGAATCATCGCTCAACGCCCGCTCCAGCCAATCCGTCGGCAGGTTCTTGCTGGCCCGCGCACCCAGCAGCTTCACCTGCTCGGCGCGGCTGATCAGGTTGCCGCGCCCTTCACAGAGCTTGTTGCGCGCCGCCGCGTAAGTCTTGTCCAACTGCTGCAGGCGGGTGCCCATCTCGTCCAGGTCCTGCACGAAGAGCACGAACTTGTCGTACAGCGCCCCGGCGCGCTCGGCGATCTCCCGGGCATTCTGGTTCTGCCGCTCCTGGCGCCACAGGCTGTCGATCACCCGCAGCGTCGCCAGCAGGGTGGTCGGACTGACAATCACGATGTTGCGCTCGAAGGCCTCCTGGAACAGGTTCGGCTCGGCCTGCAGCGCCGTCGAAAAAGCCGCCTCGATCGGCATGAACAGCAGCACGAAGTCGAGGCTGTGCAGGCCTTCGAGGCGCCGATAATCCTTTCCGGAAAGCCCCTTCACATGGTTGCGCAACGACAGCACGTGAGCCTTGAGCGCCTGCTGGCGGATCACCTCGTCCTCAGCGGCGATGAATTGCTGGTAAGCCGTCAGGCTGACCTTGGCGTCCACCACCACCTGCTTGTCGCCGGGCAGGCGGATCAGCACGTCGGGCTGGAAGCGCTCGCCGTCCGGCGCGCGCAGGCTGACCTGGGTTTCATACTCGCGCCCCTTCTCCAGGCCGGCATGTTCCAGCACGCGCTCGAGCACCAGTTCCCCCCAGTTGCCCTGGGTTTTCTGGCCCTTGAGCGCGCGAGTCAGGTTGGTGGCTTCCTCGCCCAGGCGCAGGTTCAGCTGCTGCAGGCGCTCCAGTTCCTTGGTCAGCGAGAAGCGCTCGCGGGCCTCGGCCTGGTAGCTCTCCTCCACGCGTTTCTCGAACGACTGGATGCGCTCCTTCAGCGGGTCGAGCAACTGCCCGAGGCGCTGCTGACTGGACTCGGCGAAGCGCTGTTCGCGCTCGTCGAAGATCTTCCCGGCCAGCTCGGCGAACTGGGCACGCAGGTCGTCCTTCGCGGCCTGCAGATCGCCCAGGCGCTGCTGATGATTCTCCTGCTGCTCGCGAAGCTCGGCCGAGAGCGCCGCATGCTCGGCGGAGAGGCGACGCAGTTCCACTTCCTTGTCGGCGCGCTCGGCCTGCCAGTCCTGCTCGGCATTGCCCAGGCGCGCGCGCTCGTCCTTGCCCAGCTCGACTTCGCGGCGCAGCGCCGCCGCTTCGGCAGACAGTTCGCCATGCCGACTGCTCAAACGCTGGAAGGCTTCGCGGTCCGCCTCGGCCTGCGCGGAGAGCCCGTCCTGCGCCAGCTGCGCCGTCGCCAGACGCTCACGCAGCAGGCTTGCCTCCTGTTCCACCTCCACCTTGCGCGCCTGCAGGCGCCAGGCGAGCGCAGCCATGGGCAGCAATCCGGCGAGCGCGCCGAGCAACAAGGCG
The DNA here is from genome assembly GCF_048068295.1 of Pseudomonas sp. NY15435. Taxonomy (NCBI): domain Bacteria; kingdom Pseudomonadati; phylum Pseudomonadota; class Gammaproteobacteria; order Pseudomonadales; family Pseudomonadaceae; genus Pseudomonas; species Pseudomonas sp. NY15435. Next base: position 500,890 of record NZ_JBLUQA010000003.1, read on the forward strand.
GACAGATCGAGGGGCATGCAAGACTCCGAGGTGTGGCAATGGATCGCGCCAGTCTAACAGTCGGCCACCCGAACCGGCTTCGTCCCCTGTAAAGGCCCTGGAACAAGGCTCCTGAGCAAGCGCTCGGGACAATCCACAGAAGCTGTGGATAACTCAGTGGAGAACTTGCTGAAAACAGGCCATACCCCCAGTGAACTGGGGCCGTGTGACAGATTGGTGATTTTTTCACCAATCGAAATTTCCTTTATTTTTCAATAGGTTAAAAAACGCAAGGAAATTCGAGAGCTGGCTAAATGCAATGTTTCGAGGACTTGACAGAGTGCGTCGGCATTGTGCACAAGTGCGCGCCACGCAGCAGCCGGCCGCCCCCTTTCAGGGCAGCGGATTAGCAGTATTCCCAGGCAGACGGTGCATTCAACCGGGTGACGTGCGCGCCAGAAGCTCCGTCTTCCGACGCCGATACCCGGCGAATTTCATGCGATCTGAACCTCCCGGCGCAGCGCTCGCTGCGGCCGGAGGACGCGGGGTGGTTCGGGAAGCTGAATCGCCAACTGCTCGGCGGCACAGACCCGCGCGTAGATGCGCTCAGCTGCACTGCGGCTGTTGCAGTCATAGAAGAACTGATTGAGGTACACGCGCCAGCGACGATCGTCACTGGGATGGATGGTTATCCGTATATCCATGGACTGGCACTCCCTGCTTGGCCATCCCGCAACATACACCGCTCACCGTGACACGACAGTGGCAAAACGATGAGCGGTCAGGCTGGATGCGGCAGTCTGCCATCCACCAGAAAGTGCTCGCGCCGATGGATACGCGGGCTGTCGGGCACCTGGGCGTGCTTGAAGGCAACGTACTCCGATGTGGTCTCGCACAACCAGGGCGTGAGGTTGCGCGGACGCTTCTCGGTGAACGCCGAAGGAGCGAACAGGGCCACATTGACGCCGCCCCGCGGGCACCGCGCCGAGCGATACTCGAACGCCTCCACCCCTGCGTCGCGCATCGCACTGCCCAGGCCCTGGGTGACGCTGTAATCCTGCGGATCGAGCAGCGCCTCGTGCTCGCGGAACGGCGGCAGATGCAGGCGCACGCCCTTCTGCACCTGGAAACGGGCCTCGAACGATGCGTGCTCGGACAGGATTCGCCCGCTGGGCGGCGGTGTCGCCATCCCCTCCCAGAGCACGAAACGGTAGAAGGCCGACTCCGCCATCGCCGTTTCCAGCACGAGCGCGCCGTAGAACAGGCTCGGCTCATGACGCCGACCGAAGCGCGAGCCCCAGCGCAGCGGCGGATAGCGAAACGGCGTCTTCAACAGGTAGTGCAGCGGCTCGGCGGGCGGCGGCATGCGCGGCTTGCTGGTTTCCAGCAACTCCTCCAGTAGCGCCTGCTCCTCCAGGGTGTCCACCAGTTGCAGCGTCGCTACCTGGCCCTGGCTCTCCACCATTCGTACCAGTCGCCCGCGAATGGGGGCGACGACCGAACTTTCATATTCAGCCCAAAGACGGGCGCCGGCTTCGAAGGACATTCAGACCTTGCCCCGGATGGCGTCCAGGTACTCGACCACGGCGACCAGCCCCTGCACCTGCTCCATCAGTTGCAGCGGCACACCACCCAGATGACGGTTCTCGGTACGCAGGAAATGGCGCATGTCCTCATGGTTGCCCCCGAACAGGGCGAACAGCGCGCGGTAGATGCGCACCAGCAGCAACGCCAACTCGCCGGTCTTGCTGTCCACCCGCAGGCCGTTCTGCTTCCAGCGGCTCACCGCGCTACGGTCCACTCCGACAATAGCGGCCAGTTCCTGCTGGGTCATCGCCAAGTGCTCGCGAGCGGTCAGTACTGCCTTCGCCAGGACGGCATCGGCGGCCGGTTTTTCCTTCAGCAGAGCGCTCATGGCGAAACTCCATCCAGTGCATTTGTTCCAAACATACCATCAAATGCTGCAACTGCACAAAGCAGATCCGCCGGATTTCCCGCCTGACAGCCGTGTATCAATGCGCTGACAAAGCCGAGATTCTCTTTACCGAACATTTACTTAGGCTTGGCGTTCATTGACTCCGCCGTGCGGTCTCATGAAATACCCGGATTGTCCGGGAGATCAATGCAGGATCACGCACCGGCGAAGTCGGCTGCGTCAGGAGAAATACCATGAAGAAGTCTGTCGCCCTACTCTGTGCCGCCCTGATGCTCGGCAGCCCGCTGGCGAGTTTCGCCCAGCCGGGGGGCGGCCCGGACAATGGCCAGAACCGACCGGATAATCGACCGCCGCAACAGCAACAGCAGCGGCCGCACCAGCCCCAACAGCAACGGCCAACCCCGTCACCGCAGTATCAACAGCCTCACGATCACTACAATCAGGGACGCAATGGCCACGCCGATCCGCGTTACTACAAGAACCCGAACTACCGCCCCCAGGCTGGCATGCCCGTGCCCCATCGCGAGTGGCGCCACGGTGTGGTTGTAGCACCGGCGTATCGCGGCGACCGCTACTGGGTCACCGACTGGAATGCCCGCCACCTGTACGCACCGCCGCGCGATCATCGCTGGCTGTATGTCAACGGCGACTACGTCCTGATAGCCATCGCCAGCGGCGTGATCGTCAACATCCTCGCCGGTTACTGATTCATCTCAGGCGCTGGCGTCGCCCACCGCGCGCAACTGGGCGACAACGGTCTGGATCGCTGGATTGATATGCCGGATGTCCTTTGTTCCGGGAATTCAGGCGGCGGGAAATATTGAAAGCGCCTTCGCAGGGCCAGACAAAGGCCCTAGGATAGGCGCCTTTATTTTCCAGCCCGCCGCCATGGACAAGAAACGCGCCTACCAACTGATCCTTGCCCGCCTCGCCGAAGACCTCGACGTCGCCGTGCGCGCCGCCCGGACGGCCCACGAGACCGCAACCCACGAGGAAAACATCGCCGAGAACAAGTACGACACCCTCGGGCTGGAAGCCGCCTACCTCGCCGCCGGCCAATCGCGCCGCGTGGAAGAAATCCGCCAGGCGCTGTCGCTGTTCGAGAACCTGCAACTGCGCGATTTCGACGAAGAACAGGGCATCCAGACCAGCGCCCTGGTGCAGCTGATCAACGAACAAGGCCAGCAGCGCTGGGTGTTCCTCGGCCCGGATGGCGCTGGCCTCAAGGTGCAGTACGAAGGCTGCGAGATACTCGTCATTACCACCCGCGCCCCTCTGGGCAGCGCCCTCCTCCATCGACACCCCGGCGACGAAGTCGAGGTGGGCGCTGGCAGCGCCCGCCAGCGCTACGAAATCCTCGATGTCTGTTGACGGGTCAGCCGCCCAACTGATCAACGACGCTCGAGCGCATCGATGAAAAATCTGAGCGGAACAGACAATACCCGGCGCGCCCACTGACACAGACTAAGCTTCAAGGCCACACCCAATCCCTCCCGGCCTCAAGGAGAAGCATCATGCTGTTCAACTGGTCCGAATACGTTCCCGCCGTGAAAAAAGCCTTCGGCGCGCTCGGCAAGAAACACCCGAAGATGATCGCCGCCTATCAGGCCCTGGAGGCCGCCGCTGCTGACGGCGACGCCCTGGATGCCAAAACCCGCGAGCTGATCGCCATAGCCGTAGCCATCACCACCCGCTGCGACGGCTGCATCGGCGTCCACGCCGAAGCCGCGCGCAAGGCCGGCGCCACCGAGGCCGAGATCGCCCAGACCCTGGCCACCGCCATCTCGCTCAATGCGGGTGCCGCCTACATCTACTCCCTGCGCGCCCTCGAAGCCTACGAGTCCGCCGCCGCACCGAAATGAGCCCTCGCCCGCGACGCTTCGGCGCCGCGGGCCTGCCCCTTTCCTTCCAGTGCTTCGATGGGGTATCAGTGGGTCTTAGCCCACCAAAGTCAGCCCCCATGTCACAGCCCGCCCTCGGTTTCTGGAAACTCACCTTCGCCATCGCCACTGGCCTATGGCTCGGCTGCCTCGCCATCGCCGCTACCGCCTGGCTGATCTGGCCCGAACTGCCTACCACCGTCGCCACCCGCCTCGCCCCGCCACACGCGACAAATCCCGCAGCCCCGCCTCCACCGCTGAGCAACGAGGAAATGTTCCAGCAATACCTGCAACGCCAGCAGACCGCGCAGGAACAGCAGAATCGTCAGATAGAGAAATCCGAGCAGGAAAGGCGCTTCAACAGCGCGCCGTGCCAGTTCTGGCGGGAGCAGTACCAGGCGAATCCCACGGAGGGGAATCGGCAGAAGATGGATGGATATTGCGGATGATGGAGCGCTGGTCGGGAATTGCAGGACGCAGAAAAGACAAAACCCCTGAAACGCTAAGCATTTCAGGGGTTTCGGCCATATGTAATGGCGGAGAGATAGGGATTTGAACCATAGGGCATCCACCTCTGCACCCCCGCAGGCCCCGTAATGCCTGGGCCTTCGCTTTCGCCGTAGGCGCAAAAGGAGCCACAAGGAGCCGGAATCTGTCCTAAATCTGTCCTAAGACTCCGCCCTTCTCAGCGCAGAAAAATGGCCACCCAACGATACTGCAACAGTAGTGTAATTTCCCCTCCGCAGGCCGCTCAGCGCCAGCATCTCCCCCTTCGACTGTCTAAAACGAAATCACCAGATAGGGCTCCCAGAGGCCGCGAATGCCGGCGGGAGCCCAGTTAGTTTTAGACAGCTTTTCGCCCCCTTCTCGCGCTACCTACCCCTTCGTCGCCCAATCTTGAAACTGTACAAGCATACAGTATTCTTCCCCTCCCCTGACTCGGGAGGCGGACCATGCTGTACACCAACCACGAAAACGACCGCCGGCTACTGATACATCGCTGGGAGGCTGCGCTGCGCGACCGCGTCGCCTTCCTCTACCGCACCGACGACCACTACCACTATCTGTTGGCTCAGGCAGACGAGGCTTACCAGCTCGGGCTGATCTGCCTGTCCGAGCGCCAGGAGATGGTCACTCGCGCGCTCGGCGCCTACTCCTGGAATGTCGAGCACAACATCACCAGGGAAACCCACTGGTGCCAGGGCTGTTATTACCATGTCTTGGTCGATGGCGAGGTGGTCGGCAAGATCGGAACGGAAGGTCACTACCACGACCTGGAGGGAAAGCTGCTCGGCAACATCCTCGGGCAGCCTCCGAAGCTTAGCCTGTGGGTTGGTCGCTTCGACCGTGAGTACGCGGGCGACGTCGAGGGTCTGCGGATCATGTGCGATGGCCAGGAGCTGTTCGAACTGAGGGAAGTAATTCCGGCGGGCGCCGGCGACAAGCGCTGGCCGTACTCGGGAGGCTGAAGGATGTGCGGACGGTACGTGACGCCAGAAGAAGCGGCCATGGAGCGCTACTGGCATATCGGGCGGGGGAACTCCGGGCGCTGGATTGATCGCGCGTACAACGTCGCGCCGACCAGTCAGGTGCCCATGGTGCTCCTGAACGAGGCGGGAGAACAGGAAGTCGTGGCAGCCCGCTGGGGGCTTATCCCTTTCTGGTGGAAGAAGGACAAGCTGCCCGCACTGACTTTCAACGCACGCAGCGAGGAAGCGGCGACAAAGCCGATGTGGCGGGATGCTATCCGACACAAGCGGTGCCTGATGCCGGCGGCAGGCTGGTATGAGTGGAACGAGAAGGAGCCGGTGAAGAACAGCGCCGGCCGCGCCGTGAACCAGCCCTACTACCACCACGCCATCGACGGTGACGTGCTGGCGATCGCCGGGATCTGGTCAACCTGGTCACCACCGGAAGGTGAGCCGATCACCTCCTGCGCACTGCTGACCAAGGAGGCCGAAGGGCTGGTGGCCGCCGTGCACCACCGGATGCCGGTAATCCTGGCGCCCGAGCAGTGGAAGACCTGGCTGTCGCCTGAAACGTCCCTGGAGCTGGCCTACGACACCATCGCCCTGGCGCGGCAGGACTTCGAGGCCTACCGCATATCAACGGACGTCGGGAGTGTCAGGAACCAGGGCGCGCAGCTGATCGAGCCGATCTAGCTTATTCGTATTTGGCGATGCCGCGCCCGATCGGCCGCCACTCTTCTTGCGGAGCACTCGCCGTCAGGAGGGTGAACATCTCGACTTCCTGACCTTCCTTCGGCTCAGCAGGCGAAAGCGCCGCATGGCGGCCGGCCTGAAGCCTTTCGAACATCTCGGAGTTGGCAGCGACGTGGAAGTCCCAAACGCCATACTGGCCCGACTTGGTGACCAGGCGTTCCAGCTGCAGCCGGGTCCCGCCATTCACTTTGCTTTTCAGCATGCCGACCTCCTGTTGATCGAGGCCGGCATCATACCCTAACGGCAGGCCTGGGCCGCCGCGACCAGTTGCACCTCATAGCCCTTCCGCTGCTCCAACTCGGCCAGCAAGGCGCGCACTTTGGTCTGTAGGCTGTCGCTCTTCTGGAGCGAAGCCGTGGCCCAGGAAGGCACATTCACCGCCGGCGCTCTACACGGAACCGCCACCGGCACCTCCACGCGCACCGTACGTGGCTCATGCTCGACCTGGCCAGCGCACCCCGCCAGCGAAACCACCAACACCAGAAGCCACTTCATAGCCCCAACTCCTTGTCGATCACGGCCTCTGCCGCTGCGCACTGGTCGCCCTCGGCGCGCTCCTGCTGCAGCCGTTGGGCGGCGGCGTAGTGCTGGCCGGCCTGCCGCTGGGCGTCGGCGACAGCCTGGGCCGCCTTCGCCTGCCGCTGCTCAGCCTGGTTAGCCAACTCGCCCAGCTTGGCGTTCTGCTCCTCCACCAGCGCAAGCACGTTGTCGCGCGCCGCGGTGCAGGCCGCCAGCTTGTCGCCCTGGTCCTTGAGCTGCGGGGCGTATCGCTCTGAGCTGAGCCATGCTCCGCCGGAAGCGCCCAAGCCGATCAGCAGGGCGGCGGCGAGGGCCAGCGCTACCGCTTTCCACCCGCCGGTCATCGCACAGCCTCCAGCGCCGCCGCGTAGTTCGCCGCCCACTTCTTCCGCAGCTCGGCGCGCTGGGCCGGCGTGCCACGATCATATGCCCCAGGCCGCCAGGTTCTCAGGTACAGGTCCCAGGCCGCCGACTCCTTGCCCGGCTCCGGCAGGCGGGCTGGATCGGTATAGAGCAGCAGGCGCGCCAGGCCGGCTGCCAGCACGTCGTCGTGCTCGATTGCGTTCCACACGTCAGGCGCAGCCGGGACAACACCGCGCACGGCACACAGGCCGGTTGCCAGGTCGCGGACGTCCTGGACGCGGTAACGCAGCAGTCCATTGACCATTCCGCCGCCCTGCTCTGCCTGCCAGAACGACTTCGCCGGGCCGTTGCCCATCTGGCGACGGTAGGTGAATCGCGACTCCTGCAGCCCGATTGCCAGCAGCATGACGACCGCCTGCGGGCTCTCCATTTTTGCAGGCAGCAGCAACAGCGCCGGCTCGATGATCGAGCGGCGCACGGAACGAAGGTCCATGGTTTTCTCCGGACATGAAAAAGCCCGCGGATCAGCGGGCTGAGATGGGTTTCGCTTTGCTAATCTTGAGCCCGCCAACTGGAGGGCTCGCGATGAAGGAACAACGCAAACTGACGGGGCTACGTGCCCACATAGAGGAACTATTGAGCGAGGGCTGGCAGATCACCACCCGGGAACCGCTTGCTCTCCGGAGGGGGAAGGAACGCCTTCACTATCGACTCGGCATGCTGGTCAGCGCGTAGAACGCGCAGCATTGGGCGCGCTACCGCCGGCAACCTTGAAGACGGCAGCTATCGGCCAAAAGCGGACTTAACATTGAGCAAGGCTGTCGACTGGCCAGTAGCCTTCAGTGGCCATACGACTTGAACCCTCTGGTGTATAGCCGATCAGCGACAGAGCAAGGAATTACGGAATACTCGAGCGGCTGTTTGCTCGACGCATGTATTCCAGCTCTTCCAAGGCAATCAATAGCTCGGAAACGGATTGAGGTGCATATAAGTCGATACCTGTCCTGCTAGCCACCAAATCGATAACAGCATCGCGGGTTAGGCCCATCTTTCGAGCCACTAAGAGAGCACACGAGCGAGCACGAGAAGCGCGGTATGAGAATTGCTCAGATTCATCTAAGAGCTTTCGCTTATGTGAATTGAAAGACATTTAATTACCTCAACCCCATATCCGTCTGGCGATTATAAATACAACTCACTCGAGCAACATACTCCCAAATAAATCCATAATATACTGCCTTGCATTTTCTTCCGAGGTCATGCAGTCGACGCAGTAGAGGTCGTTGCTGAGCAACTCCACCCATGAGTCACCACTACGCTCGAATTGGATTAATTCATTCCGGAGTCTCAGGCAAACATCCGGCTCACTGAGAAATCGCTCTAACTCCAATCTCCTCAGTTCTTCTGGCAAGCACATTTCCATAGAGAACACACAAAATAACAAAACCCTCAGAGCCGAATACTTGACACTCAAGGTTTTCTCCATTGACGTTTTGTAGTTGCCGGTTATTAATCATGTTGCCGCGTTTCGCGGCGAAGAACTTGCGGAGGGTGGCCGTGCAGTCGTATGAATGCTCTTCGCATGCGCTCCGGATCGGTAAACCCTACAGACTGAGCAATTTTTTCAATTGGTTCGCTACCTTCTTGCACTCGCAGGCAAGCGGCCTCAACTCGCAATCGCTCAATTGCTTTAGCTGGTGTTTCGCCTGTTTCGCGACGGAATGCGCGACTAAACTGACGCAAGCTTAATCCGGCAGCCTCGGCAAGCCGTTCGATAGGCAGATCTTCGGCCAAATGTTCTCTCGCGAACTTCAACGAAATACGAATTCGATCTGACTCTGGCTCCATTTGTGACATTGCCGAAAGCTGGGATTGAACTCCTGGGCGTCTATAGGGAACCACTAGGAGACGAGAAACATCCCGCGCCACTTCAACACCCATGTCTTTCTCAATTATCGCTAGCGCCAAATCAATCCCGGAAGCAATGCCGGCGGATGTCCAAACGTGGCCATCCGAGGTGTATATATTATCCTTCTCAACCTTTATCAAAGGAAATCTCGATTGTAACTGCTCAACATGGTACCAATGCGTCGTAGCGCTCCGGCCTTCTAGCAGTCCGATCTCCGCAAGCAAAAATGCACCTGTACACACGCTGGCAATGCGAACCGCATTGTTACTTAGCTCCTTAGCAGCTGCAACATTGTCGGCCGATAGCATAGGCTCTATTTCACCACCAACAAATATCACAACATCGAACTCTTCTAGATTGTAGAGTTTTGTTGATATCGCGAAACCAGCGCTGCCTATGACTATCCCACCAGAACTGGAAACCACATGAAGCTCATAAGGTTTATGGCCAACCGCTGTTGCAACAAGGTTAAACGCTGAAAATGGTCCGGCCAAATCAAGAGCCTCATATCCAGAGCACACAAAAAAGCCAACACGATACATAACAAGCTCCTGAACTCTGCTTATCTCCTCAGAATAGCCGGAGCGATCCGGAAGAGCTAGAACCTCGCACAAACTTTTCGAGAAACAAAGACGTGGCCGAAAAGGAGGGAAATACGTCGTTTACGCCACCTAGCGCGACGCGTAACGTTAATCGCAATGGAGTGCCGACTGCATGCTAAAGCTGCTAGTGAGGCTGGCTTGCCCCTTGTAAGACTTACTAGGGGAGCCAAAACCAGTGCGTCTTACAGCTTCGGCGATTAATGCGCCTTTCAATAGGCACGGCAGTGGCGTAATAGCCGATATGCATTAGCGGTACTGGCTAAGCAAGATGCCTTCAATCCTTCTAAATTAATTGAATAGCATTTAGAGAATAATCATGACGACGCATATCAAGCCTGTAGAAACCAATGAGTACGACGCAGTAATTGAGGCAGCGCAAGCCTACATTGACGGATATCGCGCTGGTGATATCGCGGGAATTGAACGCGCCTTCCACCAAGACGCGATTATGTGGGGCTATAGCGGCGACGAACTGCTACAAGGCCCCGCAATTCCGGTATTTGCAAGTTTCTTCAAATCACTTGGATCTTCGCCAGATACTCGAAGCCGTCTGGATATTCTGGCTATAGCACCTACTGCTGCGGTTGTACGTGTGGATATGGAGAATGACGTCATGGGAGCTAGCTTCAACGACTACCTCTCGCTCCTGAAGATCGATGGCCAGTGGAAAATCATCTCCAAGATATTCCAGCGGTACGCCTAAGACATATCAGACATACATCGAAAAGTGAGGCAGATCTCTTAGAGAGCTGCCTCTTTTACTTTTTGGAGTAAATGCGAACGATCGTTAGTAACTACATTCCGTCAGCCAGACTAGTTCGTGAAGAAATGTCCGCTATGGGTCGGTAGCTGCCTCAAGTCACAGGCAGAAGTGGGCCCCTAGAAGTTATCAGGTGTGCAAGTGCTCTCGCCTAACACGATGCAGAGCAAACGCAATCATGAAAGGACTCCCAGTTCGCCCCGCCAGAGCAAGAACATTCAATCAGATCAATGCCTTTCTGACCGCCAAAGCTGCATCAAATATGGATCGCTCCTCATAAGCTGCGAATCCCAGCAGGAAACCAGGCGAGCTCGGTGCCTTGTAGAACCGCGCAAGCGGTAATACATCAACGTTGACCTCTTCGATTCGCCGGCACGCCTCAGCTTCGTCTCCGACCAGTAACGAACAGGGGGTGTCTAGTCCGGCACGAATCTCCGGTACCTCGATCAATCCCTGCCAGTGCTGTGACGCTGCGCAATTGAGCGCTTCAGCACGCAACGAGTAGAGCTTGCGCATGCGCCTGACGTGCCGATCGAAGTGTCCTTGATTGAAAAATGCCGCCAGCACAGCCTGACTAAGGCTATTTGGATGTCGCGAGGTCAGCGCTACCGCTCGGGTAAAGACGTCCACCAGATGTTGCGGTAGCACCAAATAGGCCAGCCGAACAGACGGAAATAGCAGTTTGCTGAATGTACCCGCGAGGATCACCAGATCATCAGCGCCGGCCATAGCGCGCAAGGCAGGAATGGGCTTGGCAATGAATCGGTACTCGCTGTCATAGTCATCTTCGATGATATAGGCCCCAGATGCGCGCGCCCAATGTAGCAGTGCAAGCCTTCTAGGGGGAGATAGTTCGTGGCCGCAGGGCATGTGCCGCGAGGGCGTCACATAAGCCAGTGCTGCCTCGGGAGCGGCCTGGATACCATCCTGGACACGCAGACCCTGTTGATCCACAGGTACGTCCACCACCTCACAGCCTGCGAGCGCCATAAGCTGGCGAACTCCCGGATAGCCTGGATCCTCCATCCAAACGCGAGCCCTAGGAGGTGCCAAGAGGCGTAGGCATAGATCGATTCCCTGTTGCACGCTACTGAGTACCACGATGTTGTCCGCCGAAACCTGGACGCCTCGAGCGGAGCCCACATGCTCGGCAATGGCGAGGCGCAAGCTTGGCAACCCGGCGGGTTCATAATCGAGGAGTGTCTCAACTTTGGAACTTCGCATCTGCTGGATATGCAGCTTGCGCCAGAGATCAATCGGGAATGATTGAACGTCGCAGCGCATAGGGAAAAAAGGGCGCAGACCAGGAGCGACCCTGCGCTTGGCAAAAGCGGATGTGATGGACTTCAATCGTTCTCCCCAGTCCGTGACCGGGGGCATTCGTCGCGCCGGGATTTTTACTCCAGCACTCTGCTGTGAGGAAGTAATTCGCAGTTTTGCGTCCGGAAGCTCCATGCAAACCCGGGTGCCGCTGCCAGGTCGGCTAACCACATATCCCTCAGACAAAAGCTGCTGATACGCTGCCTGCACCGTTCCGCGTGCCACGCACAGGTGTGAGGCCAGTGTCCGGCTTCCCGGCAGTTTGCTGCCTGCAGGCAAACGTCCGACAAGCATCGCGTCGCGCAGCTCCAAATACAGCCACTCTTGAAGATTGACGCCTTCAGGAGGTCTTTCCGTCGGTAGCGCCATTAGTCCAGACAGGAGCAGATTCGGTGGCATGAGCACCTCTAAAGTGGATCAATACATTAGTCTTGTAGCGGATCATTACCATAGCCCGCTTCTCGACCAAAATTGACTCCAAGCTCTTGTTTCCGCCCCATGCAGGTAGCGCCCTTTGGGCTGGTCACCCCATACACAAACCGGCTTTCTGGAATTCGTCGGGGTTATTGATGCAATCGACCACGCATGTGGCTCTCTCGTCACCGTCGCACAGCAAGGAAAAGAAATTCATGAGTCGCCTCAACTGGTTTCAATCTTCCCCTGGTGCTGCCAAAGCCCTCGGAGTACTTCATCATTTCGTAACTACTGCGACAGATCTGCCAATGTCACTGATCCATCTGGTGTTCCTTAGGGTGTCTCAAATCAATGGCTGCGCTCACTGTATCGATCTGCACTCACGTGATCTGATCAAAGAAGGTATGTCAGTAGATAAGCTGCTGTTGGTACCGGTGTGGCATGAAGCACAATATCTGTTCTCGGATCAGGAGCGCGCGGCACTAGCCTGGGCAGAAGAAGTCACGCGAGTTAGCGAGACACACGTATCAGATGAAGCCTACGCGGCCGCATCGGCAGTGTTTGCGGAGAAGGATCTGGTAGACCTGACAGCTGCCATTGCAGCGATGAACGCTTTCAACCGCATGGGCATCAGCTTCCGATTGCGGCCTGCGGCAAAAGCTTAATGGCATAGACCTTGAGCACGCTAGGAGCGATACCTCAGGCGAGGTGATTGCCCCATTGTCTGAGGTCAGCATTGGGTCGGTAGCGGCCGTTAAGCGGCCGCTTGCATGCTCAAAAGTGAGGCGTCGATCCAGGCCACCCCCGCCTTGATTAGCTGCCGAGCATCACGCTCTGACATCCCATGCTCTCGTCCGATACGGTTCGCCGGCCACTTCGCTCCAAAGTAGAACCACACGAAATTCCCCATCTGCGCGTCCCGGCTGGTCAGCTTCGCCAGGGCTCGGTCTACCAGGCCGGCCGCCTCGTCGGTGATGCGGTACTCTTTCACCTTACCCATGGGGTTCGCCAAGCTCATCACAGCGGCCATCGGGGAGACGTAACCAGGCACCCCCATTCCATCCATGCGCCACCAACCCCATTGCTCCAGCAGGTACTCGGTGTCACCAAGCGGTTTATCGATGTAGCTTCGAGTACGACTCATGCTGCTCCCCTTTTCAGCTCGCGCACCTTGGCGCGGAAGTAGGCCTTCAGGGCCTTGATCTGTTCAACGCTGAGCTTCAGCGGTTCGTGCTTTCCTTCCAGGCGCGCCACTCGATCGGCGCCGATGCGCTGGATGAGGCGGATGCGGTACTCCAGGATGTTCCCGGACAGCTGTGTGTTGCAGGGCGAGCACTGCTTGTGGACGTTGTCCTCGTCGAATCGCAGCTCAGGGCAGGCACCCACTGAGCGGTAGTGGCCAGCGTCGTACTTGCCCTGGTGGTGCCGGTCGCAGGAGATGCAGGGCTTATCTGCGTCGCGCAGGCGGATGTACTCGTTGAAGGCCTGCTGGGCCTCCTTCATGTGATCCGCCCTACTCTTCAGCTTCTCCTTGCGCTCCCTGATCTCGCGCCGCTCTCGGCGCTGGAAGTCCACCCGGTCCTTCTCGCGCTGCGCGGCCACCAGCTTCAAACCACACAGCGGGCTGCACACTGCCTGCAACTGGCGGTCAGGGCTGAAGGTCTCCCGGCACTGCTTGCACTTCTTCGCCTTGGGCTTCTTCTGAAGGGACTGTCGCACTTTTCAGTCCCCTCGATAGTGAGAGCCGCCAGGGCCCTTCTTGTTGTTCCACTCGCTGTCCTTGTTGCCAGCGATGATCGAGCAGCGTATGCGCTCGGACAGGTCGTTCTCGGCCTTGTTAGCGCGCTGGCCGAGCGCCCATGCCAAGTCGTGGATGCTCACCCCCTCTATCCCCCGCGCCACCCAGCCCACACCGGCGCAGTCGCCGCAAGGCAGCTGATAGAACACCCCTTCTACCGTGCCGGTTCCGCGACACGGCCGGCAGCGCTCAACCTGAATCAGATCGCGCTTGAACTCAGGCCCGTGTTTCTTCGGCATGCGCCCTCCGCTTGATCTCTTCGTCCAGCATGCTGAGCTCAGCGCGAATACCACGCTCCTGCGCTTCCAGGTCGCGGAGCCTTGACCAGTCGGTCTTCCCAACCCGGCGGGCGCGTAGCTTGGTGCCGCCACGGCGGTACTTGGTCGCAACCCCAGCCGCGTACAGCTGGCCTTCTCTGTTGAGCTTTACTCGCTCAACCCTCGCCTGCTTGGCAGCGTGAAGCTGCTCGAAGGTCATGGAGAGGATCTGCTCAGGTGTCAGCATGGGCCACCTCGATCGCTTCCATGTCGGCCTTGATGACCGCCAGAACTTCATCGCGTGTCTTGGCGTAGAAAGACGGGAGCTTGCTACCTGGCCGGGTGACAGCGAACCGCATCGCCGTGCGCTCCACCTCGGCCACCGTGTAACCGCTGTCGGTCTGCCAGCACTTTGGGATCACCTTCCCGCTGTCGTCGCGCTTCTTACGCCATTTCGGATGATCAACCATTGGCCACCTCCCGGCGGGCGCTGGACCAGTCGAACTTGACCACGATGCCGCCGGCTTCCCGCAGACGATCCACCGTCCGCTCGCCCAGGGCGGTGACAAGATCAGGCGCGCTGAGGTTGGAAATCACCAGCGTCGGCTTGAGGTCTTCGTACCGGGCGTTGATCACCTCGAACATCACCATCCGCTCGAAGTCGGTGCCATAGCTCGCCCCCACCTCATCGAGGATCAGCAGATCTGGCGCCCGGAAGATATCCAGCGCCTCACGCTCCGACTGGCTGGCCTCTTTCGAGTAGCTGGCCTTCACCTGCTGGCAAACGCGGGACACGGTGGTGTACAGGACGTTGCGCCGATGTTGCTCGACCACTACCCCCGCCACCGCTGCAGCAAGGTGCGTCTTGCCGTTGCCCACGTGCCCCAGCAGCATCAGGCAGCGACCCGCTTCCAGGTGGCTGGTGAATCCATCCGCATAGCTGCGGCACGCATTGAGCGCGGTCTGCTGGCCTGGCGTAGATGCCGAGTAGTTCTCGAAGGTCTTGGTCTTGAACCGAAGCGGGACCAGTGCCTGGCCCAGTAGGCGCTCCAGGCGAGCCGCCACGGCCTGCCGCTGCTGCTCGGCGCGCTCCTCGGTCTCCTCCTGTGCCTGGCGGCGACGGGAGCACTCCGGGCAGCCGGTGAGCTGGCCATCACGGAGGCGACTGGCGATGAACGAGCCGTGCCATTCGCAAGACGACGACTCGGTGCCGACGATGCCGGCGGACTGAGTCAGTCGAGCCAAGCTCTCGACCAGCGAGTTAGAGCGAGAAGGTTCCATCGGAATTGGCCTCCAGTCCCGATACGAGGTCTTGGCCCGTCAGGCCGTTGTGCTTGCTGGTGGTGGGGCGTGATTGGCGCTGGCCGTGCTTCTGCTCGGCTGCGGCTCTGACTCCGGCGTTCTTGATCGCCAGGACCAGCTTCCGGCACCAGGCCGCCTGGGTATCGGCGACGTTCTGGGTGATCCAGTACGAGACGAACTCGGCAACCGCAGCGGGAGTCACCAGGCCTTGCGCCACCCCCATTGTCTTGAGCTGCGGCGCCAGACTCACCTCGTCAGGCTGCCAGTCCTCGAACATCTCGAACCGCTGCCGGGCGTCCACGCTGTTGGTGTTGTTTTCTTCTTCTCTTCTCTTCTCTTCTCTAGTCCCCTTTTTGTCCGCTTTTGATGCGGACACGCTGCGGACGCCGCGCTTACGGTCTGCGTCTAGTGCTCGGCGCTTGGAAGACGCGCCGTTGTGGGCTTCGAAGCGCGGCAGCTTGAGAGAATCGTCCTCTGCGAGGAGCCAACCAACGTCGACCATTGCCCCAGAGAAGCCAGTCCATGCCGCGAGCTCGTCGAGTGCTTCCAGCGAATAACCGGACAGCGCTCCGTCCTCGGAGTGGGAATCGAAGAGACTCCAAACGGACAACAGTCCTCCGACAATCCGGAACCTGTCCGCTTTCAAAGCGGACGCCATGCGGATAACTTTCGGACTCGTCAGAAGGTCCGTCCGCATCTTGATCCAGTCACCGGCCATGGGACGCCACCTCGGGCTGCGATATATCTGCGCGCGCCACGATATGCGCCGACTCAGTTCGTGGCGCGGGGTTGCTGGTGTCAGAAGTGATGTGCATACTGCCTCCTGCGATCTGAACCCCGGCCCTGTGTCCCCACACCCTGCCGGGGTTTGTTTTTATCGGGCCTTGGCTTTTGCCTTGGCGGTCGCGATGACGACGTCGATCTTCCTCTTCGCCTCCTCCCCTTCCCGCTCGATCCGCTTCGCCTCCTGGCGAGTCACCACGCCGTCGTCCAGCGCCTCAATGGCGGCCTTCGTGACGTCCGCCGCTTCGCTCGCCATAGCCAGCGTTGCGTTTGCCAGGCAGTCCGCCGGCTCAACCGAGCGCTGGACCAGATCGAAACCGAAGAACTCAGCCCACGCCTTCAGCGGACGGATGTCCTTGGTGAAGTCCATGATTCGATGGAGCTCCTCCACGTTCATCTTGTGGCTGTCGTAGTCGGGGTTCGCCTTCTGGGAGAGCAGCGTGCGCGAGGAGAACGAAGCGCCCTCGGCGATCTTGGTTGCGCCGCGCTCGTCAACCACGTCGTAGATGGCGCGCATGAGTTCTTGCATGTAACACCTCAAAATTTGTTACGTGGCTTGGCCACGCGGACGCTGGCAATCTGTAGTTACAGGTCAGGCGGCGGACCGCTTCGGAGATGAGCTCGAGCGAAGCTCTGCGACGTCGACCCTCACTCCGCGTGCGGCAGCAAGGCCTGCAACACGGACTGCATAGTCGGTCTCTCCGGTGTACTCGGTACGGGGAAGGCAGCCAGAAGCCACCCATTTGTAAACGGCGCGAGGACTAATCCCGCACGCCGCTGCAACGGTCGGAACGCCGCCGGCGTCGTCGATTGCTTGCTTCAGCTGGCTCATGAGCCCTCCGCGAAATATGAACCATAAGTACATGTTAGATCGGAACTGAAAGTACACGCAAGCACATGGGATAGTGAACCTATGGTTCAGTCATCGAATATTCGGCAGGCCTTCGTCGCCCGCCTCAAGCAAGCCTCGGCCTCAGCAGGCATTCCTGACTGGGGGCTGGGCGCACGCCTCGCAGATATCGCCAAGGTCACGCCGAAAGCGGCGAGCAAGTGGCTGAACATGGAGAGCATGCCCGGGCGCTCCAATATGCAAGCGATGGCCAGCGCATTCGGCGTTCGTGTCGAATGGCTTGAGTATGGGCAAGGCGAGATGCGGGACGGCGCAGAGACTCCGGCGCCTGCAGCGCAGGCTGCCAAGTCGTCCACGGCAGACATCGTGCTCAAGATGCTGGAGAAGCACGGCAAAGGGCTGACCGCTGATGCTCGCCGGAACATCGTCGAAGCAGTGGAGGCCGAGGCGTCTGCCACGCAAGGCAGCAACGTCATCGTCGCCGACTTCTCCCGGCCAGGCCCGGCGGGCGACGAGATCAGCATCGCGCACTACGACATCCGCGGCGCCATGGGTAACGGCCAGGTGCCGGCCGACTATCCCGAGATGCTGCGCGATGTGAAGGTCAGCCAGGAACAGCTGCGCAAGCTCGGCGTCACCTTCGACGACCCGAACCACTTGAAGATGGTGTACGGCTGGGGCCACTCGATGGCGCCAACCATCAAGCACGCCGATCCAATGATCGTGAACATCAACATTCGCGAGTTCGACGGCGACGGGATATTCATCTTCACCTGGCAGGGACACCTCTACATCAAGCGCCTGCAGGTACAGGATGCCGAGCACTTCGAGATGATCTCGGACAACAAGCAGCACAAGGATAGGGTCATCCGGATGGATGAGACCTACATCCATGCGCGCGTACTGCTGGTCTGGAACGCGCACCTGGTGTAACCAAAAGCGGCATGCCTCAGGACGAGGCAAGGGAGCCCTTGATGAGTCTGCCCGAAATCCTCGGCGACCTCTGTTCCGCGCTCTTCGACTGGCCTGGATCAGGCCAGAAATCGAATAGAGTGTTCAGCCCCGGGTTCGTAGGCTGCTGCATCATCGTTGCGGCGCTTGAACTGGCGTTGCTGCATGTGATCTTCGGCGGTGGCATGCATGGATGAGACCTATATCCATGCACGCGTGCTGCTAGTTTGGAACGTCCAACTGGTATAGCTAAACAACCCCGGCAGGAGGCCCGCCGCGATGGCTATTCGGTTCAGGAAGAGCATCAAGATTGCCCCAGGCGTCCGCCTGAACGTCAGCAAGAGCGGTGTCAGCACCTCAATTGGCGGGAAGGGCCTGACTACCAACCTCAGCAAGAAGGGTACGCGGGTCACTGCAAGCATACCGGGCACCGGACTGTCCGCATCCAAGAGCTACGCCAAAGCCCCCCAGGCGGCCACGCCTAAGAGCGGATCGCTGAGTGCCATATCTTGGTTCATCATCCTGCTTACGGTGATGGTGGTTGTTGCTCTGGTCGTAGCGCGCTGAATCTGCTGCCCGAATGAAAAAGCCCCGCAAATGCGGGGCTAGGGCGTTCTATCAATCTCTTTGTGAGTTCCGACTCTTCGCATCACCGCCTTCGTGCCGTCCAGCACGAAGCTTGCCTTGTGCGAGTGGTTCGCCGTGATGTGGATCGTGTAAATATCGGGGCGTCTGTACCCCGATAATTTCTCTAACCTCAATCTAGCCGGCTGAGGATCTCGTTTGAGATCCTTCAGGGCAGTGATAAGGGCTTCCCGAATATCTGCAGGAAGCCGCTTCACGCACCCTTTGAAGCAAGGGCTGCCGACGTCGACCTCAGTTATCCTGCGATTCACAATGCGCGAATAAAGTCTTCAATTTCTTCATCGCTGCGCAGTACGTGCGGCTCATGCGATCCCTCGCTGTCAGCATTATGCTCGAGCAAAGCCCAACGCGTTTGCTCAATCACCTGATTGAGAGATATCACAGCGTCAATTGCCTGCTCGTAAGCATCGACAACACCGTCATCCAGCGTAAGAACGGTGTCGGCTTTGGCGCAAGCGCTACGGCGCGCGAGCTCCGCATGCATTTTCCGCAGAGAGTCCTGGGACTCTTCTAAGGTGGGAACAACCACATCCTCTGGAATAGGTCCAGTTGGAGGGTTGTTATTGAAGCGAGACAACAGGCTTCCAAATGCCTCGCTAAGCGCGTCCATTTGGCGTCGGAGAAGGACAAGAGCCTCAACGGTTCCGTCTATCTGACGCAGAAGCTCCAAAGAACGCGCTGTCTCGCAGTTGAGATACTCACTCATGCGCTCCATGCGCTGTGAGCGGCTGATCGCATGCATAGACTTGCTCCTTGGTTTGCCACAGCCAACGGCTGCGGAGGGCGATTATCCCAATGGTGTTGACACTGTCAACGTCTGAGACTCGCTTACAGACAATATGGTCCCACTAAGCGACAAATGGAAGGGCGCAGATTCTATGCCAAGCCTTGAGATTGCGGCGGCGGCGCGCCCTGGTAGGAGCCTAGTAAGGCTGCAATCAATTGCAAACGTTTGCACGTGGGTGAAACACCTTCCCAGACATTATCGGAGGAATGTGTTTCAAACTTGAGCCAATACTCGTTTTCAGAAAGGCGCTGGCTGATCGTGCAGATACTGCACCTTGAAGTCGGCCGGTAGCTCCTCCCCTTCTCCCTGGGCGCCCTCTCCCTCCTCCTCGCTTGGCTGCCACTCCAGGACAGCGGTTCCGTCCTCGAGTTTGGTCACCGTCAGGCCGTCCGTCTCCGCCAACTCCTCCATGACCTGGCTCCACGCCTCGTCCGTGTCGCTGTCCAGGCGCCAGATCACCGCGCGCCGATCGGCCTGAGCCTTAGGGCTTCCCACCATCGCCGAGATTCGCAGGCGCAGGCGATCCAGCGTGTGGATGCCGCTTCCCTTGGATGCCGAGACCGCTTGCTTCGTCATTGCCATAGCTCCTTGCTTTTACTGTATGCACATACAGTACTGTTACGCCGTTCCGCCTTCAAGAACCGTTGGTTCGTAAAAAATAAAACAGATTCCCATCAATGGCTTAGGAGCCAGTTCAGAGAATATGTACTTTTGGTTCTTGCTCAATATGAACTGATGGTACATATTTGCATCACGCCAGCACATCGGCGCCAGGCCACCGAGCCGACCGCTCTTTAACAACGCACCCAATGACGAATACAGCACCTGCCGCTACCGGCGACCGGCGCAACCATCCAGAGGCCAACTGAGGGGCTGAAGGGTGGAGCGCGGCGAAACGCCAAACCGTGTGAATGACCCGGCAAGCAGGTGTGAAGGTCGGCGCCGCCATAGTGGCGCCGGCAGAAAGCATCACTGAAGCGCCTTCACCCGAGGGCGCTTTGGGATGACTACCAGGAGATGACCATGCAAGGAGCGAGCGCCCAGGCCTGGACACAGCCCTTCCCCCACGTCAGCCGGCTAGGCACTCCAGGTGCCCAGCGCTGGGCGACGGTCAGCAGCTACGCCGAGACACTGCACGTGCTCAGCCGCTGGCAGCCGGGCAGCGGCCTTACCCCTGACACCGATAACTTCGAAAGCCTCGATGCCGCCCAGCGCGCTGGCGAGGAATGGACCAACGGTGCCCGCGCCGTTCCCGCGGGTGGATAGCAGGAGGATGCAGCCATGTAACCGACAGCCCTGGTAGTTCGGCAACAAGCCGGGCGAGCCGCGAAACACTCACATACGGCGGTGTTTGTGAGGCGAGGTGGCTCAAAAACTGAGCCGCCTCGCATGCCAGCGTTAGGAGAGAGTCTGTTTCGCTGCGGCGGCCCGCCGTAAAAGTTCTTCCAGCACCGACTTTGAGGAGTTAATAGGCTGCGCGAGTACCTGCTCAAGCTCGAAAATAACCTGCCGAATTTCAAGCCATGCACGTATGTTGTCGAGACCGCTTACCGTCTCAATATTGATCAAAGATACCAACTCACGCGCGTTCCTTACCGAGATGATCAAAGAGTCGTTTGAAAACCTCACGAACTGCCCCTCTTCAGACACTGCCGTGTCCACGAGGTACAAAACATACTTCGCAATTGCAGCGTGACGAGCCGCACTGTCAGCCAACTCCTGATTGTCACGCGCCTGACGCTTCCGGCTCTCGCCATCCGCAATGTAGAAGGCGTAGCAGATGGCAAGAATCGATCCAATCGCCTGGATCCAAGCTGCCCAAACTTGGTTCCATTCCTTTCCCACACAGACCATAAAGGCAAGTGCCAAGACCAAGAGCATTAGGCCAACGCCCAAAATTTTCCATCCTAGTTTGTCGTTCATCACGCCTCCCTGATTAGCTGCCACATCGTACTCCCACCCCTATTTCCTTTCGAGAGCACTCCTCCGCGGCGCCCACCGGCGCATAGCCGCGCGCTGGAGTGCTGCCCAAAGGAAGCCACCACCCAGACGAGGTGATAGCCATGCAACAGCTGAATATCCGCCCGCAGCTGGCCCAGCTGCTGACCCTGTCCGCCGCCGCGCGCGCCGCCTTCGAAGAGCGTCGCACCATCGTGGTGGAGAAGCCGGCCTACCAGATCCGCCCGAGCGGTCGCGGCTTCTTCCACATCATCGACACCGCCACCGAGAAGGCCGCCGGCTTCCGCCGCTCCTACGGTGAGGCCAAGGCCTACGCCGAGCGCCTGACCATCCGCAAGCGCGATGACATAGGAGCGGAAGGCTGATGGAACACGCAACCACCCTCAACCTGCCAACGGTGGCGGCGCGGAACAATGCGCGCGCCGACCTGGCTGAAGCCGTGGCGGCCTTCCTGGGTGCTGGCGGCAAGATCGACGAGATAGAAGGCTTCCACCCGAAGCCCCGCCCGTCCCGTACTGAGCCGGAATCGGTCACGCCACCGCCGATCAAGAGCCGAGCTGCTGATGAGCTTGTCCTGATCAGCAGCCGCGGCAACGTCGTCAAGAAGAACAGGGCTTATGCGGAGCGCGCCTACCGCCGACGGGAGGAGTTGGCCAATCGGCTGCGGCCTCGCGCCAGCATGGGATGCATCGCCTGCGCGGCCTTGTTCGGTGTCAGTCACAGCATGATCCGGAGCGTAGCCAAGCAGTTCGGCATTCCGCTCGGGAGGCCTAGCTGATGGCGAAGTCCCAGCAGGAACGCAGCAAGGCCTCCGCCGAGAAGCGCCAGCGCATGGACGAGACGGAGCTGCGCCACCGAGTACGCCGCGGTACCCGCGCCATGTTGGAGAACCTGATGCGCTGGCATGGCATCGAGGAGCAGGCCGAGGCGATACAGCTGCTGATCATGCACGCCCATGACCTAGGCCCGGAAGGCTCCGCTCACCTCCTCGCTATCCCGCGCCACGATTTCACTCCATCGGAATTCGTGGCGCGCCAGTTAGACCGGCTCGGCCGACAAGAAGCGGAGCGGCTCGATCGGGTTGAAGACTAGAGAGGCTCGTCGATTAGCCATCCCTTGGCTACTGCGAACAGCTTGGCCTTCTCAATGGCGGCTTTCTCAGCCTCATCCTCGGTTTCGAACTCTCCCTTCAACGGAGGCAAAGCGCTTTGCCCACGAACGGTCAACTCTTTGATATCCCAGCCACCGCCCTCTTGGCGAATAAGCTGGTACTGAATAGCCCCGCGAGAACCGCTCTTCCATTGCATAACCAATTCCTTTTGAAGGTTTGAAGCCACCGATATTGGCGGCTCTCTGACTCTATCACTTTCGCCATCCGCTGCACTCGCGGCAGGGCGGGCTACTTCCTGAAGAGCTTCGCCAGGAAGAGCCAGAATCGGGATGGCTTTGAGGACTCGCGCCAACGCTTGGTAGCTAACTCAAGCGCTTCCTGGTGGGCTTTCAACTGCGGGAGAAATTCGGGCGAGTTCTCGTCGTTGCTATCAACGAACTCTTCCAGGGCTTGGATCTTTGCGTTGACCTCGGCATACAACCGGTCCGACTCGGCCATTTCCTTGGCGTTCATGCTGGCTCCTTGTTAGCGCGATTCGGCGTGGAACGGAGATAGAGCAGCGTAGCCGTCAGAACAACGAGGACGTAGGCGAAGATTTGCCCCCAGAGCACTGCTCTTTGGCGCAACACAACCTTGGCGCTGAACTCCTCGTTCAGCCGCTTGGCTTCTTCCATCGCAGCTCCGCCATTTTTTAAGCCGGCATCCAACTTCGCCACGAAGGCGACCCTCTCCTCCTGTGAGCTGAACATCGACTTGGGAATTTGCTTACTGAGCACGCTGCCGACGCCCCCGATCAGCGTTATGCAGAAGGCCAGCAAGCTGAGCAGCAGAAACACCTTAACAAATCGCATCACCACCATCCCTAAGCAGCGCAAAAGTTCGCCGAGTCTACGACAGCGGCGCGGCGGCGCTCTACCTGGAGAAACCATGATTCAGTCCCCGGTCATCCGCTACCACGGCGGGAAGTTCAGGCTTGCGCCTTGGGTGATCAGCCACTTCCCGCCGCATACCTGCTACGTCGAATCCTTCGGCGGAGCTGCAGGCGTGCTGATGCAGAAGGAGCGCGCCTACGCCGAGGTCTACAACGACCTGGACGGCGACATCGTCAACCTCTTCCGCGTCCTCCAGCTCGAGGAAACGCGGGAGCAACTTACACGGCTCCTGGTGCTCACACCTTATGCCCGCGGCGAATTCGAACGGGCATGGGAGCTGACCACCGACCCGGTTGAACAGGCGCGCCGGACGATCATCCGCGCGCAGATGGGCTTCGGCTCCGCCGGTGCCACCAAGGGCCGGACCGGGTTCCGCATCGACACCAAACGCCAGTACGGCACCGCCCAGGCGCTATGGCAGGAGTACCCGGAACAGGTGGCGGAGATCGGGCAGCGCCTGCAGAGCGTCCTGATCGAAAACCGGCCGGCGGTAGAGGTCATGAAGGCGCACGATGGCCCGGAGACCCTGCACTACGTCGACCCTCCCTACGTCTTCGCCACCAGGCATGCCAGCGCCAGCAGCCGGCAGTACTACCGGCACGAAATGGACGATGGCCAGCACCGCGACCTTCTGGACGAGCTACTCGAGCTGGAAGGAATGGTCGTGCTCTCCGGCTACTCCAGCGAGATCTACCAGCGCCGCCTGGCCGGCTGGTCCATGAACACAACTAACGCTCGCATCAGCGCAGCTCGCGGAACAGCCGTTCGGGAAGAGTGCCTCTGGCTGAACCCAGCCTGCATGCGCGCGCTGAGCCAGATGGGCCTCGACTTCGGTGAGTACGACATCTGCAACGACTCCAGGGATCCCGCCGCATGATCGGAGGGATTGACCAACTCGCCGGGCTCGGCGACTGGACATTTTGCTGCCGCCGGTACGACCTGATCAATCTAATCGACAGAGCAGGCAGTGACCTGTGCTGCTTGTCGGGACATGGTCGGTGCGAATAGTCGAGTGGCCACACCTATGGCTCCTTTAGTGAGGCCAAAATCTCTTCATGCGCTTTTCCATCTTTAAGCGCGCTCCACAGTTTCATCAGTTCTGTGTTGTTCTTCAGAATCCAATCACGGATATCTTTGTCGTACTTACTGGGCATTTTGCCAATCAGACGTTCTCCCGTATCGACAGCAAAACTAGCGGCGTGCCGCTCCTTTCCATAATCGATATGCACATGGGCACGTGCATGATGATCGGGGTGCATTCTGATCTCGAGCCGCTTTAGCTTGAGAACGAGCAGCTCCAAAAAACGGTCGCCACGACTTGGTCGCGTAATCAAGTCCACAGTAGCTAAAGATCTCTGCAGGTCCGCTGCTTCTTTCTCCACCGCCCCTCCTTGATCCGGTCCCATACCGGGTCATCCGAACCTACCGGAAATAGCGGCGAAGAGCCACTACTCGAAGCACTTCCATTCCAGGTACCCTTGCGCATCCCCAAAAGCCATGGACAGCGCATGACCTCCCCCTTTGAGATCGCATTCGAAATCGGCCAGATTTATGACCGCCAAACTGAGATTCACAAGCCGTTTGGTGGCAGTTGGCAAAGTGGTATCGCTCCCTCCTCAAAGGCGCCCGTCGTATTCGCTTTCACCGGCGACAGCGGCGAGCAGTACGGCTACAGCGATCACAATGATGATTACGGGGTATTCCATTACACCGGTGAAGGCCAGGTCGGCGACATGCAACTCACCGGCGGGAACAAGGCGATCCTCGAACACTCCCGTCGGGGCTTCTCTCTCCACCTCTTCAAAGCATTAGGAAAGAAATCAGGCAAGAGTCTGGGCCAGCGCTACATGGGCGAGTTCTCCTATGCAGGGCATTACTGGAACAACGGCAACGATCGCAAAGGAACGCTCCGCAAGATAGTGCGATTCCTTCTGGTACCAGTCGGCCGCGTTGTAGAGGTCGCTGTAGGTGAAAACGCAGAGGAAGCCTTGCCTACGAAGCTGGATCAGGCGCGCGAGCTAGCGCTGCAGGCCATGAAGTCTGGTGCTGATGCTAGCCCTGGTGCCGCGATCCGCAGCATCTACTCACGCAGTGCGCAGGTGAAGAACTACGTTTTGCTGCGAGCTCGGGGGATATGCGAGTCATGCGACAAGCCCGCCCCGTTCCTCCGTCATGACGGCTCTCCCTATCTAGAGCCGCACCATATCAATCGGCTATCCGATGGCGGGCTAGATCACCCACTGTATGTTGGGGCCGTCTGCCCGGCATGCCATCGTGAGATTCACTATGGCCTGGGCGGGGCGGACAAAAACGAGTTGCTTCGCCAACGCGTCGAGAGCATCGAGAAAGACATCTCGGTATCGCTCGCCTGATTCGACCACGGGAACAGCAAGGCTATTCCCGTGGTGCGGTGGATTGGGGGCGGCTGATGCAGCAGATTCGCAGTCCTTCGACTTCGAAGCAGCCGGCCTTGTGACCGAAGACATCGACTGCTTCTGCGGGGATTGATACTTAGCGGCTTGGCTTAGGTAGAGTTCTGACGGCAGCTTCCAAGTCCTCCACGGCACTGCTGCCGTCAAGAATTGAATTCAAAATACGTTCGAGATCATTGTCAAAATCGGGATTATTTATAGATGAACGGCACGGAGCAATAACAAAATTGTATCTTGTCAAATACCGCTTCCGATAAACAGTTTTCCCGCGCACTGAAACGGGTGACCCATCAATCAAAGTGGCCCCATCTTCAGCCTCAGCAACTGAAATATTTCTCCCTTCAAAAACTGCAAACTCCTCCGAAACGTAACCTTTATTCCTCATCTGCCAATCGTGATCCACTTCATTCGCACCACTTGGCGGTGACGGATCACACTCAACATATATAAACTTCCTGTAGTCGGCTGACGAGTACACTGCAGCAATTTTTCTAATGCGTAGCTCTTCTATATTCATTAGGACCTGGGGAGTGGTATCAGGACCGAATGAGCTTATATGGAGATTCCCATGTCGCCACCACCAAAACGGAGTCCCATCTTGAAAAACCAAAGGCTCTTTGAGTAGGTGACAAAGCCGAAGAGATGCGTCCACCGGATCATCAATGTACTGTATGGACCTGAGACCTGGGAAGGTTTCACCAAACCGCATCCCAAAGTAATGGTCATCGGCCATATTCATTCTAGGCCTAGAATCGGACTCTTGTTCAAAGGGGTTTTTCCCTCGCTTTGGCTTTGGTCTTAAAGGCACTCCGTAAATCTCGTGTTTCAACTCGGTAAAACGAGCTTCGTAATCATCGTCACGGGAGAAATCCGTATACAAACGCCCATCAAGACAATCTGGAACTTTCAAGTCCCCCGTCGCACTTCGGATCAAAGGAATATATTTATTTGAGTCCTGCTTTCTAAATAGCTCAGCTGTCAGAATGGCGCCTTCGTAGCCAGCGCCTCCTTTTGCCCCATTAGATTTTTGTATGTATGGATCAGTGCAGACCACTAAAACTCGATCAGCCGAGTTCATAGCGTCATGCATAAATCTAGGAAGATTCGAACCCAACTCTAGATCCCATTGATCAAGGACAACTTCGATCCCGGCTCGTTTCACCAGATCGCAAGCAAGCCGGTAGACCCAGTCCTTATGCTCCTGACTGTCGTGTGAGTAAGAAATAAAAACTTTCGGCGAGTCCACCCGCTCCTCCTTGATCCGGCCCCATGCCGGGCCACCGAACCTACCCCACTCCATGCCATTGCGCCACTATGGAACAGCTCGGCGATTGCTCAATGCCTCTGCGCATGCAACACGAATACGGTCGGCGGTTTCAGGATCATCGGGGTCTTGTACGACAACCAACAGCTGCTTGCTTTCAATGACCTCCGCCTCAGCTGTCGCGCCATAGAGCTTGGCCATAACCCTCACGTGGAAAATCTCAACGCCAGATAGGTCGTCTGGGCTCTTCACCAGCAGCACATCGTGAAATTGCCGCACATCAGTGCTCGAAAGCTCCGCCTCAGTGATCACCTTCTTCATCGATCTCTCCTTGATCTGGCGAAACGCCAGTCCCTTAACGCTACCCAACAACCAACCATAGCCGCCAGTCCGACCGACGGAGTGCGGCGAGGAATTCCCATGCACCGCATTTACCTCGCCGGCCCCATGACCGGCCTGCCGGAGTTCAACTACCCGGCCTTCCACGCCGAGGCCGCGCGCCTGCGCCAGCTTGGCTACCTCGTCGAGAACCCAGCCGAGAACAACGCGCCAGCCGACACCACCTGGTCAGGCTACCTGCGCTTGGCCCTGGCCCAGCTGATCACCTGCGACTCGATCGCCATGCTCCCGGGCTGGCACAACTCCGAAGGCGCCCGCCTCGAGTACCACGTCGCCAGTGAACTGGGCATGCAGGTGTTCACCGCCAGCCAGATCACCGAACCAGCAAGGAGCGCAGCATGAAGGAGCGTCCCATCCTGTTCAGCGGATCGATGGTCCGCGCCATCCTGGAAGGCCGGAAGTCCGTTACACGGCGAGTCGTAAAGCCTCAATACAGCTCCGGTAACTGGTCGGTTCGACCCGCCCAAGCGCCGCTGGGCGCTGGCCACAGTCACGATTGGTGGCTGCCCGACGCCACTCAGCCCTACTCAGCCCTACCCGTCTGCCCCTTCGGGCAGTCTGGGGACAGGCTGTGGGTGCGCGAAGCCTGGGCGGCAGATGCCCAGATCGACTCAATCGCACCGCGCGAGCTGAGCCAGGGCGAGCCCATCCGTTACCTCGCGGAGGGCGGCGTCCGGCAGACCGGGTGCGCCATGATCTCGCAGGGCAAAGGCCGGCCCTCCATCCACATGCCCCGCTGGGCCTCCCGCATCCTGCTGGAGATCACCGCAGCGCGCGTCGAGCGCCTGCAGGACATCACCGAGGAGCAAGCCGAAGCTGAAGGCGTACAGCGCCCCGAGAACATCACCGATGTCGATGTCTGGGACGGTGCCGAGCGAGAACTGTTCAACGCCATGAACCAGCCGCGCGCGCGCTTCCGCCGACTCTGGGGAGACATCAATGGTCCGCATAGCTGGGACGCCAACCCCTGGGTCTGGGTGGTCGAGTTCAAGCGGGTGACGCCATGACCCGCCCCACCTTCTGCCGCGGCACCGGCCAACCCGCCGAGAAATGCGACTGCCTGCGCTGCAGGCCTGCCCTCCAGGAGCGAGAACCATGCAAGCCATCCAACTGACCGTCGAGCACCGCCACGGCGTCAATGGGAAGCCATATCTGTTGATCGATGGGCTCCCGCGACTCGGCGCCGAACTGGACCCAGATCAAGCTATCCAGCTCGGCCGCCAACTGATCCAAGCCGGCATAGTCGCCCAGCAGGGCGAGCACGGCACCCGCCACTATCCCGCAGAGGACTGAGCCATGACCGAACAACAAGCCTGCACCCTCTGCGGTGCGGGTGGGCACACTGCTGCCCAGTGCAACTGGAACGACCGGCGACTCACCTTCACTCTCGAGTCGCTGACCGAAGCCCTTGGAAACGTGATGTGCCTGCACGAGTTGGGTGTCGAGCTGATCGCCGCGAACGTTTTCCGGCAGCACCCCGAGCAGGCAGAGGGCGCACAGGGGGAGCGGAATTCGCTGCGCAGCGCGCTGGAGCAGGCTTACATGGCGCTGATGGGCTACCTGCCCGCGCACCGCAATTCGGTCACCGATGCAGCCATTGAGGCAGCCTGCGCCGCCCTTTCGCAACACGAGCCTGCTCGGCAATGGTCGGACTTCGACGACTGGCTGGTCTGGGAGCTGGAAAGTGATTCCAACCAGCAGTTTGAGTATCCAGCCTGCGCTATCCAGTTGGCCCGTCGAGCCTTCAAATGCGCCCAACTCCAGCCAGCGTCGGAACTGGAGCAAAGCGCCAACTTCCTCGCCGAAGAGCGCGATATAGCACGGATGATCGCTGTAGGAATGGCTCACATTTTGAAAGCGATATCCAAGAACAGAAACGCGGCCATCCCCCCTGAAGTCCATCAGTCGATATCGGAAGTGCTAGACATCTACGGCGTGCACTTCCCAGCGCTCCCAAATACGTCGCCTTGCCTGGAGCGCGCCACTCCGAAGAACCGCGCCGCCCAGGCTGTGCAGCTGCCTAACGGGTACACCGGGTGGGTGACTCAATATCCGGGGAAAGCAGCCAAGCTCTGGGGCTCGCGCGAAATAGCAGAACTGAACTGGTGGCCGGAGGACGGCCAGCGACTGTTCAGAGTCGTTGAGGTTGAGCGTATCGCCGAGCCGGCGCAGGGAGGTGAGTGATGGCAGGGAACATGGAACGCACCCGCAAGTGGTACGGCGTCCCAGCGAAGCGCGGAATGCGCGTGCTCTACACCGGCTGCAGGACAAAGGAGTACGGCACCATCCGCAGCGCGCGCGACTGCCGCCTGAACATCCAACTGGACGGCATGAAGCACACGATGCCTTTCCACCCCACATGGGAACTGCAGTACGCGCCGCCGGAGGTGAACCATGGGAGCTGCTGAGAAGATCACCTACCAGGTTCAGCCTGGCAAATGGGTGCGACAGGAACTGCTGAAGCCCATTTGGGGAATAAGCACCGATGCCGCGAAGAAATACCGCCTGGCCGGCGTATGGCTGGAAGGCAAGCACTGGCGGAAGGACCCGGCCAACCGGGTGGTCTACTGCTGCAAGGCAATCGACGAGTGGATGGAGGGCAAGTTGTGACAGCAGCAAAGGCCAAGCTCCCCGCTGGCGTGGACAAGGTGCCGGAGGGCGTAGAGCTCAACGGCAGTAGCGTTCGCATCCATTTCATGTACCGGGGCGAGCGCTGCCGGGAGAAGATCCCGGGCGCCAAGGTCACAAAGGCGCTCATCCGTTACGCAGGCAACAAGCGGCTGTTGATCGTCACCGAGATCGCCGAGGGCCGGTTCGACTACGCCGCCCACTTCCCGGAATCGAAGCGGGCGCTGGCCCTGGCCGGCGTCAGCGGCGCTAACGCCGCGCGAACGGTGAAACAGGGTATCGATCGGTGGCTGGACGTCCAGCGCGCGAAGAAGGCAAGCAGCACTGTCGTCAACTACGTCAGCAAGGCTGGTCACGTTGAGCGCTGGGCAGGCTCGCGGAAGATCGTAGACATCAGCAAGAGCGACCTGGAGCTGTTCCAGGCGGGGCTGTTGAAGAAGGGACTGGCGCCCAAGACGGTGAACGACATCTTCACCGTGGTCCGGGGCGTGTGGGCGGATGCATTCGGAGACGGGATCATCAAGAGCAATGCGCTCGAGCGGATCACCAACATCGAAGCAGACGACGAACAGGAAACGGCCGACCCGTTCACCCGGGAGGAGATCGAGAAGCTGACCGCCGGTGACCCGGCGCGCATGGCCAACGTGCGTATGGTGTTGTTCAACTGCTGGGCCGGGCTCAGTCTGAGCGAGATCATTGCCCTGGGCGTCGACGACGTGGACCGAGAGGCTGGTGGAGTTTGGGTGCGGCGCGCCCGGGTGATAACCGAGTTCAAGGTGCCGAAGGAGCGCGCCCGCCTCCGCTTCGTCGAACTGATCGACCCAGCCCTAACGCTGCTGGACGACATCCTCAAGGATGCCGAGGCCGCTGCGCCAATGCAGATCACCGTCACTCAGCGCGACAACGTGACGGAAAAGCAGGAGGAAGTGCGCCTACTGTTCCGGAATTGCATCAGCGGGCTGCCCTGGACGGCGAAGACCGTCAGCAAGTGGTTTACCCAGCATCTCAAGCGATCCGGCGTGCGGCACCGCGGGGCGAACCAATGCCGGCATACCTTCGCCAGCCAGGCGCTGTCGAGCTACGTTCCGGTGGAATGGGTGGCGCGCCAGCTCGGGCACACTGACACGACGATGGTGCGCAAGCACTATGGCCGATGGATTCCGGCAGACACCAAGAGCATGGCGTCGCTCGTGTCGCAGATGATGGGATTCAGAGGGCAGGCCTAGGAGGGTGCAGCGGGGTCTGTAAGTGCTGGAATCTGTCCTAAATCTGTCCTAAATGGCAGACCCGGAAAAGACGAAGCCCCTGAAACTCTAGGAATTTCAGGGGCTTCAGCCATTGCAATAATGGCGGAGAGATAGGGATTTGAACCCTAGGAACTGTTGCCAGTTCAACGGATTTCGAATCCGTCCCGTTCGGCCACTCCGGCATCTCTCCGTGCGGCGCGCATGATACCAGCTTGAAGCCTGAAGGCGAAGCCCTGTTTCAGGATTTTTTTGCGTGGTATCAGGCGCTTGCGTGCACTCGTCGGATCAGAGTGGCACGCCGAGGCGGTGAGCCACTTCTTCGTAGGCTTCGATGACGTCGCCCAGGCCCTGACGGAAGCGGTCCTTGTCCATCTTCTTGCGAGTCTCTTTGTCCCACAGACGGCAGCCGTCCGGGCTGAATTCGTCACCCAGGACGATCTTGCCGTGGAACAGGCCGAACTCGAGCTTGAAGTCCACCAGCAGCAGGCCGGCGTCGTCGAAGAGTTTGTTCAGCACTTCGTTGACCTTGAAGGAGTAGGCCTTCATTTCGGCCAACTGCTCCAGGGTCGCCCAGCCGAAGGCCTGGACGTGGGATTCGTTGATGAACGGGTCGCCCAGGGCGTCGTTCTTCAGGAACAGTTCGAAGGTCGGCGGGGTGAGCTGCAGGCCCTCTTCCACGCCCAGGCGGCGCACCAGGCTGCCGGCGGCGTAGTTACGCACGACGCACTCGACCGGGATCATGGCGAGCTTCTTGACCAGTACTTCGTTGTCCGACAGCAGGGCGTCGAACTGGGTCGGGATGCCGGCGGCTTCGAGCTTCTGCATGATGAAGGCATTGAACTTGTTGTTCACCATGCCTTTGCGATCGAGCTGTTCGATGCGCTTGCCGTCGAACGCCGAGGTGTCGTTGCGGAACAGCAGGACGAGGCGGTCGGCGTCATCGGTGGTGTAAACCGACTTGGCCTTGCCGCGATAGAGTTCTTCGCGTTTTTCCATGATGGGCTCCGCTTGCTTAGGGGGTGGGCTCAGGCGATGGTGCGCCAGTCGAGTCCAGAATGCTGATCGGCTACCTGCAGCCAGTCCGGGTCGCACCCTAGGGTGTCGACGAAGCTTTGCCGGGCCAACT
This sequence comes from Pseudomonas sp. NY15435, assembly GCF_048068295.1. Lineage (NCBI taxonomy): Bacteria > Pseudomonadati > Pseudomonadota > Gammaproteobacteria > Pseudomonadales > Pseudomonadaceae > Pseudomonas > Pseudomonas sp. NY15435. The sequence continues at coordinate 533,265 of NZ_JBLUQA010000003.1, forward strand.
GCGGCGAGTTGTTCTTTTCGCTGAGATGCGCCAGCACCAGGTGCTGCAGGCTTTCCCAGCCCAGCTGGGCCACCAGTTCGGCGGCCTGCCGGTTGTTCAAATGTCCCCACTGGCCGCCTACACGGACCTTGAGTGGGTAGGGATACGGACCGCGGGCCAGCATGTCGGTATCGTGATTCGCCTCGATGATCAAGGCATCGAGGCCACGATAGCATTCCAGCACCTGCGCCGTGGCGGCTCCCAGATCGGTGAGCTGGCCAAAGCGCTTCCGGCCATCGGAAAACACGTACTGCAGGGGCTCCCGCGCATCGTGGGAGACGCTCACCGCAGTGACTTCCAGGTCTTTCAGTACCAGGCGGTCGCCGCACTTGAGCAGCGCCGCTGGTGTCACCGGTTTGCGCATTCCCTGCAGGGTGCCGGCGCTGAGGTACACGGGTATTCGATGGTGCCGGGCCAACAGTTCGACGCCGTTGATGTGATCGGAGTGCTCGTGCGTGACCAGCACCGCATCCAGCTGCCCGGGCTCTACGCCCAGGCGCGCCAGACGGCGGATGGTTTCACGCAGCGGAAAACCGCAATCGATCAGTATCCGGGTGTCAGAACTGCTCACCAAGGCCGAATTGCCCCGGCTTCCGCTCCCCAGGACCGCGAAGTGCATTCCGCATACTCTCCTGGAGTTTTTCCAATACACCCTGCGCCACGTCAGCCGGCGCGGAGGTGTTGATGTCTTTGTCGACGGTGATCTGGACGGTGTTGCTCACGCTGGTCAGGCGAACCTGGTAGCGCTGGGCCTTGGCGTCCTCTTCTTCCTTGGTCTTCTCGCCACCACCGAACATGCGGCTGAAGAAGCCAGGCTTGTCTTCATCCTTCTTCTTCGCGCCTTCGGCGATGTTGACGTAGTACACGCCCAGGCTGCGGTTGAGGTCGTCGACACGGATGTCGGCGCGATCCAGGGCACGGCCCACGCTGACCCAGGCACGGTCGAAGTCGGAATCCACGGTCAGTACCGGGTTGCCGCTGCCGTCCTTGTTCAACTGGACGGAGCCGGGGGTGTCGTAGTCCGAGTGCGCAGCGAGCAGCGAGACCGAACCGCCCTTCTCGGCGCTGGTGGCCATGCTGGCGATCATCTCGTCGAGCAGTGCGGCGTCCAGGCTCGGCACAGCCGGTTTGGTCGGCCAGTCGCCGTTGGCGGTACTACCGGCCGGGCGGGTTTCGCTCAGTACATAGACTTCGCTGGTGTTGGTCTGCACGCCCGGCTCGATACGCACACGAACGCGCGCCTCGCTGTCCGGCTCGACGCCCGACACGCGGCTACTCAGGCGACGCGCCAGGGGTGCGGAGAGCTGCGACAGCGGCTGCCAGTTGGTGCTGAATTCGCCAGTCTGCGGACGCTCGTTGGCGATGGAGAAGCCATTGTCCTGGAAGAACTGGTGCGCGACCGGCCAGACTTCGGCCGGCGGACGCTGGGCTACCAGCCAGCGCGAGTCGCCGCTCTTCTGCAGGCTGAAGTCGCTGACTTCGCCGGCGCCGGACAGCGGCTGCGGGCGCGGCACTTCGAACTCGCCTTCCTTCTCGGTGCTGGTGGCAACGTTCATCGGAATCGGCAGCAGCGGGTCGAGCGGCTTGCTCTGCAGACCTTCGGGCACCTTCATCGGTGCGGTTTCACGGGCGTTCAGGTAATCGTCGCCGCGGTCACGGAAGTAGCCTTCCGGGCCCCACAGCCAGCCGCAGCCGGATGTGTTGCCGATAACCAGGGCGAGCGCAGTCAGTCCTGCCAGTCGCTTCATGCGAGGGAGCTCCTTAAGCCAGGACGCCGGTCTGGCGCATGGCCTGACGCAGCGGTTCGTGGCAGCGCGGGCTGAGCCAGGTCAGGGGCAGGCGGATGCCCTCTGGAATCAGCCCCATTTCGTGCAGGGCAAACTTGACCGGGATGGGGTTGGATTCGATGAACAGCGATTTGTGCAGCGGCATCAGGCGGTCGTTGATGGCGCGGGCAGCGGCGGCATCGCCACGCATGGCGGCGGCGCACAGGTCACTCATGGCGCGCGGGGCGACGTTGGCGGTCACCGAGATGTTGCCCTTGCCGCCCATCAGCATCAGCTCGACGGCGGTGGCGTCGTCACCGGAGTAGACGAGGAAGTCCTTGCCGACGCGGTCGAGCACTTCCTTGCCACGCTGCAGGTCGCCAGTGGCTTCCTTGATGCCGACGATGTTCGGCACCTTGGACAGGCGCTCGACAGTCTCGGGCAGCATGTCGCAGGCAGTACGGCCCGGCACGTTGTAGAGGATCTGCGGGATGGCCACGGCTTCGGCGATGTGGCGGAAGTGCTGGTACAGGCCTTCCTGGGTCGGCTTGTTGTAGTACGGAGTCACCAGCAGGCAGGCATCGGCACCGCCGGACTTGGCAGCCTCGGTCAGCTCGACGGCTTCGCGGGTGGAGTTGGCGCCGGTGCCGGCGATGACCGGGATGCGGCCTTTGACCTGGTCGACCACGCGACGGATCACTTCCAGGTGTTCATTCACGTCCAGAGTGGCCGATTCACCAGTGGTGCCGACCGCTACGATGGCGTTGGTGCCTTCCTGCAGGTGGAAGTCCACCAGCTTCGCGAGGCTGTCCCAATCCAGTCGACCCTGAGCATCGAAGGGGGTGACCAGCGCCACCATACTGCCCGCAATCATGCAACCGCTCCTGCCGGAAAAATAAAGCCGTAATGGTACTGTCGCCACCGGCCACGCACAAGGTGACGCAGCGACCCACGAGCGACCAGACATTCCCCTCACCGGCGCTTTTCGCTACCCTTTCTCCTTTGTCGATGCGGCCCGCTTGGCCGCCACTCCAGGAAAGCTGCATGTCCGCCTCTCACCCTCGTGAACAATTCCTTCTGATCAGCGCTCTGGGCCCGAACCCGATGGAGTTGACCAGCGTGCTGTGCCGCACCTGCGTCGACAACCGTTGCTCGGTGGTCAGCAGCCGCCTGACCCGCCATGGCGAATTCAGCGCGCTGATCCTGCAGGTCTCCGGCAGCTGGGATGCCCTGGCCCGCCTGGAAGGCGGCCTGTCGCCCCTGGCCAAGCGCCACGGCTTCACCCTCAGCGTCACGCGCAGCAACGTCCACGTTACCCGCGCCCAGGCCCTGCCCTATGTGGCCTATGTCAGCGCCGTCTATCGTCCGGACATCCTCAACGAGCTGTGCCAGTTCTTCATCGATCACAACATCGAGCTGGAGAACCTCACCTGCGACACCTACCAGGCACCGCACACCAACACCAGCATGCTCAATGCCACCCTCACCGTGACGCTGCCGGCCGGCACCCAGATCAGCTGGCTGCGCGACCAGTTCCTGGACTTCGCCGACGCCCTGAACCTGGACGCGCTGATCGAACCCTGGCGTCCGCAGCATCCGTAAGGATGCTCTCAAGGAGAAAATCCCAATGGCAGTCGAACTGAACAAAGCCGTCGCCGATTTCCACGCCCCGGCCACCAGCGGCGTCGAATTCCGCCTGTCCGAACTCAAGGGCAAGCAGGTCGTCCTGTACTTCTACCCCAAGGACAGCACCCCCGGCTGCACCACTGAAGGCCAGGGCTTCCGCGACAAGATCGAGGAGTTCGCCAAGGCCAACACCCTGGTGTTCGGCGTCTCCCGCGACGGCATCAAGTCCCACGAGAACTTCAAGGCCAAGCAGTGCTTCCCCTTTGAACTGATCAGCGACAAGGACGAAGCCGTCTGCCAGCTGTTCGACGTGATCAAGCTGAAGAAGCTTTACGGCAAGGAATACATGGGGGTCGACCGCAGCACCTTCCTGATCGACGCCAAGGGCGTGCTGCGCAAGGAATGGCGCGGCGTGAAAGTGCCCGGGCATGTGGACGCCGTGCTCGCGGCCGCCCAAGAGCTGAACCCGTAAGCCGCGGAGCCAGCCCATGAAAAAGGCCGCTGATCAGCGGCCTTTTTCTTTTACATCATCGGACTGACTTGCGGCTCCACTGGCGGCTGCCGCGGCCAGGCATCCAGCACGGCCTTCACCAGGGTCGCCAGCGGAATCGCGAAGAACACGCCCCAGAAGCCCCACAGCCCGCCGAACAGCAGCACCGCACAGATGATCGCCACCGGGTGCAGGTTCACCGCTTCGGAGAACAGCAGCGGCACCAGCACGTTGCCATCCAGCGCCTGGATGATCGCGTGCGCAGCCATCAGGTAGATGAACTGGTCACTCCAGCCCCACTGGAACAGCGCGATCATTGCCACCGGCACAGTGACCACCACGGCCCCGATATAGGGCACGACCACCGACAGGCCGACCAACAGCGCAAGCAGCGCCGCATAGTTCAGTCCCAGCACGGCGAAGGCAATGTAGGTCGCCACGCCGGTAATGAATATCTCGATGACCTTGCCACGGATGTAGTTGGCGATCTGCTGGTTCATCTCGTTCCACACCTGCTTCATCAGCCCGCGCTCGCGGGGCAGGTAGCGACGGAACCAGTGGTAGAAGCGACGGCGGTCCTTGAGGAAGAAGAACACCAGGATCGGCACCAGCACCAGGTAGATCATGATGTTGACCACCACCGGCAGGCCGGACAGCGAGAAGGTCAGCGCCCACTGGCCAAGCTGCCCCAGCTCGTTGCGGGCCGCCTCAACGGTGCGCAGCACCTGCTCCTCGGTGACCATGTCCGGGTAGCGCTCGGGCAGCATCAGCAAGGTGGCCTGCCACTCGCCGAGCATACCGGGCAGCTCGTTGAACAAGGTGAACAGTTGCTTCCACAGCAGCGGCACCAGTACCAGCAGGAACACTGCGAGTAGCCCGAGGAACAGCGAATACACCAGCCACACCGCAAACAGGTGAGGTACGCGCAGGCGCTCCAGTACACCAACCATACCCTGGATCAGGAAGGCGATGACCATCGCCGCCAGTACCGGCGCGAGCATCCCGCCAAAGGCCAGGATGACGGTGAATCCCAGCCCGAGAATGACCGCCAGCACTATCGCCTCCTCATCGGAGAAATAGCGCTGCATCCAGTCCTGCAAAACCTTGAGCATCAACGAAACCTGCGAAACAAAAGGGGCAACGTCACAGTTACCCAGGATCAGGAGCTACTTCTTGCGTAGCCAGTAGCGATAAACGCCAGCTTCGACCTCCTCATGCAGCAGCGAGTGCCCTGCAAGGTCGGCAAAAACACGGAAGTCACGCTGGGAGCCAGCGTCGGTGGCAATCACCTTGAGCACCGCACCGCTGGGCAGGCGGTTCAGCTCAAGCTTTGCCTTGAGCAGCGGCAGCGGACAATTGAGACCGCTGGCGTCCAGCTCCGCGTCACAGGCGGGGACGGACGGCGTGGAATCGGACATCGAAACGAACTCCGGTCAGGGCGCCCAAGAATACCGAAAGCGTTGGAAAAGTAACCAGGCCCGACTGCGACACTGATCATTAATCCAGCCGTCAGCGTCGGGGGTTAAAACGGCAGCGCAGCGGAAATACCCATTTCGAATTGCCCCGCACTTCTGTCCTGCAAACTAGGCATAGGCGTTAGCGTGCAGCTAAAGTAGAGCCTTTCTCGGAACGAGCCTCGTGTACATGAAAGTACTCCGCCCTGCCCTGCTGTCGCTCGCTGTCGCCCTCGCCACGCCGGCCCTGGCGGACGACTTGCCGTCCCTGGGCGATGCCAGCTCTTCCATCGTCTCCCCGGAGCAGGAATTCCAGCTCGGCCGCGCCTGGCTGAGCATGCTGCGCAACCAGGTCGACACGCTCAACGATCCGCAACTCAAGGACTATGTCGAGTCCAGCGTCTACCGCTTGGCCGAGTCCAGCGAACTGCAGGACCACCGCCTGGCCTTCATCCTGATCCGCGACAAGCAGATCAACGCCTTCGCCGCCCCCGGCGGCGTGGTTGGCGTGAACGGCGGCCTGTTCATCTATGCCCAGACCGAGGGCGAGTACATCGCCGTACTGGCGCACGAACTTGGCCACCTGAGCCAACGCCACTTCGCCCGCGGCATCGAAGCGCAGCAACGCATGCAGGTACCGGTGATGGCCGCCATGCTGGCCGGCATCATCGCCGCCGCAGCCGGCGCCGGGGACGCCGGTATCGCCGCGATCGCCGGCACCCAGGCCGCGGCGATCCAGAACCAGCTGCGCTTCTCCCGGCAGAATGAGCAGGAGGCCGACCGTGTCGGCGTCGCCACCATGGTCCGCGCCGGCTATGACCCGCGCTCGATGCCCAACATGTTCGAGCGACTGGCCCGCCAGTACCGCTACGAGGGCAAGCCGCCGGAATTCCTGCTGACTCACCCGGTGACCGAATCGCGTATTGCCGACACCCGCAACCGCGCCGAGCAATATCCCAAAGGCGGCAAGGAAGATTCGCTGCGCTATGAACTCATGCGCGCCCGCGTCCAGCAGATGTTCGAGGACACCCCGGGCATGGCCAGCAAACAGTTTCGCGCGCAGCTCGATGAAGACCCGAAGAACGACGCCGCGCGCTACGGCCTTGCGCTGTCGCAGACCAAGATCGGCCAGCTCAACGACGCCCGCAGCAATCTCCAGCAGCTACTGGCCAAGGCGCCCAACGACATCAGCTACAACCTGGCCATGTCCGATCTCGACATCACCGCCAACAAGCTGCCCGACGCCCAGGCCCGTGTGCAGAAGATGCTCGGCCAGTACCCGGACAGCTATCCGCTGATCCAGGCCAACGCCGACCTGATGATGAAGACCAACCGCGCGGCGGACGCCGAGAAGACGCTGTTCAAGCTCTCCCAACGCCGCCCTCTGGACCCGGACGTGTGGAACCGCCTGGCCGACGCCTGCACCCTGAGCGGCAACGCCATCGGCGTGTATCAGGCCCGCGCGGAGTACTACGCACTCACCGGTGACTACAAGCAGGCCATCGAGCAGTTGGACTTTGCCAAGCGTCGCGCCGGCGGCAACTTCACCCTGGCCGCTCGACTGGATGCACGCCAGCAGGAGTTCCGCGACCAGGAACGCATCCTCAAGGAAATGATGGGGCGCTAAAGCCCTTTCCTGTAGGAGCGAGCTTGCTCGCGATCACATCACGGGAATTGGTGGCATCAAGCGGTTCGCGAGCAAGCTCGCTCCTACAAAAGACGCAAAGAAAAAGCCCGGCATCTGCCGGGCTTTTTTCATGGTGCCGAGTGAGTCAGGCATTGCCCGCCAACATCAGCTTCGCCGCCTGGGTGAAATCGAGCATGCGCTTGAGCGGCTTGATCGCCTTGGGAATCAGTGCCGGGTCGACGAAGATTTCACCCGAACCTTCCTTCAGGCACGCCAGGGTGCGCTCCAAGGTGTTCATCGCCATCCATGGGCAGTGCGCACAGCTGCGGCACGCCGCGCCGTTACCGGCGGTGGGTGCCTCGATGAACTCCTTGTCCGGGCACAGCTGCTGCATCTTGTAGAAGATGCCGCGGTCGGTGGCGACGATGAAGCGCTTGTTCGGCATCGTCTGCGCAGCCTTGATCAGTTGGCTGGTGGAACCCACGGCATCGGCCAGGTCCACCACCGCTTCCGGCGACTCCGGGTGTACCAGGATCGCAGCGTCCGGGTAGACCGCCTTGAGGTCTTCCAACTGCTTGGCCTTGAACTCCTCGTGAACGATGCAGGCACCGTCCCAGAGCAGCATGTCGGCACCGGTTTCGCGCTGGATATAGCGGCCCAGGTGTTGGTCCGGCGCCCAGAGGATCGGCTCGCCGTTATCCATCAGGTGCTCGACGATTTCCACCGCGCAACTGGAGGTCACCACCCAGTCGGCGCGCGCCTTTACCGCCGCCGAAGTATTGGCATAGACCACTACCGTGCGCTCGGGATGCTTGTCGCAGAAGGCGGAGAACTCTTCCACCGGGCAACCCAGGTCGAGCGAGCAGGTCGCTTCCAGGGTCGGCATCAGCACGCGCTTTTCCGGGTTGAGGATCTTCGCGGTCTCGCCCATGAAGCGAACACCGGCGACCACTACGGTCTGCGCCGAATGCTGGTTGCCGAAGCGGGCCATTTCCAGCGAGTCGGAAACGCAGCCACCGGTCTCCTCAGCGAGCGCCTGGATGACCGGGTCGCAGTAGTAGTGCGCCACGAGCACAGCGTTCTGCGCCTTCAGCTCAGCAGCGATGGCCGCACGGTAATCGGCCTCTTCCTGCGCGCTCAGCACCCGCGGCTGCTTCGCCGCCAGATGGGCCTGGACCAGCAGGCGTTCGGAAATCTGGGACATCGTGTGGAAACCTCAACAGGCACGGTCTGATTATGCCGGCGATTTTATCACCACCGTCCTTCGTGCGATGCGGCCTCGATGGCCGTACAGCGGACTTTTTCCGGCACATGGCAAAAGCCCCGTGACCTTTCGATCACGGGGCTTTCACAGGATTTGATGGTGGGTCGTGTAGGATTCGAACCTACGACCAATTGGTTAAAAGCCAACTGCTCTACCGACTGAGCTAACGACCCGACGTGGTGCGTATAATACTGATTTCTAACGTAAAAACAACACCCCGAGAAAACTTTTTTCAGAAATATCGCGTCGGGTCGGAAATTCCGGCCGCGACAAAGCCCTCAGAACGCAGGCGACAGCTGTCGCATTTCCCGCACGCACGCCCGTCATCATCAGCCTGGTAGCAGGAAACAGTCAGGCTGTAATCCACACCCTGGGCGACTCCCGCTTCGATGATTTGCGCCTTGGAAAGGAACTGCAGCGGCGCCTGGATACGGAAGCCATCGCCCTCCACACCGGCCTTGGTCGCCAGGTTCGCCATGCGCTCGAAAGCCTCGACGAACTCCGGACGGCAATCCGGGTAGCCGGAATAATCCACGGCATTTACGCCGATGAATATATCCCGCGCGCCCAGCACCTCCGCCCACCCCAGGGCCAACGATAGGAACACGGTGTTGCGTGCCGGCACGTAGGTTACCGGAATGCCTTCGCTGGGAGCCTCGGGCACATCGATGCTGCTGTCGGTCAGCGCCGAGCCGCCAATGCCGTTCAGATCGAGACCGATCACCTTGTGCTCGATCACGCCCTGCTGACGCGCGACACGCTCGGCTGCCTGCAGTTCGGCGCGGTGACGCTGGCCGTAGTCGAAGCTCATGGTGTAGCAGTCGTAGCCTTCTGCCCTGGCCATGGCAACCACGGTCGCGGAGTCCAAACCGCCAGAGAGCAGGATCACCGCCTTCTTGTCATTCATGACTTTCTTATCGGACATAAACAGGGTCTCCTCCGCGCTCAATGGCCCGGCTCGTCGTTCCAGAGAATCTTGTGCAGCTGCAGTTGCAGGCGCACGGGCAGGTTGTCGCTGACGATCCAGTCGGCCAGTGCACGTGCATCCACCTGGCGGTGGCTGGGCGAGAACAGCACCTCGCCAGCGCGTTGCTCCAGGCGGTACTCGATCAGCTTGGATACAGCCCAGTCGTAGTCCTCGCGGGAGCAGATGACAAACTTCACCTGATCGTTGGAGGTCAGCTCGCCAATATTCTCGTAGCGATTGCGCGCCGCTTCTCCGGAGCCAGGAGTCTTCAAGTCGAGGATACGGCTGACGCGGCGGTCGGTGGCTGAGATATCCAGCGCTCCGCTGGTTTCCAGCGACACTTCGTAGCCGGCATCGCAGAGGCGCTCGAGCAGCGGGATGCAATTGGGCTGGGCCAACGGCTCGCCGCCAGTCACGCAGACGTAGCGTGGGCGATAGGCGGCAATCTGCTCGAAGATGGCATCGAGGGTCTGGATCTCGCCGCCACTGAAGGCATAGGCGGTATCGCAGTAATTGCAGCGCAGGGGACAGCCAGTCAGGCGTACGAACACGGTCGGCAAGCCGGCGGTGCGCGTTTCCCCCTGCAACGAGTAGAAAATCTCGGTAATACGCAGGGTCTGTTGCATATCAGCCACGGGCGTGACGGCTACACAGGCCATCCGCCTCCGTTGCGTTGGAGTCGTGGGCGCGCTCATGGGGCGCCCGGAAGGCCCGGAACACAGCAGACATCAGCCGAGCTGAAACCACTGGCGCTTTCCGGGGGCAGGAATTCTAACGAAAAAACCCGCGACGGGCGCGGGTTTTCGGACAGTGCGGAGCCTTACTTGAGATTCTTCAGGTCACGCTGGGACAGCTGGGCAGCGGAAGTGCCCGGATACTGGGCCACGACCTGCTGCAGGATGCCACGGGCCTTGTCGGTATTGCCCAGGCGGCGCTCGACATCGGCGAGCTTGTACAGCGAATCCGGCACCTTGGCACTGCTCGGGTAGGCCTGGCTGACACGGGCGAAAGCCTGGCCGGCGCCCTGCAGGTCGCCCTTGGCGAGGTTCACCTCACCCAGCCAGTACTGCGCGTTGCCAGCGTACTGGCTGCTCGGGTACTTGCGCAGGAAGGCGCCGAAGGCCTGGCTGGCCTTGTCGAAGTCCTTGGCCTTAATCAGGTCGAAGGCGGCGTCGTAGTAGAGCTTCTCTTTTGCCGGGTCACCTGGCTCGCTGCTGGCGGCGGGCTGTTGTTGCTGGGCGGCGGCGACGCCTGCGCCAGCGGCAGCTCCGGCACTGGCGCCGGCAGCGGGGGAATTGGGTTGAACAGCAGCACCGGCCGCTCCTGCACCTGCACCTGCACCGCTGGAAAGGCGGCTATCGATGTCCTGGAAGCGTTCCTGGTTTTCCTGCTTCATCTGTTGAATCTGGTTCTGCTGTTCTTCGAGCATGCCGCGCAGACGGGACATTTCATCCTGCATCTGCTGCAGCTGCATGAACAGCTGAGCCTGACCGGAGACGGGAGTTGTCATCCCGCCTCCGGCGTAGGCGCCATCAGCGCCTGCGGTGCCATAACCCGAGGGCGGTGTGCTGGCATAGCCACCATTACCGTCCTGTACCGGAACCGCGGCTGCCGCCATAAGGGGCAGTCCGCATGCGATCAAGGTCAGAAAACGCAGGCGCATCGGCATCAGGTCTTACTTCTTCAGCTCAACGCGACGGTTCTGGGCCCAGGACTGCTCGTCATGGCCAGTGGCAACCGGACGCTCTTTGCCGTAGGAAACCAGTTCCAGCTGAGCCGGGGAAACGCCCTGCAGTACCAGGTAGCGCTGAACGGCCTTGGCACGACGCTCGCCCAGAGCCATGTTGTACTCGCGGGTGCCGCGCTCGTCAGTGTGACCTTCCAGGACTACGCGCTGGCCGGAACCTTTCAGGTCCTTGGCGTGTACGTCCAGGGCACGCATGGCTTCCGGCTTCAGGTCGGAGCTGTCGTACTCGAAGTAGAAGGTGGTGATAGCGCGCAGAGCGGCTTCGTCGCTCAGGGAGCCGTCAACGGCACCGCTGTTGGCGCCGTAGCCAGCGTTCGGGTCAACGCCGCCATTGGCGCCTTCACCAGTTGCATCGCCTTTCTTGGACGAGCAACCAACGGCTACGGCCATGGCGAGGGCGATAACGGCAAATTTGCCGAATTTCAGCATTTCCATCATGTAACTCCTAATGAACCCCAGTGTATAAATTTGAAACAGTTGGCAACCGTCAGTTCAGGTAAGGGGACCAGGAAGGCTCGCGCACGTCGCCTTGAGCGGTGGGTAGCGGTAACCGAACACGTCCGTTGATGCTCACGAGCATCAACACGCCCCGGTCCTGCTGGCGGGTGGCGTATATTAGCATCGTGCCATTTGGCGCAACAGTGGGCGAATCGTCCAGATTGGTGTTGGAAAGTACCCGGAGATTACCGCGCTGAAGGTCTTGCGCCGCGATCTGGAAGTTGGTGAACCCGTCCTGGCGGTGAACCATGACCAGGGTCTTCTCATCCGCCGACAGTTTCGGGTTGGCGTTGTAGTTGCCGATGAAGGTCACGCGGTCGGTAGCGCCCGAGTTCACGTTCATCTTGTAGATCTGCGGTTTGCCGCCACGATCCGAGGTGAAGTACAGGGTCGAGCCGTCCGCGCCCCAGAAGGGTTCGGTGTCGATCGCCGAGTTGTTGGTCAGGCGACGCAGCTGGCGGCTGCCCAGGTCCATCACATAGATCTCCGGGTTGCCGTCGCGCGACAGTACGAAGGCCAGGCGGTTGCCGTCCGGCGAGAAGGCCGGAGCGCCGTTGAGGCCTTCGAAGTTGGAGATCTGCTCGCGGCGACCGGTGTCGACGTACTGCATGAAGATGCGCGGACGCTTCTGCTCGAAGGACACGTAGGCGATACGACGGCCATCGGGCGAGAAGCGCGGCGAGAGGATCGGCTCGCGCGATTGCAGCAGGGTCACCGGGCGGGCGCCGTCATAGTCGGAGCGCTGCAGGGTGTAGCGGGTGTTGTCCACCGAGAAACGCTCAGCAGTCACGTAGAGCAGCTTGGTGGAGAACGCACCTTTGATGCCGGTGAGCTTCTCGAACGACTGGTCGGCAATGTAGTGCGACATGTCGCGCAACTGGTCGGTGGTGCCGCCCACGCTACCGGTCAGGACTTGCTCCTGGCTCGCTACGTTGAGCAGGGCGTACTGGATCTGCAGGCGGCCACCGCTGGGCACGATGCTGCCAACCAGCACGTACTGCGCGCCGAGGGCCTGCCAGTCGCGATAGATCACTTCGCTGGCCTGGGCCGGCTGGCTGATCATGTTCTGGCGCGGAATCGGTTCGAAGTAACCGGAGTTGCGCAGGTCGTTGCCGATGATGTTCGACATGTCTTCGGGCAGGACATTGCCGCCCTGCCAGCCAAACGGAACCACGGCGATCGGGACGGCCGAGTCGCGACCACTGGAGATCACCAGCGGGTCGGCGGCCTGCGCTGCGCCGGCCACCAGGGCCAGGGCGAAGAGCGCGAAGCGAATCAGGGTACTCACAGATCTAAATCCTCCGGTTTGAAGACCATTCGGCGCTGACGATACAGGCTATCGAAAGTGGCGCGATCCAGTTTTTGCAGTTCGGGAATACGGCCCACGTTTTTGACCGCGGCCACTGCCGAATCGTCGAACGGCTTGTCACCGCTGGAGCGGGTCACGCTCACATTGGTGATGGCGCCGCTCGGCAGCATCTGAATCAGCACTTCTACGCTCATTCCGTTACGAGCTGAAGGAGGACGGCTCCACTGCTGGCTCACCAGGCTGACGATCAGATCGTCGAAGTTGCCCGCCACCTCGTTACCTTGCTCATCGGCCAGGGCCTGTTGCCGTTGCGTGTCATCCGACAGCAGTTCGGCCAGGGCCTGGGCCTTCTTGTCTTCCGTTGCCTTGCGGGCTGCGGCGGCGGCTGCAGCGGCAGCCTTCTTCTTCGCAGCCTCGACCGCAGCAGCCTTCTTCTTGGCTTCGTCCGCGGCGGCTTTTTTCTTTGCGTCCTCAGCGGCCTTCTTCTTGGCCTCCTCGGCAGCTTTCTTCTTCGCCTCGTCAGCGGCCTCTTTCTTGGCCTCTTCCTCGGCTTTCTTCTTGGCGATATCCGCCTGCTGTTTCTGTTCGGCAGCCTTGGCCTCGGCCGCTTTCTTGGCGGCTGCAGCGGCATCAGCCGCCTTCTTGGCGTCGTCTGCCTTCTTGGCTTCAGCCGCTTTCTCGGCTGCATCTGCAGCCTTTTGAGCCGCATCCGCCTTCTTTTGTTCCTCGGCTTTCGCAGCAGCCAATGCCTGCTGCTCAGCCTTTTTCTGCTCGAGCTGCTCCTGCTCGTATTGCTTGGCCGAAGTCTTCTTCGACTCGCCGGCTATCTTCTGGTTGGTCTGCTGGGTCGCCTGGCTCTTGGATTTGAGCTGGTACAGGGTGGCCTGGACGATCGGCCGCGAAGGCGGCAGTTCAGGCGTACTGGCCCAACTGACGAACAGCATGGCGAAGATCAGGACGTGCAGGGCCACGGCCAGGACCGTGGGCCAGAAGTAGCCTTCCGATTGAGAGCGCTCGAGCTGGTGCATCAACTACCTGGTGCCTCGGTAATCAGACCGACGTTGCCGACCCCGGCTTTCTGCAGGCCGCCCATGACGGCCATGACCGAGCCATAGTCGACTGCCTTGTCCCCACGGACGAAGACCTGGACTTTCTTACCCTGGCGGCTGTTCTCGGCCATGATGCCGGTGGCAGCGTTGACCAGTTGATCGAGGTCCACGGCAGTCTGGCTGCCCTTGCCCTGATCCGGGTCCACTTCCGAGCCCATGTTCCAGTAGTAGGTCTTGTCGGCCTTGATGGAGATGGTGAGCACGCGGGAATCGTTATCCTGCGGCAGCGCTTCGCTGGAAACCTTGGGCAGGTCGACCTTGACGCCCTGGTTGAGCATGGGCGCGGTCACCATGAAAATGACCAGCAATACCAACATCACGTCGATGTAAGGCACCACGTTCATTTCCGCGACCGGCTTGCGCTTGTGACGAACTCTTGCCATGACGGCTTACCTCTTGGTCGTCTTCAATCGTCGCTGGTGTGCACTTTGCGGTGCAGGATGGCCTGGAATTCGTCGGCGAAGGTGTAGTAGCGGCCGATGAGCATTTCCGAGCGAGCGGCGAAACGGTTGTAGGCGATGACCGCGGGAATGGCCGCGAACAGGCCGATGGCGGTGGCGATCAGCGCTTCGGCGATACCCGGCGCCACGGTGGCGAGGGTGGCCTGCTGCACGGTGGCCAGGCCACGGAAGGAGTTCATGATGCCCCATACGGTACCGAACAGACCGATGTACGGGCTGGTGGAGCCGACGGTGGCGAGGAACGGCAGGCTGGTTTCCAGCTTCTCTTCCTCGCGGGAAATGGCGACGCGCATGGCGCGGGAAACGCCTTCCATCACCGCATCCGGATCAACGCCGGCCTGCTGGCGCAGACGGGAGAATTCCTTGAAGCCGGCACGGAAGATCTGCTCGACCCCCGAATCCGGATCGGGGTTGCTGCCCGCCTGACGATAGAGCTTGGACAGGTCGATGCCCGACCAGAAGCGCTCTTCGAAAGTTTCCAGGGCCTTCTTCGCCGAGCGCATCATGTTGCTGCGCTGGAAAATCATGATCCAGGAAGTGACCGATGCGGCCACCAGGGTCAGCATCACCAGCTGTACCACGACGCTGGCGTTACTGATCAAGCTCCACATGGAAGTATGGTCGACGACGTTCGGTTCCACGTTAATCTCCTGCTGAAAGGGTGTCCGGACTGCCGGCAAATGCCGCACGCAACACATCTGGGATAGCGCGGGGTTTCAGGTTGTCCGCCCGCACGCACGCCACCAGGAATCGCCCCTCGCAGAGCAAGGTCGAATCCGACGCCCGTCGAACCTGTTGACGAAACTTCAGGCTCGCACGGTTCAACTCCTCCACCTCGGCGCTGACAAGCAGCTCATCGTCCAGGCGGGCCGGCGCGTGATAGCGCGCCTCGGCCGAGTGAACGACGAAAAGCAGGTTCTCCCCCGCCAGCTGTGACTGGGCAAAGCCCAGATCACGCAGCCGCTCGGTACGAGCCCGCTCCATGAACTTGAGGTAGTTGACGTAGTAGACGATGCCGCCGGCATCGGTGTCCTCGTAATAGACCCGATACCGCTGCTGGAACGGCTGACCCCCGTGTTGCGCGCGCATACTCTAGAACCAAGTAGAGACTTTGCCAATCGGCAATCGTCTACAAATGCAATTAATTACCATCTTCAGGGACGAACAGATCCGGCGTCGCCCCCTCCCCCATCCGCTTCGGCACATTCAGGCCGAAATGCAGGTACGCGTGCCGAGTCACGACACGGCCGCGCGGTGTGCGCATGATATAGCCTTGCTGGATCAGATAGGGCTCCAGCACGTCTTCAATCGTGTGTCTTTCTTCGCTGATGGCCGCTGCCAGGTTATCGACCCCCACCGGCCCACCGTCGAACTTGTCGATCATGGTCAGCAACAGGCGGCGATCCTGGTGATCGAACCCTCTTTCGTCAACGTCCAGCAGGTTCAGCGCCTTGTCGGCGATGTCGCGGCTGATGTGCCCGGTGCCGCGCACCTCGGCGAAATCCCGCACCCGGCGCAGCAGTCGGTTGGCGATCCGCGGCGTGCCACGGGCACGTCGTGCGATCTCGAAGGCGCCCGCCGGCTCGATCTCCAGGCCAAGAATCCCCGCCGAGCGGGCGACGATGCTGGAGAGGTCGTCCACACCGTAGAACTCAAGACGCTGGACGATACCGAAGCGGTCACGCAGCGGATTGGTCAGCATGCCGGCGCGGGTCGTCGCACCGACCAGGGTAAAGGGCGGCAGGTCGAGCTTGATCGAGCGCGCTGCCGGACCTTCGCCGATCATGATGTCCAGCTGGAAGTCTTCCATGGCCGGGTACAGCACTTCCTCGACGATGGGCGACAGGCGATGGATCTCGTCCACGAACAGCACGTCGTTAGGCTCGAGGTTGGTCAGGATCGCCGCCAGGTCACCGGGGCGCTCCAGCACCGGGCCGGAGGTACTCTTGATCGAAACCCCCATCTCCTGGGCAATGATGTTCGCCAGGGTGGTCTTGCCCAGGCCGGGCGGGCCGAAGATCAACGTGTGATCCAGCGCTTCCTGACGCCCGCGGGCCGCCTGGATGAACAGCTCCATCTGCTCGCGCACCACCGGCTGACCGACGTAGTCCGCCAGCTTGAGCGGGCGGATGGCGCGGTCGAACTGCTCTTCGCGGTCGCGACTGGAAGCTGAGGAAATCAGGCGATCGGCTTCGATCATCAGTGTCTACCTAGACCATGCCCTTGAGGGAACGGCGGATGAGTTCTTCGCTGGACAAACCTTCCTCCTGCACGGCGGCCACGGCGCGGCTCGCCTCCTGGGGTTTGAAGCCCAGGGCGATCAGCGCGCTGACCGCATCGGACTCGGCGCTTGAGACTGCGGCAACCCGCATGGGTTCCACCACCAGCGGCGCGATGGAAGGAATATTCTCCCACGCCTTGAAGCGATCCTTCAGCTCCACCAGCAGGCGCTCGGCGGTCTTCTTGCCGACACCGGGAATCTTCACCAGGGTGGAAGTATCCTGCGCCTGTACGCAACGTACCAGCTCATCCACTTCCAGGCCCGACATCAGCGCCAGCGCCAGCTTCGGCCCCACGCCATTGAGGCGGATCAGCTCGCGGAACAGCTCGCGCTCACGCTTCTCGGCAAAACCGTAGAGCAGGTGGGCATCCTCGCGCACCACCAGATGGGTGTGCAGGGTCACCGGCTCGCCCAGGCTCGGCAGGCGGTACAGGGTGGTCATCGGCACTTCCAGCTCATAGCCCACGCCGTTCACGTCGACGATCAGGTGCGGCGGCTGCTTTTCCGCCAGGGTGCCACGCAGGCGTCCAATCACGGGTGTTTGTCCTTGCTCAATGTTTTTCCGGATATCACAGGCGCAGGCGTCCGCCGCGACGGCGGGCGCCCATCAGACCATGCGGCACCAGGCTTTGCCGGGTATGCGCATGGCACAGGGCGATAGCCAGGGCGTCGGAGGCGTCGATCTGTGGCTTCTGCACCAGCTTGAGCAGATGCATGACCATCATCTGCACCTGCTGCTTGTCCGCGCCGCCGGTGCCGGCAATCGCCTGCTTGACCTGGCTGGCGGTGTACTCGGCGATCTGCAATCCCTCTTCCGCCGCCGCGACTATGGCCGCACCGCGCGCCTGCCCCAGCTTCAGCGCCGAATCGGCGTTGCGCGCCATGAACACCTGCTCGATGCCCATCATGGTCGGCTGGTAGGTCTGGATGACCTCACGCACACCACGGAAGACGATCTGCAGGCGCTCGAACAGCTCGCCATTGCCGGTACGGATACAGCCCGAAGCCACGTACTCGCAGCCACGGCCAGTGTCGCGCACCACGCCGAAGCCGGTAATCCGAGAACCTGGGTCGATGCCGAGAATCAGGGTCATGTCCGTTCGATCACACCTAGTCTGCAACGCGCATTTCAGATAACAAAAGCCGGAAGCGGGAGGCGCCGCTGACGACCACTCCCGCTTCCGGCTTCAGCACATCGCCGGTGGTGGGATCAGCCCAGCTGGGCCATCACCTCGTCCGGGATGTCCGCATTCGAATAGACGTTCTGCACGTCGTCCAGGTCTTCGAGCATGTCGATCAGCTTGAGGACCTTCTGCGCGGTGTCCAGGTCCAGGGTCGCCACGGTCGACGGGATCATGGTGATCTCCGCATCCTCGCCCTTGAAGCCCGCTTCGGTCAGTGCTTCGTTGACCGAGATGAAGTCGGCGAAGGTGGTGAACACGTCGATGGAGCCATCGTCGTTGACCACCACGTCGTCGGCGCCGGCTTCCAGCGCGGCATCCATCAGGGCCTCTTCATTCACGCCCGGCGCATAGCTGATCTGCCCCTTGCGCTCGAACATGTAGGCCACCGAACCATCGGTACCCAGGTTGCCGCCGCACTTGCTGAAGGCATGGCGCACTTCGGCCGCGGTGCGGTTGCGGTTGTCGGTCATGGCCTCGACGATGATCGCCACGCCGCTGGGCGCGTAACCTTCGTAGGTCAGCTCAGCCATGTTGTCCGCTTCGCTGGAGCCCACGCCGCGCTGGATGGCGCGGTCGATGGTGTCGCGGGTCATGTTGGCAGTCAGCGCCTTGTCCACGGCCAGGCGCAGGCGCGGGTTGTCCGCCGGCACCCCGCCGCCCTGCTTGGCAGCGACGGTCAGCTCACGAATGAGCTTGGTGAAGATCTTGCCCTTCTTGGCGTCCTGACGTTCCTTGCGGTGCTTGATGTTGGCCCATTTGGAATGACCAGCCATAACTCACTCCGTATCGCTTGTTTGCTTCGCAGGTGGCGCCCGCAGTGCGGGCGCCGCCAGCTATTCGAATCGACTTACTCGGCGGCCTTCTGCTGCTCGCGCAGGCGGATGTTCAGCTCGCGCAGAGCCTTGGCATCCACGGTGCCCGGAGCCTGGGTCATGACGTCGCCAGCGCTCTGGGTTTTCGGGAAGGCAATGACTTCGCGGATCGAGGCCGCGCCGGTCATCAGCATCACCAGACGGTCCAGGCCGAAGGCCAGGCCACCGTGCGGCGGCGCGCCGTACTTCAGAGCGTCCAGCAGGAAGCCGAACTTCTCTTCCTGCTCCGCATCGTCGATGCCCAGCACGCGGAACACCGCCTGCTGCATGGCCTTGTCGTGGATACGGATGGAACCGCCGCCCAGCTCGGTGCCGTTGAGCACCATGTCGTAGGCACGGGACAGCTTGCCGGCCGGGTTGGCCTCCAGCTCTTCCGGGGTGCACTTGGGCGCGGTGAACGGGTGGTGCAGCGAGGTCAGGCTGCCGTCGTCGTTCTCTTCGAACATCGGGAAGTCCACGACCCACATCGGCGCCCACTCCTTGGTGAGCAGGTTGAGGTCATGGCCGACCTTGATGCGCAGCGCGCCCAGGGCGTCGCAGACGATCTTGGCCTTGTCCGCGCCGAAGAACACGATGTCGCCATCGACCGCACCGACGCGATCGAGGATCTCGTTCAGGTTCGGCTCGGCGATGTTCTTCACGATCGGCGACTGCAGGCCTTCCACGCCCTTGGCGCGCTCGTTGACCTTGATGTAGGCCAGGCCCTTGGCGCCGTAGATGCCGACGAACTTGGTGTAGTCGTCGATCTGCTTGCGCGGCATGCTCGCACCGCCGGGAACGCGCAGGGCGGCAACACGGCCCTTCGGATCGTTGGCCGGGCCGGAGAAGACCTTGAACTCGACGTCCTTCAGTTGATCGGCCACGTCGACCAGTTCCAGCGGGATACGCAGGTCAGGCTTGTCCGAACCGTAGCGGCGCATGGCCTCTTCGAACGGCATGTGCGGGAACTCGTCGAACTCGACGTTCAGCACTTCCTTGAACAGCTGGCGAACCATCTTCTCGGTGATCTCGATGATGTCGCTTTCTTCCAGGAAGCTGGTCTCGATGTCGATCTGGGTGAATTCCGGCTGGCGGTCGGCACGCAGGTCTTCGTCGCGGAAGCACTTGGCGATCTGGTAGTAACGGTCGAAGCCGGCCACCATCAGCAGCTGCTTGAACAGCTGGGGCGACTGCGGCAGGGCGAAGAAGTGGCCCGGATAGGTGCGGCTCGGCACCAGGTAGTCACGCGCGCCTTCCGGCGTCGGACGACCGAGGATCGGGGTTTCCACGTCGAGGAAGCCGTTCTCGTCCAGGTAGCGGCGGATGCTACTGGTGATGCGAGCGCGCAGCTTCAGCTTGGCGGCCATCTCCGGACGACGCAGGTCGATGAAGCGGTAGCGCAGGCGGGTTTCCTCGCCCACGTCGGAGTATTCGTCCAGCGGGAACGGCGGGGTTTCCGCCTGGTTCAACACTTCCAGTTCGTGACCCAGCACTTCGATGGCGCCCGAAGCCATGTTCGAGTTGCGCGCGCCTTCGGGGCGCAAACGCACCTTGCCGGTGATCTTCACCACGTACTCGCTGCGCACGCGGTCGGCCTTGGCGAAGGTCTCGACGCGATCCGGGTCGAACACCACCTGGGCCAGACCTTCACGATCACGCACGTCGAGGAAGATCACCCCGCCGTGGTCGCGGCGACGGTGTACCCAACCGCAAAGAGTGACTACCTGGCCGTCCAGGCTCTCGTTCAACTGGCCGCAATAGTGGCTGCGCATCATGGTGTGTTTCGCTTCTCGAAAGTCTTGAATTCTAGGGAACCGCTCATTCGCTGGCGGAGCAGGCGCCGGCACCGCAACCGGTGGCCGGACAGGCCGCTGGGGCATCGCCGGAGGCCAGGTTCTTCTTCGCTCCGGTCTTGAAGTCGGTCTCGTACCAACCGCTGCCGCCCAGGCGGAAGCCCGGAGCCGACAACATCTTCTTCAATTCGGGAGCCTTGCAGGCCGGACAATCGACCAACGGCGCATCGCTGATCTTCTGCAGCGATTCCAGCTGATGCGCGCAGGACTGGCACTGGTACTCGTAAATCGGCATGGAACACCTTGGCTGTGTAACGCCACGGGTCCGCGTCCCGCGGCAAAGAGGCCGATTATAGCCTGAAAAATCCGCAGGTTGCAGCCGGGCTCCGGTGGCGGAAAAGCCTGCCGGGCGCACAGCCTTTTAATAGAAATGCTCAATCGATTGCCTTGATATAGACCAAGAGCTTCGCACCTTCCCCAGTGATAGCCTCGAATCCAGCGTTTTAAATCATTCATGCCCGATGAGGAGATCGCCATGGACATCGATATCGGAATCGCCAAAGAAGATCGCGCCGCCATCGCCGACGGCCTGTCCCGCCTGCTGGCCGACACCTACACGCTGTACCTGAAGACCCACAACTTCCACTGGAACGTCAC
The DNA here is from genome assembly GCF_048068295.1 of Pseudomonas sp. NY15435. NCBI lineage: Bacteria > Pseudomonadati > Pseudomonadota > Gammaproteobacteria > Pseudomonadales > Pseudomonadaceae > Pseudomonas > Pseudomonas sp. NY15435. The sequence goes on from NZ_JBLUQA010000003.1 coordinate 554,388, forward strand.
CGGGCCGATGTTCAACACCCTGCACCTGATGTTCGAAGGGCAGTACAACGAACTGGCGCTGGCCGTGGACAGCATTGCCGAGCGCATCCGCGCCCTGGGCTTCCCGGCGCCCGGCACCTACGCCGCCTACGCCCGCCTGTCCTCGATCAAGGAAGAAGAAGGCGTACCGGACGCCCAGGAAATGATCCGCCTGCTGGTGCAGGGCCAGGAAGCAGTGGTGCGTACCGCCCGCAGCATCTTCCCACTGGCCGACAAGGTGGCGGACGAGCCCACCGCCGACCTGCTGACCCAGCGCATGCAGGTCCACGAAAAGACTGCCTGGATGCTGCGCAGCCTGCTCGCCGAATAACCCCTTCCCTTTATAAGCAGCCGGCCAGAAAGCCGGCTGCCTCCCCCTACGAATGGCCTAAGCGGTTGATTTGAGAAGGCAACTGGATTGCGGTTAAATACCCGCCGTGCGTTTCTCGCATAGGCCGCCCGGCACGCTTTCATTTTTCCTTTCTGGCGTCGCACCTGGGGCTGGCTGCTTCTTTATTTCGTTACCCGCTCAAGGTGAATCCGTAGCCATGTTGAAGATCGTCCATCTCGTGACGGGCGTCGCCGCACTCGTGCTGTCCCTTATCCCGAGTCTGCGTAGTGATGCCCTGCCCTACCTGCAACAGAGCGATGCCATCTACCTGGCCCTGCTCGGTCTGACCAGCCTACTGCTCGCCCCGAGCAGCCAACTGAAACACCCCTCCGCCCTGCAGAGCCTCGCCACCGCCCTGGTCGTGCTGGCCGTGGTCCTGCAGATCCTGATCCTGCTCGCCCCCCTGCCCTTCATCGGCGAACAACCGGCCATCGTGCTGCCGCTGCTCAGCCTGGCCGGCGCCGTTGTCCTGCAATGGATCGCCAGCCTCAACAAACCTAGCACCAGCGTTGCCATCGAAACCTTCGCCGGCGTCGACCGCGAAACTGGCACCGTGAAGTGGTTCAACACCTCCAAGGGCTTCGGCTTCATTTCCCGCGACTCGGGCGAAGACATCTTCGTCCACTTCCGCGCCATCCGCGGCGAGGGCCACCGCATCCTGATCGAAGGGCAGCGCGTGGAGTTCTCCGTCGTCCAGCGTGACAAGGGGTTGCAGGCAGAGGATGTGATTGCTGCGCTGCCTAATCGGCGCTGAATGCTGTGCCCATGAAAAAGCCCGCCGATTGGCGGGCTTTTTCATTTGGAGAGACTGCCCCTCAATAAGAGAAAGGGGACAGATGTATTTTCCGCACTCTAACTCTGACTCAGCGACTAGCTTTAGAGTAGAAAAATAAATCTGTCCCCTTTCCTCTCACTGCACCTGGGTGACCCGGAAGAGAATCCGTTTTGCCAGGTCAGCAGGGCGCTGTTGTTGCTGGCCTCCGATGCACAATCGTTGTATCAGGCTGATCATGAACAGAAGCGAGGGCGGTGATGGTGTGAAATAAAAAACCTGGCAGAAAACGGGGACAGATTTATTTTCGACACTCCAATCCTGACTCCGCGTCCAGCTTTAGAGTAGAAAAATAAATCTGTCCCCTTTTCGCTCCACTCCGTCCCCTTTTGTTACTTTTCTTTTTTCTCAACCCCTTCCAGACTTAAAGTAATTTACTGCAAAAACAGCTCCTAGAAACAAGGCCATTATCCCTCCCCCTCTCAAAGCACTCTCGGCAGCAGACTCCATCACATTCCACAGGTCGAAATCCTGCCCCCTTAAATGCATGAAAAATACTATTGAAACTGTCGACGCTAGAAAAAGTGCCCCACTACATACAAGCACCCACTTAACAAGCATAAAGGCCAACTGAAGAATCTTTGCACTATTCATTTTTTATTCAGAAAAGTACCAGAAAAGGGGACGACCAGAAAATGGCGACCAGAAAACCACCCCGCCAACAAGCGGCGAAAATGGCTTGGACGCTCGGACGGGACACTGTCCCGTTTCGCCTAGTTTTGCATCCCACTATAAGGATCTTCCACACTATCTCTCAACTCTTCTACTGCCTCATGAATTTCCATATACACGTCAGGAGATGTCTGACTGGGGTCAATTTCACTTAGAAATCTAAGAACCCGCCCAAGCCCCAGCCTCGAAACTATAGAAACTATCGTTTCTGCTGACTCGATACATCGGCCATCCCACATTGAAATTAAGGCATCTGCTACTGAAGACCTCACATCATCACTCAGAACGCAATAAGAACTCCATTGCCTATCACTCAACTCTGAAAAAGCCTCAAGTGCGCTCTCTTTGGATAAACTTTCAGACTTTAAACATTTCAGCACATCTAAAAACTCAACCTTTATGTCCTCCACGGGCATGGACTCCGGAAGAGCCTTATAATAACTAGAAGATTTCATCTCTCAAAAATCCACAGGGATATGTGTCAAATTCAAATTCGACCAAAAAGGGGACCGACCAAAAAGGGGACAGACTTATTTTCCGTACTCTAAACCTAACTCCGCGCCTAGTTTTAGAGTAGAAAAATAAGTCTGTCCCCTTTTCGCCCCATTCGCCTACCTTCTTGAAACTTGGACGAAACGGATATATTACCCCCCTCTCACCCGTCCGTAGCCTGAACTATCGGACCGAAAGGGGACAGATTTATTTTACCTACTCTAATTTAGATGGTCTCCCTTGACCACGCCGCTCGATCCGGACGCCGGAAATTCTCTCTACCTCATCAACAAAGCGAGAATTACCAGTCAACTGGCCCCTCTGCAGCGCATCGCGGATGAGTTGATTTTCTTCATCACTACCTAGCTGACCAAGAAAAGCACGATAGCGGTCATGGCGCTCATCTTCAGACTCGGCAAGCGCGTCATAGCATGGATCGCTATCGATCCACATGCAGGAGTCCCCAACGTGCTGGGTATAGCTGGACCATGGATACTCAGCAGCACGCCGAACCAACCTGGCGCGCACAGGGTTCAGCTCTATATAGCGACTGCATGCCAACAAATACGCGTCCGACTGGACCAGGCTGGACTTGAAGCGACTTTCCCATAACGTTCCGCTACGGTGCTCTAAGCGATTTCTGTAACGCGTCATCCGTGCTGAGAGCGTTTTCATCAACTGACTCAAACCGGTAACTGACTCATCCGGTGCAAGAAGCAGATGCACATGGTTGGTCATCAGGCAGTACGCATAAACCTTAACGCCAAACGCATCCTTCAACTCACGTAGGTCAGCGAGATAGCGCTCGTAGTCCTCGCTCTCAACGAACACCACCTGTCGGTTATGGCCCCGTTGAACGACATGGTGTGGGTAGTTAGGCAATATGACACGACCAACCCTAGGCATCGCTCTCTCCATGTGTATTTGGTTTTGGAGAAAGGCTGCCACCTCTAGAGGTACGAAGTCTCCTTCACATCAGCCGAGATTAGAGTAGGAAAAATAAATCTGTCCCCTTTTCGAATTTTCACCGTTGATGGTGGCTTCTTCGAGCCAGACGATGTCGTGGGTCAGGGCCGCGACCTGTTCGGCGCTGAGGCCGACGCCCAGTTGCAGCTGGAGGCTGTCCTTGTAGGCGATGGCGTTGTCCATCAGGTACTTGAACAGGGCTTCGTCGCTGGCCATGCCGTCGATGTAGCGCTGGCCGGTACGGGCGACCACGGCCTGCTGGATCAGGCGCTGTTCGTAGAGGCCGTCGCCGAGGTGTATCCAGGGCGGGGCCGCGCTATATTCAAATTCTTAAAGAACCGGGCACTTGCGAATTAGAGTAGAAAAATAAATCTGTCCCCTTTTCCTTTTCGCTTTCTTGATGACACAACTATTCAGAGAATAGATATTTCTCTCGAACCTGCCTCATGCAGTCAATCATATTCTCCAACCGCTGCCCCTCAAGACCAATCGCTGCCAAATCGTCTGCGCAACAATTATCATACGCACTAGCCAATACCTCCAGCATGTCTTCTGCATAAGGACTTTCTCTAGAAAGTTCCAATCCATAGCACATTCCCTCCTTAAATATTGCTGTCTGCAATACCGCAAAAAACCCTACATCATCAGTCGTGCAAAGAGAGCCCGCTTCATCTTGAACATATGCAAAGGCTTGCTCTGGCCTAAGGTTAATCTGAGATATCGCCTTTTCATAAAGCCGAGAAACTACCGAGCATATCTCCTCCACGGTCAAGTCGAATGACATCTTCATTTCTCCATGGTAAAGATATTTAATTGAATATTAGGGTATCTCTCGCGAAACTGACTAACAATATCACTACAACTTGGGCAGACCATTTTTTCTGAAATCAAATTTATGCGGCCTGATGCCTGCGAATCCGGCCCTAGACGCTGAGCCACAGTTTCCAGGACCAAAAAGGGGACAGATTTATTTTCCGCACTCTAATCCTGACTCCGCGCCCAGCTTTAGAGTAAAAAAATAAATCTGTCCCCTTTCCGCCACTTGCCCAATGACAGTAGACTAGTAAACCCGCCCCTTTATCAATAAAAACTTCAACCTCAGGTTCAGAGACTAAAAACTATCTAGACCTCGCAACAAAATATCCAATTTAAATTCTTTAATCTGTCTTTCATCTAACTCTCTAAACTCCTCATCCAAGCCAGATCCGATAAATAGACCAGCCTCTTTACTGTATGCCGCATATATGGATCCAGAGCTCTCCTCAGGAATAAATATATCTAACTCAGGACTGGACATCTCCGTTCCACACCAAGATACAATTGCACCACCATCTACAAACCATCTAAGAGATTTTTCAATACATGAAATCCAATCAATTTTATCCGGCCACACATTCAGCTTAACTTCAACAGACAGATTGCTCATATTTTCCCCACTCCACTCCCTGGGATTTATATCAACTCCACCATTCCAGATGGCATTGAAACCTGAAAGGTTATCTGCAATTGAACTTGTGTACCCTCGCTGCCAGTAGCCATAAAAGATAAGCCCGCTGACCTCCTCTTGATAAACCTTCCCGCTAGGCTGATCTATGTTACACCAATAAATTCCGAGGCTATTCTTTGTATTCATAATCCAAAATTCTTCATCTGTTGAGGAGACGGCGTAATAGCAGTCACGATATCTCCGGCCGCTATTTTTCCGCGAGCCTCTTTTGCCACAAAAATCACAACATCATTTCCATTAATACTCCGATAGAATCCTTTCACCCGTTGACCACCTTGCACCATGACGTGATCAAATGTTTTCATCGGATTTGTTAGGATCACTTCACCTATTTCTTGGAATGCTTCGCGAGCAGCTTTAGACCCAGAGTTTGCAGTAATTATTCCTGCATCTATTAAGTGTCTCGCAGAATGATCGACGCGACCAACATTGGACAGCGCAACCTTCGCAGCTTCATCAGAAAAGCCTACAACGCCTTTAGCCGCCTTTTCCGCAGCATCTGCCGCAAACTTCTTCTCCAGCGCCTCCAAAGCGTCCTTGGAGATTTTCCCGGTAACCTTCTCAACTGCTGCAGCTTTCCCTCCGGGCGTCGGGGAAAGCAAGTCGACCAGTAGTGCCGCTCCATTTTCCCAATCCGAGGGCTCGAACAGAGTATCTCTCAAGGTTGCTGGCGAAAACTCAGCGCCAAGGAAGGCCGCGATCTTGGGATCAAGGTCAGCAACCGTTCTTGCTTCCCCACTAGCAATACGATTGAGCTCGTACAATACAGCTTCGGGCTCTACACCCTCATATTTACCTTGCGCATGTAAGGCATCTAACCCTTGCTCCAGGCGCTGGTAGGCCTCTCTATGCACTTGCTGGTTGTAAGCGGTAGCATTCTTCGCAATTTCCGCGCCTTTGCCTACGTCGCCATTCACCGCTGCCGCAGCCAGTACGCCAACGATTTGCGACTCCATCAGCTCGAACTTCGGATCGCCCTTAGCCCAGCCATGTAGCACGTTGGCCAGGGCCTCATTGACCCCGGCGGCCATGGCGCCGGTCTTGAAATCGCTGCCGGTTGCTTCGGCGAGCAGGCCTCCCATCAAGGCATGGGCAACGATTTTCTGCAGGCTGCCGTCCCGATAAACAGTGCCGCCATACTGCCCCGCCGCCCAATCCCCCACACCATTGAACCCGACTGCCATACCCAGGTTGCCGGCCTGAGTACTAAAGGCATCCATCAGGTTATCGGCGAAGCTGCCGCCGAACGCTGCTTGCTGCATGACTGCCTGGGACAACGCTTGAGCACTGTTATAGGCCGCAAAGGCACCAATGCCTTTCTCGCCAGCCCAAGTACTAAGGTCGAATCCCTTGGTGACTTGGTTGGCGGTGTCTGTGGAGACCTTGAAGTAACTATCCAGCTTCGGCGAGATGACGTATTCACCAACACCCGCCATCGCATAGCTCTTGAGAGCATCGGATGTGGTGGCGTATTCAAGGCCTTGCCCGATATCGCCACCATTGTTGATGGTTCCAACCGCGAGGTTGCTGGCCATGGCGCCATACAGCGGCCCAAGGAAGTAAGAGGCGACGATGGCAATGATGAGCTGCGGCGCGGCACCCAGCCCCGAGTTGCTGTACTTGTACGAGTCGTGAATCTCCTTCACCGCCCGCCAATCCACATCCCCGCGCGCCTCGGCTTCCTTCAGCCAAGCCAGCCCCGGATCGGCCTGCACCATCGCATCGATGGCCTGGCTGACCGACTTCTGGTCGATGTGCTTGTAGTCGATCTTCAGCCCATCCACCGCCTTAATGGCGATGTTGCCCTGGGCGATCATCTGGGTCTGGCGCAGCGTCTCGTCGGTCTTGCCTTCGCCCTTGGAGCTGGTCCAGGCGAGGTCGCTGTCGCTCTTGGCGTGGCTTTCCTGGTGCAGGTCCTTGACCGCTTCGAAGGTGACTTCGCCGCCGCTGAGGATGGCGATGTCGTTGCCCGCGTCGAGCTTGGCGCCCTGGTATTTCTGGTCGCCGCCGCTGAGCAGGGTGATGTCGGAGCCGGCGCTGATTTCGCTGCCCACGGCGCGGACGTCGGTGACTTCGTCGCGCTGGGTCTTCTTCTTGCCCCAGCCGCCCTTCTCTTCCATGTCGTACAGCGAGTAGTCGCTGTCGTTGGCGGCGAGCAGTTCGATCTTGTCGCCGGCGACCAGGTAGGCCTCGTTGCCGGCGCCGATCTTGCTGCTGACGAGGGTGAGGTTTTCACCCGCGCTGATCAGGACGTCGCCACCAGCGGTGACTTCGGTGGCCTGCTGGCTGACGTGGTCTTCCTGGGTGGTGACTTTCTTGCCGCCGCCCTTGTACTGGGCGTCGCTGTGCTCTTCGTTGGCGGCGGAGGCGAGGACGACGTCGCGCCCGGCGCTCATGGCGATGTCGCGCGCGGCGTCGATGCGGCTGGCGACGGCGCTGAGGTCGCGGCCGGCGTTCAGCTCCAGGTTGCCACCCACCTGCACGTCGCTGCCGTGCTGGGTGACGCTGGTGACGTTGCCGGTGACGCGGCGGCTCTGGAAGTCGAAGCTGTCGACCTCCTGCGCGGCTTCCAGGCGCAGGTCGCGCCCGGCGGTGAGGCTGGCATTGCCGCCAGCCTGGAGGACGCTGCCGGCACTGATCAGGTCGCGCCCGGCGGTGATCTCCAGGTCGCCGCGGGCTTCGATTCGGGCGGCGTTGTTGGCGATTTCCTTGTGGATGCGGTGGGCGTCGTTGCTGGCGTCGACCGAGGTGATGCTGCGCTCGTTGATGACGTCGCCGGTCAGCGCGGTGAGGCTGACGTCGCGACCGCTGATGATGCCGCCAGCCGCGTTGCGGATGCTGTCGATGGCGAGCAGGTCGAGGCGGTTGCCGGCTTCGATCAGGCCGCTGTTGTTGAGGTTGGTGGCGCTGGCGGCGAGGTCGCCGCTGGCGCGCAGGGTGCCCTGGTTGGTCAGGTTGCCGCCGCTGATCAGGGACAGGTCGTTGCCCATGATGAGCGCACCGTTGGCCGCCAGGCGCCCCTCGGCCTGGGCGAGGTAGAGCACCGGCACCAGGACTTTTTCACCGTTGATGGTGGCTTCTTCGAGCCAGACGATGTCGTGGGTCAGGGCCGCGACCTGTTCGGCGCTGAGGCCGACGCCCAGTTGCAGCTGGAGGCTGTCCTTGTAGGCGATGGCGTTGTCCATCAGGTACTTGAACAGGGCTTCGTCGCTGGCCATGCCGTCGATGTAGCGCTGGCCGGTGCGGGCAACCACCGCCTGCTGGATCAGGCGCTGCTCGTAGAGGCCGTCGCCGAGGTGTCTCCAGGACGGGGCCTCGCTATATTCGAATTCTTAAAGAACCGGGCACTTGCGAATTAGAGTAGAAAAATAAATCTGTCCCCTTTACGGTACTTTTCGGTCCCGTGCCGAAGCGGGTGGAATGGTTCGAGGCTTGGGATGGATTGCTGAGCGGTTTTTATCTGAGCGGATAATTCTGTCGGTTAGTTGGCGCAGGGGGAAATCAGCTGTCCACGGATCGGAGAATTCGGCTGGCTGGATCATAAGAATTTCCATTTCCCAGGCGGTTTCCGGTAAGAAAGACGGCCGAAAAACCGACGAATGGCTAGTGATGGAGGGAAATTCCCAGCACTTCACCCAAGAAAACCACCCCGCCAATTGACGGGGAAATCAGTTTGGACGCTTGGACGGGACAACACCCGTTTTTGTATTCAATTAAATTTTCTCCAATGCTCCGACCAATTTACTATCACCGCACCCAGCCACTACCAAAAAAAATCCATCTTCCGCGCCATCAAAGCCGCTCCCGTATATGAATAAATTAACCACATCATCAACAGGCTCATCTTCATGATACGTGGTTACAATATCCCCCCCCTCAAACTCGCTAACTTCGCATGCCCTATCTAAAGAGTCGTGTAATTTTTCTGAATTCTCCCCAACACATACAATAAATTTTGCTCCAGCCTGCCAGAGAGACTCATAGATTTTAACAATCTTAATAAAATCGTCAGAAGGAATTTCTCTTGCGCTTAGGAGTACAGCATAAGGACAGCCTTCCATAGAGGAAACATCGCCAATCTCACACTCTCGCACTAGAATAATATTATGACTTATCGAAACTCTTCTCATGACGAAATATCTCCTCTTTTTATCTTTTCTATATTATTTTTAAAAGTTCTAATCTCTGTCTCCAAATGTTCAATGCGCCGCTGCTGTTGTCGCTCAATTACATCAGATGGCAGATTCTCCATCCCCGGACGTATTGTTGGGCTATTTTTGAAGTCCTGAATTTTCTGCTCGTGCTTATCAATTTGTTTCTGTAGTGATCGAATAGCCTTTTCTTGCTGTTGGGTTAATACAACTTCCCCATTGTTCGACTCGTTGTACATATTCCCAGGCGCCGGCAACTCACTCACCGGGAACCCAGTATTCCCTCCCTCCATCTGAGGAATCTGGTCTCCGCCAGTGTGAGTGGGCAACTCCACCTTTCCATCTGCCCCATAGCCCGAGGTAGCTGGCGTCGAGGTGTCCTTGTCCGCCACCGGGAAGATGAACCTGCCGAAATCACCCTTGTGGATCGGGAAGCCTTCAGTTCCCAGCAGGTCCGTCAGGTTCTCGATATTGCGCTTCTGAGCCTCCGGCAAGGAAGCCAAAACGTCGGCGACCTTCTGCTGATACTCCGGATTAGTGGAGACCAGAACTCCGCCTGCTGCCAAGGCGATCAGCGCCACCGCCCCGATTTCGAGAGCAGCCATGTTCTGGCTACCCGGCGGGGTTCGGCTGCTCTGAATCTGCTGAATGCGACGGCGAAAGGGGTCAGATTTATTTTCCGTACTCCAACCCTGATTCCACGCATAGTTTTAGAGTAGAAAAATATATCCGCCCCCTTTTCGCCCTTTTCGCTACGATGAAAGCTCCCTAATCATTCTCATTACCCTCTCTCGCTTTAGAACCAAAAAAGCCATTACCAAGAAAAACGAAATGACTGGCAAGCATCTCTTAAACACAAAATCCTGAACATCATCACTCACATCCAACAACGCCATCGCAAGCGCAACAGAAGAGAACATGAGAAACGAAAATATTGCAAAAACAACAATAAATAGCATTACAAATAAAATAGCCCTACTCAATTTAACACCCTCAGATCACTACTTACTCCGCAACCTTTCCACCAAAATCATACCCTTTAGTGCCGACTCCAAATAGATATATAGCCCCTGCAGTTCCATATGGAGTCCCCGCATTCAGAACCGGTATGAAATAGTTATTGTCAGCCTTATTAACCAACACCCCAAACATAGAATTAGGTCGATTCAACCCATCCGCCAAGCCCATTTTCAGCGGAACCTTAACAAATCCAGTCCCTACTGAGGTAGCTAGATCGGCACCACTATATACGAGCGGACCATAACCCCCAGGAATCAAATTAAATGTTTCTTTCACCGGATTGTAAGAGCCTAAATTCTCACCGGCGAAATGGGTATAAAAACCCGTCCCTCCTTCAGTTATATTCCCCGCACCAAATATAGCCATTGCGCCACCGCCGACAGCGCATCCGAGCCCGAGACCAGCAGAGCATAATGTTGCGCCCCCCATAACACTTATGGCCCCGCCTGCTGCCTGCGCTGTATATTTACCAATCGGCCCTACATCTGTACTCCATGCATCTTTAGTTTTTGCCCAGCCCGAATAATTAAACAAACCCTTATCCTGCTGCGCCTCTACCCAAGCCAGTTCATTACCTAGACCAGCCATCGTCTCATCGGAAACATATTTCGCATTGTATTCCGTACTGTTCCGCTCATAGACCGCCCAGCACTTAACCAAATAACAGGCCGCTCTTTCCAGATTTTCTTCTTTGAAATCACCTTTCTCCGCTTCTTGTTTTATGGCTTGTTCTTCCTCAGGGTGCAACTGCCGGTTGTATGCCATGCCACTCTTGGCAATGTCCCCGCCCATCTGCACATCGCCATTCAGGCCAGCCGCCGCGACGATACCGACTAGCTGTGCAGCCGCTTGCTGCATGCGCTTGGCTTGTTCACTATTACCCTCCAGGAACCCGCTGGTGAGCACATTAGCCAGCGCCTCACTGGCACCGGCTGCCATGGCGCCAGTCTTGAAGTCACCGCCCATAGCTTCAGCCAGTAATCCACCAGCCAGAGCATGTGCCGCAGTATTCTGCGCACTACCGCTGGGGAAACCCATGTTGCCCACGGCGTTGAATGCACTGGCCTGCAGGATGCCATACAGCGCACCCTGCATCGCATCACCGAACTTGCCCTGGCCCAATGCTTCGTTGGCCACGCCGGTGAGCGCTCCCTGGGACACTTGCATGCCCGCGAACTTGCCCCAGGCCGCAGGGTCGGTGAGGTCCGGTACTGCACCCACCGCATTCGCAGCCCCACTGGTCGAGGTGGTGGTGTTGTTCACCGGGTCGGTTCTGCCACCAAACCATTCAGGGCCATACGCCGCCATAACACCAGCCACACCCGCGGCGATCATGGCCTGCTTGATGCTATCGCTGCTGAAAGTGTCACTCAGCGCTGCGCCGATATTGCCCTTGTTGTTGATGGTGCTTACGGCACCAGTGGAAGCCAACGAGGCGGCGCCCATGGACAGGGCCACGTTGGCCCAGCCAGCGGCAGTGCCAGCAACAGCCGCCGATGTGGCCGTAGCAGCTGTCCCCGCCGTTGCGGCTGCAAGCGATCCTCCGGCTGCCCCTGCGGCAGTGCCCGATGCAGCGGCTCCAATGGCAGCACTGGCGGCGCCGGCCGTGAGCACCGTGACTACGATGATCACCGCCAGCATTGCACCCTGCCCCATCCCGGAGTGGCTGTAGGAATAGCTGTCATGCATTTCCTTTACAGCACGCCAATCTACATCCCCACGCGCTTCGGCTTCCTTTAGCCACGCCAAACTTGGGTCGGCCTGCACCATGGCATCAATAGCCTGGCTAACCGACTGTTTATCGATGTGCTTGTAATCGATATTCAGCCCATCCACCGCCTTAATGGCGATGTCACCGTGCGCGATCATCTGCGTCTGGCGAACGGTTTCGTCCGTGTTGCCTTTGCCCTTCGAGCTGTTCCAGCTGAAGCTGTTGTCGGTCTTCTCGTGGGCTTCCTGGTGCAGGTCCTTCGCGGCTTCGAAGGTGACTGCGCCTCCACTGATGATGGCGATGTCGTTGCCGCTTTCCAGCTTGGCAGCCTGGTATTTCTGGTCGCCGCCGCTGAGCAGGGTTATGTCGGTACCTGCACTGATTTCGCTGCTGACGGCTTTGACGTCAGTAACTTCGTCGTGACGGGTCTGCTTCTTGCCGAAGCTGCCTTTGTCCTTTTTGTCGTACAGTGAATAGTCACTGTCGTTGGCGGCGAGGACTTCGATCTTGTCACCCGCCACTAGATAGGCTTCGTTTCCAGCCCCGATCTTGCTGCTGACCAGGGTGACGTTCTCGCCCGCGCTGATCAGCACATCGCCACCGGCATTCAGTTCCGTAGAACGCTGGTCGACGTGGTCTTCCTGGCGGGTGACCTTCTTGGTCTTGTCGTAGCTGTGTTGCTCGTCCGCGGCCGAGGCGAGGGTGACGTCGCGGCCGGCGCTGAGCGCTGCATCACGCGCCGCGTCAATGCGGGTCGCAACGGCGTTGAGATCGCGCCCGGCGCCGATATCGAGATCGCGCCCGCTGCTGATATCGCCGATGAGCTGGGTGGTGGTCTGGCTGTAGTTGCGGCCACGGGTACGGCCGTTCTCCAACTCGGCACTGGTGAGGTTGACATCACGACCGGCCTGCAGCGAAAGGTCGCTGCCGCTGGTGATGCTGCCGCCGACATTATTGATGTCGCGTCCAGCGCTGATTTCCAGGTTGCTCGCGGCTTCAATGCGCGCCGTGCTGTCGGCGAAGCTCTGGGTCCAGGTGCGATTACCGCGGCTGCCTTCATGGACGGCAACGCTGCGCTCGTTGAGGACATCGCCAGTGAGAGCGCTCAGGCTGACATCGCGTCCGGTGATGATGCCGCCCTGGGTGTTCCTGATGCTGTCCAGGGCGAGCAGATCGAGGCGCCCGCTGGCTTCGATCAGGCCGCTGTTATGGATATTGGCGGCGGAGGCGGCGAGGTCGCCGCTGGCGCGCAGGGTTCCCTGGTTGGTGAGGTCGCCGCCCGAGATCAGCGAAACGTCGCCACCCATGATCAGGGCGCCATTGGCTGCCAGGCGATTGTTGGCCTGAGCCAGGTAGACCACCGGAACCAGAACCTTCTCGCCGTTAACGATGGCATCTTCCAGCCAGACAATATCGTGCGTCAGCGCGGCAACCTGTTCAGGGGTCAGCGCCACCCCGAGGCTCAGATTGAGGCTGTCCTTGTAGGCAATGGCGTTGTCCATCAGGTACTTGAACAGGGCTTCGTCGCTGGTCAGCCCATCGATATAGCGCTGGCCGGTGCGGGCAACGACGGCTTCCTGGATCAAGCGCTGCTCGTAAAGACCATCGCCAAGCCGCTTCTGCGCCTTGTCCGCGTCGTAGCCGAGCTGGCCCAGCAGGTAGTCAGAGCTGAGGAAGCTCTTCAGGCTGGTGAGGGCCGGGTTGGTTTCGATCAGGTACTTGTGGCTGTTGTTCGGCGTGGCGCTGCTGGGCAAGCCTTGCACCCGCGGCACGCTCAGCCCGGCGCTCGATTGAGCATTTGTCGCCGAGGCGGAATTGCCCGTGGCAACGCTGCCGGCGCCGCTCGTGTTTGCACCCAGCGCCTGTAGCCGTTGATCCGCTCCAAGCCCTTGGCCATTGAAGACCAGCTCACCGGCACCCTGGACACCGCCCACAGTGCCACCGCTGCTGCCCTGACCGCTGAGCCGGAACAGCCCGCTCTGCCCCTGGGGCAGATTGAAGCCAGGCAGCGTGATCGGGTTGACCTGCTGCTGTGCCAGGTCCGGCGGGAGTTGTTGATTGATGGCGATCACGCTGGTGGATTTGCCGCCCACCTGGGTGTTGCCAACTCGGGAGTTGCCGCCTGTTTGCGCAGTGCCGCCTCGGATGACGCTGTTTGTCAGGTTCTGCGCTGCATTGATGACGACATTGCCACCCGCCTGTACCACGGCGTTGGTGAAGGATGAGGGAGACGAATAGACGATCTTTTCATCAAAGAAAGTGGCGTTCTTTACCAGGTCCGGCGCTTCGGTCCGGACATTGGAGTCGTAATGGGGGGCGGGGAATGAGTTGAAGGCCTGATCGATCTTTACCGATCCGAAAGACTGAAACCACTCTCCGTCCTTGGCTCCCATCCGAATCCGGCCCACCCGGAGCAAGGATTCCTCAAAATCCTTGTTCCAGAAATGCACGTTAGGGACCAACACGTCAGTGCCGGAGCCGACAGTACCAATGAAGCCTGAGTCGTAGTCAGGGTCGTTGGCGGCATTGTAGGCCATGGCCTGCGCCCAGAAAGACTCGGCCTTATCAGGACGCTTGGTGTTGTAAGGGATGTCGAAGGACTTCAGAACGGTGTAGTCGCCGTACGAAACCCCTTGGTTGTTGAAGGTTCCGACATCGATACGGATATCAGCGCTGGCACTGATCACCGAGCCATTGCTGAGTGTTCCACCGGCCACCCGCAAGTTGCCGCCGGACATGATGCTCGCAGTGTCCAGGTCCTGCGGTGGTTCGCTCTTGTATTTGAGCATCCAGATCAGATGGCTCTTTTCCTGGAAATCCCGGGGGTCAGTATTGGTGCAGTCATAACAGCGGCTGCCAATGGCGCCAGCAACCAGGGTCGAGCTGCCAGCTTGATCAACGCTGGCGTTACGAATCAGGTTCGCGAATATCGTGAGGTCGCCGCCGCTCTCGATCGTGCTGTTGTGGTTTTCAACGGATGACGCCCATCCGCCGGAATCATCGGTGGCCAGGTGGAGACTTCCAACGCTGTAGATATCGGAAGCGTTGTTGATCAGGCTTCCCACCCGCAACGCCATATCCTGGCCGCTGAAGATCAGCCCATTCTGGTTTAGTAGGTTGCCTGCTCCCAGCCGTAATGCAGCGGCACTACCGAGCGTCCCGTAGTTGTTGAGCGTAGCGGCGCTGACGTTGAGATTGCTGTTGGAGGTCAGGCTGCTGCGGTTTTGCAGGGTTCCGGAAGCGCTTACGGTTGTAGTCGCACCACCGGCGACACTTCCGCCCTGGCCTATACCGATGTAGCCAGCACCCAGGGTGAGATTGCCCAGGCTGCTCAATCGACCATTGGCCGTATAACTACCACCCAGTTGGATGTCGAGGCTGCCATCGCTGGCGATCAGGCCGTCGTTGGCCCAGTTGCCGCCACGGCCCACGAGGCTCTGCGCGGCCAGCAACTGGCCGTATGTCCCCTGGTCGAGCTGACCGATGTCCAGGTTCAGGTTGCGCGCCTGGATGATGGCGTTGTTGGTCCAGTTGTCGGCCTGGTAGGTCAGGCTGCCGTTGGAGGTGAAGTTGCCGCCGGCCTGACCAGCCTGGGCGAGATCGACGCCGAAAGTACCGGTGCCGACGTGCAGCACATTGCCCCCGCCGTTCTGCAGCGCGCCGGTCTGCAGGATCAGGTCCTGGGTAGCGCTTTCGATACGGCCGAGGTTGTTGTTGAGCAGGCCGCCGCTGGTGATCTTCATCTGTGTCGGGTTGGCCGCGAGCGGCAGGCTGCCGGGCGTCTGGCCGAGCGCACGGATGGAGCCCACCACGTTGTTGATGCTGGCCGCGCCGAGGGTCAGGTTGCCGCTGCTTTCGATCAGGCCGAACTGGTTGATCAGTGCGCCAGTGAGGCTCGCGTCGAGGTTGCCGGCGCCGATCTTGCCACCCTGGCCGAGGGCGGCGCCGTCGTTGAGCAACTGGTTACCGCGCAGGTAGAGCAGGCCGCCGGCATATAGGCCGCCGCCCTGGTTGTTCAGGTCGGTGGTGTTGATGCGGTTGTCGCCGCTGACCGCCGAGAGGTGGCCGGCGCGGTTGTCGATACCGCCGCTGGCGGTGAGGTCGAGCCCCTTCGCCTGGGTGGTGCCGGCGTTGTTGCTGAAGGTGCCGGTGACCAGCTTGAGGTCGCCGTTGGTGGCGTTGAGGACACCGCCGCTGCTGTTATCGAGGCTGGCGCTGCCCAGGTCGAGCTGGCCGTTCTGGCTGATGACATAGCCGCCCTGGTTGCCGATCGCATCAGTGGCTTTGAGGGTGGTGTCGCCCTGGCCTTGCAGGGTGCCGGCGGTGTTGTCGATACGGCTGGCGCTGACGTTGAGCTGGCCGGTCTTGGCGAAAATGAGGCCGTCCTGGCCGTTGAGCAGTTCGCCGGTGAGGGTCAGGGTCAGGTCGGTCTGCGCGGCCACGGTGCCGCTGGCGCTGTTGTCGAAGGTGCCGGCGAGGAGCTTGAGCAGGCCCTGGCTGGCGAGTTGGCCGCCGTGATTCTGCAGGCTGCCAATGTTCAGGTTGAGCGGGCCGCCGCTGGCGATTTTCGAGCCGGCGCCATTGTTGAGCAGTGCGCCGAGCAGGCCCAGGCGCAGGGCGCCCTGGCTGACCAGGCTGCCGCCGCTGTTGTCGAGGCTGCTGGCGTCATAGTCGATGCTGGCGGCGCTGATCTGCCCGCCACGGTTATCCACAGCCTTGGCGTTACCGGTCAGGCTGCCCTGGGTGCTGAGCAGGCCGGCACCGCTGTTGTCCAGGTCGCCGCTGAGGGTCAGGCCGAGGTCGCCCTGGGTGGAGACGATGCCGCCGGCGTTATTCAGACTGCCGGCGCCGAGAGTGAGTTTGCCTTTGCTGACCAGCGCTCCCTCGTTGTGGTTGTCGAGGGCGCCGCTGAGCGTCAGGGTCAGCGCGCCGTCGCGGCTCGACAGCGTGCCGCCGCTGCTGTTGTCCAGGCTGGCGGCGTTGACCACCAGGCCCTGCCAACCGGAGAGCAGGCCCTGGTTGGCGTTGCGCAGGGTGCTGGCGTTCAGGTTGAGTTGGCCGGCGCTGATGATCCGCCCGCTGTCGCCGTTGTCGAGAGTGCCGCTGGCGGTCAGGGTGAAGCCCTGGCTGGCGGAGATTTCCCCGCCGCGGTTGTCGAGGCTGCCCAGGCCGTTGATTGCCAGGAGGCCACCTGCGCTGAGCAGGCCGCCACGGTTGTCGAAGTCGCCGCGCTGGGCTCCGTTGCCCAGGTCGAGCGTGACCTTGCCTTCGCCGATCAGTGCCGCCTGCTGCTGGATGAGCTGGGCAACGATCAGGTGCAGATCGCCCTTGGCGGAGATTTCCCCGCCGCCGGTGGATGCCAGCTTGCCGCCGCGTAGGGTCAGCGCGCCCTGACTAGTGATCAGGCCACCGGGTTTGCCGGTAGCGCTGGCGCCGTTGAGGACGTCGCCAGCGCCAAGGTCGAGACCTTGCGCCCCGCTGATCACGCCGTCGCGGTTGTCGAGGTTGGCAGTGCTGCCGTCCAGGCGACCCTGGGCAAGCAGGCGGCCCTCGCGGTTGTCGGTAGTGCCGGTGGCCAGCAGCAGGTTGCCACCGGCGGAAAGCAGGCCGCTCTGGTTGTTCAGGCTGGCGCTGCCGACATCCAGTTTGCCGCCGGCGACCAGCGCGCCGTCGCCGTGGTTGTCCAGCGCCCCTTGGCTGCGCACGAGCAGGTCGGCACGGCTGGCGAGGGTGCCGCCCTGGCTGTTGTCGAGGCTGGCGGCGTTGACGGTGAGGCCGTTGTTGCCGGACAGCACGCCGGCGCTGCTGTTGTTCAGCGCGGCGGTGGTGAGGGTCAGGCGATCAGAGGAGAGGATCTTGCCGCCCTGGTTGAGCAGCGTACCAGTGGTGAGTGCGAAGGCGCGGTCGCTGGAGATTTCCCCGCCCCGGTTGTCGAGGCTGGCCACGTTGCGCAGGACCAGTTGCCCCGGGCTGCCGAGCAGGCCGCCGGCGTTGTTCAGGGCGCCGCCTTGCAGGTCGAGGTCAACACCGCTCTGGCCGATCAGCTGGCCGCCGCCGTGCTGATCGAGGCCACTGATACGACCGTCGATGACGCCGCGCGCGGACAGGCTGCCGCCCTGGCTGTTGTCCAGTTGGGCGGTGGCGAGATGGATCGCGGCATCGGTGACGATGCGGCCTTTCTGGCTGTTATCCAGCTTGGCGCCTTGCAGGCTGATGTCGCCCGCCGCGCTGATGACGCCGCCGGCGTTGTTCAGGTCGGCGCCGCCCAGATCGATGGCGGCGTCGCTGAGCAGCTTGCCGCCCTGGTTGTTCAGGGCCCCGGCTAGGCGCGAGAACAGTTGGCCGGCACTGGAGACAGTGCCGGCGCGGTTGTCGAGGCTGCCGGCGTTGAGGGTCAGGCTGCCCTGGCTGAGCAGCGCGCCATTGCCGCTGTTGTCGAGCGCGCCAGACAATTGCAGCCAGAGGTTCTTCTGGCTGCTGAGCAGGCCGCCCTGGCTGTTGTCCAGACTCTGCCCGCTGACGGTCAGGCTGTCGCGGCCGGCAAGAGTGCCGGCGCGGTTGGCGAGGCGCTGCACCTGCAGGTTGAGGCCGGCGTCGCCGATGACCTTGCCGGCCGCATTGTCGAGGCTCGCCGCCTGCACATCGACCTTGGCGCGGCTGGAGATTTCACCGCCCTGGTTGAGCAGGTCGCCGCCCTGGAGCGTCACGCCGTTGTTGGCGGCGATCAGGCCGCCACCACCGTTGTCGAGCTGGCCGGCTTCGAGATTCAGCGCACCCTGGGCCAGCAGTTCGCCGCCCTGCTGGCTGAAGCTGTCGGCCTTGGCGAGCAGGTCACCCTTGGCGCTGACGCTGCCTTTAGTGTTGTTCACCTGGCTGGCGCTCAGACGCAGCGCCGCGCCGCTGTCGAGGGCGCCGCCCTGGCTGTTGTCCAACTGGCCGACGTCGAGCTTCAGCTCGCCCAGGCTGCTGATCACGCCCAGTGCGCTGTTGTTCAGACTGGCGCCGGAGAGGGTGACGGCGCTGTCGCCGACCACTAGCCCGCCACGGTTGTCGAGGTTGCCGGCTTGTACGCCGAGCGCGCCCTTGGCCGAGAGCAGGCCGTCTGCCTGGTTGTCGAGCTTCTGCTGAACACGGGCCTGCAAGGTGCCGTTGCTGACCAGGGTGCCCTTGCCGCTGTTGTCCAGGCTGTCGAGGGTGAAGTCCAGCGACTGGTCGGCTGAGAACAGGCCGAGGCGGTTGTCCAGCGCGCCGCCGCTGACCTGCAGGCGATTGGCGACGGCCTGGCCGTTGCGGTTGTCCAGGCGCGCAGCATTGAGGCTCAGCTGATCGCCAGCCAGCAGGCGGCCCTGGCGGTTATCCAGGGTGGCTGCGGTGACGCGGGTATCAGCGCCCTTGAGTGCGCCGCCCTGGTTGTCCAGCGTGCCGCTGGTGTTGATTTGCAGATTACGGCTGGCGACCACGCTGCCGCTGTTGTGCAGGGTCTGCGCGGTGATCGCCACGTCGCCCTGGGCGTTGCGGCTGTCATCCGGATTGACGCCGGCTTCGACGATGCCGCTGTTGCTGACTTGCGCGGCACTGAGCGTTACGCGTTGGCCGGCGGCCAGGCTCTGGCTGTTGCTCAGTTGGCCGTTGGCGTTCAGTTCGGCGACGCCGGCCGCATAGGTCGGGCCATTGAGGGCGATGTCGCTGGCCTTGGCGCGCAGGCTGCCGGCGGCGCTGGTTTGCGCCAGGGTCAACTGGCCGTTGGCGTCGATCTGGATATCGCCGGCGCTGGCGGCCATGTTGCCCGCCAGCTTCACGCCCACACCCTGCTCGGTGCCCACCAGGCGGATGGCGCCAGCGTACATGCCACCCAGCGCAGAACTGTCGATGGCCAACTGCGGCTTGGCGCTGCCATCGTCGGCCTTGGCGGTGGCGGTCAGGGTCTCGGCGTCCACCTGGTTGCGCCCGGTCACCACCGCGAGCTGCTTGGCGTAGAGGTCGGCGTTGAGCTTGGCGCTGCGGGTGATCAGCTCGAACTGGTCGAGGTTGCTGGCGTTCAGGCCGGCGCCTTCGATGGCGATCTCGCCGCCGTCGACGTCATAGCCGCGCAGGCGCTCACCGTCCATCAGCGGCTTGCCGGTGGTCAGCGTGGCGCGCGGGGTATTGATGAAGCCGCA
This sequence comes from Pseudomonas sp. NY15435, assembly GCF_048068295.1. NCBI lineage: Bacteria > Pseudomonadati > Pseudomonadota > Gammaproteobacteria > Pseudomonadales > Pseudomonadaceae > Pseudomonas > Pseudomonas sp. NY15435. Next base: position 574,307 of record NZ_JBLUQA010000003.1, read on the forward strand.
GCCATTGCAGGTGATGCCATGTGGATTACTGACAATCACATGGGCGGACTGGCCGGCGACTTCGGTGTAGCCGCGCAGCTGCGAAGCGTTGGCACCGGTGACTTCGTTGAGGATCTTCTGCGCCGCGCCACCCTTGAGGTTCGGGTTGCCGACGATGATCCCGCCCAACTGGGTGGACTGGGTCTTGCCGGTGGCGTTGTTGAGGATCAGGCCGTTCTGCCCGACGTTGTAGTCGGTGAACTTGTTGTGGGAGAGCCCCGCGCCGTTGGGTGTGGCGATGTTCACCACGGGTACGCCGTTGCCCGCCGCGCCCAGGTGCGTGTTGCCACCCGCTGCCGCATCCACAGCCAGTTCGGCGGCAGCCGCGACGATGGGGTTGAGGATCAGGATGCCGGCGAGAACACTGGCAATGGCCTGGTACAACGGGTGGCGTACATCCATGTGGGAATCTCCCAAGTGCCGGCAAATGCCAGCTACTAGCTAAAGAGCAAAGCGGTTCAGAAGAAGAGGTCGACGCGGAAGTAAACCGGGTGCTCACGTCGCTCGATGATGTCGGGGCGCTCCAGCGAGCGCGCCAGGGTCACGGAAGCAGCGGCGTACAGCCCGCGCGCGCTGAACTCCACGCCGTGGCCGCTCATGCGCCCACTGACACCGGTGTTGTACTGGTCGTGGCGAATGGCGCCGAAGTCATAGGCGTACGCCACGCCATATTCCTGCACCCAGGGCAGCAGCGGCTCCCAGGTCACGGCGCGACGCCAGCGCAGTTGGTTGCGCCAGTAGTAGCCGGAGTCGCCGGAGAGAGTCTGGTCCTTGAAGCCACGGATTGAGCTCAGGCCACCCAGGCTGATGCGCTGGGGGCTGTAGAGGGCGTCTTCGCTACGCTGGCCGGTGGCGAGGCTTTCGAAGCTGAAGGCCTCGTCCCACAGCTTGAACGGCTGCAGGTAGCTCAGGGTCAGGCTGTATTTGTTGTAGCGTGCAGTCGGGCTGCCGTGGGGAGCGTCGTGGTCATCGCTCTGCGCGCCAAAGGCGCCGATGCCGCGTTGCCAGCCGATGTCGGCGTTGACGAAAGCGCTGCCGATGCGTCGACCATGGTTGAAGCCCAGGTTGAATTCGCTGAGGTGGGTGCTGGAGACGTCGAGAAGAGTGTCGTCGATGTAGTTGCGCGTGCGCTGATGGCTGAGGCCGAAGTTCACGCCGGTCTTGCTCACATCATCACGAAACAGCACACGCTGGGCGCCCAGCTGGTGGGTTTCGTTGTCGCCGTCGTACTTGAAGGCGAAGCCGGCATCCTCATTGAGGGTGCGGTAATAGTTGCGGCTGTAGCTGTAGTTGAAGGTCCACCAGCCGTAGGGAACGCTGTACCACAGGCTCTGGTTGTCGGAGTGCTTCCAGTGGTCGCTGACCACGTCCTCGCCGTAGCGCAGGCCGAACTGGTCGGCCAGGCCCAGCGGGCTGTCCCAGTCCAGGCCGACGCCGGCCTGCTGTTCGCCGGAGCTGGCGTCGCCGTTGTTGTCGCGGCTGGCGGAGACGCGCCAGGGCTTGCTGCGCTCGCCCTTGAGTTGTACGCGGCTGCCGCCGACTTCCTGGCCCGGCACCAGCTCCATCTGGGCCTGGCGCGAAGGCAGGCGATTGAGCTGGTCGACCAGTTGCTCGACCTCGCGCAGGTTCAGGACGTCGCCAGTAGCGCCGGGAAAGGTCATCGCCAGCTCGCGATCACTGGCCAACTCCGACTGATCGAAACCTTCAAAGCGACCTTCGACCACGATGATCTTCAGCTCGCCGCTGGACAGATCCTGCTGTGGCAGATAGGCACGGGTGGTGACGAATCCGCGATTCAGATAGTGATCGGTGATGCCCTTGAGCAGCTCGTTGAGCTGATTCACTCCCAGGCATTTATCGCGATAGGGCGCCAGCAGCCTTTCGCGGGCACGCGCATCGAGATGCTCGGCGCCTTCTAGGACGATGCTGCGGATAGTGAAGCAACGGGTGTCCGGCGCCGTAGCCGGGCGCTCCTCGCTGGGCGTCTTGCCGGGGAGCTGCTGGAGTTCCTCCAGGCGCTTCTGCTGCTCGCGCAGGAGTTGTTCCTGGCGCTGACGCTGGAGGTCGTTGTCACCCGGCGTAGGCAGTGGTGCGGCAAAGCTTGCCGAGGCAAAGCAGAATGCCAGGACGGGCATCCAGCCACGGTAGAGAGCATGCATCCTTACGATCCCTGTCATCTGGCCTGGCGGCCAGTCCATCCCAAAAGACGGATTGGATCATAAGTGATACATGATGCCTCTAGGCCATTATCCCGACGAGTTGTAGGCTATTTCCCATTTTTAGGAAATGTCTTAAACAAACAACACCTGCTTGCGCGACTGATCCTTACCCCGTTGGCACCAGCGCCGGCAGCAACTGCCGCGAGATCCCCTCGTATATGAGGACATATCCGATGGCCTTGAGCGGCTGAAACGCTCACTGATCAGTAATGGGGGGGAGGCGCCTCATCCTCCGCGATACCAACCTGCCCCTGCAGATCCTCCAGACGCTTGAGCAACGCCTGCATCTGCAGACGCAGGCGCTCGATCACACGCTCCTGCTCGTAGACCACATCGCTGAGGGTCTGCAGCGCGTCATCCTGGAAGGCCAGCCGGCTCTCCAGGTCGGTCACCCGGTTTTCCAGATCCATCACTCACTCCTGGCTGAAGCGAAAACCATCGCCCAGCACCATGCGCAGCTTCTCGCGCACCCGCGCCAGTTCTTCTTCTTTATAAGGAACGGCGGGATGTTTGCCCCAGACCGGCCCCGGCCAGGCGATATCATCCTTCTTGCGCACGATCACATGCACGTGCAACTGACTGACGACGTTGCCGAGGTTGGCCACGTTCATCTTGTCCGCATCGAAAGTGTCCTTGAGTACTTCGGCCAACTGGGTGGCCTCACGCCAAAGTTGCTGTTGATCGGCGGAGTCCAGTTGGAAGATCTCACTGACATCTTCGCGGCGCGGAACGAGGATGAACCACGGATATTGCGAGTCGTTCATCAAAAGCAGGCTGCTCAGCGGGAAATCACCCACCGCAACTGTGTCCTGCTGGAGGCGGGAATCGAGGGCGAACATAAGACCTCTCCTGTTCGACGGACCTTGTTTGAGCCTAGCCCCACGAGGGAGCCGAAGGGCGCGAAGAATACTAGAGAGCCTCCCCGACGAACATGCCCGACCGACGCCTCCTGCTGGAGCACGCCGATCAGCGGTCCGCACCAGGATCGCGCATGGCGCGGATTGGCATATCCCGACCACAGGCGCGTGCAGGAATCTGCACGGCAATCACGGCCATCAGCGGCGAAAAAACGATTAAGCAGCTACAACTGCGGGATGTCGGAAAACGACATCCGTGCGCGCCCATGTTGCAAATCCTCTACGGAAGCCGTGAAATGCGTCAACGCGTCGCAAGACGAGCACTGTGAAGGCAACCCTGGGCATTTGTGCACGGTTGTTGCTAGAGGCAAGGACAGCGCACCGACGGCCACCCCATTTGGAGAAGTGGACGCGGAGGCGAGAGAACATAAGAAGTGGTCAATGGAATAGAGAACCACAGGGGCTGAAGCATCAATGAAGCAATCAGGGGGCAATCTCTTTTTGCAACATCGAAACTGCTTGGATGCGACACAGTTCATGCAGGTTTGCGACAACCCCGTAAAGTTTTTGCGTGTTTATTTGGGTAACTATCGCCAACTGAACACGCGTGCTATAAGTTAGCGCCGACAAAAAGAATGAGCCGTCACCGCGGCACTGTGATGGCAGATAATTTCAAAACCAAAGGAGCAATCACAATGAAAGTGATGAAGTGGAGCGCCATCGCCCTGGCGGTTTCTGCAGGCAGCACACAACTGGCAATGGCCGAACCCTTCGTAGGTAATCAGGCTGACGCTAAAGGCTTTGTCGAAGACAGCAGCCTGAACTTCCTGGTTCGCAACTACTACTTCAATCGCGACAACAAGAACGGCAGCCGTGACCAGCGCGACTGGACTCAAGGTTTCTGGGGCAACTACAGCTCTGGCTTCACCCAAGGCACCGTCGGTTTCGGCGTTGACGCCTTTGGCTACCTGGGCCTGAAACTCGACGGCGGCAGCGGCTACGGCGGCACCGGCAACTTGCCGGTTCACGACGACGGCGAAAAGGCTGACGACTTCGGCAAAGCTGGTGCAGCGCTGAAAGTTCGCATTTCCAAAACCGAACTGAAGCTTGGCGACATGCAGCCTACCGCTCCGGTATTCGCTGTAGGCGGTACCCGTCTGCTGCCGCAAACCGCCAGCGGTATCGCTCTGATGAGCAGCGAGATCGAAGGTCTCGACCTCGAAGCCGGCCACTACTACTCCGGTACCGGCCAAGACACCACCAACCGCGACGGTAAGCTGACCGCCACCTACGCCTGGTACGGTGACAATGACCTAGATGCTCGCACCGTTGACTTCGTTGGTGGCAAGTACGCCTTCTCCGACAACTTTACCGCCTCCCTGTATGGCTCGAAGTTCAAGGACGTGTGGAACCAGTACTACACCAACCTGAACTACACCCTGCCGATTGCTGATGATCAGTCGCTGGGCTTCGATTTCAACTACTACCGCACCACCGATTCCGGCTCGGCGAAAGCAGGCGATATCGATAACAACACCTTCTCTCTGGCCGCTGCGTATACCCTGAGCGCCCACACTTTCACCCTGGCCTTCCAGAAAGTGAACGGCGACACTCCGTTCGACTATCTCGGCGTAGGTGACAACAACGCTGGTGGCGACTCGATCTTCCTCGCCAACTCCGTTCAGTACTCCGACTTCAACGGCCCGGGCGAAAAATCCTGGCAGGCTCGTTACGACCTGAACATGGCTGAGTACGGCGTACCGGGCCTGACCTTCATGACCCGTTACATCACTGGTAAGGATATCGATGGCAGCCACATCGATCCGACCAGCGTATATGCCGCTTACGGCTACGGCGACGACGGCAAGCACCACGAAACCGACTTCGAAGCCAAGTACGTCGTACAAGCTGGCCCTGCGAAGGACCTGTCCTTCCGCATTCGCCAAGCCTGGCACCGCGCCAACACCGACCAGGCCGAAGGCGACAACAACGAGTTCCGCCTGATCGTCGACTACCCGCTGTCCGTTCTGTAATCCGGAACGAACTGCAGGTAACTAAAAAGCCCGGCTTCTGCCGGGCTTTTTTTATTGCAACTTACCTACAACTTCGAACGTATCTGTTACATCGGCAATACATAAGTTCCCGTTACGTGGGCAACCAACTCCTGCGGATTACTGACCGAGTAGACAGAAACTTCGCAAACCACCTGTCGCCGCCCCAGCTTCAATATCTTGGCTTCCGCCAACAGGTCTTCCGGCTTGGGTTTGCTGAGAAAGTTGATATTGAGATTGGAAGTAACGGCCATCTCGACGTTATCCAGCTGCGCCAGGATCACTGCATACATCGCCGCATCCGCCAGCGACATGATGGTGGGGCCGGACACCGTTCCGCCCGGGCGAACCATCTTGCCGTGGAAAGGAACCCGCACGAAGGCGCTGCGCCCTTCCAGTGCATCGATTCGCAAATCCATGTCGTCCGCCATGGGTAACCCCGCGCGGATGAACGCCTGTACCTGGGCTGCATTCAAACGACTCACGCCACTCCTCCGTCTCCGCCCGCCGCGCCCTGTACGCAGCCAGACCTGCACCGTACAATGCCCAGCCTATATTCCCCTTCGCAACCGACAAAACGGCCAAAGATGCGTACCAGTCAGTACCTGCTGTCCACCCTGAAAGAAACCCCTTCCGATGCGGTCGTCATCAGCCATCAGCTGATGCTGCGCGCCGGCATGATCCGCAAGCTGGCGTCCGGTCTCTACACCTGGCTGCCAATGGGTCTGCGGGTACTGCGCAAGGTGGAGACCATCGTTCGCGAAGAGATGAACGCCGCCGGTGCCCTGGAAGTGCTGATGCCCGCCATCCAGCCCGCCGAACTGTGGCAGGAGTCCGGCCGCTGGCAGCAGTATGGCCCCGAGTTGCTGCGCCTGAAGGATCGCCATGACCGCGACTTCTGCGTCGGCCCGACCCACGAGGAAGTAATCACCGACCTCGCGCGCAACGAGCTGAACAGCTACAAGCAGCTGCCGATCAACATGTACCAGATCCAGACCAAGTTCCGTGACGAGATCCGTCCGCGCTTCGGCCTGATGCGTGGCCGCGAGTTCATCATGAAGGACGCCTACTCCTTCCACGCCAGCCAGGACTCGCTGCAGGCGACCTACGACGTCATGTACGGCGCGTACAGCAAGATCTTCACCCGCCTGGGCCTGGACTTCCGCGCCGTGCAGGCGGACAACGGTTCCATCGGCGGCAGCGGCTCCCATGAATTCCACGTGCTGGCCGGCTCCGGTGAGGACGACATCGTCTTCGGCGAATCCACCGATTACGCCGCCAACATCGAGAAGGCCGAGGCCCTGCCCCGCGAGACCGCTCGCGGCGCCGCCACTGAAGAGCTGCGCCTGGTCGACACGCCCGAGACCAAGACCATTGCCGCCCTGGTGGAAAAGTTCGGCCTGCCGATCGAGAAGACCATCAAGACCCTGGTGGTGCATGCTGCCGAAGAAGGCAAGCTGATCGCCCTGATCGTCCGCGGCGACCACGAACTCAACGAGATCAAGGCCGGCAACCACCCCCTGGTCGCCAGCCCCCTGCAGATGGCCAGCGAAGCGGACATCAAGGCTGCGATCGGTGCCGCGCCCGGCTCCCTCGGCCCGCTGAACCTGCCGCTGCCCTGCATCATCGACCGCTCCGTCGCCCTGATGAGCGACTTCGCCGCCGGCGCCAACGTCGACGACAAGCACTACTTCGGCGTGAACTGGGAACGCGATCTGCCGGTACCGGAAGTCGCCGACCTGCGTAACGTCGTCGAAGGCGACCCGAGCCCGGACGGCAAGGGCACCCTGATCATCCGTCGCGGTATCGAAGTCGGCCACATCTTCCAGCTCGGCACCAAGTACAGCGAAGCCATGAAGCTCTCCGTACTGGGCGAGAACGGCAAGCCGGTCACCCTGATCATGGGCTGCTACGGCATCGGCGTATCCCGCGTGGTCGCCGCCGCCATCGAGCAGAACTACGACGACCGCGGCATCCTCTGGCCGGCCGCCCTGGCGCCCTTCCAGATCGCCATCGTGCCGATGAAGTACGAGAACGAAGCCGTGCGCGCCGCCACTGACAAGCTCTACGCGGACCTCACCGCCGCCGGCTTCGAAGTGCTGCTGGACGACCGTGACAAGAAGACCAGCCCCGGCGTGAAGTTCGCCGACATGGAGCTGATCGGCATCCCGCACCGCATCGTGGTCAGCGAGCGCGGCCTGGACGAAGGCACCCTGGAGTACAAGGGTCGCCGTGACGCCGAGTCGCAGCCTGTCGCCCTGTCCGACCTGCAAGCTTTCATCACGGCCAAGATCGGCAACTGAGCAGAGCGATGTCCACCCGAAGTACCTCAAGCCTCGTGGCTGCCGCCCTGTGCGGCAGCCTTCTGCTGAGCGGCTGCGCCAACCAGCTGCCGCAACGCAGCGAGCATGAAGAGCGTGTCGAGCGCAAACTGCTCGACCACAGCCTGCAGATCGACGTGGGCACCCCGGGCACCCTGGAACTGCCGCAGCGTCGCATTCGCGTGCAGGAGCAGAAGACCTTCGAAGTCACCGAGTTCGAGGTCACCCGCCGCTATGACCGCTACACGCCCTACCAGGGCTGGCGCAAGGTGTACGAGATGCCGCTGGGCGTCGTGGCCTTTGTCGGCGGTATCGGCGCCAACGTGGTGAACGTCTTCGCACTCGGCAATTTGCCGGAAAGCGTCACCCGCGGCTGGATCCGCTACGGCATCGACGGCATGAATCCGTTCATGAACGTCGAGTCCAACGGCCGCGCCGAGCAGAACCTGGCGTCGATCGACGAGCAACAGCGCGACAAGCGCACCGAGTACTCCAGCCTGCCCTGGTCGGAGCGCCCGGTGACCGTCACCGCTGGCAAGAACTCCCAGGAGCTGCTCACCGACCGCCACGGCGTGCTGCGCCTGAACCTGCTGGAAGGCCCCTTCAGCGACGACGAAGTCAGCCGCATCGGCCGCCTGCAGTTCAGCGTCCAGGACCCTTCGGACGACACCCGCGCCGACGCCAGCCTGCTGGTGAGCCGCTCCCTGCGCGGCAAGCTGCAGGAAGCCCACGCGCTGATCTATGACGACCTGGAAGGCGACGACGTGCACCATTGGGTACACCGGGTAAAACGTCTGTCTGACCTGGGCCTGGAAGAGGAAGCCAGCGAACTGGAACAGAGCCTGATCGAGCTGACGCGCAACGATCCGGAGCTGCAGAAGGAGTTCCTCCACAGCCTGATGACCGACGCCGGTCGCCTGGCGGCGGACCCCGGCGTCAGCAACTGACGCCTAGCGGCGAACGATGAAGCCGGTGATGCCCTGGGGTGTCATCGGCTGCAACTCCACCGCCGCCACCTTGGCCTTTACCGGGCCGCGCGCCAGCCACTTCTCCAGTTCGCGCACCGCCCCCTCCTCTCCCTCGATCAACAGCTCCACACGCCCGTCTTCGAGGTTGCGCACCCAGCCGTCGACCTCCAGGCGCTCGGCCTGTTCCTGGGTGCTCTGGCGATAATAGACGCCCTGCACCTTGCCGCTGATGTAGCCGTGCAGACAGATTCTGGCCATCTCTACTGTTTCTCCTCGCGCAATGCGCTCAGGCGCGCCTGCAGGCCGGCGGCGGTCTGTTCGCCGAGCAACTGCTCACGCATCTTGCCCTCAGGGTCGACGATGTAGGTTACAGGCAGCGCTTCGCTGCGCGGCAGGCTGTAGCGCGGCGCGGGATCGTCGGCCAGCACGGTGTACTGCACGCCCAGGGCCTGGGAAGCTTTCGCCAGGTCCGCGTCACGCAGCCCGTCGAAGTTCACCCCCAGCACCCGGAAGCCGTTTGCCGTACCCTGTTCAGCCAGATTATTCAGCTCAGGAATTTCCTTGCGGCAAGGCGCGCACCATTCGGCCCAGTAATTAATAACTAGCCACTGGCCATCTACACTCGCAGCGGGTACTTTCTGTCCATGCTGATCGGTGCCATAGTCCGCCGAGCAGCCGGCCAGGATCAGGCCGGCCATCAAGCCCATCACAATACGGAGCCGCACTCCCATGCCTTCAATCCTCGTGTATGCGGGGTGGTCATGATGCTCGATGCCCTGCGCCTGGAGGTGCCGGACATCCTCGAAGAAGATGCCGAGGCAATGAGCAACCTGGCGGTCAGGCTCCAGGAATCGCGGCAGCAGCCCCTGCAGGAAGGTTTGCAGAAGACCCTGGGCACGCTGTTCCGCCTCAACCGATGCGCGCTGACCTTACTGGAAAGGCAACGCGCCCTGCAAAGCCTCAGCGAAGAATACCGGTATTACGAACGGCTGATCCGCCAGGAAAAGACGCCGCCGGCACTCTTCGTGCACTTCTGCAGCGAACTGGCAGCCGGCTTCAAGCGCCTGTTGCTGCAGATCCTGCACGGCCGCAAACCGTCGCGGCCGCACATGGCCTGGTGCCTGTACATGGCCCAGCATTTCCTTGCCCAGGCTCTGCTGCGTCATTATCAGCAATACCAGCAGCCGCCGGGCAGCCTGTGGCGCGACAGTCACCTGCTGTACTGGATCGGCGAGTACCAGGAGTGCCTGGACGAGCCGGTGGCAGCCGCTTTCGATCCGGTTCCGGCCGGTACCTTGCGCGGGCTGTATCAGCAGATACTGCTGCTAGCCCTGAGCAACCCATTCCACCTGACCGAAGGGGAAGCGCCACAACTGTTCAGCGCGCTGGCGCCACTGGCCGCGCTAGGGCGGTTGTTACCCTGGGACGATGAGGAACAGGAAGGCTTCGTCGTCGACTTAGGGTCGGACCAACCCTGCCTCGCCGCTGAGCACGCCGCCGATGCCCCAACCGAACAGTTGCGCCGCCTGGAGTTGGGCGCGCTGCTGATCGCCCTGCATGACCCTGCTCCGCTGCGCCGCCTGGATCAGGGGGCGCTGCTGGAGCGCGTCCGCCACCATTGGCTCGGGCACCAGGCGCGCCGCCACGAACGCGCAGAACAGAGCGGCACCTGCCGCGTGGTGGTCGGGCTTCCCGCCATCCAGCAGCATTTGCTGGACAGCTCCACCAGCCCCAGCCGGGACGCAGCCTTGATGGATGCCAGCGCCGGCGGCGCGCGCATCCTCTGCCCCGGTCAACTGGCTGGGCAACTGCCCGTTGGCCAATTGCTGCTGATCCCCGGCAATGGCGGCACCCCTACCCTCGCGGTGGTGCGCTGGCGTCACCTCAACAGCGACGGGCTGCACCTCGGGCTGCGCTATCTGAAAGGGCTTCCCCGCCCGGTCTGGCTCCGCCGCGCGCCTGACGCGCAGCGTCACCCTGGCGTCCTGCAGAGCACACCGGAACCGGGAAACGGCTGGTACCACGGGCTCTGGGTGTCCCAGGGGCAGTTCGTCGAAGGCGAGAATCTCTGGCTGCAGCTGGCCAGCTTCGACAACCAGACCATCCTGCCGCTGCCCATTGCCAACCTGAGCACGCCACTGGTAGCCCGACACCCGCTTCGCCTGGCCTGATTGTCGAATTTGGGAGAGATGTCACAGGCAAGATCGGCAGTAGGCCCGATATGCCAGACGCATGCCTCCCTATAATTCGAACGTTCGTTCCGACACCCGGGACGACTCTCGCTCGCCGGTACAATGGCGGCCTTCAGAACGCGGCTGGCGCCACGCACGCCACCCCTTCAGCGACAGGACAGCCAGATGCAGCCTACAGACCAGCTTGTCAGCAAGGTTCCCAGCCATGTTGTCGCCAGCGCACGGCCGGCCAATGCGGCCAATGGAGGACGGCTGGCCGACTTCAATGTCGCGGTCTGGCTGCACCTGCCCGGCGTAGCGGACCTGCCGGTGACGCTGCTGCTCAACTACCGCGATGGCGAACGCAGCCGGGAAGTGGTGATCGACCATGGAACGGTCAACAAGCAGAGCCGCATCCTGCTCTCGGGCATTGCGCGCCTGTTGTTTTCCCAACGGATCGAGGATGCGCAGATCAAGCTGCGCGCGGCCATTCCCCTGTCGCGGGTGATTGCCGAAGAAGTCTTCATGCAGGCGGTGGAACAGCAGGCAGGCGCTGCGCGCCCGGTGGCCACCAGCCTCTGATTGATCAGCCCAGCTGACGCACCAGGGTGTCGTCCGACGGCTCGGCCGCCACAGGCTCGGCGGTTTCCTGCGGGACGGACGGCAAGAGCGATTCAGGCCAGCTGCTGAACTGCAGACCAGTGATTCTATTCAACCGCTCCAAGGCGCTCGTCAGATCGCGCTGATGCAGGTGCACTACGTTGTTCTGGTCTTTTTTCATGGATTCGATGGCCTTGGAGGAACTTCTAAAGGACTCCTGTGTCCTGCAACCTCCAAAGCCAGAACTGTGCCAATTCTGAAATAGCCAGAATTGGCGCATTTCTGAAGTGATACAAAACCGCGACAGAATCAGATTCGCCGCAAACTGACGTTTTGCGTCACTCGGAATGTGACGGCTTCAACCATTTCGCCAGGCTGTCACCGAAAAGCTCCTGACGATCCGCCTGATAGCGCGCCAGCGCTTCCCGCAATTCGGGGTACCAGGGCTCATCCAGCTCCGTCGGCAAAGCCTCCAGGCACGGCAGCGGCCAGGGACTGCGATTGAGCAGGTGATGCAGGCTGTAGCTGCCCAGATCACGGCACAGCACCCAGGCGGCAGTGGTCGAGCCGGCGCGGCAGACCAGTTGCTCGCCCTCGAGGAAATCCAGCACCTCCTCCCACTCATCTTCCGGCAGCAGCCAGCCGGCCCGGTGCAGATGCGCCAGACGCGTCGGCAGGCCGTGCCGCTGACGGTCGAAGAACACCCGCAGCACACCAAGGATCACCAGCAGCCGCGGCATCGCCCGGCGTCGCCACAGGCGGGTCGATGACAGGTTGCAGACCAGTTCTGCGCCGAACAGCACGATCAGCCACGACAACCAGATCCACAGCAGAAACAGCGGCACCGTAGCGAAGGCGCCGTAGATCAGCTTGTAGCCAGGGAAGAAGCTCACATAGAAGCCGAACAGCGACTTGGCCGCCTCGAACAGGATCGCGGTGAACACCCCGCCAGCCAGCGCGTGCAGCACCGGCACCCGCGCATTGGGCACCGCCGCATAGATCAGGGTGAAGGCTGCCACGCTGGCCAGCAGCGGCATGAACTTCAGCAGCATCGCTGCCCCCGGCAGTGCATGGGGGCCGGAGAGTAGCGACAGCGAAGTGACGTACGTGGAGACGGCAAACCCCGTCCCCAGCAACAGCGGCCCAAGGCTGAGGATCGCCCAGTACAGCAGGAAGCGAGTCACGCCCCGGCGCGGCTGGCGTACGCGCCAGATGGCATTGAAGGCCTTCTCGATGGTCACCAGCATGGTGAAGGCGGTGACCGCCAGGAAAGCCACGCCCAGCCAGGTCAAATGGCGCGCCTGCACGGTGAAGTTGCGCAGGTAGGCCTCGACCGCCTCGCCGGTGGAAGGCACGAAGTTGCGGAAGATGAACAGCTGGATGCGCTCGCCCATGCCTTCGAAGGCGGGCACGGCCGAGAGCATGGCAAAAGTCACGGTCATCATCGGGACGACCGCGAACAGCGTGGTGTAGGTCAGGGCCGCGGCGCTGTTAGGCGCCTTGTCGGCCAGGAAGCGCTGGACCAGATAGCGGCCGAATTCGACCAGGCCCTGCAAGCGTTCGTGCATGAAGTGTCCTTTGGCTGCACTGAAAAAACCGTCCTCGTAGATCGCGGTGAACGACAGCGGTTCAGTCCAGTCCGAGGAGGCGGTTAGAATAGCCGCCACTTCATCGGCCTTGCGAGTCCCGGCATATGAGCCAGATTTCAATTTTCCACAATCCGCGCTGCTCCAAATCCCGTGGAGCCCTCGAACTGCTCGAAGAGCGCGGCATCCAGCCGAATGTCATTCGCTACCTGGAAACCCCGCCCAGCGCCATCGAACTCAAGGCCCTGCTCGGCAAGCTGGGTATCGGTGCACGCCAGTTGCTGCGCACCGGCGAAGACGAATACAAGAACCTGGACCTCGCCAACCCGGCACTGAGCGATGACCAACTGATCGACGCGATGGCGCAGCATCCCAAGCTGATCGAACGGCCGATCGTCATCGTCGGCAACAAGGCGGTGATCGGCCGTCCGCCGGAGAAAGTCCTGGAGATCCTGCCTTGAGCGCTCCCTATATCCTGGTCCTGTACTACAGCCGTCACGGCGCCACCGCCGAAATGGCGCGGCAGATCGCCCGTGGCGTCGAGCAGGGCGGACTGGAAGCGCGCGTGCGGACGGTGCCGGCGATTTCCACCGAATGCGAAGCCGTCGCCCCGGACATCCCGGCCGAAGGCGCGCTCTACGCCACCCTGGATGACCTGAAGGACTGCTCCGGCCTCGTCCTCGGCAGCCCGACCCGTTTCGGCAACATGGCCGCGCCGCTCAAGTACTTCCTCGACGGCACCAGCAGCCTGTGGCTGACCGGAGGTCTGGTAGGCAAGCCGGCGGCAGTCTTCACCTCTACGGCCAGCCTGCACGGCGGCCAGGAGACCACCCAGCTGTCGATGATGCTGCCGCTGCTGCACCACGGCATGCTCATCTCCGGCATCCCCTACAGCGAGCCCGCCCTGCTGGAAACCCGCGGTGGTGGCACGCCCTATGGCGCCAGCCACTTCGCCACTGCCGACGGCAAGCGCAGCCTGGACGAACACGAAATCACCCTGTGCCGCGCGCTCGGCAAGCGCCTGGCCGAAGTCGCCCGCAAACTGGAGAGTTGAATGGCCCGCAAGAATAAACCGCTGCCGTCCCTGGAGTGGCTCAAACCCCGGCTGGCCGCCAGCCGCGCGGTCGCCCTCGGCAGCTTCATCGGGCTGATCCTGCTCATCGTCATCTGGGACCTGCTGTTCGCCGACGCCCACGGCGGTGCGCGCTGGGTACCGTGGGCGTTCCTCGGCTTCAAGCTGCTGCCGCTGCTGGTGGTGGCGCCGGGCATCCTGATCGGCAGCGCCCGCGGGCATGCCTGGGCGTGCTACGTGATCAACCTGTACTTCATCCTCGGCGTGCTCAACGCCTTCGATCCCAACCATGCCATCTTCGGCTGGGCGGAGATCATCCTCAGCGTGTCGCTGTTCTGCTCGGCGCTGATGTACACACGCTGGCGCTTCCAGTACGACCGCAAGCTGGCCGGCGAAGGCGAGCCCGCACCGCAGGAAGCGACTAGCGCCTGATCGTAACGGGGAAGCCGGGGCTTACCAGCCCATGGTTTCCTTGAGGAAGGGGATGGTCAGCTTGCGCTGGGCCTGCAGCGAGGCCTTGTCCAGTTCGTCCAGCAGGTCGAAGAGGAACTGCATGCTGCGCGCGCCGCGGGTGAGGATGAAGCGTCCCACTTCGTCGGTGAGGTGCAGGCCGCGACGCGAGGCGCGCAGCTGAAGGGCGCGCAGCTTCTCGTCGTCGGTCAGCGGGTGCAGCTGGAAGATCAGCGAGAGGGTCAGGCGGGATTTGAGGTCCGGCAGCTTTACCCCCAGCTCGCGCGGCGACACAGAGGCCGACAGCAGCAGCTTGCGGCCGGAGTCGCGCAGGCGGTTGAACAGGTGGAACAGCGCCTCTTCCCATTCGCGCTTGCCGGCCAGGGCGTCGAGATCGTCCAGGCATACCAGCTCGCGCTGCTCGAGGTTGTCGAAGATTTCCGGGCCGTAGGCCACCAGGTCAGCCATTGGCAGGTAGACAGAGGGCTCACCCAGTTGCTCGGAACGAATGCAGGCCGCCTGCAGCAGGTGGCTGCGGCCCACGCCCTCGGCGCCCCAGAGATAGATCAGGCTTTCCGTCCACCCCGCCTCGGGCTCGCACAGACGCTCGACATAGCCGAGCGCCGCGGCGTTGGCGCCGGGGTAGTAGTTGGCGAACGTTGCATCATCGCGCAGACGTACGCTGAGTGGGAGCTGCATAGGAGTCATGCCGGGCCGGGCGTTTCTTCAATCGCTTGGGGTGGGCCTTGGTGACTGAAAGTTTATCCAAATCAGAAGGATAACGCAGCTACCACGTGCGACTCAGAGCCACCGGCGCCGGGAAGCGGGGCTTTGCCCGCCCCCGGAGCGCTCGTCACCAGTGGAAGCGCAGGGTGTTCTGGGCTGGCACGGCCGCGTTCGGCACCGGCTGGCCATTGGCGTCGACTGCCGGTTGAGCCGGCTCGGCCGGGGCTTCCTGCAGGCGGGCCAAAGCCAGCTGCGCACGCAGTTGCTCGGAGCTGGCGGTTACGCGGTAGACCAGATTCTTGCCCTGGACTTCCACCAGCTTGGCGCCCATCGGCTCCAGCAGGCGCGAAACTTCGGCGTAGCGCGCCAGATCGGCACCCTCGATCTGCAGGACCTGGGCCGAAGCCGAGCCAGCCGATCCGACGAAACGCTGCGACAGGCGCTGGGATACGCCCAGCATCACCGCATCGGCCAGCGCATCCGGGGTATCGCCCTGGGCCTGGCCCTGCTCCCGGCTGTCGCCCATCCACACGCGCCAGGTGGCGGTCCACTTGCCGTCGGCCTCCTTCGCGTCCACCGCCAGCAGGGCATCGGCGCCGTAGCGCTCGGAGGCGGTTTTCAGCACGTCGGGCTGAGCGGCGTTGAGATTTTCGGGGGTACCGACCTGCTGCTCGCTGAGGTCGGCCATCGGCAGACGCAGCGGCAGGCCGCGGCGCTGGGCCGCGCGGTTCAGCGGGGCGGAAGCTTCCTGGCTGTCGCCCACCAGGCTGCTGCCGTTGGCGCTTTCGTTCAGCCACCAGGCCAGCACACTCGGCCGGCTGGCGCCCCAGACCGGCAGGCCGGCCTGGCGCAAGGCGTTGTCGGTAGCAGTCGGGTCGAAGTCCACCACCAGCGCCATGGGCGGGCCGTTCTCGAAGCCGTACTGGCTGATCAGTTGCTGCGGGTCCTTGAAGTAGCCGGCCAGTGCCGGACTCTGTGCGGCGCTGGCGTTGCCGGTCAGGCGCAGTACCAGGGTCTGCAGGGCGCGGGTCAGGCCGGCATTGCGCTCGTCCGGCTGCTGGGAGGCGACCGGTTCGTGCACCTGGTAGAGGTTGCCCAGCGTTTCAGCGAAGGACGGCAGGCTGAACAGCGTCAGGCAGAGGATCAACAGGCGGGCGGTCAGGCGCATGGCGGGCTCTCGCGGCGAAAACGAAGATGCCAGCGCTCAACGAGCTGGCAAGGAAGGCCTATACCTTAAACAGCCGTCCGGCCAGCGGCAACAGCGCGAGATGGCCGCTGCCGGGCAAGCCTGATAAAATCCCGCGCCTCCCGCGCAGGCCGGGAAGCGCGAACGGCGCGCCCGGCGGCAAGACGAATCATCCCTTCTATAGGCCTGGATTTATGAGCAACAAGCAACCCTCGTTGAGCTACAAGGACGCCGGTGTGGACATCGACGCCGGCGAAGCCCTGGTCGAACGCATCAAAGGCGTGGCCAAGCGCACCGCGCGTCCGGAAGTCATGGGCGGCCTGGGTGGCTTTGGCGCTCTGTGCGAAATCCCGGCCGGCTACAAGCAACCCGTACTGGTCTCCGGCACCGACGGCGTCGGCACCAAGCTGCGCCTGGCGCTGAACCTGAACAAGCACGACAGCATCGGCCAGGACCTGGTCGCCATGTGCGTGAACGACCTGGTCGTGTGCGGCGCCGAGCCACTGTTCTTCCTCGACTACTACGCCACCGGCAAGCTGAACGTCGACGTTGCCGCCACCGTGGTCACCGGCATCGGCGCCGGCTGCGAACTGGCTGGCTGCTCCCTGGTCGGTGGCGAGACCGCCGAGATGCCGGGCATGTACGAAGGCGAAGACTACGACCTGGCCGGCTTCTGCGTCGGCGTCGTGGAGAAATCGGAAATCATCGACGGCTCGAAAGTGGTCGCCGGCGACGCCCTGATCGCCCTGCCCTCCTCCGGCCCGCACTCCAACGGCTACTCGCTGATCCGCAAGATCATCGAAGTCTCCGGCGCCGACATCGAATCCACCCAGCTGAACGGCAAGCCCCTGGCCGACCTGCTGATGGCCCCGACCCGCATCTACGTGAAGCCGCTGCTGCAGCTGATCAAAGAAACCGGCGCGGTCAAGGCCATGGCCCACATCACCGGCGGCGGCCTGCTGGACAACATCCCGCGCGTGCTGCCGGACAACGCCCAGGCCGTGGTTGACGTGGCCAGCTGGCAACGCCCGGCAGTCTTCGACTGGCTGCAGGAGAAAGGCAACGTCGATGAGACCGAGATGCACCGCGTACTGAACTGCGGCGTGGGCATGGTCATCTGCGTCGCCCAGGATCAGGTCGAGGCTTCCCTGAAAGCCCTGCGTGACGCCGGCGAGCAGCCGTGGGTCATCGGCCGCATCGATGCGTGCGCCGCGGACGCCGAGCGCGTGGTCCTGAACAACCTGAAAGGCCACTGATGTCCAAATCTTGCAATGTCGTGGTGCTGATTTCCGGCTCCGGCAGCAACCTGCAAGCCCTGATCGACAGTCTCGCCGGTGCTGACACGCCGGCAGTGATCCGCGCGGTGATTTCCAACCGCGCGGACGCTTACGGCCTGGAGCGTGCACGCCGGGCCGGCATCGAGACTCGCTTCCTCGACCACAAGTCCTACGCGGACCGCGAAAGCTTCGACGCCGCGCTGATCCAGGCCATTGACGGCTTCGACGCCGATCTGGTGCTGCTCGCAGGTTTCATGCGCATCCTCAGCGCGGACTTCGTGCGCCACTACCAGGGCCGCCTGCTGAACATCCACCCGTCTCTGCTGCCCAAGTACAAGGGCCTGCACACCCACCAGCGCGCGCTGGAGGCCGGGGATGCCGAGCACGGCTGCAGCGTGCACTTCGTCACCGAGGAACTTGACGGCGGTCCGCTGGTCGTACAGGCGGCAATCCCGGTAGAGTCTGACGACACGCCGGAAACGCTGGCGCAGCGCGTTCACGTGCAGGAACATGTGATCTATCCGCTGGCCATGCGCTGGTTCGCCGAAGGCCGAGTCAGGCTGGGTGAACAAGGCGCCATGCTGGATGGGGAGCTTCTGCCCGCATCCGGCCATTCGTACCGAACCTAGGAGATTCGCGATGCGTAGAGCTCTGTTATTCCTGATGGCCGTTCTGACCTTGCCGGCCCAGGCTTATGAGCTGGAACCATTCGACGCCAGCTACACCGCCGACTGGAAACAGATGCCCATCAGCGGTACCGCCTCCCGCAGCCTCAAGCAAGGCGATGGTGGCCGCTGGGAGCTGAATTTCAAGGCTTCCATGCTGCTTGCCAGCCTGACCGAAAACAGCACGTTCAAGGTCGAGAACGACACTTACCTGCCGCTGACCTACCGCTGGGCCCGCGAAGGCCTGGGCAAGAACAAGCAGACCGAGCTCGATTTCGACTGGGCCGAGAAGCAGGTACTGGGCAGCGACCGTGGCGACCAGGTGCGCCAGCCGCTGAACAAGGGCCAGCTGGACAAGTCCACCTACCAGCTCGCGCTGCAGCATGACGTGGCCGTTGGCAAAAAGGCCATGAGCTACCAGGTAATCGAGGGTACCGACACCGATACCTACGACTTCCGCGTGCTCGGCGAGGAGAAGGTTCGCACCCAGGCGGGCCTGATCACCGCGATCAAGGTGGAGCGCGTGCGCGACCCCACCAAGAGCAACCGCAAGACCATCCTCTGGTTCGCCAAGGATTGGGACTTCCTCCTCGTGCGCCTGTACCAGCAGGAGTCCGACGGCAAGGAATACCAGATCATGCTCAAGGAAGGCACCGTGAACGGCAAGGTTGTTCAGGGCGAGAAAGGCTGATCCTTCAGCGAACTGAAAAGCCGGGCATATGCCCGGCTTTTTCTTGTCTGCTTGTGCTGTTGCCATGACCCTGTAGGAGCGAGCTTGCTCGCGAACAGAGTTCCAGGCGGCTCCGGCATCAAGCGGTTCGCGAGCAAGCTCGCTCCTACAAGACTCGTCCTGCGCATAGCGCAGAGATGAAAAAGCCGGGCATTGCCCGGCTTTTCCTTGCCTGGAGAACAAGGGCGGCGTATCAGCCTTCGTTCGACGGCTTGCGCTTGAAGCGCCGGGCAATCCAGCCGATGGCCAGGGCCGGGACGATCCACAGCTTTTTCAGCAGGACCAACAGGGTGGCAAACAAGCCGACCTTGGCGGCAACCTTGCCGGCGATCAGCGCGCCCAGGCCATAGGCGGCAACCTTGTCGACGCTGGGGTTGAAGTCGACATAACGGCTGCCCGGGTTGAACTCGGTCATCGCCAGCACCTTGCCGACATTCTTCTCGATCTCCGGCAACTGCTCCATACCCGCGACGAAGTTCAGCACCAGCACGCCTTTGCGGCCCAACGCGCGGATGTTGTAGTTCAGGGTGTGCTCCTTGGCGTCACCGAACTGCAGCTCCTTGGCCCAGTACAGCTTCTTCTCCGCGGCGTCATAGCGTGGCGGCGCGGCCCAGCCGATCAACTGGATCGCCTCGAAGCCCTGCTGCTCGCGCTGCGGGTTGGCTTCCTTGAGGTCGTCCTGCATCTCCTTGAGCATCTCGGCATAGTCGATCTTCTCCGCATCCTCGTCGGAGACGTAGCCACTCTCCTCGTATTGCACGGTCACTGCCCAGGACTCGGTATCAAAGGGCGAAACGCCAGCTGGCATCAGCATGCCCAGCGGCGGATCGGAAGGCGGGTTGCCCCAGGCTTCCAGTACGCGCTCGGCGTCCTTGCCGTCGAGGAAGACGAAATTGTCCGGTAGGTCGAAAGTGGCGAGGTTGTCGCCGACCACCACCTTGCCCTTCTGGAAGTGCAGGCTGGCGACGAAGGTCTCGGGTGACATCTCCTCGTCAGACTCGGCGGCGGGAGCAGCGACAGCCGCAGGGGCTTCGCTCTGGTTGGAAGTGGCGGGGGCAGCGAACGCCGGGGCGGCAACGGCCTGGGCGAGCAAGGCAACGAGGAAGAGGGCTTTGCCATCCATAGGGGTGTATCTCCTGAATCGAATCCATGACATCAGCGGCCACCCATGGTGGCGCCGGGCGCGGATTGTCTCACTGACCCGGCCGATCTGTAACAGAAAATTTCTGCAGCCTTCGAGCGTATGCACAAAAAAGCCGGACATCTGTCCGGCTTCGATCTGCACGCAAGCGAGTTTTATGCAGGAGCGAGCTTGTTCGCGAACAAATCAGCCGGAAGCGCCTGTGCCAAGTGGTTCGCGAGCAAGCTCGCTCCTACGAAGAGCTCGTCCGCACACTCACGGCTGGCTGGCGATGGCCTTTTCGATGGCTGCCTGCAGCTCGGGGTCGTCCGGCTTGGTCAGGCTGGAAAACTCCGCCACCACCTTGCCCTGCCGGTCCACCACGTATTTGAAGAAGTTCCAACGCGGCACCTGGTCGGCCTGTTGGGCGAGGTTCTTGAACAGCGGGATCGCCTCATCGCCGCTGACAGGCTGCACCGAGGTCATGTTGAAGGTCACCCCGTAGTTGCCGTAGCAGATCTTCGCGGTCTCGGCGGCGTCGGCGTCTTCCTGCTTGAAGTCATCGGAGGGCACACCGAGCACTTCCAGGCCCTGGCCCTTGTACTTCTGGTAGACGGCTTCGAGCCCCTTGAATTGCGGGGTGAAGCCACAGTGGCTGGCGGTATTCACAATCACCAGCGGCTTGCCGGCGTACAGCTCGCACAGGTCGAGCACATCCTTGGAGCGCAGCTTGGGCAGTTCGCCCTGGCTCTTGAGCAACGCAGGGCAATCGGCGGCCTGGGCCGCCAGCGGCAAGAGAAGGGACAACGCGAGCAGGGGAAGACGCATGGCAGTGATCCTCGAGTTATCCCGCCACGCTACCCCGCGCGCCGGAGCTCAGCAACTGCCCATACCCAGTTGCATCAACGCCAGCCCGCCGCGCTGCCAGCCCCACCAGGCGAACCCGGCCAGTGCCAGGCCAAGGCCCAGCACCAGCGCGAGCAACAGTGGGCGCGTCACGCCGCCCCCAGCGCCGGGCGCTCGACCGGGCGCTCGCGCACCGGCCAGTTGAGCAGGCCAGCGAGCAGGCTGAGGAGGATGGAAATCTGCCAGACCAGATCGTAGTTGCCGGTGTGGTCATACACGTAGCCACCCAGCCAGCCGCCGAGGAAGGCGCCGATCTGGTGGAAGAGAAAGGTGATGCCACCGAGCATCGACAGGTTGCGCACGCCGAACAACGTGGCGACCGTGCCGTTGGTGAGCGGCACGGTGGACAGCCACAGCAGGCCCATGACGATGCCGAAGGCGTAGGCCGTCCAGACGCTCAGCGGCGCCCAGATGAAAGCGACGATCACCACCGCGCGCAGCAGGTATAGGCCGGTGAGCAGCCTGGGCTTGCTCATCCGCCCGCCGAGCCAGCCGGCGAAATAGGTGCCGAACACGTTGAACAAGCCCACCAGCGCCAGCACCGTGGTGCCGACGGTTGCCGGCAGGTGGCGGTCCACCAGGTAGGCCGGCAGGTGCACGCCGATGAACACCACCTGGAAACCGCAGACGAAGAAGCCCAGCGACAGCAGCCAGAACCCGGAATGCCCGGCCGCCTCGCGCAGCGCCTCGCCGAGGGTCTGCTCATGGCCCTGCATCGGCAGCGGCTTGTCCTTCATCAGCGCGGCCAGCGGCACGATCAGCGCCACCATCAGGCCGAGGGCGAGCAGCGCGGCAGACCAGCCAAGCCAACTGATCAGCCCAAGCGTGCCAGGCAGCATGGCGAACTGGCCGAACGAGCCCGCCGCCGCCGAGATGCCCATCGCCATGCTGCGCTGCTCCAGCGGCACCGCGCGACCCACCGCGCCGAGAATGACGGAGAAGGAGGTACCCGACAGACCGATGCCGATCAGCAGGCCGGCGCTCATGGACAGGCTGAAGGCCGAATCGGAATAGCCCATCAGTACCAGGCCGACTGCATAAAGAATGCCGCCCACCACCACCGTGCGCATCGCGCCAAAGCGGTCGGCGATGGCACCGGTGAACGGCTGGGCTATGCCCCAGATCAGGTTCTGCAGGGCGATGGCAAAGGCGAAGGTCTCGCGCCCCCAGCCGAATTCGGCGCTCATCGGCGCCAGGAACAGGCCGAAGCCGTGGCGGGTGCCCAGGGACAGGGCGAGGATCAGGGCGCCGGAAAGCAGTATCCAGAACCCCGTACGCGACAGCTTCGACATCACTTGCTCCTACACGGGTATATACCCGCTTCTAATCGTTCGTATCCGTTGCACGCAGGCCCGCGCTAGCTCTCCAGCGCAGCCAGTTCATCCAGCAAGGCTTCCAGCTGACGACGTTTGGCATCCCCCAGATGGGACGCCACGTCCTGCTGGGCAGCGTCCCAGGCCTCGCCACCACGAACGATGCGCTCCAACCCTGTTGGAGTCAGCGCCACGATGCGGTTGCGCAGGTCCTCGCCCTCTTCCAGCTTCACCAAGCCGTCGGCTTCCAGCGGCTTGAGGTTGCGCCCGAGCGTACTGCGGTCCAGGCCCATGGCCTCGGCCAGGTCCGAGATGCTCGGCTGCTCCAGCCGCGACAGATGTCGCAGCAAAGAAAACTGCGCAGTCGTCAGCCCGACGCCCTTCAGGGCATCGTCGTAAACGCGGGTCACGGCGCGGGCCGAGCGACGCAATTTGGTACAGAGGCATTGGGTAGTCAGCATGGGATACGTGTATATACCCGCAACTGACGAAACACAATGGCCGGTGTGACCAATTGTCCCATCTGCCAACACCAGGCGTTGGCGCAGCCAAGGGCACCACCGAGCTCCGGCCGTATAACTGCGGCCAGCCAGCCCCGCGCTTTCGACGGGGCGCATCACGGTCCGAGGTCCCCGATGCCCGTCTACAAAGCTCCGCTGCGCGATACCCGTTTCCTGCTCAACGAAGTCTTCGATTTCCCCAGCCACTACCAGAACCTGGTCAACGGCGGCGAAGCCACGCCGGACATGGTAGACGCTATCCTCGGCGAGTGCGCCAAGCTCTGCGAGGAAGTGATCGCCCCGCTCTACCACAGCGGCGACGAGGAAGGCTGCCACCTGGAGAACGGCGAAGTGCGCACGCCCAAGGGCTTCAAGGAAGCCTACGACGCCTACGTCGCCGGCGGCTGGCAGGGCCTGTCGCACCCGGTCGAATACGGTGGCCAGGGCCTGCCGATGAGCCTGGGTGCGCTCAAGCAGGAGATGATGGGCACCGCCAACTGGCCGTTCTCGATGTACCCGGGGCTATCGCTGGGCGCGATGAACACCGTGATGCAGCACGGCACCGAAGAACAGAAGCAGACCTACCTCACTCCGCTCACCGAAGGCCGCTGGGGCGGCACCATGTGCCTGACCGAGCCGCAGTGCGGCACCGACCTGGGCCAGGTGAAGACCCGCGCGGAAACCAACGCCGACGGCAGTTACGCGATCACCGGCACCAAGATCTTCATCTCCTCCGGCGAGCACGACCTCACCGAGAACATCGTGCACATCGTCCTCGCGCGCCTGCCTGATGCGCCCAAGGGCACGCGCGGCATCTCGCTGTTCATCGTGCCGAAATTCCTTCCGGGTGAAGGCGGCGCGCTCGGCCCGCGCAACGGCGTGAGCTGCGGCGCGCTGGAAAAGAAGATGGGCATCAAGGCTTCCGCCACCTGCGTGATGAACTTCGACGGCGCCACCGGCTACCTGATCGGCGAACCGAACAAGGGCCTGGAGTGCATGTTCACCTTCATGAACAGCGCGCGCATCGGCACCGCCATCCAGGGCGTCGCCACCGCCGAACTGGCCTACCAGGGCGCGCTGGCCTATGCCCGTGAGCGCCGTTCGATGCGCGCCCTCTCCGGCACCAAGGAGCCGGGCGAAATCGCCGACACCCTGATGCACCATGGCGACGTGCGCCGCATGCTGCTGACCCAGAAGGCGGTGGCCGAGG
This sequence comes from Pseudomonas sp. NY15435, assembly GCF_048068295.1. Taxonomy (NCBI): domain Bacteria; kingdom Pseudomonadati; phylum Pseudomonadota; class Gammaproteobacteria; order Pseudomonadales; family Pseudomonadaceae; genus Pseudomonas; species Pseudomonas sp. NY15435. The sequence goes on from NZ_JBLUQA010000003.1 coordinate 598,274, forward strand.
GCGGCCGCGCGCTGATCTACTTGGCCACTCAGTACGCCGACAAGATGATCCAGGGCCTGCTGACCCACTCCAATGCCGAGTACGACCGCTGGGACGACAAGCTCGGCTTCCTTACGCCGATCCTCAAGGGCTGCCTGACCGAACTGGGCCTGGAGAGCGCCAATCTCGGCATGCAGGTGTTCGGCGGCCACGGCTACATCAAGGAGCACGGCATGGAGCAGATCGTCCGCGACGCGCGGATCGCCACGCTCTACGAAGGCACCACGGGCATCCAGGCGCTGGACCTGCTCGGCCGCAAGGTGCTGCTGATGACCCAGGGCAAGGCCGTGCGCGACTTCACCCGGCAAGTGGCGAAGTTCGCGCTGGAGCTGCTCAAGCAGGAACCCGCCATGCGCGGTCGCGCGCTCACGCTGCTCAAGCTCTGCGCACAGTGGAATATCCTCACGCTGCGCATCGCCCTCACCGCCCGTAAACAGCGCGACCTGGTGAGCACTGCCAGCCACGACTACCTGATGTTCTCCGGCTATGCCGCGCTGGCCTATTCCTGGGCACTGCAGGAAGCCGCCGCACGCAAGCGCTTGCGCCAGGGCGGCAGCGAATCGAGCGACTTCTACAAGGCCAAGATCGCCACCAGTGACTTCTACTTCGCCCGCCTGCTGCCGCGCGCCAAGGGGCACGCGGCAGCGATGGCCAAGCCGGTGCGCTCGATCATGGGGTTGAAGACGGAGCATTTCGCGTTTGATTGATCGCCCTGCGCAGCCCTCCGCCCCTTCCGACTGAACGAGGTGGTAAGCGCTTTTTGTAGGAGCGAGCTTGCTCGCGAACCGCACGGCACTGGTGCGGCCGGGAACCCCGTTCGCGAGCAAGCTCGCTCCTACAGGTTCAGCCGAAACTCGCAGCTCTCAGAGCGCCAGCGCCACCAGCACCGCGCACTCGATCATCTCCAGCATCGCCCCGGCGGTATCCCCGGTGGTGCCGCCCAGGCGGGCGATGAAGCGGCTGCGCAGCCAGACGAACACCACCAGCGCAACCGCCAGAGCCAGCATGCCAGTCAGGCCTGCGAGCACCATCAGTGCCGCATTGGCCGCCAGCATCCACGGCATCGCGCCGCGCGGCATGTGGTCGGCCAGCGCCTGGCCGAGGCCGCCCTTGCGCGCATAGTCAGTGGTGAAGAACAGCAGCGGCAACGCGCAGCGCCCCAGCCAGGGCGCCAGCAACAAGCCCCAGTGCTGGTGATTGCCGAGGATGGCGGTGATCGCGGCGAACTTCAGCAGTAGCAACAGCACCAGCGCAACGACTGCCGCCGGGCCGCAGCGTGGGTCCTTCATGATCGCCAGGGTGCGTTCGCGATCGCCCAATCCGCCGATCCATGCGTCTGCCGTGTCAGCCAGTCCGTCGAGGTGCAACGCGCCGGTGAAGACCACCCACACCAGCAGGATCAGCGCCGCCTGCAGCAGCAGGTGCACGCCACTGAGCAACTCGCCCATGGCGAACAGCACGGCACCTATCAGCAACCCCACCAGGGGGTAATACAACGTGGCGCGGCCGAACTGCCCTGGCGTCGGCATGTGCCTCAGAGGCACGGGCAGGCGGGTGAGGAACTGCAATGCCACCAGCGGCAGGCACCAGTCACTGAGCTGGCCGCGCGCGCCTTCGGCGGCCTGGTCGGCGGGCTCGGCTGCCTCTTGCTCACGTTCCGGGTGTGGGTTGTTCATCAAAGGCTCGACTCACGGTTGCGCCTTGTGGATGCGCCAGCCGTCACCTTCACGGGTCACGTCCAGCGCCATGCATTCGCCGTGGCTCACCACCACTTCCAGCAGGCGCTTCGCCGGCAGGCCGCTGGCCAGCGCGCCGAGCAGGCGCATCACGCCACCATGGGTGATGAGCAGCACGGAGGATCCGGCATGGGTCTGGTAGAGGCGCTCCAAAGCGGCGAAGACGCGGGATTCGAAGTTTCCCATGGCCTCTCCACCGGGCGGAGGGAAAGCGTAGGGGTCGCTCCAGAAGCGCTCCAGCGCCGCAGCATCGCTTTCCATCAGCGTAGCTGGCGAAATGCCTTCCCACTCGCCGAAGTCCAGCTCCTGCAAGCCCGGCTCGAAGAGCAGTGGCAGACCGTGGCGCGCCGACAGTTCCTCGGCAAACGCAGCGCAGCGCCGCAAAGGCGAACTGACCAGCGCTGACCAGCGGCATTCATCACCCAGTGCGCCACGCATCTGCGCCCAACCGGTTTCGGTCAGGGCATCGTCCAGGCGCCCGCGAAAGCCGCCGCCACGCTCGGTCTCGCCGTGGCGCAACAGTTCAATACGCAGCGTCATGCCGGACGGTCCGACACCGCCGCCTCGGCGAAGGTCGCCATCTCGCTGTGCAGCCGGCAAGCCTGGCGCAGCAGCGGCACCGCCAGCGCCGCGCCGCTGCCTTCGCCCAGCCGCAGGCCGAGGTCGAGCAGCGGCTGCGCGTTCAGCGCTGCCAGCACACGGTTATGCCCCGGCTCGGCACCGGCATGGGCGAACAGCAGCCAGTCCCTGCAACCGGGATTGAGGTGCGTGGCGCACAGCGCGGCAGTGGTGCAGATGAAACCGTCCACCAGCACCGGGATACCCTTCTGCGCACAGGCGAGATAGGCCCCCACCAGCGCGGCGATCTCGAAGCCACCCAGACGGCACAAGGCCTCGAAGGGCTCGTCGCAGTGGGCGCGGTGCAGTGCCAGCGCGCGGTCGATCACCTCGACCTTGTGCGCGACGCCCTGCGAGTCCAGTCCGGTACCGGGGCCGACCAGTGCCTGCGCCGGCTCGTCCAGCAGGGCGCAGGCAAGGGCCGCCGCCGAGCTGGTATTGCCGATACCCATTTCGCCGCCGATGAACAACTCCGCACCGGCCTGCTGCGCGCGGCGCACGGATTCGCGGCCGGCCTCCAGCGCGATCAGGCACTGCGCGGCGGTCATCGCCGGTTCCCTGGTGAAGTTCGCGGTGCCGGCGCCGACCATCACGTGCAGCACTCCCGGAAGCGGCTCCAGCGGCGTAGCGGTGCCCAGGTCGATCACTTCCAGGCGCGCATCGAGATCGCGGGCCAGCACGCTGATCGCCGCGCCACCGCGCACGAAATTGCGCAGCATCTCCACCGTCACTGCCTGGGGATAGGCCGACACGCCTTCTGCGACCACGCCGTGGTCACCGGCGAACAGGGCGATCCAGATATGCTCCAGCGTCGGCCGCTCGCGGCCCTGCAGGCCGGCCAGGCGGATGGTTTCCTCTTCCAGCCGGCCCAGCGCGCCGCGCGGCTTGGTCAGTTGGTCCTGGCGCGCAGCGGCCTTGTCCTGCGCCACACGGTCAATCGGCTGGGTACCTTGCAGCCACCATTGCAGACTCATAATGCTTCCCCCTTCAACACCATGGGCAGGCCGGCGACGGTGAACACCACGCGCTCGCTGACCTCGGCCAGGGACTGGTGCAGCCAGCCGGCCTCATCGACATATCGGCGGCTGAGCTCGCCCATCGGCACCACCCCCAGCCCGGTTTCGTTGCTGACCAGGATGACTCGCCCGGGCAGTTGCGGCAGCGTTTCCAGCAACGCATCGATCTCGCCGCGCAGGTGCCAGCCGTCTTCATGGATCAGCAGGTTGGTGACCCACAGGGTCAGGCAGTCCACCAGTACGCAGTGCTGCGGCTTGGCCAGGCGCTCCAGGGCGTCGGCCAGGGCCAGCGGCTCTTCCACCAGGCCCCAGTGTTCGGGGCGGCGCTCACGGTGCTGGAGGATGCGCGAGGACATCTCGCCATCGCCGGCCTGGGCCGTGGCGACGTAGGTGACCGGCAGGCCGCTGTCCTGCGCAAGGCGTTCGGCCAGGCGGCTCTTGCCCGAACGGGCGCCGCCGAGGATCAGTTCAAGCATGGTGTCTCCCTGAAAATCGGGACCTGTAGGAGCGAGCTTGCTCGCGAACATCTTTGCCGGCCACATTGGTGTCGTGCGGTTCGCGAGCAAGCTCGCTCCTACAAAAAAGCCAGGTGCGGCAGGATGGACGAGTCATGCACCCTGCAGCCCGCACAGTGCTCTCAATTTTTCGGTATCCAGATGCGCCTCGATCTGATCGGCCAGGCGCTCGATATCACGTTCGCGCAGAGCGTGGTAATCGATGCTCTGCACCTCACGCAGACCGGCCCAGCGCAGCAGCGCCGAGCTGGACGCGGCGGACTCGAACAGCCCGTGCAAGTAGGTGCCCATCACCTGACCGTCGTCACTCACTGCGCCGTCAGTGCGCCCATCGCTCAGGCGTACGGCCGGGTTAGCCAGCGCTACGCCTTCGGTGACGCCGGCATGAATTTCGTAGCCACTCACCGGAGCCTCTTCCAGCGCCAACTGGCCGCTGACATTGCGCAACTGCTTCTCCGGCTCCAGCACCGTGCAAAAATCCAGCAGGCCGAGACCGGCGCTCTCCCCCGCCGCACCTTCCAGGCCGTGCGGGTCGGCCAGGCTGCGGCCGAGCATCTGCAAGCCGCCGCAGATGCCGAGTAGCTTGCCGCCATAGCGCAGGTGACGGCGGATCGCTTCCTCCCAGCCCTGGGCGCGGAGGAAGGCCAGGTCCGGTCGCACGCTCTTGGAGCCAGGCAGGATGATCAGGTCCGCCGGCGGGATAGGTTGGCCGGGGCCGACGAAGGTCAGTTCCACCTGCGGGTGCAGGCGCAACGGATCGAAGTCGGTGTGGTTGCTGATACGTGGTAGCACCGGCACCACCACGCGCAGGCGCTCGCCGATCTTGGCGGCCTGGCGGGTGTCGATGGCGTCCTCGGCTTCCAGGTGGAAGTCCATCAGGTATGGCAGCACGCCGAGCACCGGCACGCTGGTGCGTTCTTCCAGCCAGTCGAGGCCGTTCTGCAGCAGCGCAATGTCACCGCGGAATCGATTGATCACGAAGCCCTTCACCCGCGCCCGCTCACTTTCGGAGAGCAGCTCCAGGGTACCGACAAGGTGGGCGAATACGCCGCCGCGATCGATGTCGGCAATCAGGATCACCGGGCAATCCACTGCCTCGGCGAAGCCCATGTTGGCGATGTCGTTGGCGCGCAGATTGATCTCCGCCGGCGACCCCGCGCCTTCCACCATCACCACCGGGTACTGCGCGCAAAGACGCTGGTGGGATTCGAGCACCGCCTGCATCGCAACGCGTTTGTAGTCGTGGTAGGCCACGGCATTCATGCTGGTCACCGCACGGCCGTGGATGATTACCTGGGCGCCGGTGTCGCTGTTGGGCTTGAGCAGCACCGGGTTCATGTCGGTGTGCGGCGCCAGGTGGCAGGCTTGCGCCTGTACCGCCTGGGCGCGGCCGATCTCGCCGCCGTCGGCGGTGACCGCACTGTTGAGCGCCATGTTCTGCGGCTTGAACGGCGCCACCGCCACGCCCTGTCGGCGCAGCCAGCGACACAGCGCGGTCACCAGCGTACTTTTGCCGGCATCCGAGGTGGTGCCCTGCACCATCAACGTGCTCAACGCAGGCTCTCCATCTGGTTGAAGGTGCGCAGGCCATGCTCCAGGCGTTCCCAGCCCTTTTCATCCGGCGGCAGGCCGAAACGCAGGCTGTTGGGCGTCTCGAACAGGCGCACGAGGATTCCCTGCCGCGCCAGGTGATCGCGCAGCGCGTGGGCGCGCATGGAAACCACCCACTGGAACAATGCTGTGCCGCCCTGCGGGGCGAAACCGTGTTCGCCCAGCAGCCCGGCCAGATGCCGGCTGGCCTCGTGAAGATCGCGTCGCCGCTGAATCTGCTCCTGGAACTCGCCCAGGACCGCCTGCGCGACGCAGCGCGTCGGGCCGCTCACCGCCCAGGGGCCGAGCAGTTTCGCCAGGCTTTCCAGCAGGCGCGGTTCGGCGAAGGCGAAGCCCAGGCGCGCGCCGGCCAGGCCGAAGAACTTGCCGAAGGAGCGCAGCACGATCAGCCCCGGCCGGCTGGCGCAACTGGGCGCCAGGCTGTGCTCGGGCGTGCAATCCATGAAGGCTTCATCCACCACCAACCAACCGCCGCGTTCCTGCAGGCGCGCATGCCATTCCAGCAAAACGCCGGCCTCGATGCGCCGGCCGGTGGGGTTGTTCGGGTTGACCACCACCAGCACGTCGAAGCGCTCCAGGTGATGGGGCACCTCCTGGTCACTGACCTCGCGCAGGATGTGCCCGGCAGCGCGCCAGGATTCCGCATGCTCGGCATAGCAAGGCGAGATCACGCCGACCTTGCCCGGCCTGCGCAAGCGCGGCAGCAACTGGATCGCCGCCTGGCTGCCGGGCAGCGCCAGCAGCTTCTCGGCGCCGTAGTAGCGGCGTGCGGCAGCTTCCAGGCCGTCGCCGTCCTCCGGCAAGCGCATCCAGGCCGTCGCCGGCACGCTGGGCAGAGCCCAGGACCAGGGCGAAATACCGGTGGACAGGTCCAGCCACTCGGCGAGCGGAATACCGTACTGCTGCGCCGCTTTGCGCAACCGGCCGCCATGTTCGAGCATCAGAGCACTCCCAGAATCAGGATGATCACCAACCATAACAACACCCCCTGGCGCACCAGGGCCAGCGCGCGCCAGATGTCCACGGCGGTGGGCGCTGGGCCTTCGCCCAGCTGCGGGCGTTCGTGCAGTTCGCCGTGGTAGCGGGCGCAGCCACCGAGCGATACACACAGCGCACCCGCGCCGGCGGCCATCACGGGGCCGGCGTTGGGGCTGTCCCACTGCGGCGCCTGCGTGCGCCAGCAACGCAAGGCAAGCCGGGTATGGCCGAGCAGCGCGTAGGTGAAGGCCACCAGCCGCGCCGGAATGTAGTTGAGCACGTCGTCGATCTTCGCCGCCGCCCAGCCGAAGCGCTCGAAGCGCGCGTTGCGGTAGCCCCACATGGCGTCGAGGGTGTTGCTCAGGCGATAGAGCACCACGCCCGGCGCGCCGGCCACGGCGAACCAGAACAGCGCGGCGTACACCGCATCGCTGCCGTTCTCCAGCACCGATTCGGTGGCGGCGCGGGCCACGGCGGTCTCGTCCAGCTCGGCGGTTTCGCGGCTAACCATGTAGCCCACGCGCAGCCGGGCTTCGTTGAGGTCACCGGTGCGCAAGGCCAGCGCCACCGGTTCGGCGTGTTCGCCCAGGCTGCGCAGGCCCAGCGCGGCGTACAACGCGAGCGCCTGCACCATCCAGCCGACATAGGGCAGCAGGCTGAGCAGCAGCGCGACCAGGGTCAGCGGGATGACTGCGATGATCCAGGCGGTGACGCCATGGCTGCGCCAGGCGAGGCCGGGGGTGTCATTCCTGGGACTCATGGCGCTCGCAGATACACCCTCTCCCCAGCCCTCTCCCTGAAGGGAGAGGGAGCAAATTGGAGTTGCCGACCTGCTCGTCGTTTCGCCTGAAACTGAACAGTCCCCTCTCCCTTCAGGGAGAGGGTTAGGGAGAGGGCGCTCCGGAACTCGGGAACGATTGAAGCGCCGCTCCAACCGATCCGCCAACCGCCCGAATGCCACCAACGGATGCCAGCGTTTCGGCTCGCCCAGCAGGGCATCCAGCGCCACGCCAAGGACGCCCAGCAGGGCCAGGCTCATGGCTGCTCTCCCCAGTGGTTCTCGTACAGCAGCTCGCTGAGCGCGCGCGGTTGACGCCAGCCTTCGAGCGCCAGCATCGGCGCGGGATAGAACTCGCTGACCGGGCCAAGGCAGATCACCGCCACGGCCTCGGCTCCTGCCGGCAAGCCCAGCAGCTCGCCCAGCGCGGCAGGATCGAACAGGGATACCCAGCCCATGCCGAGGCCTTCGGCGCGGGAGGCGAGCCAGAGGTTCTGGATCGCGCAGGACAGCGAGGCGAGGTCCATGTTCGGCAAGGTACGACGGCCGAACACATGCGCCTCGCGGCCATCCATCAAGGCGGCCACCAGCACTTCGGCGCAGTCGAGCACGCCCTCGACCTTCAGCCGCATGAACTCGTCGGAACGCTCGCCCAGCGCCTCGGCGGTACGCACGCGTTCCTCCTCCACCAGAGCATGGATCGACTGGCGCAGCTCCCGCGCGGTCACGCGGACGAAGCGCCACGGCTGCATCAACCCGACGCTGGGTGCCTGGTGCGCCGCTTCCAGCAGGCGCGCGAGCAACTCAGGCGACACCTCTCCACCGCTGAAGTGGCGCATGTCGCGGCGCTCGGCAATGGCGCGGTAGAGCGCGGCGCGCTCTTCTGGGCTGTAGGCATGCTCGGTCATGGTCTGAAGAGTGCGGCCGCGGCGTCCGGATCGGACGGCAGGTAGAAGTGGATATAGGACGCGGTGAGCCGGCCACGGCGGAACACCGCTTCGGCCACCGGCTTGTCGTTGGGGCAGACGCCACGGGCCAGCGGCTCCGCGCTGCTGTCCAGCAACGAATGATGGAAGGTGTGCCCGCGCAGAATGCCTTCTGGCAGCGTCACGGCCTGCAGCGCCAGCGCGGCGAGGCGCTTCTGCATGCGCGCTTCACCCGGCAGCAGGCCGAGCAGTTCTGCGCGCTCGCCGGCTGCGTCGGTCAGCGCATCGAGCAGATAGAGCATGCCGCCGCACTCGGCGAGGATCGGCTTGCCCATCTCGTGGTGCGCGTGGATTGCCAGGGCCATGGCGCGGTTCTCCGCCAGCGCCTGCAGGTGCAGTTCCGGGTAGCCGCCGGGCAGGTAGAGGCTGTCCACTTCCGGCAGCGCTCCGTCACGCAACGGCGAGAAGAACACCAGCTCGGCGCCCAGCTCGCGCAGCAGGTCGAGGTTGGCCTGATAAAGAAAGGCGAAGGCATTGTCCCGCGCCACGCCGATGCGCACGCCGTCGAGGCGGGAAGACTCGCTGCGCGGTTCCGGCGCAGCAAAGCTCACCGGCAGCGGCAGCTCGGTACTGGCGCTGGCCGCCAGTGCATCGGCGGCGGCGTCCAGGCGGGCATCGAGGTCAGCCAGCTCGCCAGCCTGCACCAGGCCGAGGTGTCGGCTGGGCAGCTCCACTTCGGTATCGCGCGGCAACGCGCCATACCAGCGAATCCACTCCGGCAGGCTGTCACGCACCAGGTCACGGTGGCGCTGGCTGCCGATGCGGTTGGCGAGCACGCCGGAGAACGGCAAGTCGCTCTGATAAGTAGCCATGCCGACGGCCATGGCGCCGAAGGTCTGGGCCATGGACTGGCCATTGATCACCGCCATCACCGGCACGTTGAATCGCCGTGCGAGATCAGCGGCCGAGGGCGAGCCGTCGAACAGGCCCATCACGCCCTCGATGAGGATCAGGTCAGCCTCGCCGGCCGCTTCCCAGAGCAGGCGGCGGCTTTCGCCCTCGCCGACCATCCACAGGTCCAGCTGGTAGACCGGTGCGTCACTGGCACGGGCGAGGATCATCGGGTCGAGGAAATCCGGGCCGCACTTGAACACCCGAACCTTGCGCCCGAGGCGCGTGTGCAGGCGCGCCAGGGCGGCGGTCACGGTGGTCTTGCCTTGGCCAGAAGCGGGCGCGGCGATCAGCAGAGCGGGGCATTGGCGCGCATCACGCATCAGTCGCACTCCCCGGCACGGGCAGAGAGCCCCTTACCCCAGCCCTCTCCCAGAGGAAGAGGGAGCAGTTGGGTGTGTCCTGTGGGATGGCTTTTCGTCGATCAACAACCGCGCTGCGGTCAGCCGAGGCAGCAGAGCCTGCCGGCGAGCGCCAACGTTTCTTCAAACACCGAACGGTCCCCTCTCCCCCCGGGAGAGGATTAGGGTGAGGGAAGCCCCAGACCATCAGAACTCCACCCCTTTCTGCGCCTTGATCCCTGCCTTGAAGGCATGTTTCACCAGGCCCATTTCGGTCACGGTATCGGCGGCCTCGACCATCTCCGGCTGCACGCCGCGCCCAGTGGCGACCACATGCTGCATCGGCGGACGCGCGGCGATGTCGGCCAGCACGGCGTCCAGTTCCAGGTAGCCGTGCTTGAGGGCAATGTTCACTTCGTCCAGCACCACCAGGCCGACCTGCGGGTCGTTCAGCAGTTGCCGCGCCACGTTCCAGGCGGCCTGTGCCTTGGCGATGTCGCGCTGGCGGTCCTGGGTTTCCCAGGTGAAGCCTTCGCCCATCACATGGAAGCTGACTTCCTCGGGGAAACGACGGAAGAATGCCTCTTCGCCGGTGGTCGCAGCCCCCTTGATGAACTGCACGACGCCCACCTTCATACCGTGACCGAGCGCGCGAGCGACCATGCCGAATGCCGAGCTGCTCTTGCCCTTGCCGTTGCCGCTGTTGACCAGGAATACGCCGCGTTCGCCCTGGGCCTGGGCGATCTTCTCGTCGATCACCGCCTTCTTGCGCTGCATGCGCGAGCGATGGCGCTCGTCCTTTTCTACGGATTCAGTCATGGCAGGTTGCTCCTGAAAGGATTTGCACGGGCGTGAGGTTGCCGGCCAGGTGGCAGCCAACCAGGGATGGAATGGGCAGGGATTCGCCGCTGGCGCGCGCGGGCGCCATGCGGCAGAGGCCGGCCAGCACGAAGGCTGTCGACCTGGGGAATAGGGGTTTCACCTGAAGGATTCTCCGCCGCTCTCACCCGCGCGGCACTAACCAGTCGGGGCAGACGGAGGACGGCAACGCGCGGCGCATGGCGCCGACGTCGGCAGCGCCTCCCGCGATGCCATGCGATGCAGCAGGCCGGTCTCCGGGCTTGCGAGTGGAAACGTCTGGGTTTCCGAAGGAACCGCGCCTTCCCATGCCGGCGGCACAGTGGCTGTTTGCGGTTCGAAGCTCGCTTACCGTTGCGGGGGCAGCGCCGGAATGGTCGATTGCGCATCGACTTCACCGGCTTCCCTGTTTCACTCGCGGCTCGCGCCGAGAGCACCTGAAGCAGGCGCGCAGCTTAGTGGCTGGCGAGCTGGGGCGTCAATTGAACAGGATGTCGCCGAGGCCCGCCGTATCCGCCGCAAAGGCTCTACAAAGCGTCACACAAGTCAAGTGGTCGCGACGCGTAACTTCGCTAGAATGCGAGTCATGATGACGACTGCCCAGCCCGGCCAGCTTCAGCTCGACACCACCGCCAGCCCACCGCTGATGCACGTCAGCGGCGACTGGACGCTCGCGCATTTCTCTACGCTGGAAGCCCAGGTGGCCGCCCAGCGCAGCGCCGAATCGCCCGCCCAGCTGGATTTCGCCGGCCTCGGCGCGCTGGATACCGCCGGTGCCGCCCTGCTCGCCGAGATCATCGGCGGCGCCCGCATGAGCCAGCTGGAGCAGATCGCCCGCAATCTGCCCGCCGAACGCCAGGCGCTGCTGCGCACCGTGGGCAGCGCGATCACCCAGTGCCGCCTCGACGAAAAGGCGCCCCCTCCGGGCAACGCGCTGGTCGATGTACTGGAGCGCATCGGCATCGCCTCGGTCACCTTCAAGGACCACCTGATCGGCCTGCTCGGCTTCATCGGTCTGACCCTGCAGACGCTGGTGCGCAACCTGCTGCGCCCACGCCGCTGGCGCATGACCTCGCTGGCCGCGCACATGGAGGAGACCGGGCTGGACGCCGTGCCCATCGTCGCCCTGCTGACCTTCATGGTCGGCGCGGTGGTGGCCTTCCTCGGCGCCACCGTGCTGCAGAAGTTCGGCGCGCAGATCTACACGGTCGACCTGGTGGGCTTCTCCTTCCTGCGCGAATTCGGCGTGCTGCTCACCGCGATCCTGCTCGCCGGTCGCACCGCCAGCGCCTTCACCGCACAGATCGGCTCGATGAAGGCCAACCAGGAGATCGACGCCATCCAGGCCCTGGGCCTCGACCCGGTGGAGCTGCTGGTGCTGCCACGGGTGCTGGCGCTGCTGCTGACCCTGCCGATGCTGACCTTCCTGGCGATGATCTCCGGCATCTTTGGCGGCGGCGTGGTCTGCGCCCTGAGCCTGGACATCTCACCACGCATGTTCCTCTACATGCTGCAGAACGATATCGCCGTGCAGCACTTCCTGGTGGGCATCGTCAAAGCCCCGGTGTTCGCCTTCATCATCGCTGTGATCGGCTGCCTGGAAGGCTTCCGAGTCAGCGGCAGCGCGCAGTCGGTGGGCGAACACACGACCTCCAGCGTGGTCCAGTCGATCTTCGTGGTGATCCTGCTGGATGCGATGTTCGCGCTGTTCTTCATGGAGATGGGCTGGTGAGCGAACCGATCATCGTCGTCCGCGACCTGGCCAACCGCTTCGGCACCCACGCGGTGCACGAGCACCTGGACCTCGACGTGATGAAGGGCGAAATCCTCGGCGTGGTCGGCGGCTCGGGCACCGGCAAATCGGTGCTGCTGCGCAGCATCATCGGCCTGCGCCAGCCCAGCGAAGGCAGCGTGCATGTCTTCGGGCAGAACCTGCCGGCACTGCCGCCGCTGGAGCGCTCGAAACTGGAAAGACGCTTCGGCGTACTGTTCCAGAATGGCGCGCTGTTCTCCTCGCTGACGGTGAGCGAGAACATCTGCCTGCCGCTGATTGAACACGCCAGGCTGTCGCGCAGCGATGCCGAGTTCATCGCCAAGGTTAAAATCTCCCTCGCCGGCCTGCCGCCGGACGCGGGGGCCAAATATCCCTCGGAACTGTCTGGCGGCATGGTCAAGCGCGCCGCCCTGGCCCGCGCCCTGGCGCTGGACCCGGACATCCTGTTCCTCGACGAACCCACCGCCGGCCTCGACCCCATCGGCGCGGCCGCTTTCGACCAACTCATCCTGACCCTGCGCGACGCCTTCGGCCTCACCGTGTTCCTGGTCACACACGACCTGGACACCCTCTACACCATCTGCGACCGCGTCGCCGTGCTCTCGCAGAAGCGCGTGCTGGTGGTCGGCCCGCTGGACCAGGTCGCCCAGACCGACGACGCCTGGGTTCAGGACTATTTCCACGGCCCGCGTGGCCGTGCCGCGCTGCAGGCCACCGAACACCTGCGGGAGGAAAACTAAAATGGAAACCCGTGCCCATCACGTGCTGATCGGCCTGTTTACCCTCGTCGTGTCGATCGGCGCGCTGCTCTTCGCCCTGTGGCTGGCGCAGTCGAGCAACGACCAGAAGTACAAGGTCTACGACGTGATCTTCAACGAGGCAGTGACCGGCCTGTCCGAAGGCGGCACCGTGCAGTACAGCGGTATCCGCGTGGGTGACGTGGTATCCCTGCGCCTGGACCCGAACGACCCGCGCAAGGTCCGCGCGCGCATCCGCGTCTTCGACAGCACGCCGATCCGCGAAGACACGCGCGCCAAGCTGGCCCTCACCGGCGTCACCGGCCAGGCCATCATCCAGCTCTCCAGCGCCGCCCAGGACAGCCCGCCGCTGGCCAGCAAGGACGGTGAAGTGCCGGTGATCAAGACCATTCCTTCACCCTTCGCCAAGCTGCTGGCCAACGGCGAGGACATTGCCACCAACATCAACAATCTGATCAACAACGTGAACCGCATGTTCTCCCAGGAGAACGTCGACCGCATCAGCCGCACCCTGGACCACATCGACCAGGCCACCGGCGTGGTCGCCGAGCAACGCGGGGACATTCGCCGTACCGTGCAGGAACTGGCCGCCGCCAGCGAGCAGGCACGTATCACCCTGGCCAACGCCAGCCAGTTGCTGGAACGCGCCAACCAGACCCTGGGCGGCAAGGGCCAGATCATCATGGACGACGCACAGAAGACCCTCGCCTCTCTGCGCAGCAGCAGCGAGCGTGTGGATCAACTGCTGAACAGCAACTACGACTCGGTGAACGGCGGCCTCAACGGCCTGGGTGAGATCGGCCCGGCAATCCGCGAACTGCGCTCCACCCTGGAAGACCTGCGCGGCGTCACCCGCCGCCTGCAGGAAAACCCCACCGGCTACCTGCTCGGCCGCGAGCGCAACAAGGAGTTCCAGCCATGACCGCCCTTCCCCGCCTGCTCGGCGCCGCCGCCCTGGTCAGCCTGCTGGGCGCCTGCTCGATCCTCCCGCAAGCGGAGAGCCCGGACTTCTATCTGCTGCCGGCCACCCAGCAACCTGCGCGCAGCAGCGCGACGGTGAACTGGTCGCTGCGCATCAGTGCGCCTACCGCCAGCCTGGCGCTGGACAGCAACCGCATCGCCGTGGTCCCGCAAGGCAACCAACTGAGCAGTTACCAGGGTGCACGCTGGAGCAACCGCGCACCGGGCCTGCTGCGGGATCGCCTGCTCGACGCCTTCACCGCCAACGGCGGCATCCGCGCCCTGAGCAGCGACGAAGCCAGCCTGCAGGCCGACCTCGACCTGACCGGCGAGCTGCGCGCCTTCCAGAGCGAGTACCAGAACGGCAGGCCGGTGATCCACATCCGCTACGACGCTCGCCTGGTGCGCACCCTCGGCCAGCGCATCGTCGCCTCGCGCACCTTCGAGGTCAGCCAGCCGGTGGATGGCAAGCAGGTGCCCGAAGTGGTCAGCGCCTTCGGCAAGGCAGCCGATCAATTGTCCGCGCAGGTAGTGGAGTGGACGTTGCAGCAGGGACAGCAGCAGAAGTTCACGCCGCCCACCCAGTAAGTCGCCTCAGCGGCAGTGGTAAGGACTTTCGCCCTCCAGTTCCTGATCCGTCTCCACGTCCTTGATGGTGACGATGGCCTTCGGGTAAACCGAGCAGAGCGAGTTGCGCACGGTGTAGATACCGCTGCCATGGGCAAGGAACTTGCCATTGCTCAGGGCTTTGCCGGACTCGTCATGGGCGCTGACTTCGTAGTTGCCGGTCATGGTGATGCAGCCGGCAAGCGCCAGCAGGGAAAGGACAGGAACGAGGACTTTCATGGATTCTCCTTGGACGCGAGGCGCGCTCCTGCCAAAGCGCAGGGCGGTGCAGTTGTCATTCCGTGACGGGTTCGCGAGAGCGGGAAATGGCCAGCCAGCGTGGCAAGGCCGATGCGGATACGACCGATGCCGGCCGCCGCAGTTCAGCCAGCGCACCCGCAAGAGCGCTGGCTGACAGTGTTTCGGACGAGAGGTTGTATCAGCGCTTGCCCATGGAGCGACGCGAGCCGCGCGGGTGCGGCGGACGGTACTCGGCCTGGTCGTGAGGCTTGCGATGCTGGTAGGCGGTTTTCGCCTGCTGCTGCGCGGCAAGTGCGGCCTTGGCCAGCTCGGCCAGGGAGAGTTTGGGTTGTTCCTGCGCGTTGTCGGCGCTGTCGTCGCGGGGCGGCTGTTGAGAGGACGTCATGGGGAGACCGGTTCTGAAAGGTTCGAAACGGCGTACATGATAGCCGATCCCGGTCGCTTCCGGCTGCCCGCCCGCACGAGTGGTGCGGGCACAGCCATCAGCAGGCTGTCGGTTGAACGGCAATCGCCATCAGCTTGGCGGGAACAGGGTGTCCGGGCGGGTCACGTACTCGGTCGCTTCGGCTTCGGTCATCACCCAGATCTGGCTGATGCGACTATCCAGGCCCATCTTGATGCCGACGAACTTGCCGCTGATTTTCGGCAGCATGCCGTAGACCATGAAACGGTTGTTCTCGTCGCGGATGCGGATGGAGACCGACAGCGGATAGCTGATGGTCTTTTCATACAGACCAATGGTGATGACCTGGCGTAGCAGGCTCGGCTTCGGTCGTTTCAGGGTGATCACCGGATACACCGCACTGTCGACGAAGCCCACCATCATCCCCGAGGGAATCACCCGGTCGGCCAGCGCCGGGCTGCTCAGCCCCAACATCAGGGCCAGTGCGCCAAGCAACTGAAGCGTCCAGCGTTGCAGCGAAGCGCGCGAAGGTACTGCAGATGTCATCGGATTTTCCCGCCCTGGTTTTCCTGTTTTCATTATCGCCCGGTTATAGATTCCGGATCTGAAGGTGGAGCGTAGCGGTTCGCCGCGCCGCTGTCCGCACATTGATTCACAGCCTCCGGAGTTTCCACGGTGCGATGGCACATCGACGTGCGACATTCCCGTGCAAGGCGGCGTCACGCGGCCGCCGACCACATTGCAGGCGCCCCTCGCGCGCTCTATCGTGACGCATCCCGCCGCCACACCGAGAATCCCCCATGAGTGCCCTGCGCGAAGCCCTTGCCCGCTTTTCCCGCCTCGAACTCGCCGGTGGCCCGACGCCCCTGGAAAAGCTGGAGCGGCTCTCCGCACACCTGGGCTGCGAGTTGTATGTGAAGCGTGACGACACAACGCCCTTCGCCCTGGGCGGCAACAAGGTGCGCAAGCTGGAATTCCTCGCTGCCGATGCGCTGAAGGCCGGCGCCGACACACTGGTCACCGCCGGCGCGATCCAGTCCAACCATGTGCGCCAGACCGCGGCCGTCGCGGCGAAGCTCGGCCTGCACTGCGTAGCACTGCTGGAAAACCCCATCGGCACCAATGACCGCAATTACCTGAGCAACGGCAACCGCCTGCTGCTGGACCTGTTCGGCACCGAGGTCGAACTCGTCCCCAATCTCGATACCGCCGACGAACTGCTGGCACAGGCTGGCGAACGCCTGCGCCGTGAGGGCCGCAAGCCCTACATCGTGCCCATCGGCGGCTCCAATGCGCTGGGAGCCCTGGGTTACGTGCGCGCCGGGCTGGAACTGGCGGAGCAGATTCACAGCAGCGGCCAGGCGTTCTCCGCTGTGGTGCTCGCCTCCGGCAGCGCCGGCACCCATGCGGGCCTGGCGATCGCGCTGGCCGAGGCCTTGCCGGAGCTGGACGTCATCGGGGTAACCGTTTCGCGGACCGACGCAGCGCAACGGCCGAAAGTCGAAGGGCTGGCTGCGCGCACGCTGGAACTGCTCGGCCACGACTCGGCGACCCGGCCGATCATCCAACTGTGGGACGAGTATTTCGGCCCGCGCTACGGCGAACCCAACGCCGGCACGCTGGAAGCAGTGCGCTTGCTGGCGAGCCACGAAGGCCTGCTGCTCGACCCGGTGTACACCGGCAAGGCCATGGCCGGATTGCTCGATGGCGTCCGCCGTGATCGCTTCGTAAAACCAGGGCCTATCCTGTTCCTGCACACCGGCGGTTCACCAGCGCTGTTCGCCTATCATTCGGCCACTTGAGTTACATACCATTCAGAACTATGCATGTAATTTTTTATTATTTTATTGCATAACGATTCTGCCCATATAGTCGCCACGCGTTGACTAACCTGCTTAAAACACCAAAAACGGGGACCACCATGACCTTCTCCGCACTGCGACGTCATTTCCTGCTTGCCAGCCTGACCCTCACCCTCGGCGCCAGCTTCTTCGGCCAGGCCCAGGCCGCCGACGACCTGCTCGCCCAGATCAAGTCCAAGGGCGAAGTCCGCGTCGGTCTCGAGGGCACCTACCCGCCTTTCAGCTTCCAGGACGAGAACGGCAAGCTGGCCGGTTTCGAAGTGGACTTCTCCAACCTGATCGCCAAGGAACTGGGCGTCACCGCCAAGCTCCAGCCGACCAAGTGGGACGGCATCCTCGCCGCACTGGAATCCAAGCGCCTGGACCTGGTGATCAACCAGGTGACCATTTCCGACGAGCGCAAGAAGAAGTACGACTTCTCCGACGCCTACACCGTTTCCGGCATCCAGGCGCTGGTGCGCAAGGGTGACGAAGGCAAGTACGACGCGCCGGAAAAACTGGCAGGCGTGAAAGTCGGCGTGGGCCTGGGCACCAACTACGAGCAGTGGCTGCGCGAACACGTGCCGCAGGCTGACGTGCGCACCTACGAAGACGATCCAACCAAGTTCCAGGACCTGCGCAGTGGCCGCATCGACGTGATCCTGGTGGACCGCCTGGCCGCCTTTGACATGGTCAACAAGACCAAGGGCGCCATGGCGCTGACTGGCGCGCCCTTCGCCCGCCAGGAAGCCGGCATCGCCCTGCGCAAAGGCAATCCGGAACTGCTCGCGGCGCTGAACAAGGCCATCGAGAAATTCCGCGCCGACGGCACGCTGAAGAAACTCTCGGAGAAATGGTTCCAGGCTGACGTCACCCAATGATCGAGGAAAGCCTGCAGCTTGCGCTGGATTCCGCGCCCTTCCTGTTGAAGGGCGCGGTCTTCACAGTAGTCCTCAGCGTAGGCGGCATGTTCTTCGGACTGCTGCTGGGCTTCGTGCTGGCGCTGATGCGCCTGTACGGCTTCACCCCCGTGCGCTGGATCGCGCGCATCTACGTGTCGTTCTTCCGCGGCACGCCGTTGCTGGTCCAGCTCTTCATGATCTATTACGGGCTGCCCCAGGCCGGCATCGAACTCGACCCGCTGCCGGCGGCACTGATCGGCTTCTCGCTGAACATGGCCGCCTATGTCTGCGAAATCCTCCGCGCCGCCATCGGCTCCATCGACAAGGGCCAATGGGAGGCCGCTGCCAGCATCGGCATGACCCGCGCCGAGACCCTGCGCCGGGTGATCCTGCCGCAGGCCGCGCGCACCGCCCTGCCGCCGCTGGGCAACAGCTTCATTTCGCTGGTCAAGGACACCGCCCTGGCCGCCACCATCCAGGTCCCGGAATTGTTCCGCCAGGCCCAACTGATTACCGCGCGGACCTTCGAGGTCTTCACCATGTACCTGGCTGCCGCGCTGATCTACTGGATCCTCGCGAGCATCCTGTCGCACCTGCAGAATCGCCTGGAAGACCGGGTCAACCGTCATGACCAGGAGCACGACGCATGATCGAAGTACGCCAGCTGACCAAGCAGTTCCGCGGCCAGGAGGTGCTCAAGGGCATCGACCTGACCGTCGCGCCTGGCGAAGTGGTCGCGATCATCGGCCCCAGCGGCTCGGGCAAGACCACCCTGCTGCGCTGCCTGAACCTGCTGGAAGTACCTAACGGCGGAACCATCCAGGTCGGCGACATTCTTATCGACGCCTCCCGGCCACTCAGCGGCCAGCAAGGGCTGATCCGCAAGCTGCGCCAGCACGTGGGCTTCGTCTTCCAGAACTTCAACCTGTTCCCCCACCGCACCGCGCTGGAGAACGTGGTGGAGGGCCCGATCATCGTGAAGAAGGAGCCGCGCGCCCAGGCCATCGAGCGTGCGCGCCAACTGCTGGCGAAGGTTGGGCTGGCCGGCAAGGAGGACTCGTACCCCAAGCGCCTCTCCGGCGGCCAGCAGCAACGTGTCGCCATCGCCCGCGCCCTGGCCATGCAGCCGGACGTGATCCTCTTCGACGAACCCACCTCGGCGCTGGACCCGGAGCTGGTCGGCGAGGTCCTGGCGACCATCCGCGGCCTGGCCCAGGAAAAACGCACCATGGTCATCGTCACCCATGAGATGAGCTTCGCCCGCGACGTCGCGAACCGGGCGATCTTTATCGACAAGGGAGTGATCGTCGAGCAGGGCGACGCCAAGGCGCTGTTCGCTCACCCGAAGGAAGAGCGCACCCGCCAGTTCCTCAGCAAATTCCTCGATCAGGGCGAAAAGCGCACAGCGGAATAGGATCGAATAATTCGATCTATATCTGCCGATATTTGCGCTTTTTTATCGATCATCTGCGCGAGAAGATAGCCCCATGAACCGCGCGGCCTGGCCCACCGGCCAGCCGCGCCCCACGAGGACTATGTCATGATCGAACGCAGACCCTTCCAGCAACTCGGCGGCGCCAACCACGGCTGGCTCAACGCCAAGCACCACTTCTCCTTCGCCGAGTACTACGACGCCGAGCGTATGGACTGGGGCAACCTCCGCGTCTGGAACGATGACGAAATCGCCGCCGGCACCGGCTTCCCGCCGCATCCGCACCGCGAGATGGAAATCATCACCTACGTACGCCAGGGTGCGATCACCCACCAGGACAGCCTGGGCAACAAAGGCCGTACCGAAGCGGGCGACGTGCAGGTGATGAGCGCGGGCTCGGGCATCGTGCACTCCGAGTACAACCTGGAGAAGGATGTCACCAAGATCTTCCAGATCTGGATCATACCCTCAGTACGCGGCGGCACGCCGTCCTGGGGCGCCAAACCCTTCCCGAAGGGCGACCGCGCCGGGCGCTTCGTGACCTTGGCCAGCGGCTATGAAAACGACGCCGACGCCCTGCGCATCCGCGCCGAGGGCCGCCTGGTCGCCGCCACGCTGAAGGCTGGTCAAACCGCCGAGTACGAACTGGGCAACGGCCACCGCGCCTACCTGGTGCCGGCAACTGGCAAGGTCGAGGTCAACGGCGTAGAACTGCTGGCCCGCGACGGCGCTGCCATTGCCGATGAGGTGGTGGTGAAAGTCACCGCGCTGGAGGACAGCGAAGTGATTCTGGTGGATGTCGCCTGACTCAGGCGCTGGTAACGAAAAAGGCACGCCGATTGGCGTGCCTTTTTTCTATCGATTCCTGCCTCAACGCTTGCGGCAAAGGCTCATGCCATCACCGATCGGCACCAGCGAGTAATCCACGCGCTCATCCGTCTTCAGTGCCAGGTTGAGTTGCTGGATCGCTCGTGTGTCCGCGCTTTCCGGATTCGCCTCCAACACTCGCCCGCTCCACAGCACGTTGTCGAAGACCACCAGGCCGCCCGAACGCAGCAAGGTCAGGGCATGCTCCAGATAAATGGGATAGTTGGCCTTATCGGCATCGATGAAGACCAGGTCGAAGCTACCCTGTTGGTCGCCAGCCACCAGGGCTTGCAGCGTGGCCAGAGCCGGCCCGAGGCGCAGTTCGATGCGAGAATCGACGCCGGCTTCGCGCCAGTAGCCTCGAGCGATATCGTTGTACTCACCGGGAAGATCGCAACAAAGGATATGGCCGCCCTCGGGCAAAGCCTCCGCCATGCACAAGGCGCTGTAGCCGGTGAAGGTGCCGATTTCGAGAATGCGCTTGGCGCCGGTCAACTTGACCAGCAACGCAAGGAACTGGCCCTGTTCCGGGGCGACCTGCCAGCGGGACATCGGCAGGCTGGCAGTCTCGGCGCGCAGCCGTGCCTTGACGGGCGAGTCGCGCAGGGAAACATCGAGAAGGTACTGGTAGAGCGAGTCGTCAAGGTTGAGCGTACGGGTGGTCATTGGCCCTCCTGAGCATCAGGGGTGGAGGGCGAGACTCTGCACGGCGAGGACACGCTTGGCTTCCAGGAAGGCTTTCTGCCAATAGGCGCTGTCGAGGCTGTCCAGGCGTACGGTCCCGCCCGTTCTGGGCGCATGAACGAAGCGCCCTTCCCCGACATAGATACCCGCATGGCTGACGCCACGTCCACCGCTGGTAGCGAAGAACACCAGGTCGCCACTCTGCAGGGACTCGCGACCGACGGTGGGCGCACGCAGGGAGATCATCTCGCGGGTGGAGCGCGGCAGCATCAGGCCAGTGGCATCGCGGTATACGTAGCCGATCAGGCCGCTGCAATCGAAACCGCTATCAGGCGTGTTGCCGCCCCAGCGATAAGGCGTACCGACCAGGCCAATGGCACGGATCAGGACATCGTCAGCAGCCTGGGTGTTGTAGACGGGAGCAGCGGGCGCGTTCACCACGGGAGGCGGTGACGGCGGAGTACGACTGGCGCAGGCGGCCAGCGAAGCGATGAGAGCGAGGAAAATGATGCGCTGAGGAACGAGCATGTGATGGCATCCCGTCAAGGAGTGCCATCACTTTGTACCAACAGTGAGTTGAGCGCAATACTTAAAGTAAAACTTTAAGTTTAGCGGGTCACCGTCTTCGGCTCGTAGCCGGGCTCGAGCACACGCTTGGCTTCCATGTAGCTCAGGCGCCAGTAGCTCTCGTCCAGGCTGTCCACCCGCACACCACCGCCACGGCGGCTGGCGGAATGGATGAACTGGCCGTCACCGATATAGATACCGGCGTGGCTGACACGACCGCGACCACGGTTGTTGAAGAAGATCAGGTCGCCCGGCTGCAGGTCTTCTTTCGAGACCAGCGGGACATCCATATTGATCATCTCACGCGTGGAGCGCGGCAGGCTGATGCCCGCTTCTTCGCGGAACAGATAGCCCACGAAGCCGCTGCAATCGAAGCCGGTCCGCTCCGATTTCCCACCAAAGCGGTACGGAGTACCGATCAGCGAGAACGCGCGGTCCAGAATGTCGGATACATGGGCAGTCGAACTGCCGTTATCGTTTTTGGCCCCCTCGTCCTGCGACTCATTCATCAGCGCTATGTTGTGCTGATTTACCTGGAACGCTGCTCGAGTGGCAGGCACTGAAGCGACCTGGTTCGGCTGCGATTCCGGCGAATGGCTGGCGCAAGCTGCCAGCAGCAGAACGAAACTCATGGGCACGAGGGGTGCTAAGCGTTTAAGCATGGGCACGACCGTGTCTCATTAGCTCCATTTATTAGCGGGCTAATTTGCCCGCTCAATGGGGGCAATGCAAGTTTTTTATCGCGGAATGTGACTCAGCAGGCGCGGCATAATGTCTAAGGCTCGACCAACCATTCTTTCTTCGACCACCGAACTCAGGTCGGTCAGCCCCGGATTCACTTCTGCGGTAAAGCCTCCCGCGTCCCGCGTGCGCAGCACCGGCTCGATGATGTAGGGGAAGCTCGCGGTGGTCCCCACCAGCAGAACGGCATCGAATCCCCTGCGCAATTGCGCATAGAGTGTGTCGATCGCCTCCTCTGGCAACATCTCCTCGAACAGTACCACCGGTGGGCGCAGCACTCCTGCGCAGCGCGCGCATTTCGGCGGCAGCGGCCCATCCAGATGCCCGTCCAATTCAGCGCTCTCCAGTCCGCAAGACTGGCAATACAACGGCGCCAGCTCACCATGGATCTCGATCAGCCGCTCCGGCGGCGACCCGGCGCGACGATGAAAGCCATCGATGTTTTGCGTCAGCACCCAGCACTCCGGCTTGAGCCGTTGCAGTTCGGCGATGGCCTCATGGCCTGCGTTAGGCCGCGCATTCAGGCAGGCCTTGCCCAGTTCGGCCAGGTACTTCCAGCACAGCGCCGGGTCCTTCTGCAGCATCGGTCCAGAGATGGCTACCTCTATGGGTATCCCTTCCGCCGTGCGGCCGTTGTACAGGCCGCCCAGGCCACGATAGGTGGGCATGCCGGAATCGGCAGAGAGTCCGGCGCCGGTGATCACCAGGATGCGTTCGGCGCGGGCCAGTGCCGCGCCGGTACGTTCGATGGCCAAATCCAAGCGCCCTCCTCCGCAGCCGAGCTGCGCGTCAGTGGTTGACCGTGTACGACAGCATCATCGAGATATGGCACAGCGGACGACCGCTTTGTTCCTGCCAGGTGTTGAATGCGGCCTGCACCAGGGCCAGGTCCTTCAGACTGGTCGGCGTCTTGTCGACGATTTCCTGGGCCTTGAGCGCGGCGACTACGTCATCACTGAGAACAAAGGTGTCCTTCCCAGCCATGCGCAGGAAACGTGGCGCGGACATTCCGCCCAACTGGCTGCCACGCTTGGCCACCAGCTTCCATAAGCCAACAATGTCGCTGGACGGCCAGTCTGCCAGCAACTTGCCGAAGCTGCCGTACTCCCGGGCGATATCCAGGACGAACTGGGCGTTGCGCGGCACGCTCTTGAGCTTGCCCAGGTGGCGGATCAGCCGGGCATCCTGCATCAGGTTTTCCAGACGCTCGCCGCCCATCAACACGACCTTCTCCGGATCGAAGCCGAAGAAGACTTCCTCGAAGGCCGGCCACTTGGCATCTACCAGGCTGTGCTTGAGCCCGGCGCGGAAGATGCGCAGGCTGATCAGCGACAGGTAGCGATCATCGCCGACCGCCGCCAGCTCTGCCGGCGACTTGCAGTGTGGCAGGCGGGCTTCCAGCGCTTCGACCGAGCCGAAGCGGTTCAGGCAGAACTCGTACAGCCACTGGTAATCGCGCATCGAACGTCCTTGCGGAAGGAATTACAGGTTCATCACGTCGAGAAAGCGCGGGGTGGCGGTCTCGTCGATGCGCAGGCTGTTGAAGTCGAACAGGTTGCGGTCGGCCAGTTGCGACGGCACCACGTTCTGCAGGGCACGGAACATGATCTCGGTGCGGCCCGGCGACTTCCGCTCCCAGTCCAGCAGCATCTCCTTGACCACTTGGCGCTGCAGGTTTTCCTGCGAACCGCACAGGTTGCACGGAATAATCGGGAACTCCTTGAGCACCGAGTAGGCCTCGATATCCTTCTCGTTGCAGTACGCCAGCGGGCGGATCACCACGTTGCGGCCGTCGTCGGACAGCAGCTTGGGCGGCATGGCCTTGAGGGTGCCGCCGTAGAACATATTAAGGAAGAAGGTTTCCAGGATGTCGTCGCGGTGGTGCCCCAGCGCCATCTTGGTCGCGCCGATCTCGTCGGCGTAGGTGTAGAGGGTGCCACGGCGCAGGCGCGAGCACAGCGAGCAGGTGGTCTTGCCCTCCGGGATCTTCTCCTTCACCACCGAGTAGGTGTCCTTCTCGATGATGTGGTACTGCACGCCGATGGATTCCAGGTAGGCCGGCAGCACGTGCTCAGGGAAGCCGGGCTGCTTCTGGTCCATGTTCACCGCGACGATCTCGAACTGGATTGGCGCGACTTTCTGCAGGTACAGCAGGATGTCCAGCAGGGTATAGCTATCCTTGCCGCCGGACAGGCAGACCATGACCTTGTCGCCGTCCTCGATCATGTTGAAGTCGGTGACCGCTTCGCCAACCTGGCGGCGCAGGCGTTTCTGCAGTTTGTTCTGGTTGACCGAAAGGGTGCTGGCCATGGTGCTCTGAAATCCGAAGGGCAAGACGAAAAGCCGATCATTTTACGCGCAAATCGCCAAAACCGGACACCCTCCACCTAAGCCACTGATCTAATTAGCATTTCCAAAAGCCCTCCCAAGCAGGTGTCGAAGGAAAGTCGAAACCGGAAAGGCTTATCCATAACCTCGCCCCCAAATCTTGGGCAGGTTGCGACGGGAGCAAGTTACTACACCGGTTGTCCGACAGAAAAGTCACCTCCGATGAGAGTAAAAGCTAAAAAAATTCAAATAAATAAAATAGAAAAGATAACTTATATACTTAGCTAATCTTGCAGCGGCGTCACAGATGTGCCAGATACGGGAGGTGCTAATGCGGGGCTAAACCCGAACCCCAAACACACACTATCATTCCAAAACACCTCCACTCTTCGATTATACCCCTCCATCTTTTCTATAGGCTTATCGTCCAGCGTTGTATCACGCAAGCGACGAGCAGACATCATGTCCTCAAATGCCCCCCACTCAAAGACACTTACTGCCTCCGACGTGATTCTTTCCAATACATCCTTTACAGCAACCGCCCTCTTATTTGCCAACATTAAATTCATCGCCT
This sequence comes from Pseudomonas sp. NY15435, assembly GCF_048068295.1. Classification (NCBI taxonomy): domain Bacteria; kingdom Pseudomonadati; phylum Pseudomonadota; class Gammaproteobacteria; order Pseudomonadales; family Pseudomonadaceae; genus Pseudomonas; species Pseudomonas sp. NY15435. The sequence continues at coordinate 623,339 of NZ_JBLUQA010000003.1, forward strand.
CATTATTTCTTATGAATTTTGACGAACTGGCAAATCCTCTAACCCAAAGAGTCCCAGACTCACAAGACCTAAATACAGCAAATGAGTTCTCCAGCCGCTCAATCTCAGATGCAGAAAGGGCAGAGCCTCCATTACTAAAGAATACTGTAAATGCAAAGACTGAAGGATTCACAGCTACTTCAGGCTGTTGAACCAAGTCACGACCCACAATACTACCGGACCCAGGAAACAAAGATACTACGACAATACATAAGCTTAATATCGCGGAACACATACCTGCGATACCGAGAACTACCCTTTCCTTACCAACCGACCGCACGGCAAAATACAGAACAAGAAAACAGACAGGAGCTAGAAGCACCCCAATCATTAGCAACTTAGGATTAGCCCTTAGCGGGATCGGTGGAGTTCCGCCAAAATACAACGCATCTGGTACAGCAATTGACACACCTAGCAAGATCAAACATATCAACAACCAAGCCAGGAAATGCACTGCAAGCCCAGTAATCTTGAAACCTCTCCCGGGGCTATTCATGGAGCCGCCCTTCGCCGACTAATTATTGCATAAAGCAGAGGAATCTGATCAGCCCGCCGCATTGAGAAGGTTGCATCTGGATTGGCATGAAAACTAGTAGGACTAAGATTTGCAACAAGCCCAGCACATGTAACTTTACAGCATACATTCCCCTCCCCCCAAGAGCGCAGCTTCTTTCCATCCAATTCACTATCTGCCTGGATCCAAGCATTTTCAGGCATCAAAACCCATATACGCTCAGGAATAACACGCAAACTTCCGTCTGACTCAAAATAGCCAGATGTTAACTGCCCATTTTCGATACTTTTCTTGTCAAGAAGATCGCTAGAAATCCACGCCCGCTCTAATGAGACCTCCAGAATCCGAGGCAGGAAAGCAAGGTTTGCTTCAATACTCTCATTCGGATCCGAGCTAGGCATTACTTTAGCTCGGCACTTACCCGACTGAGGGAGCACTAGCGCCCCCTTATTCCACGCTCCTGGTGCATCATCCGATGGCATAGATGCCACTTCAAAGGCTGGAAAATCAAACGATATCCCGACCCCCTGCTCGCCATAGTCCTTTATAGCTTTTTTTAAAGTCTCAGTATTAGGAAGGGCAGCCAAGCGTTGTTGAGCTTTTTCATACAAGGAAAAATCAATAGGCGTCGGGCGCCCGGCATACCTTCTCTGTAGTTCATCAGCAAGCCGCCTTAATGGATCACCATTTGAATCAAAACTGTCGCCTGACAACTCCAGCAAGGAGCTGGATAAAAAATCCCCATATGCAGCTTGAAGCGATGTCGAATTAAACCTCAGATTTACGGACTCCGCCAAAGTCTGGCGACCCAATGAGCGAATAGTATCTCGTCGAGAAGAGGTTGTATCTAACGAAAAAGCTTCGCCACTTGTTGCCGCAAAGCTCACAACCCACTTTGAACTATCCTCATACTTTTTTCGAACAATACTTTCTATCGCTGCATTATCAGTTACAACCTCCCAATTTCCGCTTTGCAGATGATGCACCAGCTCCAAAACATGCGCTCTAAAATCTTTACTTAAAAAAGCACCAGCTAGAGCTCCAAAAAAAACAATCAGCACGTGCCCTAATACATATGCTCCCTTCATGACCGCAGCCTCTTATTACTTGGTTGACTCGGTCACAATTGCTATGACAACCGGAACATCTGTAGATGTTGACCGACCATAATACCCATCCGCCGTATTATACTCTCGCTTAAACTCCGAACTTCCGCCACCCCCTCCAATACTCCACGGCCCAATGCGAACTCCGCCGCTACCACCAGAGTTTTTACGCATTTCGCTCAAATAAGTAGTACTCAACTTAGCTTCAAAAACCATTCGACGCGCTACGATTGCGCCTTTCACTAATCTAGGTATAGATCCGTCTGGGCCAAATATTTTTTCCTTTCCGCCTAGCTGTGCACCAGGTTTCATTGTCAGCACCCCAGCATCGATTGCCTGTAGAAAAGATGGATCAAACCAAGGCCCAGGACGGAGCGAAACATAGGTCAAATTACAAAATTTTATCTTTATATTATCACCGGACGTCATAACTACATTTGAACCATTACCACCACCCCCTCCCAAATTTACATTAACAAAACCCCCACTCCAACCACCGCCACCATTCCAATTAGAAGATCTCACAGTCTGAGAGCTAGTAGTTTGATTAAAAGACCAAACATCCCACCCCTCTTCATTTTCGTTTGAACAATCTGCAGATATTGACTTTAATGTCGCAAACCCGCCTTCATAGCTATACACCCCGGTCATATCGCTAGAGGCATTGGCCAACTCAGCACGCAGAAGTTTGAGCGCATCAATCCAATGTGAACCAATAGGAGCATATTTTTGGACCTTGACGGTAGCAACCTGAAGCTTGGCCTGAACGCTATTAAAATAACCTCCTAAATCAGACTTGAACTGATTCCTTGCCAAGGTATCCACCGGCTCACCTTGCGCCTTCAGCTCCTCTTGCCTTTCCTTCCACAACTGCCGAAACGAATTGACACGCGCAATATATTCATCAACAGCCTTATTGTATTCATTTTGAGCTTTTAAAAACTCGTCTTCCTGAGCCTTTGGAAGTTCAGGAAGTGCAACATCAGATATAATTCTACTATAAGCCTGATGAAGACTCAGACTCATTCGCGAAGGATCTACATTAAAAGTATTCTCAGGAATAGCACCCGCTATACGTTGAAGCTCAACTAATCCGTCACGATCTCGAGAAGCCCATGTCGCGGGAACTACAATAGTTAGTGCATGAACTTCTTCGGAAGAGGTATTCGCAGGTAAAAATTTAGACAATCTATCCCAAACCGAATTCCATGCTTTTTCATCGAGCGTCTCCGCCATTGCGGCGTTTGAGCTTATAGTTAAAACCATGAAGCTTATTAACACCCAGAAAGCCGAGACAGTCTTGCTGTAACTCTCCATAAAATTCAACCTCAACCATTGAGCACTCTTAACCCATCAACAAAGACCCCTCAACAACAATCTAAAGCGGTCAATCCAAGACCTTGCTCACCACATATAAAAAATAGCAAGCAACTCACTCAGACATTGATGACCCTTCCCCAAGAAAGCATCAGCTTCAAACAAGAAACAACCGAAACAACCAAGCACATCGGAGATTAGAAGAGTGCCATGAAGGCCCCATCGCAAAAATTACAATAGTTAAGGCTTACGAAAATTCACTAAGAGACTTAGATGTTTTTCTCATAACAATAATTTGAAATCCTTTACCAGAGTTAGCGCTTTCACCACAGCAGAAGAACCTTTTCGTTTTATAGCCATTCCGAATCACCCTTGTACCGAGCATCTCATCTCGCGATAGCCTTTAGTTTATTGGCGCCAAAAATCAACCAACAAACAAACCCCACTAAAACCTCTTACACAAAATCCAAAGGGGATCTAAAACCACGAGACACAAACCATGCACGGAAACAGCAGACTAATTAGATGAAAATAATACAAAGGCAGAACCGTCTCTCAACCTAAATACCCAAACCCCAATAATGCAACCTCCATAAATTTCATCTACTGTACTTCACACAACTCCCGACGCCTCCGAACCATCCTTAAGATTTGATATTGGATTAAGCCTTATTGCGTCTTGCAAGTATTCGGGAGTCAGATGTGCATAACGCATCGTCATATTCAACGAGGTGTGCCCAAGAATCTCCTTGAGTGCCAGGATATTTCCGCCATTCATCATGAAGTGCGACGCGAAGGTGTGGCGCAGGACGTGAGTACACTGGCCACGCGGCAGCTCGATGTTGCAGCGCTTCAGCATGCGGGCGAATGCTTCTCGGCAGAAAGGGAAACGGTCTTTCTTGGCGAAGTAGGCCTCAAGACGATCTTGCAACTCCTGGGAGATCGGCACAGAGCGGACACGCTTAGACTTGGTGTTGGCGAATACCACACAGCCGGCACGAACCATCGGCCAAGTCAGACGTTGAGCTTCCGACCATCGCGCTCCCGTCGCCAAGCAAATCTCTGATATCAGCGCTAAGGATGGTCTGAATTAGCCCCGACGTTCCGAGTCCGATAGCCCAGTTGCTTCAAAAAACGACCTGCCGAGCAGGCGGCTGGGCGATATGCCCCAAGCTCTGCCCGGTTTGG